>JAFGQN010000075.1 GCA_016935665.1 Deltaproteobacteria bacterium | reverse complement strand
GGAGGCGGGGGGAATCGAACCCCCGTCCGCACAGGAGTGGGTCTGGGTGTTAATTGCAAATAAAAACTGAATATCTGTGGCAGATTTTCGCAAGTACCCTTTTGGGCGTCATTTTAAAAAAAGTGTGAGGTTGTATGGGAACGGGGTGTTTTTGCAAATGCACCGGGAATTCAATTAATTCCTGAAGATGAAGGGGTGGTGGCGATAAGGTGCGGTTACCTTGAATGGTCATACTGGGCCATGGATTTGCTGAAATGGGTATTGATATGGGGAACTGGTAATGCGTCAGATCCAAAAATTCCCTGATTTTCGATAAGTTACATTGGGGCAGATTCAATTTTCCTCCGGATTAATCCGTAAGGGGTCTTTCCACTCCTGGAATCACGAAGACAAATTTCAACTTTCTTCACTTTTTTTTGCAACAAATCTCCAAAACGGCCGATAGGAGGCAAACCTGATTTGAAAAGGAGTGCCTCATGCGCAACATTATCGGACTTACAATTGTCTCAGTTTTCTTCTCTACCGTGTCTATTCCGCTCGCTCTGGGCGCGGATGCTCAGGCTGACGATGAGCTGATACTGGTGCTCGGGGAGCAACATGTGCTGGATGCCACCGGAATTGAAAGTTTTTCTGAAAGTACCCGTGGCATCGTGGAAATAAAAATCCCAAAAAATGGTCGCCAGTTGGTCATTACTGCCATTCGTGCGGGCAACACCTCTTTACTCCTGTTGGACGCCGAGGGGAAACAGCGGCAGGTATCGATCTCGGTTTTTGCGAGAGATCCGGTGTCGTTGATTACTGAATTGAAAGAACTCATCGGCCCCACCGCCGGACTGCAGTTTCGTAAAATGGGCGCACGCGTGTTTGTGGATGGGACCGTCTCGTCGGAGAGCGAACTCAATCGCATTACTCAAATACTTGACCTATATCCTGGCCAGGCGCTGTCACTGGTACAGGTGGGCGCCACGGTTCAGCCGAGAACCAATATTCGTCTGGACCTGACTTTTGTTGAGTTTCATACCAGCGATGACATCGCCGGGGGCATCAACTGGCCTGGCAACTTTGGAACAGGAAACGCGCAGTTTACACTCGACCTTATTTCCGGCACACCGCAGGCATCCTACAAGGTGGTGAATCAAATGATGCCGTCACTTCATGCGGCTCAGGCGCGGGGCATTGCCAAAATTCGCAAACAGGCCCATTTGATGACCACCGAGGGCAACAGCGCCACCTATTCCAGCGGGGGCGAAATCAACATCCCCATTGCCGGGTCGCAGGCAGCGGAACTGCGCAGCATTCAATACGGGTGCAACCTCACGGTTTTGCCACACATCGACGAGCAGGCCAAACTCATCGATTTGGAAGTGGAAGCCGAAGTTTCCGAACTGAGTGATACCAACCAGGACGCCCCTGGACGCACTATTTCCAAAGTAAAAACGCTGGTGCACCTGGGCCTGGGCCAATCCATCGTTCTTTCGGGACTGGACTCGCAGACGGAAAGCAAAACCAAAAATGGCCTGCCCTTTTTATCGCGAATTCCAATTTTTGGAATGCTCTTTGGTACCCACCAGAAACGCCAGGAAAAGGTCACCGGCATCATCGCCATCACACCGGTGGTAATTGACAATGTGGATAGAGACAGCCGCCGCCAAATCACCGAAGCGCTGCAAAAATTCCGCCATTTTAAAGGCGATTAAATCACGTGACCGGCGCCTGTCGCGTTTTAGTTTACTGTCAGCGAAATCGATGAAATGCTGTTGTCGAAGTCCATTTCATACCCATTGAGCACTACATCATCGATTTGAATCGTGTACATGCCGCTCGCCTGTTTGCGGAACAATTTCCAAAGCCCGGTTCCAATTCCGGATGCGTCGGTAAACACCTGCAGGGGGGTAGCCACGCTGTTTTGGGCAGAGAATACCATTAAAAAGATTTGGAGGCCCAAAAGCGGATTACCGCTGTCATCTGTTGCCTGCAATGCAAAAAAAGCACCGATTCACCGACAGAAAAACCATCCGAAATGGCAATCTGGTCGCTTTTTCTACTGATACTCCAGCTCTCAAACCTGTTGATGTTTAAATCCGCCAACGCCGACATCGGAACTTCTCCCCACACTGCAAATGCCATCATATACGCGGTTCGGCCATCCCCGTATTCATCCATGCATCGAGCAGATGCATGCCTTCGTTGGCGAGGAAATCATTTCCCCCGTTGTTGGCCATGGCAAGAAACTGAATGTATTCCCAGCTGGTGGGCTGATACATCAATTTTATCATGCCGAACGCAGCGCCCGCAGGGGGACTTCGTCGAAATGGTTAAATATCCCCAGCATTCCCGGTGTGCCATATTGTGTTGATGGCACCGGCAGCGCGTTGCGACGTTGTGCCTCGCTGTACAACATTCCATACGGAGGAATGCGATTGTCGCACATGACAGTGTTGTTCAACGCAAAATGAAATGATTCCACCGCCGCCACATCGGTCAATGCATGAGTGATCTCTTCTGTGACCCGGTCGAAGGAGATGAGCAACTCGGGCGCAACACCGTACTCAATGAGCATCTGCGCCCATTCGGTGATGATACCGTAATGGGCTTCGTAGATTCGTACATTTGTCTCCTCCAAATCTTCCAGTATGCCGTTCCCCGCCACCAAAGCGCTTTCGTATCCGGCCTTTAGCGCGCGCCCCGCCTGCAGTTCCGTCGGCAGGTTATGGTGGGCCTGCACGTCGTCGTACGGCCCCAGTTTATCCGAGCCCCCCCCACAATACGCCCATCCCGCTGCCAAAGTAGCCTGCGAGGGCAACTTGCTCGTCATTCGCCAGAAACGGCGCATTTTGCACACCGATATATTCCGAGTTGTCGGGGCGCACCATTTTATGACAATAGTCACATTCCACCCCATTTCCTTGCCCCGCACGGAGCCCGGAACTATCTGTGGGAATGGACCGTCCCGCCATCCAGCCAGCCGGAACATGGCAGCGCAGGCACTATCGCCCACACCATCGAACTCCTGCTCCGCAATGGCCAGTGTTGCAAAAAACAGCGGGTCTCGTCCGGCATTGGCCATCATGGTTCCTCGCCAGAGGTGTGCCGGTTCAATGCTGAGATTTTAACCGCCATGACAGTTGTCGCATTTGTCGGCACTCTCCAGTTTACTCACTTCGCCCGGTTGGGTTCCGGGCTGTTCCACCGTACAGGTCAAAACAGATGATTTTAGCCCCTCATGTATTTTTCGTTGGCAACAATCGCTTTTAGAAAGATGATGTGATAATCTCTGGAACAATCTCAAAAAACAAATGAATAAGCGACAGAAAGTCAGGCGGTCTCACAAGGAAAGGCAAAAATGGATATGAATACGGGCAATCTAAAACTCATCGGTTTACTGTTTGGCGTCATCATGCTCGCCTCAGGGAGCGTACAGGCACAAACCCCCAAAGTGTGGATTACAGCCGGTGCCAAGGGCGGCGTTGGGGGCAACTACCTGAGTGTCCCCGATATGCTCATTGAAGCGGATGGTGTCCCATTCAACGATGGGGGCGGCGGTATTGGCGGTGGTGGCGGTATTTTTGGCGAGGTTCGATTTTTACAACAGCACCTGGGATTTGAAATGGATTTGCTGCTGGATGGCAATAAAACCTGGTGCAGCATCAACGATGTCGACTTTATTATGAAGTATACCCAACTGAGAATACCGCTGTTGCTCAAAGGAAGTCTGGTCTCTGGTATCACCCGCGTCTCACTGGGAATTGGCCCGGAATTCCGCGTTGGACTAAATGCGTCAACCGATATCGACCCTGCAGACGATGTCCCTGCCATTGTACGGGATGGCTTCAAGGCAGACGCTGTCGGTGGGGTTGGACTCGCCTGGGAGTTTGCCCTGGCATTTATGCTGTCCCCAATCGAAATCACCGTGGATTTGCGCTTTGCCTACAATGCCTCTCTGGAAAAAGACTTCGAGGATCGCATTGATCGCGACACTCGCATATATGAAGCCACGCATTCGGTGGATGGGCGAATCATGATAGGTGTTGGGTATGTCTTTACAGCGGGTAAATAAATGGCAAAAAAAATTGTTGGCATGGGAATCAATGGGGCAACGGAAGAATGTTATGTCTGGTATGATGACCAAACAGTCAGCTCAGGCACTTTTGACCGTTTAAGCAGGCATCGCTTTGGCGACAGCTACACACTGCCCAAAGGGAAACACCCAAAAGATATTGTCGACATCGCCATAGCCGGGTCAAGCGGACATTGCTTTGCATGGTACCGGGACGGCACCGTCAGCAGTGGAACGGTCAGTGATTTGGACCGATTCAAAAAGCCCCTCAAATACACTTTGCCACAGGGTAAGACCCCGGCGGATATTGTCGGCATGGCGCTCGCGGATTCGGACGATCAGTGCTTCGCCTGGTACAGGGACGGGACAGTTAGCAGTGGGACGGTGAACGACCTGGAGAAACACACACAAACGCGCAGATATTGTCTGCCCAAAGGAAAGACCCCCGTCGATATTGTTGGCATGGACTGGGATGAATCCAACGGCCATATCTACGTGTGGTTTGGCGATGGTGATGTTTGCCAGGGAACCATCAGCGACCTGGACAAATACGAAAAACCCCGTAAATACGAAACGAAGCAGCTGTTTTCACATTTGGAAATTCAGGAAATACTGATTGAAACACTTGGCGAAAAGATATGCATCGATTGCACATACATGTTTGCGGACGCCCAATACTATGCCACCCCCGAAAAGGACGTGCAAAAGCTCCTTAAAAAAAGCAAATCGGATAAGGAGAAATACATTCTCGAAATCCACGACTGCGACGACTTTGCCCTGAGTCTCAAGCACGACTTCATTAAGGACGCCTACAAAAACGGCAAGCGCCGACATCCCCACGCGCTGGGAATCATGTGGGCAAATGCGTTGAGAGAGGGCGCTCATGCCATCAACGTTGTGATAACCGATAATCAGGAAGTGAAGTTTATCGAGCCACAGAATGACCGGATGTTCGCGCCGCGCAAAGAAGATGGTCAGATTTACTTTTTCTATTTTTAACAAAGCTGTCCTACATGCCTTGGATTTGGCCCCGCGCAAAATGCCCCGAAACCCGCATCAATGCGCGCTTGAGTTGATGGCATTATAATTGCTCTAAATTATCTGCATGATCATACTATGTAATCACCAAAGAATCACTGCGTCAGCGCTGATTCCAGCATTCACCTGGCTATTATGGGCAGCCCCATGTGCCGCGACGAATCAGCTCCCGGCACAAAATGCCATTGTGGATCCCGCACCAGTTACGGCGGTGCCCGTCATGGACACAGAGGTCATCGGAACCCAATCCCACAACTGGAACTATCAGCGGCGATTGTTAAAACGGAGCTGGAAATTTCTTATCTTTGGAGCAGTGCTCACCGCAATTGGGACGCCACTGACCATCTGGGGATACAAATTTAGTCAGGATTCATTCACGAGTGATGACACCGACAAGGACAGCGACAGTCCAGCCACCTTTGTACTATCGCATGCGCCCATGGCTCTGGGAATGTCGCTGGTTGGCGGTGGCATCATGCTGCTGGTCTTTGCATTGGTGAACCGGCTAAAATGCAACCGACTTGTCCGGAAATCCGCATCCTGGCAACTTTTCATGGTGCCGATAAGCCCATTGAGCAGTTCCAATAGAGAAAACCTGGGCGTTCATTTCCGCTACACCTTTTAGAAATGTGTGAAAAAAAACGACGTCTTTCCAACAGGGTTCCGCCTAAAATCAAACGCCCCGGAAAGCAGTAGAAGAACTCCAGGAGGGCGGCGCAGTAGACATAGATGGTCAAAGAGAAAAGTTTACGGGTCGAGTCGCTACTTCCCCAAACAAAACGACAAAAAAATGGTGTCAATCACATCGGTCTGGGCATCTCTGCCCCACAGCGACGCAAGGGCTTCTCTGGCCCAGCGCATGTCGGCGGCGGCTAGTTCGGGAGGGCCGTTGTCTTCGAGAACGATTTTAGCGGTGGTGATATGGTCCAGGGCGGTTTCTACAGCCGTTAGCTGACGTGCCGTGGTAAGAATGACATCGGTGGCCTGGCCGGCGGAGAGCTTTTTGGACATTTCCTGATGCAATTCATCTAAATTCAGCTTATTTGATGCGCTGATTTGAACGGCGTCTTTGAGCGCTGCGGGAAACGCCCGGCTGTCAAACAGCGGTAAATCGCATTTGTTTAATACGGGAATCAGCGAGTCCTCGTATAGATCCACAATCTCCACAATCTCTTTGGTCACGCTTTTGGGGTCGCCACCATCGAGCACCAGCAGTATTAAATCCGCCTGGGAAAGCGCCTTTCTGGACTTTTCCATCCCCATCTGCTCCACTTTTTTTGCCCCAAACCGAAGCCCCGCGGTATCGAGAAATGTTACAGGAATCCCGTCAATTTCAAAGGGCGCTTCAACAATATCGCGCGTGGTTCCGGGGACACTGTCCACCAGCGCTTTGTCTTCGTTGATAAGCGCATTGAGCAGACTCGACTTTCCCGCATTGGATGGGCCGGCAATCACTACTTTTGCGCCGCGCGTAAGCAACTGTCCCATCCGATAGGATCGCACGGCGCCCAGTAGTTTTTCAGACACCTCGGTCAGACGCTTTATAAACTCAAACGTCTGCTCGGCGGGCAAATCTTCGTCGGGAAAATCCAGGCAGACTTCGAGCATGGCAGAAATCCGCGTCACATGATCATATTCGGCGGCCAGCGCTTCGCCAATGGCACCCCCCAGCTGTCTCGCCGCTGTGCGCGCTGCCCGTTCCGATCGGGCGCCAATCAGTGACATCACCGCTTCGGCCTGAGTCAGATCCATTTTGCCGTTGGTATAAGCTCGCCGTGTAAACTCTCCTGGTGTTGCCAAACGTGCACCCGCATGCAGAACCTGCCTGAGCAGCTGGTTTAAAACAAGCGCACCGCCGTGTCCATGGATTTCGGCCACATCCTCGCCGGTGGCAGTCGCCGGCGCTGGGGCATAAAAACACAGCACTTCATCAATAATAACGCCACTTTCAATATCCCGGGCGCGCCCAAATCGAAGCTGTCTGGGAGCGTTCATTGCGTTGGCGGCAGGCACTACCTTTTGCAGCACATCCTTTGCATCCGGGCCGCTAATACGAACAATTCCCAATGCGGCATTTCCCGCAGCGGTGGCGATAGCCGCAATTGTGTCAGCAGCACTCAACATTTGCGCTCCGATGCCGCAATGTGCGCCAGCAACGCATCTTTGTGTTTACTGATGTAACGGTCCACCTGGCCGTCGGTCACCCCCAGCTCTCGCAGAGTCCCTTTGTAAACAAACGTAAATCCAGGCGTATTTTGCATGTCTTTTTGACTGAACGACAACTTTAAAATGGCCGCGCCAAACAATGCATCTTTTGAAAGGTTCGTCATCGGAATATTTTTTCCATGGCCCAAAAGGGTGAAAAAAAGAAACCGTCTACAGCGTGGGAATCAATCGAACGAAGCGATCGCGTCCCTGACCGTAACTCTCACTGGTCACACCATCCATTTCGGAAACCAGCATATGAACAAGGCGGCGGTCGCGGGCGCACATGGGTGCCATTTCCACAGCGGATCCGGTTGTAATTGCCTCGGACGCCAGAAATTTTGCGTCTTCAATGAGTTTGCTGTCGCGACGGTTTCGATAGCCGTCCACATCGATAACGATGCGCACATCGTGCAGCCCTTTGTTGGCTGCCGCTGCAATGCACAAATGCTGCAATGCGTTCAACATCTGCCCCTCGCGCCCAATGGCCCTCGCTTTGTCATCGCCATCAAGCTGAATCGTATAAGTACGCGTATTTTCGTCGATATCCATTTCAGATATCCACACGTCCAGACCAGTTTTATCGAGCAAACCGGTTAAAAACTCTTCCAGCCAAATATCGAAATTGGCGTAAGTGATTTCGGTTGACAAGTTGGAACTCCTTCATATGAGCAAGTGTGTATCACACCTTCAGTATTTATGCCGCGGCGTTGGCTTCGTCTCGTTTTTTCAAAATCCATTGGTGCAAAATCGAAAGCACAGTGTTTACCAGAATATACAACGTCAACCCGGATGGCAAAAATGCCATCATCACGGTGAACATAATCGGCATTAAGTATAGCATCATTTTTGCCTGTGCATTGTCCCCCGTCATGGGCATCATTCGCTGCTGAATAAACATTGTGCCCCCCATCACCAGCGGCGTGATGAAGTATGGATCCGCATTGGACAGGTCGGTAATCCAGCCAAAGAATGGCGCGCGATAGAGCTCCGGCGAACTTCTCAGCGTTCGAAACAGAGCGAACCAGATGGGCATTTGCAGCACCATGGGCAAACACCCTCCCAGCGGATTGACCCCTTTGGACTTGTACATGGCCATGATGGCTCTCTGTTTTTCCTGGGGATCGTCTTTGTATTTTTCGTTCAGCTTATCCATCTCCGGTTTCAGAGACTTCATGGCATTGGAAGATTTGAAACTCTTGTTGGTGAGCGGAATAAGCGCCAGTTTTATAATCACTGTCAGCAAAATAATGGCCACACCCCAGTTCACCACCCATGCCTGCAGCTGGAACAACAGCCAAAGCAGGAATCGACAAATGGGGGCAAACCAGCCGTAATCCACGGATTTATCCAAACCGTTACCAACCGTCTCCAGAATCTGCACTTTCTTGGGACCAATGTAATTCTTCACTTTAAGAATCACATCCTTACCCGATTTGACATCCAGCTCTCCCCACTGAAGATCCGTTCGGATGACGCGGCTAACTTCCTGAGAGACCCTGCAGGTGGTGGGATGGGCATCTCCTGGAATCATGGCAGAGACAAAATAATTGCTTCCCACGCCCGCAAATTTCACGTTGGTGCTGATGAACGTATCCTCGATTTCCTCCCACGGCTCAGCAAACAAATCATCGTTGGCATAGCAGGTGCCTACCATCAGATTGGGCTGTGGCGCAAACATGCCCGATTCAGCTTCTTCCTCCGGCTGAAATCCTGTCTGTATCACCCCTGGTCGAAATGACACCGTTTCATCGCTTTTATTGAACACGCGAATGGTGAGCCATATCTGATACGGTCGCGATTCATCGGCGACTTCAAACTTCTTGTAAATAACAACCGGCATGCCCTCCTGTTCGTATCGCAGGAGCGCCATGGTTTTGGTGTTCTTAACAATTTCAAAATTCGCGTCCGGGAGCAGACCGTCCAACCCTTCGTAGATATGAAATCGCAGAGGGAATGCCGCCCAGTATTTTTTGCGGGGATTCGTGGTCACCAGATTAATATGTTCCAGTGGGGCATCCTCGTTTTTTAAACCAGTGGCCCAGTCGCGGGGCGGCTCAAGGTATTGATCGTTTTTTAATGAATAGCTTTTGAGTGCGCCTCCGAGCGATGTAATCTCAGCCTTATACTGCCCGGTTTCGATGACGGCGGTCTTTTCTTCAACATTGCCGCCCCGCTTCTTTCGTGCAGCCTCTTCGGCTTCCTGCCGTTTGCGAGACTCCTTTGACACTTTACTCTGATTGTATTCAGCCTTGCGCTGCGCACGCTTCTCGGCCTGTATCTTATCGTAATCCACCTCTCCATCATCCGAACATTTTTGATAAATCATGAATGCGAACAAAAAGATGATAACTCCGACGAGTATTTTCCAGTCCATTTATATGTCCTTTATGTTTGATTCCAGAGAAGGAGGCGGATCATATCCGTGACCGCCCAAAGGATGACAGCGCATCAATCGTTTGAGTCCCAGCCACGTACCTTTGAATGCGCCAAAACGGGTGATGCAGGTCATGGTATAACTTGAGCAGCTTGGTGAATACCTGCAACTGGGACCAAGCCAGGGAGAAATAGCCAGCTGATAAAAACGAATCGCAAGTATGAAAATCTTGCTCAGCACCTTGTTTTCTCCGCAACCCCTCTAACCCGATTTCCCAGAATGGATAAATCCTGGAATATGGAGGCACTGTTTTCGAATTTCGCGTGCTTTTTGGGAATCACCACCACATCAACACCATTGGGAATCTCCATGATTCCCTGGCGAAACGCCTCACGAACCAGGCGTCTGGTACGATTCCGCGCAACAGCGTTCCCATAGCGTCCAGTGGTAGTTATGCCAAGGCGCGCATGTTTGCAACGCAACTTCGCGTCGGGCGTTGGTATAACCAAACCGATAAAAAAACGGCTGACAACTTTTATCCCCTGATTTTGAACCAGAAGATATTGCCACCGTTTTCTCAATCGGTATTCACTGGGAAACCGTTTTTTGGGTTCGAGGACCATTGGGTCCGATTTCTACTACTTCGTATAGGTAGAAACGGAGAGTCTACGACGTCCTTTGCGGCGGCGTTCGTTCAACACTCTTCGCCCACCAACTGTTGCCATACGAGCTCTGAACCCATGTTTATTGCGACGTTTACGTCTATGGGGCTGATACGTTCTTTTCATGGAGATCCTCCAAATATGGTAATACCACAAACCGTGGTGTCAAAATCGAGCGATGAACCAAACCACACCATCTCGCCGGTGTCAAGAACCAAAAGGAACAATTTTGAACAGTCTGTCCAATTTTAAAGCGAATTCACTGCACAGATGCTCCAATACCGATAGTCCGTGAGCTCATCTCTCCGGTTGCCGCGGCTATTTACCCTGATTTGCATGCAAATGCCATAAAAAGATGTTTAAAAAGTGATACTTATGCCGCTTTTTTTTTTCACCTATGGAAACATGATATGGTCCAGCCGATGATTCACGTTAGTATGATAAAATACATTATAGTGGCGTCGACACTGTTTGGCGTATTTGCCTGCAGCCCCACTAAACAGGCGCCGTCCGCAGATCGCAGTTCAGAAAACGAAAAACGGGAGTTGCTCGATCCGAGCCATGTGAGTGCCCCAAAAGGAACAACCACAACCGAAGTGCCCAACGTACCGTTTACCATGCTGGGAGGCGGCACCGACCACCATCATCGCGCCAAAGTGCCCGGACCTGTGCAACTTCCTGATATTGCAGCCATTTTTCATACCGGCGACCGAGTGTTTGCGTCCCCCGTTATCGGCCCGGATGGCACCTGCTATATTGGCAGCGTGGATGGCACATTCAACGCACTGAACACAAACGGGGTCCTGCGCTGGAGTTTCGTCTGCGACGAACCCATATTCTCCACTGCTGCGGTAAGTCAAAGTGGCATCGTGTACGTGGGATGTGACGACGACACGCTTCGTGCGTTTACCACGGATGGTATCCTTCGGTTTACGTACCGAACGACTCATGATCTCGATTCATCACCCGTTATTTCCAAAGACGGTGTCATTTACTTCGGAGGTGACGGCCTGCACGCCATCTCATCCGGCGGCAACCGACAATGGAAAGGGTTGCTCAATGCGCACGCCAACAGCGCACCGGCCATTCGCAAAGACGGCAGCATTGTCATCGCCAGTCAGGATTATCGGATATATGCGTTTGATAAAGACGGCAACGGTTTGTGGGCATATGGCGCCGGAACGCCTCTCTATGGCAGCCCCGCTATCCTTTCGAACGACGGCGTCATCTTCGGCACCAGCGGCGGTCAGATAATTCGTCTCACACCCAACGGCGGCCTGAACTGGAAACAGGACATTGGCGGCGCTGTCCGTGGCGGCATTGCGGTATCCGCGGCACAAACATCCATCTATGCCGGTGCCGAGAACGGAAATATCGTGTCCCTTGACGCAAAAACGGGAAAGGTGCTGTGGACGGTTCACACCGGAGGGGCCGTGCGCGCGACCCCCATGCTGGACAGCGAAGGGCGCTTGTACGTAGGCTCATGGGATCATCATCTGTATGCCATCGACTCCGAACTGGGAAAAGTGCTGTGGCGCATGGACATGGGCGCTCAAATCGACTCCACCGCGGCCATTGCATATGGCCAAAAGCTCATTGTAGGCACCGACAGCGGAGATGTGTACATTCTGGAGGGCAGATAAATGAACCTTAGAATTCAAGCGGAAAAAAAGGAAGCGGATTTATCGCCATTCGCTGCGAAGTCGGCCGATTTCACCGACTCACGAACCTTGTCGGAACGTCCATGCGAGGTCCGCACCGCGTTTCAACGCGACTGTCATCGAATTGTTCACAGCAAATCCTTCAGGCGCCTCAGAGGAAAAACCCAGGTGTTCCTGTGGCCTGAAGGAGACCACTATCGCACACGCCTGACCCATTGCATGGAGGTGAGTCAAATTGCCCGCACTCTGGCACGGGCCATGAATCTCAACGAAGATCTGACCGAGGCCATCGCCCTGGGCCATGATCTTGGACACACGGCATTTGGTCATGCGGGAGAAGGTATTCTGCAAAAGCTGCATCCCAATGGTTTTCGTCATGAAGTTCAGTCGTTGCGTGTGGTGGAACATCTGGAGAGGGACGGCAAAGGTCTGAATCTGACGCAGGCGGTCAAAGACGGCATATTAAACCACTCCAAGGGTGCGGGCCCATTGCTAAACGTCCCTGATGACACGTTGCCCAAAACGCTGGAGGGACAAATTGTTCGGTTGTCGGATCTCATCGCGTATGTCAACCACGATCTCGACGATGCCATCC
The DNA here is from genome assembly GCA_016935665.1 of Deltaproteobacteria bacterium. Classification (GTDB taxonomy): domain Bacteria; phylum Myxococcota_A; class Polyangia; order JAAYKL01; family JAAYKL01; genus JAFGXQ01. The sequence goes on along the minus strand of JAFGQN010000075.1, from coordinate 35,512 downwards.
GCGCCAGGGTAATCGCGCCCGCCGAACTGCCGGAATCCGTAAATACCATTTTGGGAGAAACCCATTCGGGAAGGCTGACGTTTCTCGTTCAGGATGTGGTGAAAAATACCAATTTACCAAAGTCGCCGCGCATCTCCATGAGCTCGGCAGCCGCTGAGGCATTGGAGGATGTCCGGCGTTTTCTGTACGAGCGCGTTTATTATAACGATACCGTCCATTGCGAATTTAAAAAAGCCACCAAACTGGTTGAACGCCTCTGGGCGTTTTTTATGAGCGATTTACCCGGATTTTATAAAGAATACTGGCCAACGGCACTTCGGGACGGGACGCCCGAGGACGATGTACGTGATTTCATCGCCGGAATGACCGATGCATTTGCGGCCACCACATTTCAAAAAATTTATACGCCCCGGCGTTGGTATATCTATTGAAGCATTCGCTTAAGGACAGTAGCGATTTGCGCGTCGGTGGCAAATATAAATCCCCGGTGATTCATAAACGTGGAATCGGGACGATTGAGCTCGAGTGCGTTCCCAAAAATATCCCCAGTCACCGCACCGGCTTCTTTGTATATGCAGGCTGATGCACTGTAGTCCCAAAGACTGCCCCCACTCTCGTTCATCCGCGGAAATTTGAAATAACAGCCTGGCGGTCGTGTCAGGGCCACCATCGCATTCATGGCCGCACCGCCATAATTAAAGATATCAACTTCATTGCAACCAAGTTCCGACGCCACGTGATTTGCAATGTGGGACATTTGTTTAAACTGCCAACTTTCGTATGCGCTGCGATCGATTACCACGGTCAACACATCACTGGCGCATCCTTTGGCGGGAACGATGGGCGTTCCGTTGCAAAATGCCCCCTCACGTCGCACAGCGGTATAGATATTATTGTTTTCCGGATCCAGAATAACTCCCACCAGTGGCGTCCCATCTCTTTGCACCAGACCGATGGAGACTGCATAGCCCGCCTTTTTTTCGATAAACGGCAATGTGCCGTCCAAAGGATCCACACACCAGAACGCCCGCTTCACCAGTCGCTCGCCGTCGTCCGGATTTTCCTCGGAAAGCATCGCCAGATTATATTTATCCCGAGTATTCGCCAGCGATGCCAGCACCGCGTTCTGGGACAACACGTCCACCTCCGTCACAACGGTGGCCGACAATGTACCTTCGCCTTTGCGCCGAATATTCAATGACGTCGAATGGCGATACTTCGAGATCACCGTCGCGGCGTTTCCGGCTGCATCAACGGCCGCGCTTTGCAACTCCTGCAGCTCTGAGTTTGAAAATTCGCTCATACACTTCCTTTTTGGATATTGTCGAGCACCTGTCTCTTCAAACGCTCGCTGTAATCTGCGGTATGCCAGTTTTCCACTGTCCATCCCTTGATAAACCGGTGAAAATCCACCCACGCCACATGATACAGGTCGCGCCACTCCGCCTCAACGGCCCGCGCATCCACGTCCCCCCCAAGGGTGACAATCGCCGCTTTCAAATACCCAAAATAGCGCTGCAACAAGTCATATTCCAGGCGCTCACATTCATCTTCCCCAAGACAACTCCCCACAAAATATGCAACATCCTTCATACCACAGCCGCCTCCCACGTACTGAAAATCAACTGCCGCCACGCCACTTCCCCGTCTCGCATAGCAGAAATTGGCCACTTTCGCGTCACCATGCACCAGCGTCTGATGCGTGGCATCACTTAAAATGCCATCTATTTTCGCTGCGGCCTGCCGCAACGGTTCGTCGCTCATCGAACGCAATTCATCCGGCCGGGTATCCAGATGCCAGTAAGTGCCGACGGGCCACAGGCCATTGGGGGGCGCCCCCAGAAACGTGGCGTGAAATTGCGCCAACCAGCGCAGGGTCACATCGATTTCCTTTAATGATAGTCGGTACTTTCGAACCGAAAATCCTGCGGCATCCAGGTCCTCCAGAATAATCAGCAGCTCATCGTCATGATTTTCAATGGCCATCAGTTGTGGCACGCGACATTCTGTTCGCAGACGGCTGGCATACGTTGTATAAAATGCACATTCCACGTCATACGAACGCACTTTGCGCTGATGGGACAAATCCGATGTCCAGCCAGCCGGATGGGATTTTGGGGTGGGCCATCGGACATGCTTTATCACCACCGGCAGTGCGTCATTGCCAGCGGAGATGCCGTAAAGAGTGGCTCTGAATATTTGTCCATAACCGCTCCACAGGGTCTGTATCCGCTCTCCCAACGCCAATGAATGGGCGCCGGTTTTTCGTTTAATGATATGTATCAGCTGCTCATCAATCATCACCAATCCAATTCCCAATGAAAAAAAATCATCATAAATTACGCCAGTCCCGATCAACAAATAGCGCGTACAGAGCCACTTGCGGAACACTGGTTCAGGTAACACAGAATGCGAAGATGTAACAGATCGTGTCCCAGGGTTGTTGCAGTTTTTTTGGGCTACTGATATGTTTGAAAAATAGCTCGTTTTTCCATTGTTACTTCTGCTTAACCATTTAGGTTTCCCACCTGTTCTTCACCACCGGGAAAACGAGTGCAGATAAATAGGATGCTGGACCTCAAAAAAATTTAACCCAATAGGAAGTTATACCCATGAAACACAACATACTTATTCCATTAATTGCAACAATTCTCTTTGGCAATATTGGATTGACTGGATGCAGCAACAACGATGCCGATGACAAAAGCAACACCCCTCGTCGTGATACCGCTTCTTCGTCCGATATCCTCACAGCGACAGACAATATCCTTGCGACAGACAGTGGCAGTGACGTCATCGATACACTCAGTGGCACGGACACGTCCATAGACACGGACAGTCAGACAGACACCAACACTGCTATCGATTCAGAAACGTCCACCTGGAGCGACTGGCCTTTTGGCGATTACACCAAATCCACCGATTCAAGCTTTGACACCGCATCTGACACCAACTTTGAGGTATGTGAAAAAGTGTCCACTGAACTCAACCGAATTCAACCAAGAATGGTCATTTTGCTGGACAAATCAGGTTCCATGTCCGGCACTATGTGGACGACAGCTGTAAGCGCTGTCAATACAATTGTCACCACCTACGACGATGACATATCTTTTGGAATGGATGTTTTCCCGTCCAACACAAGCAGCGACGTTGCCAGTAAGATACTGCTGGATGTCGCTCCCGGCAATTCAGAAACAATTCTTTCGTCCCTCGACACATTATCCGCCAGTGGCGGTACACCCCTTTATATTGCAATGAAGCAATATGCCATTGAGTATACATATTCCATCACAGCAGTGGATACCGATACGACAACTGATAGTGACACGGATACTGCGACCGACAATCCAGACACAGATAAGTGCCCGCATGTTTGCTCAACGGGATGCAATGCCCTTGGTGGTGCGGTAGTCACCGGAACATGTACAGGTATCGCCGAAAAATGTTGTGAGCTGGATGCCATCTACATGACAGATACCGACAGGGGCATGACCACACTGATTCCAAGGGTACATCCGGATAATCAAATTCCACAAAGTTATGCACCTGTGTTCCTCGACGGTGCAGGCCCGAGTTATCTGGTAGTCATAACCGATGGATTTGCGGAAAAAATCGTAACTCCGCCGGATTCCCCGAAAATCTACTCTTCGCCCAACATCATTCAGTCGCTTGGGGAACTCACCGCCATACTCTTTAAACACAAAAATATTAAAACCATTGCGGTGGGTTTTGGCAGCGGCGCATCTCCGACTGAGCTAAATGCCATCGCCAGCAACGGCGGCACGCATTTTTCACAATACATAAACGCGGATGATGGCACTGCACTTTCAAACGCATTGCGGTCCATCGCCGAAACGGTTGCGGTCAGCTGCGATTTTGAAGTTGGCACATTCGACAAGGATGAAGTGGACTACGACAAAGTCGTTCTGTCCTTTGACGGCACCACCGTCCCCAGAAATGCCAACGACTGTGAAAGCGGTGTCGGCTGGTCATGGCGCGACGACACTAAAACCGCCATCAAGCTGTGTGAGCAGGCGTGCAACACCCTACAGACGCAGGATATCCAAAACGTGGACATCGAACTGGCGTGCAATGCAGACGATGTTATCGTGGTTGAATAGTCCTTCTTTTTTCATCTGAAATTTCCATTTATAACTGCCCCCGCACCTGGACCCGAGTCAACTGGACAAGCACGGCAGCGGAGGCGCAGTCAATAAAATCCAACTTTTTTCATTTTTTTTGCAAATTCCCAAAACGGCCGAGTAGGGGGGGCTTTACTGCCTGGCACAAGGTTGTCGCAGGCAGTGGAATGACCAAACAACCTTCGAAAGGCCATGAAAATGAAGAATACAAACACACGTCACACAACCCCATCCATCCCTGTAACCGATAAAAATTGCTCAAACAAAGCAGATTTCCAAATTCTGTTATTACTGGCGCTCTCCCTTTTCTCATTCGCTGGATGCTTCTCCACCAGCACATTGCATACAGCCAGACCCATCACCCCCGGCAGCAACGAAATATCCGTGGTGCCAGTGATGGTGGGTCTGGCGGCACCCAATGAAAAGATAGTGGATAGTGACGGCAATACAGTTGGCGAAACAGACGTGGATCTTGCTGTGCCTTCGGTGGAAGGGCAGTTTCGTCATGGATTCAGCGACCGCTTTGATATGGGGGTCAAGCTATACCTCATCGGCGCAGAAATGGACTTTAACGTGTTGCTCGTCGACAAGCCAAAGTTCGCACTGTCCATGGACCCGGCGTTCACCGCATCCTACTTTGCTGCTGGTGACAGCCAGGTATTCATTGGCACTTTCTGGTTGCCGCTGCTGTTTGATGTGGTGACCACCGATAAAATTACCGTCACAATTGGTCCCAAACCCGGCTTTCTGGTGGCCGCCGTCAGTGGTGGAACGGACTATGAAGACGGTGAGAGCGACTCGGATGTGTACTCGGAATCATCGGCAGATGGCATGCTGGGAGGCATGGTTGGTGTAAAAGTTCAATTTACACCTCGATTTCACATGATGCCTGAATTTAATGGTGTATGGGAATTTAAGGCGCAATACTTCTGGTGGACGGCGGCACTATCTTTCGGTTTCGAAATATAATCACACGTACCGGTCCCATCTCACGATGCCCCTTCTGTCTCACCATCCAAACGGCAACGTTCAGTCTGAGTTGAAACAACCTGTTATTCAACTCAATTTATGAGCGTTTTATTGCTCCTATTTCAAACAACTATCTGCCCCAAACAGCGACGCCCCCTTAATCAACTCCAGATATGAGCCGTTTACACAAAAGCAATGACTCGGGCAGAAAACAGCAGATGAGCGCACAACATAAATACATTTGGCAATCGGAATCATGGCCGCTGTTTGAGTGGAACGGCGGGGCACTCATTTCACTTTTAGGAAGATGTCGACTGTATCAGGGACAGCTGCTGGCGGGGATTCAGAGTCTGGACGAGGCAGGACGTCAACACATCGTGACGGACACGTTGTTGCAATCCACTGCACACCTCTGGCCACATAATGGATTCGGGATGGATGCAAATTCGGTTCATTCCGCTGTGGCGCAAAAAGTGGGCATGCCTCATCAGTGCGACACACGATTAATGAATCACTATGGGGATGGCGCGCTGGAGATAACGTGGGACGCCACCCAAAATTATCGCTCAAAATTAACGCCTTCCCGATTATTTTCGTGGCATGCAGCATTGTTTCCCACCGGATACTCCGGAATGACGCCCATTCCAGTGGGACAATATCGCAATCATGACGACTCCCCTGCCCCAAACCCTTCGGCAGAATGTCGCTCGGCATATCAGCCGCCGCCATCTTCCCGCGTGGCGACAGAAATGATGCATTTTTTTGACCATTTCGCCACCAGCATCGACGACATCGATGGAATCATTCGTGCGGGAGTGTTGCACCTTCATTTTGCAGCTATCAAACCATTTGCCGATGGAAACGGTCGTTTGGCCCGTGTACTCACGGATATGGCACTTGCCGAAGACGAGCAGACATCTATACGCGCCTACAGCATGGCTGCGCAGATGATGCAACACCACAGCGATTACTGTCAGATACTGGAAAAAGTAACGTTAGGTGACGGGGATATTACACCATGGCTGGAATGGTTTTTGAAAACGCTTCAGGAGGCGCTGAACCAGGGGAATATCCGTGTCGCATTTCAGCAGATAAAGGCAGCGTTCTGGCGGGAGCATGGCCAATTCCCGTTAAAAAAACGACAGAGTATCGTGTTGAACCGAATGCTCGACGCGTTGCTGGGAGGGAAATCACTGCCCATGACCAATCGGGAATATACTCAAATAACCCAAACCAGTCATGCGACAGCGCAACGCGACCTGCTGGACCTGGTACAAAAGGGATGTCTTATTCGCGGCTCTGGCCGAGGTCGAAGTACAGCATATTGGTTAGTCCCGCCTCCGTGACCTCCGAGCGCTCGCCCAATTGCAGAACAGTCCCACGACGTGGCGTCGATGCCATCTCCCCCGCACCGAAACTGCCCGTTTTACCGAGATGGGTGTATGGGAATGTCCCTTCCGCATATGTATCGTCACCAAGAAAAAAAGCAACTATCTGCCTCGCGGGACGATTTAAATCCGCTGCCACGATCCCCGCCAACTCGCACTTTGACATGCTGTGCCAGAACGCTTCTTCTGTATCACATATTTCAAAACCAAACAGACAGGGATAATGCATATCCGTGGAATACCACAGCCGATGAACGGAGAAGGGCTTCGCCGACGCCAGCACACAGCTGTCGATACTGCCGCCAACCCATTCTCCCACCTGCCCCATGTATCCAAGGCCCATTCCCGTTTCTGAACGTTCAAATTGCTGCACCAATCGACGTCTGGTCCGTTCATAAACCTGGAATGCCCAGCTTTCAGCCTGCCACAACGACAGTGGATACTCCGGCCGGACGATTCGGGTCAAAAGATACACGGCCTCATCCTGTTCATTTTTGTAACGATAAAGACAATAACCTTCAGTTTTTATACTCATCATCTCTCCGTAGTCCCACACCGAGGATGTCTAAATAAAACGCACGCAAAGCTGTTCGTTTTCCGACTAACATCGGAAGCTCATCCAATTGTATTTTAATCAATAATGTACCGAGAACTCCCAGTTCACTCGTCGCGCTCTTCCCTTCCCCACAACCGATGTCCAAGGGAGAACGCACGTCTGGTGGGATGATCCACACAGTGGCGAAGTGCCTGTTCTGTGGCAAAGAGGGTCAGCTTTTTTCGTGCGCGCGTCACAGCGGTGTAGAGCAATTCGCGGCTGAAAATTGACGACTGAACCAGTGTTTCATCGGCAGGCAAAACAATCACCACATGATCAAATTCACTCCCCTGGGATTTATGAATGGTCATGGCATAGGCGGGAAGAAAATGACGCAACAGGGAAACCGGCAGCTTCCGGACGCTGTTATTATCATCCCGAAAGGCGCCCATCAACCGACCCGAGTCTTTGCAGATCACGCCAACGTCGCCATTGAAAAGCGATGCGCTGTAGTCATTTTGGGTGATAATCACGGGTTGATGCTCATACACATCCCCCACAGCGTGAACAAGGCCAGCTGCAGCCAGCTTTTGCGCCACCAGTCGATTCAACGTCTCCACACCAAACGGACCATGATTTACCGAACATAAAAGCCTGGCTTTTTCGAACGTGGCCAACCGGGATTCCGGAGTTCGTTCGTGTATATACGGTGTATACAATTGCTCGGCCAACTCTGTCAGGCTAGCCTTTGCCCCTTTATTTCTCACGTCCACAAAAGATATTTCCGTGTCGTTGGGTCTGGTGGCAATCTCCACCACAGCGTTCGCATCGCCGGCGTTAATGGCTTTCGCCAGGCGTCCAATACTGCTTTGCATGGTAAATCGGTAACTCGTATTTAATGAAACAACACAACGCGCCACCGCTGCATTTTGCACCGGCGCCTCAAGTGTGGCGCCAAAACAAATATCACCCAATACCCGTCCGGGTTCGATGGAACTAAGCTGGTATTGATCGCCCAGCAAAATGACCTTCGCCTCCCTGGGCGCTGCGTCAAACAATGCGGACATCAGCCGGAGGTCCACCATGGATGCCTCATCCACAACAAGCACGTCAACGGGCAACGTTTTGTCGCGCGTATAACGAAAACGCCCGGTTGTCCCGATGGGGGACAACAATTTATGAATGGTGGAAACTGTTCCTGGCAACCCATCACATACCGCAGGCGAAAAGCGCGTTCTAAACGCATCGGACGTCCGGCAGTTCTCCATGGCGTCCCTCAATCGAACCGCTGCCTTTCCCGTTGGCGCACACGCCGCGATGCGCAATTGCGAAGACTGTTTAAGCAACGATGCCAAAACAGTGGCCACCAGCGTGGTTTTTCCCGAGCCAGGCCCACCGGTCACCACCATAAATCGGGAGTGGGCCGCCAATACCAGCGCCGCTTCAGTATCGTCGGTCTTTATCAATGTGTCCGGGGACACACTTTTTTCGACGATCCGCTCCAAAAGATGCGACTGGGCGCGCCAGAATCGTTGCAGGTACACTCGGCCACTGTCATCCAGCACCAGCGGGGCAGCGGTGCTTCCATCGCCAAACAGTGAACTCTCTTCAAGCGCGCGTCGCCACGCATTTACCGGCGCAAACAGTTCCTTTGGAACAGGATATCGTTCCACAATATCTGCGCCCACCAAATGCACGCATACATCGCCGTTACGAGCGGCATGAGATACCATCCGTATGACATGTTCCACCAAAGGGTTGGTTTCGTTTGCAACAGTCATTAGCGTGCGGGCGAAATACACATCAATGGGCGCAAAAAAATCTTCAGATGGACCGTGCTCGCGTTTCATTCTGTGCCGCCTTCCAAATCCTGCAGTAACGCGTCCAGCGCGGCAACACGCGTCAGAGGCGGACAGTCATACCAAATGCCGTATTGGGGGCCCGTTATTGAGGATATACCTCTCACATACAGATACAACACGCCGCCAAAATGGGTTTCATACGCGTAGCTGGTCAAGTGATGGCGTAAATACCGATGCAGCGCCAGCGTGTACAAATGGTATTGTAAAAAATAGTGATGGTGCGCCATGTCGGTTTGCAACGCATCCGGGGCGTAATTTTCTTTTTGAGTTCCAAGGTCATTGGTTTTGTAGTCCGCGATGAAATAGCGACCGTCGTGTTCAAAGACCAAATCAATGAAACCTTTCAGATGGCCAAACAAAGGCGAAAACGGCAGCTCCCGTACTGTCTGCACGTAGTCGGCAAACGCACCTTTGGCATTTATTCCCATTGCGGCGCTGAGCCTGACGTTTGAAAAGGTAGCGCCTCTGGCCACAGGCATAACAAATTCCATCTCCGGCACGCAAACACCATTGAGAGTTTCAAGCGTGCACACCCCATTGTGTATGAGCGGCGTTTTTAAAATATCCGCGATCCAACGCGTTGTATCCGCCAAAGGCATCTCATCGGCAAATCCGTACTTCACCAGCATCTCTCGAACCGTATTCTTCAATGGGGCGGTTTCATCGGCCAATGTCATGCGCCGTTCAAGGATGTCATGCACAAGATTCCCAAAAACCGGTCCTCTGCCAAACACTGGATTCATGCCCAAAAAACCGGTTTCAAAATCGGAAAACACCGAACTGGCGGAAGCGTTGACTATTTCATTTTCAACAAACGTGTTATCCCTCGCGTCGGTTCGCTCCAGCGACCATTCATCTTCTTTTGTGCTGTCAATCAATGACGCGCCATGCACGAGGCTTGAAAAACTGGCGCGCTGAGGCGTTGGTGCAGCGGTGTAATTGAAGGGGTGAAACTGAAGCGGCTCGAAGGTATCGAAAATCCCGCCGAAATCCCCCCTGCCCCCTTTTTCAAAGGGGGAGATAGTCGTTCCCTCTTTTACAAAGGGGGGTAGAGGGATTTTGGCACGCATCGTTGCCAACACAGATGTGCCGTCTGCAACGTTATCAATGGCGTCATACCCATCCTCAAGCACCACTGCACCGCTTTTTTCACAGAATAAAGCCAGCTTCTCCATGAGCGCCGCATCGTCCATTCGGTAGATAATGTCTTCATCCGCCCCCAGCAACAATCGACTCAATGGGGTTTTCTCCATTCCCTTGAATCCGCCAAACACCACTTTACACACCTGTTCCGCTCGCGTTAGCGCCACGTACAGCAACCGCATGTTCTCCGCACGATCTTCCTTTGCCTTTTGCTGAGCCGCCGTATCGTCATCCCGTTGCATCCGTAAATCGCAGACCTCCACATTTCCATCGGACTCATCGTGGTAAAGCAGCATTTCCTTTTTCCGGGAACCGCCATCCAGCGAAAGAAATGGCAGGTAAACCACCTTGTATTGCAACCCTTTGCTCTTGTGAATCGTCACTATCTGCACACCGGCGTCATCTTCGCTATAACGGGCGAATCCCTTCTCCGCCGGCAGTTGCTGCAGCCATAGAGTCATTTGATGCAGCAACTGTTCAAACGGTACACGGCGCGCAAAAAACTGTTCCCGAAAAAGAGACACGAGCTGCATCATGTCGTCAAGATACGGCATCTCTCCCTGATTGAGCACTCGGGCTTTGAGTCCACCGTCACCGGACACCACCTCCAACTGCAGCAATGCCTCTGTGAACGCCACTATTCCATAGCCTTCGTACATCCGCCTCAATCGAATAAACTCGGTCTGCCATTTGTCCAGTCGCTCCGTGTCCGACACAAGGTGCAACAGGGCCTCACCTTTCACCCCAAAGGCCACCGTGGATAAAGCGGCTTTTATCAGCGACACATCATGCGTATTGACGGCCTCTAATATCTGATAGAACTCATCGGCGGCAACCGTCTCCATCACAGACTCGGTCTGACTCACAGAAGCGGGAATACCATACCGCGCCAATGCATCCCGCATGGTTCTGGCCTGTTTGTTGGAGCGAACCAGCACAGCGACATCCTGAGGTTCAATGGCAGTATCTCCAAGATGGCAGGCGCCGCTGAGCAGTTGCACCATATCGCCGCAGGTGCGCTGAATATGAAGTTCATCCCCCGACGACAATTGTTTCCACTCCCCATTTTTATTCTTCCCACAATTGTCATCGGTTCTTTGGCAGAACAAAAATTGAAATCCCGACGCCGGTTGTCCATTGCATGAAAAGATGCTCTCGCTCCCTGGATGCGCCGCCACTGGATGGAATCCGATTTCCGCGTACAAAAATGGATTGCGAACAGCGCTAAACAATTGGTTCACGGCCACAACCAAATCCTTTGACGACCGCCAGTTGGTCCCCAGAGACCAGGTATTATCCTGTACGCTTTTTGCCGCACGCATGTAGGCAAATATGTCGCCACCGCGAAACCCATAAATCGCCTGCTTGGGATCGCCTATCATAAAAAACGGAATTTTCTGCTGTACAAACAACTCATCGAAAATGTGATATTGCGTCGCGTCAGTGTCCTGAAACTCATCGATAAGGGCCGCCGAATAGCGAAGCGCCGCAATCTGCTGCAACCGCTCCCTTTTGTCGCTTTCGAGCGCCCGTCGCAAATCCAGCAGCAAATCGTCAAAAAATACCACACCCTGCTGTGCCTTGCGCCGGGGCATGATTTCGGCCACATAAGTGACAAAAATGCGATGCAGGTCCTCCACTTTGCGCTCCAGATATGCCCCCGCCTGGAGCAACATATCCACGGCTTTAAAAAACTCAGCATCGTCTATGGAAAAATCGTCTGTGGCGTCCTCAGTCAGGGCGGACCATGCAAACCTGGCCACGTCGTCCTTTTCACCAATGACCACATACGGGGTTTCCTCGGCAAATGCCAACCGAGTAGCGTTCATCCACCTTGGCACCGAACTCTTTGAGTAGCGGCGCCGATTAATTCCTTTGGCCAGACGGAACACTCCTTCCAATCGGTCAGCGCACGCTTCAAAGAGACGTCGCGCGTTGTGATACGCGGCCATGTATTCTGCTTCGGCATCGTCCCGCACCATGCGCACCACCAGTTTTAAATCCGGCTTGCTGTACACCGTTTTCGCCAGTTGGGCCAGATTGGCCACATTCACCTGATGATTGTGAAGCAGCGCAATAAGCAGCGGCGACTGCTGCGCACAAAACGCAATCCAAAAATCTTTAGCCAACGTTGCAAAGAACTCCGTGTTATCGGTGACAAGCTCCAGTCCAAATTCCATCCCTGTTTCAAAGGCGTTTTCAAACAGCATGCGTTGGCAAAAGCCATGGATGGTAAAAATCTGGGCGCGATCAAATTGCATCAGCGCAGCGCGCAATCGCTCCTTCGCCAAAGAAACATCCAGCTTCTCCAACAGTCGCCGGTACAACACGGCGTCTCCCGATGGGACGCCTTTCATGCCTTTTTGGATAAATGTCAAAACATCCGACAACCGGTTGACTGTTTTTTCCCGAAGCTCTTCGGTGGCCGCCTCGGTAAAGGTGACCACCAGAATTTTTTCAATGGGAATGCCCTGCTCCAGAACCAATCGCAACACCAGCAGCGTCATGTTGTAGGTTTTCCCCGTGCCTGCGCTGGCTTCTATCAGATGCACCCCGGATAGTGGATGGGTAACGGCGTTAAACGCTTTCATTTCAATTTTCTCGTTTCCACGTGCCTGAGCACCGGTGAAACCACATCTTCGGCCACACTATGAAAATCCAATGGGCGGGTATCCAGCAGCCCCATATCGAGCAGTCCTCGGGCTTCCGCGGGCGCCCGCATTTTCATCTGCTGCTTCAGCGCCGCCAAAGTATTCATCAGGTACTGCCTCTTTTTAGGCTCGGGTATTTTCTCCAGCCGCTGAATATATGTGAATGATTCGTCCGGTACAAATGGAAGCGGCCGTTGCAGTCCCTCGAGCGTGTGTACCGCCAGTTGCCGCATAATCGGTTGCGTTTGCGCCACATCCATTTCAATGCGACACTGAATCACATCATCGCTTTTGCGGCCAAACAGTTCCGCAGCGATGGGGGCGTTGTTTCCCAATGCAGATTGTACCGCCAGATATTTCAACAGCAGCCCCAGCAAAGTGGTGCTTTTTACCTGACTGTAGCTGTAATCCACGACTGCGCCATCTACCAGCGGCAGCGTTCCCAACAGCCGCAATGTCCCCAGGCGGGTGGGTAACCGCACATCCAAAGCCGTGTTCTGCCTTTTTTCCAGAACCTGTCGCTTCTCGACCATGTCCGCAATTCCCGCTGCGCGACTGTACACACGCCGTGCAAAGAACTCGCCCAGGCTTCCAAATGGCGCAATTCCAAGTGCTCTGGCATGGGGCCACACATGCGACCAGGATTGCCCTCTAATCAACGAATCGATAAACAGCCTGCCCACCTGCCATTCATCCAGTTTTTCCAGTGTTAACGGTTCGTCATCGGAAACCGCTTCCCGAGGCGCCGCAAACGCCAGTCCCAGCGACTGCTCCAGATAAAACAGCACCGGGTTTTTCCAGAATCGAAAAAAGTCATACAACGCCAGGGTGATTTCAGAGTCGGCATTGTTGGACAACAGGGAAGACAACTGTTTTTCCCGCTCTGATTCGGAACCATTCCCAAAAGATTCACTCGTCGTCATTCCCGCGAAGGCGGGAACCCCTGCCCCCGTTGCCGGTCTCCGACGTACCGCCAGCGCCGCCTGAAAATCGTTGCGGCGGAAATTCACGTACGCCGGTTCACTATCTTGAAAGTACACTGCATCATGGGACGTTGACGGATGCACCACCTGCCAGAGTCCTTCTAACGCCCCCTTCGCTGACGACATGGACGCCACCGCTTTTTCAAGCTCCCGCACCGGTCCACACGGTTTCACAGCGCCACCGCTTTCGCTGGCCGAACCGCCGTATACCAGCACCAGCCGTTCACTGGCGGACATCACCGCTTCCAAAAACATATGATACCCGTCGCTGCGCGGGTCCTTATCTCCTGCCCTTGGCTCCTTTGCAATCATGTCAAAGGATGGCGCCCGGCTCTCTTTGGGAAACCGTTTGTCGTCCATTCCCAAAAGCACCACCATTTTCACTCCGTCGCCACGTAAAAATCGAAACGATGAAAAACGAACACCACTGCTGTGTCCCGAAGCAAAAACCTTCCTTGCAATACGGGATTTTAAAATCACGCGAAATGCGGCAAAATCAATGGGGGAATCCCAACCCACAGCCTCACTGTGGCTGGTCAGCTGTTGCAACACCGACTTCACTGTGGATAGACCGTCTGTTGCGGCATCCATCAAACGGCAAAGGCCAGACTCCAAAAGCGCACACCACTTTGGCACGGGGTGTGCCGCTTCACAATCCCGCGCCAATTCAAACAGCTCTTCCACAAACTGCACCACGCGCCCAAGGATGTGAGCATCAGAGCCCGCGTAGGCGCTTACGGGCGCGACACCGGCAAACAGTTCATCTTCGTCATCAATGGCAATTCCCAGCATTAGCCGCTCCAGGCCAAACTGCCAGGTGTTTTCGTGAAACGGCAAAAGGCCCAGTCGCTTTCGATGGTCCGTATCCATACATGATCGTATGCGTACGTGCCGACACCATTCGGACGCGGTCGCCACACTTTCGGCATCCAAAGAAAACATTTGTCGCACCGGCGCCATTTGCAGCAGCGCAAATACCGCCTGCAGCTCCAGACGGGTATCCAGCAGCATCAACAATGCCTCGGTCACCTCCGGCGCACCGGTCGCCACTGTCAGAGTGCGGTCAAATATGGCATAAGGGACCCCAGTATTCACAAGCGCGGCGTCCACATACGGCGCATAGGCGTTTATATCCGGCGCCATCACCACAATCTCGGATGGGGCGATGCCATAGGTCATGATACTGCGCAGTATCTCCGACACCGCCGCATCCACTTCCCTGGCCATACTGGTGCATTTATGAAACTGCACATCTGGCAGGCCGACAGGAGTGATTTCGCACTGGAACGGCGTATTGTGCAGCACGTGATGCTGAATCTTCCCCAACGCCGTATGGCCAGGCGCATCGGCAAAACAATCCGTCTCCATGGTGGGCACCTGGGCGGATACCGTAATCAATGCCTCCTGAAATGCCGCCGATTGCCTGCCCAATAACGCCAGCAGCGGATTCTGTTGCGAGGTGCCCCCTTCGTTTTTGGAGCGTTGTCCTTCAAAGTAATCGAGACTGGGCATCACCACAAACAGGTACACCTCAACATGCACCGACACCGCTGCCAGCAGTTCCAAAAACAATGGCGGCAATGCGGATACACCAAACACAACAACTCGGGAAGGCAATGCCGTGTTCGAAATTGCCCTTTGGCCTAATGTTTCCAGCGCCTGCAGTGCCCGTTCACCAAGGTGCGCGTCAAACGTTTTGCAGGCCTCAATCATCAACGCGCTCTGCCAATCCGGCGCGTCTGCCTTCCAATTTCGAAGCATACGGGGACGGTACACTGAGTATTCGCCAAACAGCGCCGTCAGCACGTCGGCCAACGAAACCATTTTTTTCATCGAAACCGAATCGCCCAGATATTGGCGAACCGGCGCCAGCTTCGGTTCATTGAGGCGGGACGTCATCTGGCGGCATAGACTAAACAGCATGGCATCCGCATGGTACGCCAACGACGAGGAGGTGCTGGCAGAGGTGGATGCAGACATCGCTGGAACCACCCTGGCAATCAACGCCTCCACCGCCGCATGGGGGGAAACCACCTTACCCGCAAACACCTGTTCGGCCTCCGCCAGCGCCACTTTCACCCGTTCCTGCACACCATCCGGCGCGGCGATAAGGTCAAATTCGAACGGACGTCGGCGATGTTGGCCCATCACCTGCTGCAGATGGGTCAATAGTGGATTGAGACGGTTGCTTTTAAACAGATGCAACATGAATGGGTTACACCAGTTCCAGCTTTTTCAGCTGTTTGTGGGCGGCCTCGGCCCATCCGCGATTGGCCGCCGGACTGGCGGGTGACGGATGCAGAATCTGCCCCACGGGAATATCGAGACCATTGAGGGCCCGTTCACAGGCACCTTTGGCAAACGCACCCACCCCCAGGGCAAAACGGGCATTGATGGCTTGCGCCACTTTTCGCAGGGCCAGGTCGCAATATTTAAAAAGCGCTTCCCGTTCCGCCCCTGGCAATTTGTCCGGGGTGATATTTTTTCCGGTTTCCCCCATGAACACCAGGGGGCAATAATTGACCACGTAAAACTGTTTAAAAAAGGCCGCCGGCGTCAAAAACTGATCTTTGGCATACCCCCACAGCCGAGTGCCGCTCACTTCGCTGCGTGGACAGTCAAATCCTTCGATGGGGCGTTTGGGATGCTGCAAGGGAAGATTGGCCAGTTTACCCTTAATCCTTAAAAAGTCACGCACCATGGTCACATCGCCAAAGGGCACTCCCGTCTGTGCCATGCCAAATGGCCCCGGATTCATTCCCACCCACAGCACCACATTGCTTCGGGCATACTTTTTCACGTATTTGGCGTGGGCATCCCGGGCGTACACCAGCGGGTTGTACACATAGGTCACCGGAGGCGCGAACGAAAGCGCATTAACGCTCGACGCCAGCGTGTCGGTAACGGCCATTATCTCATCTGCCAGCTGCTGTTTATCGGTCATTGATCTTCTTCACTGTCACGTTTTTTAACGCGCTGTTATGCAGCGGAGATAAATCCCCATCGGTAATTCGGCCCACATGTTCCACCGGCCAGGCCGGGTTTTGCCCAAAGAAAATGCAAAAATACTGCCCATCGTCGGTATAGGCCAATCCCCCCTCGGGAATGCGCGGCACCGGCTGGTGTTCCCCATGACGTCCCTGAACGCTGCCGTACATTTCTTTACCCCAATGGGTCAGCGAAATCTGCTGCGGCAGCGACTGGTACAAACTGTCGGCCACCGGGGTGTCGAACAGTTTGGCGTTCATGGAAAACGATTCAAACTCCAGTACAATACTTCGTGTCATTTATATATTTACTCCGCAAAAAATGGATGTCCGACCCCGTTTCTAGCAAATTCACGCCAAAACGGTACCGCAATAATGGAAACCCCTTTAAAAAAAATCCCCGATGCATAAAGATGGGCGCCATGAACACATCACCCGAAAACACATTTCCCGCTCTGCCCAATCCCGAAGACTTGAAAAGCATCGCCAACATGCCCATGCCCTTTGGCAAATATAAAGGCACATTACTCATCGACCTGCCCGAACCCTACGTGGTCTGGTTCAAACGCCAGGGCTTCCCCAAAGGCAAACTGGGAAACCTTCTGGAAACATTATACGAAATCAAAGTCAACGGACTGGAACCCCTGGTGCGCAAACTGAAGTAGGGAAAATTGCTGTCCAACTGGATGCGACTATACGGTACGATCAGGTCTGTCAAAAGGAAATAGCGGAACAAGCCGACTTTATCGTACAGCTCTCCCAGAGCGCCTCATCAGTACAACCCCTGTTATATCGCACATCGAACCAAGATTCTTCCTCGCATTCTGATGACCCTGCCCCAAAAAAGGATATATTTGCATAATCGGGAAAAACCTGATTAAAGACCGCATCGGCATTGGAATCAGAAATTGAAAACAATATCCAGAACGATATTTAACAATCTCAGTATCGGAATCTCGATGTGTGCTTTGATAACCAGTCTGCTTGCATGCACTCATCCGGGCGACAGCAAATCGGTTGAATTGTCTGGAAATGCCAATGAGCCTGCAGCGGGCTGGTTCAGTGCCGATCGGGGACAAAGCCTGCTTGTGAGGAATATCCTTTCTGGGGCGACATTTCTCATACTGGCCGCCGTAATTTGGCATTACCGCAAAAAACTCAACGACAAGCGCAACGAACAAAAGTATTTACGACAGCAACTCGAAAGTCAAAATGATTTGTTTAGACTGCTCACGGAAAATACCACTGAAGGCATATGGGATTTTAACGTACGCCAGGGAGTTGGCATTTTCAGCCGCCGCTGGTACCCCATGTTCGGGTATGAACCAAAGGAAAAGGCAGTATCCCTGTCGGATTGGATGAAGTTAATTCACCCTGACGACCGGCCGTTATCCCAGAAGGCCTTCTCGGATTTTATCGAATCTGGAGGACAGGGACAATATGAGTATGAAATGCGAATAAAGCGAGCAGATGGCGCCTGGTGCTGGATTCTCTCTCGCGGTAGGACTATCACCAGGGATAGCGATGGAAAACCATTGCGAATTATCGGTTTGCATCTCGACATCCAAAAAGCAAAGGAAACACAGGAAAAAATCCAGCGCAGCGAGGAAAACTTCATCAAGTTGTTTAAGTATTCGCCAGTCCCAATGGCGATATTCTCAGAAGATGGGGCTGCCGTTGATATAAATATCCGATTTACCAGCGTCCTCGGATATACCTTCGACGACTTACAGCATATTGAAAATTGGTGGGCCAGGTTAAAAGCGCAACCGACAGTTCAGAAAAACGACATGGGAACCTGGCAGGAAGTGCTTAAAATGGCTGGGGCGTCCAAATCTTCCATGTCGCGTCTGGAATTTCAATTAAACTGTAAAAACGGGGAAAACCGCACAATGATGGTTGAGGGTACAGATATTGATGGCAACATTTTGGTCTCTTTTTATGACATGACCGATTACAGGGAAGCAGAAAAAGAGCGGGAAAAACTGAGAGAACAGCTTCTTCAGGCACAGAAACTCGAAGCAGTGGGACTTTTGGCTGGCGGCATAGCCCACGATTTTAACAATATGCTTGGCGCAATAATGGGGTATTCCGAGTTGATTCTCACTGAACTGGAACCGGACAGCCCTCACCGAACATCCATAGAGACAATACTCGATGCCGCTATGCGTTCCGCAGACCTCACGCGGGGCCTTTTGGCTTTTGCCCGAAAACAGACAGTTGCCCCAGTGCCACTGGACGTCAACCAGACAGTTGAATCAGTGTTGAATATCCTTGGCCGTCTCATTGGAGAAAATATCTCGCTGAACTGGCATCCGGGAAGAAACCCTGGAACAATTAAGATTGACCCGTCTCAAGTGGACCAGATACTGACCAATCTTTGCGTGAACGCTCGAGATGCCATCGCCGGCGTGGGCAGTATCACAATTGAGACAGATACTGTCACGTTTGACCAGGATTTTTGCGACAATCACGCCGATTTTAAGCCAGGCCATTTTGTGTTGCTTGCAGTGAGCGACAACGGTTCGGGAATGAGTGACGAAACCATTGCCCATATATTTGAACCATTCTTTACCACAAAGAAGCAAGGGCAAGGTACAGGAATGGGTCTTGCCACCGTATACGGCATCACAAAACAGAATAACGGATTCATTAACGTGTACAGCGAGCCCGGAATGGGAACAACCTTCAGAATCTATTTGCCTGTCTGCGATGAAGCCGCAGTGCCGAAATTTGGTACAGTCAACAATGATTCGGAAGGAAAAGGAGAAACCATACTACTGGTAGAGGATGACACGATACTTCTGGAAATGACTACCACAATGCTGAACCGCCTTGGCTACAAGGTAATTCCAGCCAATACACCTGGCGAGGCGCTGCATGCCGTACAGAATCTCCTCAGCAACATTGATTTAATCATCACGGATGTGGTCATGCCCGAAATGAATGGCAAAGAACTGGCCGCTCGAATCCAGAGCACCCTGCCTGTTGACAAACTGCTCTACATGTCCGGATATACCGCCAACATCATTGAGCAGCAATGCCTGCTGGATGCAGGAACACAGTTCATTGAAAAGCCTTTCTCCGAAAAAGAGTTGGCGGTTAAGGTGCGCAACCTGCTGGATTAATTGCTTTAGCCCCTCAAAAAGAACCCCAAACTATTGTTCAGGACAGGTCCAACAGCTACCCAATGGCAGTACCTGGTTCAGACGCCAGAGTTTACAGACGACTCCACAGATCTATCTTCAGTGATGCCACAAAGGGAAAGGGCAATCAAATGAAAGCGTTCTATTTTTAAGGGCAATCGCAAAGTCGCAATTGATAGAAAAATATTGTAGTGAGTTTATCTGCCGCCGCAACCAGTTTTCGGCCGGGGATAAAACCCGGGCCCTACATTATTTTGCTGCAGCGACGACTTTGCGATTTCCCTGGTTCTATTTAAACAACATAAGGCGTTCACAGGTATATGCATTGATTGCGTGCACCGCATTCGCCATGATCTCTTTTATCGCAACAGAAATTCAAGCCGAAAAGCCCCCCTGAAAATCATTGGAGACCGACCCGATTTTTCAACGAAAGAGTAAAGCAAAGAATAGAGAAGACTAAAGTGTGTATTCCACATACAACAGCGGTGCATCCTCGCTGCTGCCATCGCAGGCTTCTGCATGTCGGACGCCACCGGTTTCGCCGGTGATGATAACACCAATGCTGTTGCCGGAAATCCAGCCTGTCCTGTCCACTACTTCCTGAATGACCGTAGACAAATCCGGAGACCGCTGTGCATCACCCGCTTCTCCCACCAGCAACCACTCGGGCACACTCCACGCAACCGATGCTGTGGTTACAGACCGGCTGGATACATTGTAAGCGTCAGCGGTGAAAGGTGTAGCGTCATCACTGGCCTCGCCGGCGATAAAAAGAGTCGCCGCATCCGAGTCTGTTTCATCACAGGTAAACTGGATGAATGCGTTGGTGATGGTGGCGCCGGCTGGAATGTTCATATCTGTAAACCGAAGTCCCACAATCTGATCGGAGCTGACATATGAATCGTAAATCAGTTCCAGGTCTGAGCTGTCAGTGTAAATAGCGCCGTCCGCAGTGGATTCCTCAACATCATCCATTGAATCCCAGATGCGTGTCGAGGCAATCTGCACTGTGGGTTCTGCGCCTGTTTTCACGATGCTGAAAGTATCGATAGCGGTCATGGTGTCGGTCTGATATGTATCAAATGTCAGTGTATCACCATCGATTGTAATATTGGAGAAGGTGGGTACATACGCCTGCGAGCGCACCGCACAGTACTCCGCCTGGGTGGCATTGAGCGAATAATACTTGCTTCCGGTTGCGGAGTTGAGGGTGAAATACACGGTGCCGTTTGGATCTACAATGGCGCCGTTCTCATCGATTTCCTGATCCATCTGAGCCACATCGCCATATAGGACATGGCTTCTGGAGTAGGAGTGATCGTGGCCGGTAATAACCACATCAAAGTCGTATTCATCAAAAATGGGGAAGAGTGCGGCTCTGAAATCGCGAATGGAAGATTCCAGTGCATGATAGGCTGACCCGTAGATATCGTGGTGGAACATGGCAATTTTCCAGGTAATGTCGGGGTAAAGTGCCATCACCTCGTCGATAAACGCTTCGTGAGAGGCGCCGCTTCTGTTGTTGCTGTTTAAAACCACAAACAGTGCGTCCCCATATGTAAAATAGTAATCACCGAGGCCGGGGTCAGTCACGCCGTATTCCGACGACACATTGGGGATATTGAAATGATAAACGGTGTTGGGGGCGCCATTATCATGATTGCCCAGAGCGGGAGCCACAGGAATGCTTCGCAATTCTTCCGGTGTAAAGAAACCATTAAACTGCTCTTCGATGTGACGGGTATTTACCTGATCACCGGCAGAAGCGATAAACGCTGTTTCCGGGAACATGGCGATAGCTTTGGCAAGGGTGTCCTGCCAGCCAACCGTATCCGACGACGTGTTTCCCGCGCCAATCTGCGGATCGCCAACTGCCAGAAAACTGAAGCGACTGGAGTGAGTCGCAACTTCGTAAGTGTCAGTCCAGCTACCGTGTCCATCACCAATTCGATATACATAATTGGTGTTGGGCGCCAGTGAACCGGCGGTAACTTTGTTGCTGTAATATCCGGTAACCGCCGGCGAAACGTCAGCGCCAAGGGTGGTGGCCGCTGCTTCAGGGAAAAGATCACCCGACATGTCGGCTTTCAGTGCCATTTGCACCACGCCGGCAGTTTCAGCATTGGCGTACCAGTTGAAACGCAGCTCTGTCTCATCCCGTCCGGGCGTCATCGCAATGTCCTGAACGGTGTACAAAACGGCGCCGGTATCTTCGCCGGTAGCGCTTTCGGTATCTTCGCCTGTGTCAACTTCGGTATCTTCGCCGGTGTCGGTATCAAAAATGCCGGGGTCACCGCATACCTCTGCGGTAATCAGCAGTTGCGGTCTGGTGGCGACATCACTGGAATCGGCTGATAAAATATCCCATCCGTCTGTACCGTCATTTAAAAATACCCATCCGTAATTCATTGCCTGACCACTCTGCCACGCAACAACCGCATCCCTCACGTCGAACGTGAAGTAGTCGTAGTAACCAGGGGCATACAGCGTGGTGTCCGCAGTTGCAGCCGCTTCGGTATCGTCGGCTGACACACCTGACGCCGTGCTGTTCCAGGTGGCATTGGTCGCCCAGTCAATCAGCATACGGTGCACGGAAACATTATTATTGGTGCGATTGACCGAATATACCTTCAGCGCTGCACTGCTGATAACTGCATCCGCGGGCAATCCATTCGCGCCATTGAAAATGTTGTCGAAGCGCATCAGAATCTGAGACTCTGAGTTGCTGTACGCATTGTCATAGCGGCCGTCCACGCTCATTTCCGCATCCACTGCAAAGCTCGCATCCGCATCGGATTCGAGAATTACCATGTCTGTTGCCTGTGCGTAACCGTTTGCACCCTGCTGGAAGGCATAGGTTTTTGTACCGCATACAACTGTTTCGGTTTCTGTATCCTTCGGGGTATCCGTGTCAATGAGGGTATCGGTCTCGGTTTCCAGATATTCCACTGCAACGCCGGCGCCGGTCCGGATAGTGATACTGGCGGTATTGGCGCCACCGTTGCCATCTGAAATAGCGACAGAAAGCGTACAGGTATCCGCAGCCACAGTACCTACGGTAAATGCGGGATCTTCTGCGGTGGCGTCATTGAACGTGCCATCGCAATCCGCGGTCCAGGCAAATGAGAGCGTATCACCGTCCCTGTCATTTGCAGCGAGCGCCAGTTGGGTGGTTTCGCCGGTGTCAACCCGCGTTGGAGACGGAATAAGGCCAATTGCTTCCGGAGAAGAGTTGATGGTGATGGTCACCTCGGCGCTGCCCGCATTGTCATACACGGTATAAATAATGGCAGAGACGCTCGCCGTTGCGCCTTTGGGATCACTCACTGTCACAGAAATGTGAGATTCCCCGGTCGTCATTGGGGAAGTCCAGACAGTAGAGACTGCGCTGGGCGTATTAAACACGCCATTGTCTGCGCTCCACGAATAGGTCAGTGTATCTTCCGGATTGGCATCAGTTGCGGCCACTGTGAAGGATACCGTCTCGCCGGGTTCCACGGACATAGACGATGCGGTAAACGCTGTAATCATCGGTACCGCGTTGGTGAAGGGTACCGGTGCAGTGGTTTGCTGCAGAAAAATGGAGACCTGAGCGGTTTTGTCTTTTTCGATGGTCACATCTGTTGCAGTGCCAGAATATACAACCATGCCGGCGGCATCCATCGCCCTTGCAACAAATGTTCTGCCTACCCCTGCGGGTATCTCTTCAACTCGTCCTGCCCAGCTGTTCGGTGCGCTTTCAGTCAGACCTGCTTCGATGGCCGGTGTAAAGTCATCTCCGCTGACAATCACCTCAATGCTCGAAACATTGTCCATAGCAGGCCCCGGAGCGATTACACGCACGGCAGCGAGTCCGTTACTATCAATTTTGTGGGGGGAGGCCGAATCGCACCCCAGTGCTGAAAAAATCAGCACTGTCCAAAGTAGCCACAGAAATGTTTCTTTTTTCATCTCGAATTCTCCATCTGTTGTTGGTTGGTTTACTGCGCCAACATTCGGGCAGTTCTCTTTGTGAAGCCAAGTATCAGGGCAGGATGGCGGTTGTCTTCCAATCAGGAAAAATCGGTGTGAAGCAGTTAAGACGACTGCCGACATTGAGATTTCAGCTGATTGTCTCTATTGGCAGATAACATTCAACGTCTCAACGTGGGTTGCTATCGAATAGCGGAAAAAACCAGGCGGAAAGTGCAGATACAATTGGAACTGTCAATACCACTGCGGTACTGCCACAAATACCCCGGAGGATTTCAATGGCGATAGTGTCGAGGTTGATAAGCTGAGTGTAGTGAACATTGTACGCGTAAATCAAAATAAGCGAGTTGACTGAACTGCCGGCAAAGGCCAGAATCAGCGTGTTTGACATTGTCCCCATGATGTCTTTGCCCATGTTCATGCCTGACTGAAACAGTCTCTGCCCTGAAAGAGAATTGTCGGTCATCCGGACCTCATGGATGCCTGAAGAGATGGACATCGCCACGTCCATCACTGCGCCCAGCGATGCGATGAGAAGGCCGGCGAACAGCAGTTGCCCCACGTTCATACCCGTTGACGAAGCGATAACAATCAGCGTTTCGGCCTCTTCAGTTTGAAATCCGGATACATGAGCCAATGCGCCAAAAAAGGATGACATCAAACCGGCAATGACAACGCCAACGGTTGTGCCCAGTACAGCGACAAGCGTTTTCCCGGACCAGCCATTAATACACAGCACCGTCATACAAGTGGTAAGAATGACAATAAAAACTGATGTGACGACAGGAGAGTATCCCTGAATGAGCATCGGAATAAAAAGAAACAAGATGGCGGCAATGGTAAACGCCAGACCGGCAATGGATTGAAGTCCCTTTTTGCGACCAGTCGCGGCAAGAACGATTATAAATAGAAAGGCGGCAGCGTACAGAACCGGACTCCTGTACACATTGTTAACGGTTACCCGATAAGTGCCAGCCTTCGTGGTGTCCACGCAGATCACAATGGTTTTTCCCACAACCCCGTATACATTGAAACGTGTGCTTAAATAATTTTTGACAACATGAACTTCATCCCGGTGAGCGCCAGTGAGAATTTTTATCTTAAGTCTCTGTGTCCCTCTCGCCAAATTCGGAATGTTTAAATCCCAGGCGATGTTCTCTTCGAGTACCTCCAAAACCCGCGCCTTTTCATATTGCATATCTGCTTCGCCCTGCAGTTTATTATATTGAAATCTTTCCTTTGAATGAACCACAACCAGCATTCCCGCGAAAACAGAAACGAGGATGCCAAAGGCAATTGATAATTTGACAGGGTTCGAAACGCGCATCAGTACTCCGGGAATACAACCTTCATCAGGTGAACATTGTGCAGTATCGCATACAGATCAACGCGACTGGATTACAACGAATCGATAACCGGGAAAAGATGATGCCGTAACAGTTGACAATAATGTTTCAAGAACGTCATAAATGCCATGAACGTCATCCATTTTTAAAACAGCATGTGGGTCTTAAAAAAAACAGAAACGATGCGTCAGGTGCGGGCTGTCGTATTGCATATACCGCATCCCGGTGCGAGTCGTTTACGCATCAAACCTGTCCAGGTTCATCACTTTGGTCCAGGCGGCTACAAAGTCATTCACGAATTTTTCCTTCGCATCTTCGCAGGCATACACTTCGGCAATCGCGCGCAGTTGGGAGTTTGAGCCGAATATTAAATCCACGCGCGTGCCGGTCCATTTAACTGTTCCGCTTTTTCGGTCAAACACCTCGAACACATCTTTATTTGCAGCAGAAGGCTTCCAGCCGTTGTTCATGTCCAGCAGATTGACAAAAAAGTCGTTGGAAAGCGTGTCCTTTTTGTCGGTGAACACCCCCAGGGCAGGTTGGTCCGCATTGGCGCCGAGCATGCGCATTCCGTCGATAAGTACTGTCATCTCCGGTGCGGTAAACGTGAGCAACTGGGCTTTGTCAATCAGCATGTCTTCGGCACAAACGCTGAATTTCTTTTTAAGGTAATTGCGAAATCCGTCGGCCTCGGGTTCCAGAACCGCAAACGACGCCGCATCGGTCTGTTCATCGGATGCATCCATTCTGCCCGGAGTGAACGGCACCGTCACCGATTGTCTTCAGATTCAGCTGATTGAGCCACCAGGTCTTCGTTGGACGTCCCACGACCGGCAATCGATGATGCGGTCATTCCTTTTACCGGACATTTTTTTATCGGACATATCTGTTATCCTTTCAGATTAAAACTCAAATGTCACCATCTGAACCGGGGTTGCGATTAAAAAAGATGGAAGTGTGAACACACCAGCATCCCGGGGGAACAATCAGAAGTGCCATTAAATGTATTTAAATCAAAAAAAAATATACGACAGGGATGCAAATGGTCAATTCGCGATGCCACGCAGAAACAGCATGATGGCGCCTGTTTGAGCAAACCTTTAGCCCCAAAGACTTTCCTGTCGAAGTGTTTTCAGACAATTTTGCAGTTGACTGCGAAATGTCCTTTCAATTCCAAAAATTCATAATATTATGTTTTTTAAAAATCCCAATCTGCATGGAGGCAATGAAAAAAAATGAGTCAATACGCTTGTACGATCTGCGGCTTCATCTACGATGAAGAAGCGGGTTATCCCGAAGGCGGCATCTCTGCAGGAACCCTGTGGGCCGATGTCCCCGCCGATTTTGTTTGCCCTCTCTGTGGGGCTTCAAAGGCAGAGTTTACTGAAAAAGCAAAAGGTGTTTCGTCTCCGACTGTTTCTGCCCCTGCAGATGCGCCTGTCGAATTGCCCAAAGATCTCAACTACAGCGCAGCCGAGCTCTCCGCCGTTTTTTCCAACCTGGCCAAAGGCTGTGAAAAGCAATACGACCCTGAGATGTCAATGCTGTACCAGCAGTTGTCCAACTATTACGGCGCGCAGCAGCACACCGAAGGCAAGGCCGATTTTGAAAGCGTGCGGCAACTTTTGGAATCAGATTTGTCCGCCGGTTTTGCCATGGCCAATCAGGTGGCCGGTTCTGAAAAAGACCGTGGTTCTCAAAGAGCGCTCAAGTGGGCGGAGCAGGTGTCGCGAATGGTCAATGCGCATCTTGGAAAAATGAACGCCGGTGCTGCTGATTTTCTCGAAGATACCAATGTGTATGTCTGCGAGATTTGCGGCTTTATTTATGTGGGCGACGAAAAACCGGAGCTGTGTCCGATATGTAAAGTGCCCAATGAAAAAATAACTCAGGTTGGAAAGGCGGCGTGAAATGCATGCAGTAAGAAATATCCGATTGTGCACCAAAGACTGCCTTTGTCTGTATGTTTGTCCGACGGGCGCCACCGATACCGAGACCGGTCAGATTGATCCAGACAAATGTATCAGCGGCTGCAGGCTTTGTGTCGATGCATGTCCCTCCCATGCCATTTCATTGGCGCCTGATGCGTATCCCGAGCAACAGGCAAAATCCGATAACGTGAAAAAAGCAATGAGCGTTCTATCGAAAAGCAAAACGCAGCAGGAAACCATTGCACAGGAGATTGAAAGGAATGCCAAAGACCCCCTCGTTAAACAACTGGCCAAAGCCGTTGCGATGTCGAACCGGATTATGGCTGAAGACCTTTTAAGAGAAGCGGGCTTCATGTTGCCCCAGAGCGGTGAGGTCCTTCGGCTTTTAAAAACATTGATGTCATCTGAGCAGCCCGCTTCCTTTCCCAAAGACGCGGCAGAAAAACTGATTTCGAAGTTGAGCAAAGTAAATAAGCCTGAAAAGGAGAGCGCGATGAAAAAATACCGATGTACGGTTTGTGGTTATATACATGAAGGAGAATTGACACCGGATTTTAAATGCCCGCAATGCAAGCAACCTGCGTCAGCGTTTGAGCTGGTGGAAGCAAAGGAAGCTGCTGAAAATAAATATAAAGGCACCAAAACAGAACAGAATCTCATGGAAGCCTTTTCCGGTGAAAGCCAGGCGAGAAACAAATACACCTATTTTGCCCACATTGCCCAAAGAGAAGGCTTTGATCATCTGTCCGCAATCTTTTTACAAACGGCTCGCAACGAACAGGAACACGCCCGCATCTGGTACGAGGAACTGGGGAATCTGGGCTCTACCGCCGAGAATCTGTTGCACGCGGCTGAGGGCGAAAACTACGAATGGACCGATATGTATGTCCGATTTGCCAAAGACGCCGAAGATGAGGGATTTCCGGAACTGGCCGCCCGTTTCCGTCGCATTGGGGCCATTGAAAAGGCCCATGAAGCGCGATATCTGGCACTGTTGAAAAATGTGGAGATGCAGAAGGTTTTTGAAAAAAGCGAAGAGGTGATGTGGGAATGCCGAATTTGCGGTCATCTGGTGGTCGGCAAAAAAGCGCCCGAAGTTTGTCCAGTCTGCAAGTACTCCCAAAGCTATTTTGAGGTTAGAAAAGAGAATTATTAGCAGACGTCATGGCTTTTGCCGCAAGTGGTTGGACATAATGCAATACCCTTTAACCGGTGAATTGACGCCTTTGGGGACCGGCCCCGCCGCAGGGGCGTTTATATCGAACTTTGCAACAATCGGTTGTATTCCCGGTATGTGTGTGTCATATAAGTCACATCACTTTGGGCGTCGCCGGTCGAGGCACATTGCTCATCGACCTGCCCGAACCCTACGTGGTCTGGTTCAAACGCCAGAGCTTCCCCAAAGGTAAACTGGGCAGCCTGCAGGAAACCTCTACGAAAATAAAAGTAAACGGTCTGGAACCCCTGGTCAGGAAACTGAAGTAGGGAAAATTGCTGTCCAACAGGATGCGATTATACAGTACGAACAGGCCTTTCAAAAGGATATGGCGAAACAATTCAGAGGCGAGAGCCGACTTTATCGCGCAGCTCTCCCAGAGCGCCACATTGTTGACCCTCTACATACATCGCACATCGAAAGTAAGATTCTCCCTCGCAATCTGATGACTCTGCCCCCAAAAGGATATATTTGCATAATCGGGAAATATTCCAGCGCAGCATTGAGACAGATACTGTTACGTTTGACCAGGATTTTTGCGACAATCACGCCGATTTTAAGCCACGACATTTTGTGTTGCCTGCCGTGAGCGACAACGGTTCGGGAATGAGTGAAGAAACCATCCTGTTCATCGAGGACGACACGATACTACAGGAAATGACTCGCACAATGCTCAACCGCCCGGACTATAAGGTTATTCCTGCAAAAACACCTGGTGAGGCGCTGCGTGCCGCACAGAATCTGGTGGGGAACATTGATTTAATCATCACCGATGTGGTCATGCCCGAGATGAATGGCAAGGAACTGGCCGCTCTGATTCAGAGCACCCTGCCTGTTGACAAACTGCTCTACATGTCCGGATGTACCGCCAACATCATTGAGCAACAATGCCTGCTGGACGCAGGAACACATTTCATTGAAAAGCCTAACTTTAGCGGGTTATAAGTGTTTCACCACAAAACGCAAAATACCCAAAAGCACGAATTCGAGTGAAGAAAAATATGATGGAGACCGGTATCGGCCAATTGAAGCTGTCTTGATTTTTGCATCTTTGTCTCCCTGTTCGAGATACACATGGCAAAAATCACGCCACGACCAGATGCGGCAATTTAGTGGCGCAGCGATTCGCACTCCCCTGGCCCACCGGTCGTTGGCCACCTTATTGGCCATCCATGTGGTCGCACAACCGCGCATCTGTCAGCAGGCCTTTGGGACGACTCCGTCCCCCAAAAATTATCTCCCCATCGGCGTCGGTCCCCGCCGCCTCCCTGGTCGATGCCCTGTCTCCGCCGCCGTCCCGTCGGCTACTCCTCCCGCCTGAGCGCCACCTGACCTCGGGCAAGGCGAAAGCCAATAAAGTTGAGGCGATCGTCGGGACGAACCTTGCTGCGGCTAGCGGACCGGCAGAACCTGCCGTAGTTGAAACACGAGCCGCCGCGCAAAACGCGGCTATCGCCCTTATCGGGGCCTCTGGGATCAACTGCTTTACCTGTTGGATAATCGCCAAACCAATCTGCACACCATTCAAACACGTTGCCATGCATTTCGTACAATCCCCACGGGTTTGCGGGAAGAGACTTTACATCAACCGTTTCTTCCCGATATCTGCCCTTTTCGCCTTCGGCATACGGATAATTGCCGTCGTAGTTCACCTGCTCAGGTGTAATGTTATCGCCAAACGAAAAAGGTGTATTTGATTTTGCATTCGCCCGACACGCATATTCCCACTGGGCTTCGGTGGGCAACGACAGATTCAATCCGGGACTCTTTTTATTGATGCGTTCAATGAACCTCACGCAATCATGCCAGTTCATATTCTCCACCGGCCGTTGTTTTCCTTTAAACCTACTCAGGTTTTTGCCCATGACCGCCTCCCACAACTGCTGAGTACACGCGGTATCCGCCAACCAGAAGCCTTTGGTAAGAATCACTTCATGTTGTGATTCATTCTTCTCGCGTTTCGGTTCACCATCTGGCGAGCCCATCGTGAACTCGCCAGGCGGTATCCAGCGAAAGCGTTGAACCACGCCAAATATCTCCACATCTGACCATATCCCAAATCGATCTTCACCATACGCACGCATGCTACGGTCCGGCAGCCCAGTGGGGAGCAGGTGTTTCCCGTGTAGTCCAGTGCTCATGGTTTCTTCTTCCCCAATAATTCACCCAATTTATCCTCTATTTCGCCCCCCGGTTCGCTCGTCGCCTCTCCGGTGTCGGTCCCCGCCACCTCCGACTCCTCGCTAATGGGCTCCGCCACCGGCCTGAGCGCAACCTGACCTCGGGAAAGACGGAAGCCAATAATGAGGTCGCGAAAGTCGGGAAGATGCCTGTAGCGATTCGCGGAACGGCAGTCCCTGCCGAAGTAGAGCCACGAACCACCACGAACAACGCGGCTAACGCCCTCATCGGGACCTTTGGGATCAACGGCTTTGCCTGTTGGATAATCGTCAAACCAATCTTCACACCATTCATACACGTTGCCATGCATCTCGTACAATCCCCATGAATTTGGGGGAAGGCTCTTTACATCCACTGTCCCATCTCTTTTGCCCACATAATTCACAAAATCTGATGAAATATTGTCTCCAAACGAAAACGGCGTCATCGTGCCAGCCCGACAGGCATATTCCCACTGGGCTTCGGTGGGCAGTGACAGATTCAGCCCTGAATTCTCTTTGTTGATACGTTCAATGAACCTCACGCAATCATGCCAATTCACATTCTCCACCGGCCGATGTTTGCCTTTGAATTTACTCGGGTTATCGCCCATGACCGCCTGCCACAACTGCTGAGTACACGCAGTATCCGCCAACCAAAAGCCTTTGGTCAGCTCAACCCTATGCTGTACTTCATTATCGTATCGCTCCGATTCACTTTCCGGAGACCCCATCAGGAACTCCCCCGGGGGAATCCAGCGGAAGCGCTGGGTGACGCCGTGAATCTTAAAGTCTCGGTATGCACCGAAGTCGTCTTCTTGCAGGGCATCAAATCGCTCCAGCGCATGCCTCTCCAATGAGTTCACTATCCTTTTGAACGCGCTCTCGAATAACCATTCACCGGTTTCAAACTGTTTTGTTTCCCGCTCTGTGTCTCTGTCTGACGAAAAGATATTCCCCGAATCATTTCTCATCACCACATTCATATAAGGATACGTTCCAGGCGCCAGCCAGTAGTAGCGTTCATCTGCGAGCTGAATAAACAGCCCATCCCTGTCGCGGCCCATGGCATCCGCCCAGTGGGGTTTGGGGATTTGGTCCATTGCAAGACAGAATCTGTCGCCAACGATTTGGACGCGTCCGGATTTCGGTTCCTCGGTGCGTGGATTATCGGGATATCGAAGCCGTTTCGCATCTGACCTCTCTGCGTTGCTTTCAACCAGTTTCACTTCGGGGGTACTGGTTTTGAATGTTGCGAGCAAACTGCCGACAGCATCCGCATCAGACGCCGGACCCAACACAAAATCGCCCTCACACTGCCGGAGTGCCCACTCTGTCTCTTCCTGCACCGTTGCAGCGCCAAGCGTTGCTTTATGCACCGCATGGGTGAGTTCCACACCAATTTGCGGATCGTCTCTCAGGCCCTTTCCCACCCAGTCATCCAAGTAATTGACCCACCCGCTCACGGCCCGATCCATTGACTTCAACACACCCCCGCCCCCAGGCATGGCGGCCAAAATGCCACGGACGACCCTTTTTGCCACTGCCACCTCATCCTGGTTTAATTGCGTATCCCCACACTCCGTGTGCAACGCCAGCAGCTCGGCTTCGAAAAGGCCGTACTCGCGCTTTTCGTGCCACTTGCGTATCGCTTCTTTTGCCGCACGCTGATGCGACCTGGGAAGCGACGCGTATTCCTCCCGCCATTTTTGGGCAGCAAGCGGCTCAATCCAGCATCCTTCATAGGATCGCTCCATTATCGATGGATGAAGCCACGCATCGGCTTCGGTACCTGAATCTGCCTCACGCCAGGGTAAATTCAATCGCAACTCCCGAAGGAGTCCTGGCTCAATGCGAAGGGTGGCAGAGAGCAGTGTGAGAAGCTGCTCAGTCCGCCTGCTGGTTTCCAACGCAGTTGGCGGCACACCTGTTGCGGCGCCAGCACGACCCGGGGCTCCCCAATCCACGGCATGCCATACAGTTGAAATTGATTTTCTCCATCGGTTTCTCGGACAAGGCACCAATGCCGCCAAACGAACCCCTTTGTCATTCAGCCGCCGCCCGAGTCGCTGCCAGGTCTGTTGTTCTGCGGGCGTGGCATAAAACCCCAAATCCGTTAGCGCGAGCAACCGATCATCTTTTCCCAGCAGTGGCACTGAAATGTCATGTGGACACCAGTGAACGCATACATTCCGCTGCCCAATGATTTTTTTAAGCCAGTGAATCATCATCCGCTGATCGTCCCAAAACGGCACCAGCTGCCGTTTTCGATCGACCAGCACATGCAGCGTTGCCGGACTGAGTGCGGCTTTGCGGGGCAGAGAAACCACCTGTTCCAACCGTCCCAACCGTTCGGCCAGTTCATCGTAATCCACAGGTCCCTGCCCTGTTTCGCCCGAGGTAATCGATGACAACGCCGGGCGAACCCGTGACCAGGGCGCAATGGGTTTGGGCCTGGGTTTGGGACGTCCCCCATAGGCACGGATGTCCGCCTCTGTAGGCGGAACAGGATCAGCGTCGACCGCTTCTGACTCCGTTATTTCTTTTAGTGCGCCAGTTTCCGGAGCATCAAATCGTCTGGCCTGTTCTACACGCCAGAACGTGAGATGTGGGGTCTCCTGTGCTGGAAATAGTTCTGGCTTTTCATCAACCGGTTTAAACTCTGTGTAATGAACTTCAGCGGACGGTTTGTCAGGTATGGCGACAGCAGCAGGGGAATCCTTCACGTCCTTAAACGTCAATCCCAACGCATCGGACACCTGCCTGACCGCTGCGTCTCCCGCAGCGAAAGCGCGAACCAGATCTGCCCGGCTCATCATGGTACGGGGATGAGCCGTTTTTGCAGCAGCGTCCTTTTCCACTGTTTTCATTCAGCCGATTCCCGATGCTTGCGATAAAAAAATCGGCCCAGGGTTTTCATCATCTCGTCGTGGCCAGCCCCGCCATTCACCGGCAACGTCTTCAGGGCAGCCAGCAAATCCAGATACTCCGCACAACCGGGCGGGCACAGTCCCTTTTCCCCAACTGCAATCCGATCGCCCACAAGCATTTCTGCCGCAGCGCTGAGCACGTCATCGCTGAGCCTGTTGTCAGCATCATGGGCCCGCCCCAGTCGAGTGAGGTACGCCACGAAATCTTCTTTATATTGAGGGAGCTGTGGTAAATCGAGTTGCAGCACGACGCAGCGCCGCAAAAATGGATCGGGCAAAGATCGTTCTTCGTTCGTTGTGACAATCACCAGCGGCGGCTCTCCCGCGGACTGATCCACTGTTGTCCCATCACAGCAAGTGAACGACCGATTTCCCAGACATTCCAACAGACCGTTGGGTACCGAGGCGTCAGCCTTGTCAATCTCGTCAATCAGCACCACAACACCATTTGCTGGATTGCATTTTGCCGATTTATGCACCATGCAACGGGTCGCGCCGGTACCTTTTTGCTTTTGGGCCGTCGACCAATCCATTCCCCACCACAACGGGCCTGGTGAAATAAAGTGGGTCATCGCGAGACGTTCTCTGGGATCCGGCTTATCCAATTTTGAATCGTCTTCGCCACAGGTACACGATACCCCCACAAGCTGCGCCTCTGCCAGCCGGGCCACCGCGTCGAAGTGCCACATCAGCTCATGAGATTCGGTCCGGTTGTCCACGGTAAAGGAAACAAATGCCCGCCCCAGCACCTCAGCGGCCGCACGGGCCAGCTGACTCTTGCCAATGCCGGGTTCTCCCCGCACAAGCAGCGGCCGCCTGGCCGCCAACGCCGCATTCACCGCAGCCACAGAATCCGCATCAAATACATGAACGGTCCTGTCCATGCCGCCATGGGGTTCAATGATGTTATCTTTATCAATCACTTCATCGGGTATAAATTTCGTCACGTGCGTTTACTCCCTGATTCGTTGTGTCTTACGACGTCCTCTGATGTCGAAAAAGAATATCGCCCAATGGTCGGAAGCTATCATTTCGATCGAGACCTTCGGTGTCTAAAACGAAATAGCGCAGCCATTTCAGTTTATCCTTTAAAATCAACAATTGTCCATTGTGAGCTTCGAGACTATCACTCCCCGAAAACACAACAAAATAACGTCCTCGGTCCGGCCCGGTTTCCTTTTTGCATAAATGCCATAGCTCGTCATTCAACGCATTCCAAAGCCGTGTATTCGGTTTCCCGACCTCAAAAGTCCCGTGCTCCGGAATCAACATCTCGGCCAAGTCAGAACCAACCTTTTCCGCGCTGAGGCTTCCGTCCAAATCGATTCCGCCAGGTGGCGCCCTGGGTACCTGATAAGCAGAACGAAGAATTGCGGAGGGTCGTTTTAATGGCAAAAATACTGGCGCGCGTTCATCAAGGTCCGCGGAGCAGAATTCAGCTGCTGATTCCTCTTTCGCGCGCAAGGTCACATTGTGATTCTCGCCGGTAGCCTTCTGACCAAACTCGCCTCGCTGCTTTCGTCTGGATAAATTTCGAAGAACCAAATCGACCAAATCCGAGGCTGCCCGGTGACGACTGTTCGCATCTTTTGCCGGTTCTGCATTTTCCAAAGGTGCCACCGCGCGTTGTTTGCCCTCTCTCTCAACCAGAGCGGCGTGCGCCACATCTGCTAAACTGCAGGCATCATAGTTGTCGAGGTCGTTAAGAAAAGCTTCAGCTATTTCCCGTGCCGGGGCGAATTTCCCCTTTGAGGCCCCAGGATAATCCGCATGGTGTTTTGACCATGCGACAGAAAACGCCCAATGAAGATGCGGTCTTGCTTGAAGTGCTGCTGCCATCTCGGATACAGAATCAATAAAAACCGGTGTTTCAATGTTGTCAGCCGTCAAGTCATCATCAGAATTATCATTCCTAATCAGCTTAAGAATGCGATCGTTGCCGGATGGAAACCGGAAATCATTTTCCCATGGCTTCAAAATAGGAAGCAGATTCTCGGACGAACCACCGTCGGGAAGCAATGGATAGAATTTATCATTTTCCAATTGATTTTCGTAAAGCTCATTGGTGATCCCTGAGAAGTAAATCAGTGCTGAAAAAGTACACTTCGAGATATCTTTCTGCGATTTGATGTGCGATCCTGGGTTCATGTTC
>JAFGQN010000008.1 GCA_016935665.1 Deltaproteobacteria bacterium | reverse complement strand
TTGTTGCAAATCAGGAATACCCAATATCCATGCGGCCCCGCAAGATTTTCCGTTCACTTTCCTGTTTATTTTATGCAATCTGGGAGTAATTTAACCGATGCCATTCTGGAGCAGGTTGAAAATGATTTGTGCGTGGACAAACGCCGAATCTTTGCCAACGGTTTCAGCTTTGGCGGCGGCATGACGAACGCCATTGCCTGCTCCCGCGCAGATGTGTTCCGGGGGGTGGCGGTATACGTGGGCGCCCAAATCAGTGGATGCGATGGCGCCAACATTCCCATTGCCTATTATGCGTCCCACGGCCTGGATGACGATAGGTGCACCCCTGAAATGGAACGATCTCTGCGAGACCATTTTGTGGAAGTAAACGGGTGTACCCCCAAAAATCCCCCCGAACCCGCCGATGGCACAGGTTCCCATATTTACACGTCATACGAAGGCTGCAAATCCGGTTATCCCGTTCGCTGGTGCGCCTTCGACGGCAGCAACGGGCACGATCCCTCCCCCAAAGACCCGGGCCAGTCCACCACGTGGAACCCCAAAGAAGTATGGGAGTTCTTAAGCCAGTTTTGAGCGGTTCGCTATCTGTCAATTCCCTGAAACGTTGCCAAACACAGACCGGATAACAGCTTGTGTCCTGCGACATTTATTCCAATTTTACTTTTTTTTCTTTCTTTCGACGATTTTTGTCCTAAACTAACAAAAGTCACAAAAATATGAAATTTTTGATACCTGTGAACGGTGGTTTTACCGGTGTTTGCGTTGGCGCAATGTTGGTTTGCATCCGTTCGCAGTGTGCCTGTTGGGGTAAACGATCACAGATCGGGCAGGGAAAATGTCGACAATTCAAAATGACTATAAATACGATGTATTCATCAGTTACGCCCATCTCGATAACCAGCCGCTGGTTCCGGGAGAAAAAGGATGGGTGAGTGAGCTCCATGAAATCCTGGACATCCGGCTCTCCATGCTGAAGGGGCAAAAGGCAAATATCTGGCGGGACAAACGGCTTCGAAAAAATGAAATTTTTGACGACACCATCGCCGAAGCCGTTGGTGCTGCGAAACTCTTTCTTTCGGTTGTCACTCCCAGGTATATCCGATCGGAATATTGCCAGAGGGAGTTGATGGCGTTTTCAAGGCACAATGCCACATCGACCGGGGACCGTTCGCGTATTTTCAAGGTGCTTAAAACACCTGTCCCAATCGATGAGCATCCCGATCCAATGAAAAACGTTCTTGGATATGAGTTTTTCAATTACGACGAAGAGACCAGACATGCCCATGAATTCAGTATCGATTCAAAATCATACCGCGAGCAGTACCTCTCAAGGCTGGATGATCTGGCCCAGGAGATTCAGGAATGTTTAGTGTTAATGGCGCAAAGCGACACGCTGCCAACCCCGGCATTGCTAATGAAGAGTGCCGGATTTGAACCGATGTCGCCGCCCCACGATGAACGTTCGTCAGAAAAAGAAACCGTCTATGTGTGCTCCACCAGCTCGGATGTGCGCATCGTCCATGATCAGATACGGCGGGAGTTGGCCGAAAGAGGGGTGCCGGTGATTCCCGACCATCCGTTCGCCCTTGAGACAAACACGTTCAAAAACGAGGTTCGCGATGCATTGAAAGGGGCGGACCTGTCAGTGCATATCATTGGAGAGCGGTACGGCATTATTCCCGAAGACGAGAGCCTGTCTGTTGTAGAGATACAAAACCAGATTGCCTCTATGGTCTGCAGAGAAACACCTCTGAATCGCATAATATGGATTCCTGAAGATGTCGCGCCAACGGATGAGCGCCAGAGTCGCTTCATTGAGGCACTCATGCGCGACCCGGACGCCCAGCGCAATGCCGAACTTGTGGTAGGCACGGTGGAGGACTTAAAAGGGGACATTCTCGAAAAACTCGAAGAAATCGAACAACAGAAAAAGCATCGGCGTCTTTTGCCTGGTCAGGCGACAAGTGTACCGCCGTTGACCAGCGCCCCACCTGCCTGGATCTATCTGATAAAGGGGCCTTACGATGCAGGAGAGGTCGATACGCTGGAGGATTGCCTTTGGAACGCCGGGCTGGAAGTGTTGACGCTGTCATTTGATGAGTCGCTGTCGGAATTGGAGCTGAGCGAGGAACACCAGATGAATCTTAGACAGGCCGACATTTGCATGGTGTATTACGGTCAGAGTCCAGAGCGATGGGTGCGCAAACAATTGTGTGATATTCGCAAATCCGGTGGCATGAAACGGGATAAACCGATGCTGGCGACGTCCGTGTACATTGGATCAAACGGGAACACCCGGCAAAAGAAATTCCGTTCGAACAGCGCCACAGTGATTTGGCCCAACGGCGCGGAAACCGCCGAAGCCGTGAAATCTTTTTTAACCGTGGTTGAAGAAAGTCGGTGTGCGTCATGACAACAGCAGCTCCAGTCATTCGCAGAAGTGAAATTCCAAATATCCACGGCCAACGATTATTTAATCCGTTTCCTGGACTCAGACCCTTTGGCCCCAGTGAGGCTGACCTGTTTTTTGGTCGGGAACAACATATCGAAGAACTGCTGCAACGACTTGCATCCAGCCGGTTTGTGGCGGTGGTGGGAACATCGGGCAGCGGCAAGTCCTCTCTGGTAATGGCCGGTGTATTGCCCAGACTCGATGGTGGATTCCGAACGCCATTTGGCAGTTTTTGGCGAGTAGCCCGCATGCGCCCAGGAGACGATCCAATCGGCAATCTGGCGGCGGCGCTGGCGCCGGATAAAGTCGTTCCCGGAGAATCTGAGGACGACGACGATACTAAAAGCGCAGGAGATGATACCGGTACTATTCGGCTGGCCCTCGCCGAAGCGGGTTTACAGCGAAGTCGATTGGGTCTGGTGCGGGCGGCGAGAGAGATAGGTCTGGAAAAGCGTGAGAACCTGTTGGTTGTAGTAGACCAATTTGAGGAAATATTCCGCTTTCAGGAACTTCGGCAGCGGGCGAATCGGGATACTGCCACAGCCTTTGTGAATTTGCTATTAACGGCAACGCGGCAAACAGAAATGCCGGTATACGTGCTTATTACGATGCGCTCTGATTTTTTGGGAGAGTGTGTTCAGTTCCGCGGCCTACCCGAAGTAATAAACAAAGGCCAGTATCTGATACCCCTGCTCAACCGACGTCAGCGCCAGGCGGCAATTGAAGGACCAGTGGGGGTGGCGGGCGCGTCGGTGTCCGGCCCGTTGCTGCAGCGCCTGCTCAGCGATGCGGGGAAAATGACCGATACATTGCCAGTGTTGCAACACGCTTTGATGCGAACGTTCGATATTTGGATGGAGAGCATGAACACCGACAAAGCAATCGATCTCGTTGAATATGAAGAAGCCGGGGGAACAGAGTCGGCCCTTGCCAGACACGCAGATGAGGCGTGTCGCGAATTGGACGATGAGGAATTGCGGGTGGCAAAGGTGTTGTTCCGCAGTCTGGCGGACCGCAGTCGCGATGGCAGGTGGGTGCGCCGACCCTGCCGTCTGTCGGAAATTCTGGCAGTGGCCGAAACAGACATGACGACCCTTGAACGCGTCATTGACACCTTTACCGCCAATGCCCGGTCCTTTCTGGTGCTGCAACCGGGAAGCGGCGATTTGACGCCGGAAACCGTAGTGGACCTCTCTCACGAAAGTCTGATGCGGCTGTGGAAGAAGCTTCAGACATGGGGAGAAGAAGAAGTGCGCGCCGCCGAACAACTGCAGTTGCTTAGCGATGCGGCAAATCGCTATGACCAGGATAGAGGCGGTCTGTGGTCTGATCCGGAGCTCGCTCTGGCGCTCAAGTGGCAGGAAGAAAAACAGCCCAATCAGATATGGGCCAATCGTTACGGAATCGATTACGAGAAAGTGAAATGTTTCATTCGGAAAAGTCGCGAAGTTAGAGACATGCGCGCCGCCGAACTGGAGCGGGATCGAACGACGCGTCTGGAACAGGCCGAAGCGCTGGCGGCCGCCGAGCAGGAGAAAGCGGAAGAGGCGCGATTAAATGTCATAAAGGCGCGCCAACATACATTGCAGCTTAGAAAGTGGATAGTGCTGGCCATAATGCTGGCCGTAGCGGCTCTCGCGG
This sequence comes from Deltaproteobacteria bacterium, assembly GCA_016935665.1. Taxonomy (GTDB): domain Bacteria; phylum Myxococcota_A; class Polyangia; order JAAYKL01; family JAAYKL01; genus JAFGXQ01. The sequence goes on along the minus strand of JAFGQN010000008.1, from coordinate 8,995 downwards.
TAGCGGGCTATGCAATGAAAGCGCAAAACGACGCTGTGAAAGCGAAACAGGAAGCAGAAACAGAAAGAAACGCGGCGAATAGGGCACGTGAAAAAGAATTTGATTTGAAACAAGATGCAGAATCTGAAAGAAAACGTGCCGATGAACAAAAGAAAAAAGCCTATGCCGAGATGAGAAAGGCGGAAAAGGCCAGCGAGATGGCGTTTGCTGAAAAGGAAAAGGCGGAGAAGGCCAGATTGCTTGCTATAGAATCGCAGAAAAAAGCGGAAGCGGCACGGATTCGTGCCGAGAAAAACAGGCGAAAAGCGGTAGAAGAGAGATTGGCTGCAGAGGAAGCGCGAAAATCTGAAGCCCGTGTACAAAAAGAACTTCTTGAACGTGAGGCAGCGGAGGTGGAGACACTTCGTCTTAAGCAGGAACGACTGAAAAATAAAACGGATATACCGGAATGGAAATAGCGCGAGGTTTGAGCATCATGAACACCAGACATTATATTCTTGGAATCGCGTTGTTTTTTTTTCCGTCACTGTCGTTTGCTCAGCCCACTGACGGAGAAACACCGAATGACTCGGCAATAGTGCCACCAATAAAACTGGAACGCACCGAAATGCCGAATAACGATCTGTTACCAGACGGTCAGGCAAACACGCCACCTGAAGAACTTTCGAACAAAGACATTAAGCGCATCCGTGCAAAAATGGCATATGGAAAAGGGAGGCAGCTGGCCAAACAGAAGAAGTATTCCGAAGCGCGCTTCTATTTTGAACAGGCGCTTGGCTATATACGGCTGCCCATTGTTTTATATGCCGCTGCCCAATGTCGCAAAGACCTGGGGCATGATATTGAAGCCTTGCTTCTTTTTTTTGAAGCAGTGAAACCAAACATCAACGTTGCTCCAAACGATTATCTGTCAAACTCTCAGCAGGCAGCTGCTTTTGAGATTATGGAGGAATTGTTGCAACGATTCGTTCAAGTTGAATTTACCGAGCCCAAAGGGGATAGAATTACACGCATACAAATTGACGGCGAAGACTTAACCACAATTCATATTGAAGCGAGTCAGAAAAATGAAGAGACGACTGTGCAAAGCGGCAGCGACGTTCTGCGCAGGAATGAGGTGACCTTTGACCATATTATTGGGTTGACAGAGAATCGTCTGGCCAATCTGAAAAAGACAGACCCGAATCTGTCGGTACTAAAGTCAACATTGCAAAAAGAATTCTGGATAAAACCCAATACATACAGCTTTGAGATTGAGCTTCACAGTGGCCGAACTATCTTTTTGAAAAACCTTTCTGTTATGGCGCGCACAAACCAGGTTGATTTGAAAAGAAAAGACTGGCCGGCCCGAGTCATCATTGAAGAGATTCCGGCCGATACCAGAATTGTCTTTCATGACCTGACCCACAGAACGATCCCCCTTGACAGAAAATACACTGACCGGGAGCGCGATGTTGAGATAGCCAATCTGCCCTCAGGACAGTATGACCTGGTAGCTACCCGTAAGGGATTTCGTGATATTAAAAAAAACATCATCCTTCACGTAGGGCAGAAAGAACCGATATACCTGGATTTCGAGCAGAAGCCTTTCTACAGGAAATGGCCATTTTGGCTGGGTGCGGGTCTTGTCTCAGCGGCTATTGTCGGTATTTCCGTGGCGCTGGTCCGTTCACGGCAGGAAGACCCACCCGGTTCAGGGACAGTGACTTTTAGTGTTGTTCAAAGGTAATTCGCGTAATTAAACCCGGTTGCAAAATTGCAGAGGCGTTCATTCACACCAACGCGTAAGGAAACAAAAATGAAAATAATCTGTATTGCAATATTTACCGTTTGCATTGTTGCTCTGGCCGCATGCGAAGACGAGGGAACCTTCGATGTGAAGGTGGAATTTCCAGGTGAGCACCCCGATGGGAACCATTGGGCCTACGTAAAAATATATCAGCAGGATAGCAGCAATACCCAGCGAAAAATCGTCATGGTGCCACCAACCCTGTTCCGCGGCACAAACGTCAATGCTGAAAATGTTCTTGAAATCCCCAAAGTGCCAAGTGGCGACAATTACCAGCTGACCATTGAACTTAAAAAAGAGAAAAATGCCCTGGCGCCGTCCATGTACTTTGGAAAATCGCGCCATTTTTCGGTGGCGTCAGGCAACCACGAAGAACTTCTGGTGTCACTGAACCCGGTGGATGAGCCAATTGCAATTCGAATAACTCGGGCCGAATCGAATATAGATTCACAAACGCACACAGAGGCGTTCATTGATACGGACACAGCTGTTGCCGATGATTCGATACCCCAAATTGACAATATATATTACCTAAACTCAGACCGTGCCAAAATTGAGGTGGCGGTAAAAGAAAGCTGGCAAAAAGAATTGGCGCTGAATCGTGTGGATTTTGCCAGTAGCGATGACTTCAGTAAGAATTATCATGCTTTTAAAAAGATTACTGAACCAAAGGATCCGAATGTTCCATTCTGGGCGAATGAAATGGTATTGCCATTTGATACCAATCCCCAATCCCTGTTTGCAAAAGTGTTTGATCAAACATATGGTTTGGTTCTATTTGGCAAAATTCGATTTGTTGTGGACAAAGGAATACCCGAGCCGGTGTCAGCGTTCTGCGCGGACTTGAAATATGCAAAGGAAGATTTTTCCTGCTCTATCGAAATTAAAAACTACAATCAAACCACGCCAATTGAGTATGCCGACAGCGATTACTCAACAGACGCCGACATGAACGCCGGATCTGACGAAAAGATGGACGACACCATTGAGGCGTTCTGTGACAATTCCGCTCCGTTGCAAAATCCCGCCACTGATACGGATATGCCAGCCTTATGTGGCGAAGATGTTTCCTGTACTGTGGAAATCACAGATACAACAGATTCATTTAAGGTGGAATGCAGGATTAAAAACGAATCGATCGATTGTATGTGCTTGCTTGCAGTGTCTTCAACGGATATTGCGGGAAACACGCACACGGAACAGTTTAGTTGGGTGAAAGTGGATAATGTGGCTCCGGAGAGTGTTTCGGCAGATATTGTTGCGCAGATCACACGAAACGGCGATACGGAAACCGTCGAAGTAAAGGGCAGAGATCGGTTGCAGATTAAGGCCGATGAAACAATCACCATTCAGGGCGAGTTTAATGAGCCGCTGCAGAGTGTTCTATTTAAAGTGGGAGAATCGGATGTCGCCGGGGGGCTTACCACGGATGGTCGACACTTTTGGGCAACATATGCGGTCAAACAAGGCGATAGGAATGGTGACTGTACTATCGAAGTGACTGCGACAGATTTAGCGGGAAACGTGTCAACACAAACGTATGAACAAACCGTTCACGTTAATACTTCACTGCCCAGATGCGAACCATCCGACCCGTTGGGCGATATACTGGTGGACGTCGGCGAACCGTACGGGTTTGAGCTCAACGTATCTGAAGAGCTTTCGCGGTGGAACGTAAAGATTGGAGACAAAGACATCACCAGTGAGTGCAGGCTGGAAGCATCCCGGAAGAAGGTTATCTGCGGGGGGACCGTTCAGCCGGAAGATTCCGAAGGGGAAAAAAAGATTTTAGTAACCATGTGGGATTTGGCAGAAAACCAGCAGTCGCAGACAATTACCGATCCGAAAATTGTCTTTGAATTCGAACATCCAAAACTCATCACATCGAGTGCTTCCACAAAATGGATTAATCATGACCGGAAGGTCACGTTTGATTTTGTTTTTTCAGAGGAGATGTATAACTGTAAAATCGAGTCTGCGTTATTCGCTACTCCCCAAATCCTGGAAACTCTGAATAGTGAAAAACACGAATACAAGGGTGAGTATTTAATCGGGAAAGATATTCCAGACGGGGATTACGAGGTAAAATTGGTGGAATGCACGAATGTCAACAATATCTCAATGCGCACCGATCCAGCGGACATACACGTGGTCACCCTCGATGTTGTCGAACCTGAAATATCAGATATGGTTGTCTCTAAAAAACATGTATCAAAGGGTGACGCGATCACATTCGATTTCGCAGTGTCCGAACCACTGAACGATCTTGAAGTGCGTATTGGAGATGACGTTGTGCGCGGCAATTTCAATACAAATTGCGATACCGATTTACTGACATGTCATTTTATTCACATAGTGAACGCAACGGCTGGAGACGATGGTGAACAGACAATTTTTATCGAATCAACAGATTTAGCGGGTAACGCCAATATCTATTTCTCAAAAAATTCAATTGCATACGACTTCACTGCGCCTTCGGTTATGGGGGAACCAACTGTATCACTCAGCGAGCCGATTGACGCGGATACAGAAGCGGATTCGGATACTTCGAGGATTCTTGAAATTGATTTCGATGTATCGGAACCCCTTGGCCACATCGCCGTAAGTGTTGGCGGACTCACACTCGATGGTGCGCTCGAAGATAGCTGCGAGACAAATGAATCTGGCACACTGAATTGTCGTATCAGTCACAAAGTGAATGAACTCATCGAGACCGAAGGAGACAAGACGATTAGTATCGATATGACAGATTTAGCGGGCAATTTTAACTCGCAGAAATTTGAGAATCTTGTCAAATATGAGTTCGATTATCCGTACCTTTTGGGGATGCCGGACGTTTCATCCAGCTTAGTGGGTAACCGAAAACAGTTTCTTGTTTCGTTCAATGTGTCAGAAAAGTTGCGCGACATAGCTGTACGCATCGCACATCCGGTTTCCGACAATTGGGAAGAACTCAATGAAGCTGGAATAAAAGACGATACGGGTAATATTCTGCATTGCAAAACCGATCAAATATGTCATTTCAGCTACACTTTCAATGTCGATGGAGACTGCACAGTGAAAGCAGAGGACCAAAAGTGTAAAGGGGAAGCAGATGTTCAGATCGAAATGACGGATTTGGCGGGTATCAAAAAGACACACACATCCCAAAACCTGGTGAAGTATGACTTTCTTCCCCCAACCCTGGCGTCTTCGACAATTGAACCGAAAATTGCAACCGACGGCGAGAATGTGACGGTGAAATTTAGTTTTTCCGAACCAATCAATCCGGACTCTCAGCAATTGAGTTTTGGTGAACTGGGAGTTAATAATCCATCAGTTTCAACAGATGATAACTCACTTTGGACAGCGACTTTCACCATCAATGATGCGGATGCCCAGGGTGTGTATCCACTATCTCTCACCAACGTGTCAGATGTTGCGGGAAATGTGGCGCCAGCAATGCCCCTTGGCACACTTCGCGTATTGCACACCGTTTATGTTGACGACAACAACGTGGAAGCAGAAGGTGACGATGAGGGTGTGTCGTGGTCAAGCGCGTATAATAACCTGGCCAGAGCGCTTATGGACGCTCCCAAAGGCACTGAAATCTGGATTGCCGCGGGGACGTACCTTCCGGATACAAATGGGGATGTAACAGCTGCATTTCAGCTTAAAGAGGGACATCGGGTTTACGGTGGATTCGAAAGCGGGGACACCGATTTTTTGAGCAGAAATTTAAATTTTGATGCGCTTAAAAGTGACGAAGATTCCCTTTCGACCATTCTTGACGGGGACAATACGGTGCACCATGTGGTCACCGGCGCATCGAACGCAACGCTGGACGGAGTTGTCATCCGAAACGGAAAAGCTATTGGTATTGACTCTGGAGCAAATGATGGCGCCGGGATTTATATTGACAATGCAGGTGAACCGTTTGCGCTTCGAAACTGCCTCGTGAAAGATAATCATGCAGACAATTTCGGCGGTGGACTTTTGGCTTACGATGCAGAGGTGACTATACAAAATTGTGTATTCAGAGCAAATTCAGCAAACGATGGCGGCGCGGTTTACGCCGATAATGCATTGCTGCGGGTATCGCAAAGCGTGTTTGACGATAATTACATTTTCGGTGGAGATGGCGGAGGCATGGCGATATATTACTCGAACAGCACTTTGATCGTCAATTGCATGTTCACAGACAATAGTGCAGGCGGAGAAGGAGGCGCAATTTATTCCAATAATACATACGCCGGGATTTACAACGGTGTCTTTTTCGGAAACGATGCCAATTATGGCGGTGCGGTTTACGCAGCAGAAAATACGACGATTGACGCTGCCCATTGCACATTTCACCACAACCAGGCATCGGCCCTGGGGGACGATATTCATTTAGGTGATGAGAACGGGGAAGGGCGCGTCAGGTTTGATAATAGCATCTTCTGGTACGGGGCAGATACTGACAGCGAGTGTACCGCGCCCATCGAACCCGTCGATCACGGCGGCATTTACGTTTATTCCTCCAATATGTTCGGATGTGGCAGTGCCCCAATTGTCCATGTCATCAATCCCGTCACCGTCATACAAAGCATCACCATCCCTGTCACCAAAACTGTCACTGTTAGTAAACCCGTCACCGTCATTAAGACGGTTACCCTCATAAAAATTGTCACCCTCATAAAAACTGTTGTGATTGTCAAAATGGATACGGATAGTGATACGGATACGGATACTGCCACTGACACCGCTACAGATACAATGACCGACACTGTCACCGATACTGACACTGCCACTGATACCGATACTGTCACTGATACAGACACGGATACGGTTACTGACACGGATACTGCCACCGACACCGACACCGTCGACTGGGCCTATTGCACAGATTGTATTTACGAAAACCCGCTGTTTATTCATCCATACGGCGACCCTGACAGCAGTGCCAATATCGATTTGTCCCTTCAGGCGGATTCTCCATGCATCAACAGCGGCGACGAAACGCTTTGGCCATTCGATTATCTGCACCTGGATAGCGATACTTCAAAGTTGCAGCCGTTTGACATCAATGGCAATAACCGCTGCCTGCCTGAAACCGATACATTCTGCAGGGTTGACATGGGCGCATATGAACATTGACAGTTGCTGTTCCGGTTTCGTTGATGCTGTTGCCCAAAATAATTTCGCATTTGGCCAACAAATGTTTATGAATTCTCAGCTATTGCCCCTTTAAAGCAGTAAGGACCCGGTAGTATGCTTCTTTGAGATTGTAATTGCTGTCCAGCAGCATGGCGCTGGCGGTGGCCGCTGTGCAGGATGTCGGACCAAAGAACCATTCGAAGAAGATTTCGTCTGTTAGCGCTGATACCGAGATACTGGAACAGCGCGGGTTTTGAACACAGAGTTCAGTAATATCGTGGTACAGTTCAAGCTGCTGCTGATGGGAAATGGCGTTTGCGCACCTGTTGATATCCATCTCGGAAATGCGTACGTCCAGCCCCAATCCGTTGTAAAACGCCATTTGCTCCGCCACTTCAGAAATGGTGGGGATGTTGTGATAGGGGCCAAGATGCATTTGCAGGCTCACCCCATCAATGGGGGCCCCATCGGTGACCAAATCCTCTATCATCTGCCGCGCAAAATGAGATTTGTCGTTGTGGGCCTCCAGACTGTAGTCGCTGTAATACAGGCCGGTGTTGGTCCATCCGTTGCTGTCGGCATAGTCCCTGGCCATCAAAAACGCCTGTTTAATGTAGTCGTCTCCCACTTCCTGATAAAACACCGTTGGCCGCATCCTGGGATTGCCCTCTCCTGTGTCGGCATCTGTCATAATGGCGTCTTTGACCACATCCCAAACGTGGATGGTGTCCCCCACGTGCGCCATGGTTTTTTCGATGCGATTTTTCATCAGGCTTAAAACACGGTCGCGACCTGTTGACTGTTGCAGCCACGCGGGCAGGTGGGTATGCCAGATGAGCGCCGTGCCCAAAAAACTCAAATCTTCAGCGGCAGCGCTGTTCATGAATGCATCTATATTTTCCCAGTGCGTAAAATCTCCTTCCGATGGCTCCACATCCTGCCAGGTTAAATAGTCCCTGGGGAAACAGGTATTAAAATGAATACCGGCTTTCTGGATATCCTGAAAATCCGAGCCCTCCAGACCAACGCCCACCTTTAGGGGAGGCGTCCTGCAGCTGGCGGCTTCCCGAAGTGTGGTGGCGCTGTCGGCACAATCCGCGTCGATGACCACCTTCGTCGCGTTCACTGTGTCGCTATCCCCAAAGGTGTCCGGGGGAGACGTTGTGTCCGTGGCCGTATCGCCAGATGGATCGGTGGAGCCATTGGTGTCTGTATCGCCGTTATGCCCTGCGCTGTCCCCCGCAACACCGCTATCGTGGATGATGTCGGAGTCGACGCCCCCATTCCCATGGGTGTCCGCGCCAGTGGCGGAATCATTTGAAGGGGGGGTGTCTGTATCAGATGGTGCAGTTTGTGTTTCGCTGCCGGATGACGACGGTTCGGTTGATGTGGTGTCGTTTAAATCCACGGTATCCATCGTTGTGTCATGGTCGACCCCTGCCGCATCAATGTCATCCGCAACGCCGCATCCACCTAATATCCAAAGCCCCAGCGCAAATGCAGCAACTCTTCCCCGAAAGGAAATTCCTTCTGACAAACAATTATGTTTCATAACTCAGCTTCAGTGCCGCTGGGGACACTAATGGTTCATTATTTTTGTGGATTTAAGCAATTGAATTCGCTGTGAAGAGAACAACAACTGCAGCTGTCTGGCGGTGTCAATTATCGGGAAAACACGGGGACGCAGCGGTTGTTTTCGTTGCAGAGCCAGCCAATTTTTTCAGTGCAGATGTGGGGCAGACAGGCGCAGTCTTCGGAAGTGGTGCATTCCAGCAGTGCGGGCGGATAGCAAAGGCCCGATGGACCATCTGTGTCAGAGCAGGGACCATCCACGCAGGTGAGGTGGTCCGGGCATTCGTAGCCCTGCCAGGAGTACGCGGCGCCGCATTCGGCCATGCAGTCGGGAATGGGGGCGCCGTTTTCGTCTTTGCAATCCTCTTCCTGCGAAAACTGGGGATACTCCGGTTTGCAGGAGAGAGTTCCAGCGGGAACGGTGTCCACGTCGGTGTCCATTGGCATGGTATCCAGCGCGGTGTCCTGGGGTGCGGTATCCTGGGGCGCAGTGTCCTGGGGCGCGGTGTCCTGGGG
>JAFGQN010000074.1 GCA_016935665.1 Deltaproteobacteria bacterium | reverse complement strand
TTTAGAAAACATTTCATTCTTGCGATTGCCCTGTGCAAATCGATACCGGGTCTTGCCAATAGATGAAAGTACATTTATTTTTAACTAAACAATACCAACATCAGGAGCTTCCATGAGCAGCATCCAGGAATTCGATACATCTATCGAATGGTATCTCACTTTGCAGTCTGAAAACCTTAAGGAGTGCGGTTTTTCGTTATACAGGGCCCCGCAAAAGCCCTCGTCTTCGGACGTGGGCACTGTTGTCATCATTGGTGAATCGATAAAAATCGAGGGAGGCCATCCTATTTTGCTGGGCGTTCATCCCAGGCGCCCCAATGAACTGGCTATTGCGCTGAACAGTTTTAGAGACCACATCTGTTTTTGCATGCCGCCCACGAAACACTCTTTGGAAATCACTTACAAATTCTTTTTAAAACCCGCTCTGGCCATCCCTCCAATTCCGACACACACCCAAATCGCCACCATTCAGCGAGACACTGACATCCTAAGCTTAAAGGCACCCGATAAAAAAGAGATAATTGTATTTTTATCGCTGGGTGAATGGGCAGATATGACTCAATTGGAAAAGGGGATTGCATCGGGCAAATTCACCTCACGCTTCCCGCTGGCACAGGCCACCGCCGACGGCAGAGACGGCGCCGCTTCTCAGTATTTTTCGGCGTTTTCCGCTTCCCTATGCTCACTCATCCGTACCCGGGCGCTCGACAAAACACTTTTTTACATGCACGTGGAGTATCTGCCCTGTCCCGAAAACATCATGCATTCGGTAAAACGGGACAATCCGGGCAACGTCTTTTTTAAAATGCTGCCCGCTGATCTCCCTGCCGATGTGGCCGGACTGATGCTCTCCTGTGGCAGCACTCCCGCCACCATTGCCGAACTGATTGAGGAAGTTCACAATGACAATTTCAACAGTCTGCTGGTACTTTGCGTGCTTGCCCAGATTGGCGGACGATTTGACGACATTTTCCTTTTGCTGGCGTCCCATCCCAACCCTCGGTTTCGCGATGTCATCGCCATCGAAGCCTACTACAAACGCAGCACGCGAGTGTTCGATGAAGTAAAAAAACACGGCGTCAGTCCCGAAGTACTCGATTCTCTTGAATCGGCAAGGAGATAAAAACTGAAGAGACAAACAAATCGTAAATCATATTGTTTTCGCCATCTGATTGTTTAACAATAGGTGAGTTTGGGGTGCATCGTTTGAAAGTGGCACAGACCTGGCCTGTTTGGAGGTTATTTTATGAATAAACACTTATTAATCATTTTATTTATGCACCTGTCGTTGGTTCTGTTTGCGTGGAGCTGCAGTGAGGTAGATCCGGCAGAAGGGTCAAATGCGAAAAGCGATGGCGACAGTGACTCAGACACCGATGGCGATTCGGATGGCGATACCGATACAGATGGCGATTCGGACACCGACGGCGATTCGGACACTGATGGGGATACCGATACTGACAGCGATACCGATGGCGACACCGACACGGATGGAGATACCGATACCGACGGCGACAGCGATTCCGACTCGGACAGTGACGAAGGCTCGGACCTCATTTGTCCGGATGGGGAGGATCACCCGGAAACCTGTTATTGTCTACGCATTGGCGTGATTGGAATTTTCGACAGCGCCGCCAACGATTCAGACAAGGATGTGAGTCAGTACGTGGACTGGTTGAACAACGATTCATCGGCCACAGTGACCATGATTAACGAAACCAATACCGATAAACCCGCCATCACAGCGGAATTTCTAAAAGACTACGATGTGCTCCTGTTTTTATACCAGTCCAGCACTCTGAATGTGGGCTGGTGGACCTACAGCGCCAACGAAGCAGAGGCACTCAAGGTATGGCTGGAAGAAGGTGGTGGTGTGGTCACGGTGAGCGGTTTCAATACGGCAGCGGTATATAATGAGACGAATGCGCTCAACAGCATTCTGGAACCGGCCACAGGAATCTCGTACAACCAGGACGCCATTTTAACCACCTGCCCACAGGGTCTGGACTGCTTTTGCTGGTGGAACGCCGTCCCCATTGACGGATTCGACCCAACGCATCCCATCTCGAATGAAGTGGCGCAGATAGGCGCGTTCATCGGTTATGGCATCGAAGCCCCGGCCGACGCGCAGATTGTGGCGAAAAACGATGAGGGCAACACCATTGTCACCCGGGAGGTAGGCGCCGGTCGCGTGGTGGCCATCGCAGACGAATGGCCGCTCTTTTCCAAATTCTGGCTAAAAGAACTCGACGAAGACAACCTCAATTTCGAAATCCCCGAAGACGAAAGCCGCTGGGCCGAACACACCTGCTACGACGCAGACAAAGAGTTCTGGAAAACACCGGGCAACGTCTTTCAGATTCCCCAGTTCTGGTACAACGTCCTCAAATGGACCGCCCCAAAATCCGAATGCTTCCGCATCCGACACCCCACCATTATTCTGGAATAGCGCGCCGGTCATATCGGCTCCTCTGGCGCCAACCCACATAAAAGCCGTTTTGCGATATGTTGCCCTGTTTTTAATTCCCTTCTGTGCAATCTGTCAAAGGGGTCATCACGCAAAGACACAACATCGCCATCGCCCAACCTGAGACATCAGTGCCTCAAGCACTTGAAAAATGCAGTAAAACCGTTGCACGGGTTGAAAAAGGTCCATATGCTTACCATCTCATGAGAAACAAACACACTGTTGCCGTAACACGGCGAAAATATTTATTGGTTTACATTTTTATGCTGACCCTTGGCGGCTTTGTGCTGGGCGCAAATACAGATGCCCCAAAAGCAGAGCCGGCAGCAAAGAAAACAGATACCGACTCGGAAAGTCCAGCGGAGAAAATTGCCCGGGATTTGGCCAAAGCCATTGAAAAAGTGTCCGAAGACACCAAAGAGGACAAACCGTTCACCGATTCGCCGGAACCGGGAGAAGGCGATACGGATTCCGATGCGGCGGCCCTGTCTGAGCTCATCGTTCCCATGCCCCAGCCCAACCCAAAGGGTGGCGAGGGACAAACCATTTTGAGGCTCGAAATTCACGAAACCATCGATATGGGACTTGCTGCGTTTGTGGAACGCTCCCTGAAGACCAATAAAGATATCGCCGCCGTTATTTTTGACATTAATACACCCGGAGGTCGGGTGGACGCGGCCACCAAAATTCGCGATGCCATCATGGCACTGCAAAGGGATATTCGCTCGGTGGCGTTCATCCATCCCCGGGCCATCTCCGCCGGAGCGTTCATTTCATTCGCCTGCGACTACATTTTTATCGCGGATGGAGGGTCCATTGGCGCCGCCACCCCCATTACCCTGGACGGCGGCCAGGCCAATCCAGTGGGCGAAAAATACGTGTCGTACTTTCGGGCGGAAATGGCGTCCACCGCCAGAGCCAAGGGTCGCAACGGTCAAATTGCCGCTGCCATGGTGGATGCGGATGTGGAAATCGAAGGCATCATTCCCAAAGGCAAACTGCTGACGCTGGACACCGCCGGAGCCCTGCGCCACAAAATCGCCAATGGTCGCGCCAACTCCATCCACGAAATAAAACGAAAAATCGCACTGCCCAAAGCCCGCCACAAAACGTTGTCCATGAACTGGGCGGAAAAACTCGCGCGAATCTTAACCGACCCCATGTTGAGCGGTATTCTGATGACCCTGGGTATGCTGGGAATTCTGATTGAACTCTACCATCCGGGCTTTGGCCTGCCGGGCATTGTAGGCATTGTCTGCCTCGTTATCTTTTTCGCCGGACACATGGTGGTGCACATGGCCGGTTTCGAGGAGGTGATTCTCTTTGTGGCAGGCGTCATCCTGCTGGCGGTGGAAATTTTCGTATTGCCTGGATTTGGAATCGCCGGGACCCTGGGCATTCTGGCCATCATAAGCGCGCTCGTTCTCTCTTTGACCTCCATGCCCATCGGTGTATCGTGGGACATTGGCATGCTGGGGGCGGCACTCACACGCGTGATGATTTCGGTAGTGGTCACCATCGTTCTTTTAGTGGTGGCCTTCATGACACTGCCCAAAACCCGCCTGGTAAAAAACACGCTCGTGCTGGACACGGCAAATTATTCAACGGCCAAAGGCGGCATCGAAGGCGACGTGATTGAAAAGAAAATCAAGGTCGGCACGCAGGGCAAATCGGAAAGTTATCTGCGGCCGGCGGGTATCGCCATTTTCGACGGCAATCGTGTAGATGTCTCCAGTGAAGGCGACTTTATCCCAGCCGGCGCCCCCATTGAAGTTGTGCGCATCGAGGGCAATCACGTCATTGTCCGCATGAAGGAACCATCCGAATGACCCAGGTCCTGCTCGACATATCCAGCCTGCTGGCCAATGTCCCCTTGAGCCCCATAGCGCTGATTCTACTGCTCATCTTTGTGGGGGAGATTCTGCTGGGACTGGAGGTCTTTGTCATTCCCGGTTTTGGTGCAGGAGGGATTCTGGGCGTCATCGCTCTCATTAGCGCAGCGGTGGTGGCGGGCTCCACCTATGGCGTCCTGTGGGGTGTAACAGTGTTTGTAGCCTCGGGGTTCCTGTCATTTGTGGGGGTACTTTTGGGCATGAAATCCAAAATGATACAAAAACGCTTTGTTCTGGATACCACACAACAACGGGGCTCGGGCACTGCTCACTCCTTCGGAGATCTTGTGGGCAAACGGGGCGTCGCCATTACGGCATTGCGCCCGGCCGGCACAGCGCGTATTGAAAACCGGCGTCTGGACGTAGTGACCGAAGGCGGTTTCATCGACGTTGGGTCGCCAGTGGAAGTGACGCTGATCGATGGCCCCAGAGTGGTGGTCCGACAAGTGGAACAAAACAATAATTAAACCGGCTCAACCGGTTGAACGGGAAAGGAAACATTTATGTTAAACGCAATTTCATCCATTTTGGCTCAATCCCAGCCGTTTGCGGACGGCACCATCGACGGAGGTATTCCGCTTGTCGCACTGGTGGTTATCGCCGTTGTCGGATTTATCCTGTTTGCATGGCTCATCCCCGTCCGTCTGTGGATTGCCGCATGGGCGTCCGGCGCACACGTGGGACTGTTCACACTGGTGGCCATGCGACTGCGACGAGTGACCCCCAAACACATCGTGGAACCGCGCATCAGTGCCGTCAAAGCCGGTTTGGATATTAAACTGAACCAATTGGAAGGTCATTATCTGGCGGGTGGAAATGTAAATGCCGTCGTCAACGCGCTCATCAGCGCGGACAAGGCCAACATTGAATTGTCTTTCGATCGTTGTGCCGCCATTGACCTTGCGGGACGAGATGTACTCGAAGCGGTGCAGATGTCCGTGAATCCCAAAGTCATTACTACCCCCAAAGTAACCGCCATGGCCAAGGACGGCATTCAAATGTCCGCCATCACCCGGATTACCGTGCGCGCCAATATCGACCGACTGGTGGGCGGCGCCGGCGAGGAAACCATTATCGCCCGCGTGGGCGAGGGGATTGTATCCACCATTGGTTCCGCCGAAGATCATAAGGCCGTGCTGGAAAATCCGGATGCCATCTCCAAAAATGTGCTCTCCAAAGGATTGGATGCGGGAACGGCGTTTAACATCCTCTCCATTGATATCGCGGACGTGGACGTCGGCGCCAACATCGGTGCAAAGCTGAACGCCGAACGCGCTGAAGCCGACAAGCAGGTGGCTCAGGCCAAAGCGGAGGGACGTCGCGCCATGGCGGTGGCCAACGAACAGGAAATGGTGGCGAGAGTGGCCGAAATGCGCGCGAAACTGGTGGAAGCAGAGGCCCAGATTCCCATGGCCATGGCCGAAGCGTTACGTTCCGGCAATATTGGTGTGATGGACTATTTGAATATCCGCAATATTTCCTCCGATACGGACATGCGCAAGTCCATCTCAAAAATGAGTGAGAAACCGTGTAAAAAGGATGAATGACCATGACGCGTAAACATTTTCCGACCGAAGCTGCGGGGCCGTCGCTCGACGACACCATTCGCGATCCAAAGGGGTTTGTGCTGAGTCTGATTGGTGCGGAGGTACTGACGAAACGGAATGAGGACGGTCCGCTGGCCAGACCGTGGCGTACCGCATCGCGACAGCATTCGGTAATGCCGGAGCGCAAAGAAGGTAAAGAAGAATAGCGTGGAGAACCTTGAAACCATTATTGAGGTGATTTTTGTCATCATCTTTCTGTTTGGCAGATTCTTTTTGCGTCTATTGACAAGTGGTAAAACGACCGCGCCAAAGAAATCCGCGCACAGTGCCGAACCTGCGGCGCCCACCACGCCTGCGCCGCAGCCGGCACCGCAGGTGAAACCGGAAAAAGCTCCCATCTCGCGCAAATTGCCCTGGCAGATAATGAACGTATCCAAACTCGCGCGAAAAAAAACACCCACTATAAAGGGAATGGCTGCCGCGGTGCTCGCTGCGCTGGAAATTCAGCACGAACGCGCCAAAGCCATTGCCAACACATGCAGTTACCGCAACTTCGAGGTGCTGCAACAGCTGGCATTGCGCTATGGTTCGCAAATCAAAGAACTCATCTCTCAACTGCAGGACCTGCAGGACGATCAGAAACTCACCCGCAATCACGTGGACACATACAATAAAGCGGTTGCCGCCGCCGACAGCCGTTTAAACTCGTTTGAAAACGTGCTCAATGAACGGACTTCCGCCAACGCCGCATATTTTGATGCCGCAGATCGGATTCTTGCGGATTTGGTGAACAGTACCGCCCGACGCCACCGTGGGGGTCAGGCGCTGTATCAGAACTTGTTTGGCGGTGTGGTGATCAGTGAATCTTCGGTGGAAGGAGCTCTGTTTGGTGTGCGGGTTGCAGAGGAGGACATCGCGAAACCGGCGCGCTGGAGCGTCATCTCTTTTGAACTGCACCTGGCCATTGCCAGGCATGGCCGATTTGCCGACAGGCTTTCCGGTGATTTAGGATTGCCAAAGGCACTGGCCAGCATGGCCTACTTCCGGACATCCGGTCGGCTGGTGAGTACCGGTCTCGTATCTTCCTGGATAACCTGGCTATACGCAGATGTGTCGGCAACACTGCAAATGGGACAAGCCTATGCCGCCGCACTGCTTCAACAAATCGAAAAAGGGGGAGATCTCCCCACTTTAACGCGTTTTTCCGTTGATGGCCGCGGACACATCGACACGATGCCCCTCATCAGCAGGTTGGTTGTGGTTCACGGCGTATTGCACCGGATGGGCGTTTTCGATATGAAGGATTTCAACAACCGCACTGCAAAAATCATTGAGCAGTATCCTGATATTATCATTAACATGCCCGGCAAGGGAGATGTCCCCATTCCTGGCGCAACGGTAAATGCGGATTTGTTTCAAGTGGCCATATCCATGGTGGATACACCGCTATCCGTTTTGGGCGGAGACACACTGAAAGAGGTGGTCGGCAACGACTTTGGCCCCGGACAACTGAAGCAGTTGGCGGCCATGGGCACAGGCTTAAGACGAGCCAAACCCCAATTCAACGCGCGTCCCACCCGATTGGTCATGGCGATTTACGAAGGGCTTAAACAGGAACGCAACGCCGAACGTCGCATCGAATCCGCTGCGCTAAAGTCCCTGCAGAAACATCAGCCAACCAAAGCACCGCGCTCTCCTCGCCACATCCATTTACACGGCAGTCCCCAAACTCTGGAAGACGTATTTTCTCCAGCATGCCTCCCAAAAACCATCATGATTGGCGCTTTATCCAAAAACAGAGGTGGCATTTCACCGCGCAGATAACGTTGGACCGATTCAAGCTGGAGCCGAGCAGGATAAAAGTCATTCGAAGTTTGGCGCCGGGACAGTTGAATTCAGTTTGGATCGTGTGATTGAGCAGGTGCTCTACAGGGATATTGCTTCCGGAATTTGCAAGGCCGTGGACGTGAATTTGAAGGATGTTGTTGTCAGTGTCCGGCGCCAGGTTCACGTGGATACGACACAGGTCGCGGATGATGGCGCGGGCGTCATCTTTTCGGGCGAGTCTTTCTCTAACGATATTGGCCATGGCAGTTTCGGCCCTTTTGGCAATCACTTTGATAGTGTCGATGAGTCGCGTTCGGCTGGCAGGCAGTTTTTGAAACTGTTCCTTTTCGGGCACTTCCTCCCATTCAAGATGCTTCGATAAGGCGCCATTTTTATTTTCACAATCTTAAAAAATTCGAAGGCGTCTTCCTACTGACAGGCCGAAGTCGAGAGAGCCTGGCAGATACGAGACATTTCAGCGGAGGCATTGGTGTTACTGCGCATCACTTTTTCCAGATGCACAGTGGCATCGGTAACCTGCGTTATTCCCTGCGCCTGCTCAAAAACGGTCATCTGAACTTCGTTGACCAACTCGGCAGTCTGCCCAAAGAGGGGTACTGTTTTGTTCATTGAAGAGGGATTCTATCCGAGCATTGGGGCCGATACAATCAAGGACTCTGGCCCAGATTAATTGAGGCGCTCCAGAGTTGCGCACTGCCGCGGGGCAACAGCGCGTGACGCCGTTTTGCGGGTATCCCTTCTTCGGGGAACTGCTGTTCATTGAGATATTCGTCCATCAGCACACCATTCTGGTCAAACAGTTGAATGCTTTCAGCGTCGCTGTTTTTGAGTCCGCTGGAACCAATGGACGAATCCAGTGGAATGAAAAGCCCTTGCGCAACTTCAAACCCTTTCATGGCAATCGTACCCTCTGCTCCGGCGGGTAGAATTGTTCCTTCAGCAATGACATCTCCGTTTCGATCATTGTTGTCGTCAATCATCCAGCCGGAGAGATTCACCGGCAAGCGGCCAATGTTCGCTATTTTTACGTATTCCCCATCGGGCTCAGGTCCAATGCAATCGGCCAATACTTCGGATATGATAACGGCGGGCTCTGTTATAGCACGCAATTCCAGTACGATGACGCTGGCATTTTCATTCACATCCAGAATACTGAATTCCAGATTCAAGGGCACATCTGCTTTGGCAAATACCAATTCGTGGCGGGTGGCCCACGGTGCACTGAGAATGACGACAGAGTCAACAGGCGCATTGATCAGCGCTGGCTCATCCGTATCAAAACGCAAATACAAGGATGCCGGCCCCTCGACACCACAGGCGCCCGCCAGCGAGATCTCTTCGGTTTTACAAACACTTACCAGCCTGGGCGCTGCCAGGTCGGCTGTGTCGTTTGGTGGCGGTGAATCGGAATCAACAGCTGCACTGGGGGTGGAATCCTGAACACCGTCTGAGTCGTTGCTAATTTTTGAATCATCGAGTTTTGCAACGGTGTCTTCGTTAAGATTATCTGTGTCGGTTTCCGTGTCCATGGGATTCATGTTGTCTAAAAGGTCAATATCCATGCAGCCGGCGGCCGCGCCCAGTACTGCACCCAGTACAATGATAAATAGTAGTGTGGCATTTTTCATATCCCCCTATCGGCCGTTTTCTGATTTTGTTGCATTTAAAAATGATTTTTTTGGGAAAAAAAAGAGTGTAAAAATTACTATGAGCGTTGATGCCGGGGGTGTGACTTCTTCATTTCTGACTTCCGGGAATCCTTACTGGCAAAATCCTCGCTACCCACGACATTGCCTGGCCGTTTCCAGAAAAGCATTCGGGTGTATATATCCAGGTACTCGCGGCACCGGATAGGTGAAAAGAACTTCATCTCTGAGCTGACGAGGAAGAACGAACGCCGACTTCCGCTGAGGATGCTCGGAACCGACCAACTGCACCTGCTCATGATCTAACACAGGTTCAAAATCAAGCCCGAAATGATGAAACAGAGCTACGTGGGGGATTGAGGCAGCCGCGTGATCTGACAGCACTCCAGCCGCCTATTCCTGTGGCGAAAAATTACGGTCCCCTACACATGACTCATCAACGCCTACAACTCTTAAGGCCGTTCGTAATTCGGAGAGGACCGCGTCTCTCCTTCCAACAAAACGAAATTTTATTTTGCCCTGACGTCTTACTCTTTCAATAAATCTCGATTTTGAAGCAAATCCAGCACGCGTAATTTGATCAAGATGCGATGGTTCTACTCCCAATATCTCAATATGCACGTCAGCCAGCCTTAAAAGCGTTTGAGTAACATTATGACCCAAGGAACGTTTTGAAACGGAAAGACGAGGCATTACTTCTTGCTCCCAAACAAAACGGGTCTTCATGACTGCCCAAAGTCCGGCGGCATAATCCTTTTCAGGATGAGAATAAAATGCGGCCCGACGGAAAGAGGCGAGTTGGCCCTGGCTCTGCCGGCTGGTCTTTTGCGACAGGAGGATGGGCGAGTGGTCAAAGATTTTGATCTGCAGGTACAGCAGGCTATCAATCTGATTTTTGACAGTTTCATAAAACTGAAAACGGCTGCAAAAGTGCTTCGACATTTTCGAGACAATCATCTGTACATCCCAAAGCGACATCGCAATGATGAAACCGTTTGGTGCTCTCCGTCTCTTTCCAAAATAGCCGGTGTTCTTAAAAATCCGGCATATGCCGGTGCGTTTGTGTACGGCAAAACAAAAACGGTAAACACCCCTGGCCCCGACGGATTGCATCAGTCTCAAAAACGCAAAGAAATAGACGAGTGGACGGTGATAGTGCACGATCGATATCCAGGTTACATTTCATGGGAAACGTTTTTAAGGATTCAATCGATGCTCAAAGACAACTATCTGGAATATGACAGAAACAAAAGTCGCGGCACCCCCAGGGACGGGGATTCCCTGTTACAGGGACTTGTGTACTGCGGGCAGTGCGGTCACAAGATGGTGGTGCAATACAAAGGTGGCGCGCGATACCTGTGCAACCATTATCGCCAGCAAAATCTTGCCCCGGTTTGCCAGTATCTTCCTGCTCCTGCGATTGACTGCTTTGTCGTGAACGCATTCTTCGAAGCGATTTCACCAGCCGAACTGAACCTTTATGAAAAGGCCATGACGGAACGCAGGGAACTCGATACTGAGGTCAAACTCGCCAAAGAACGGGAACTCCAGAGACTGCAATATCAGGCTGACCTGGCGCGTCGTCGATACGAAAAAGTGGATCCGGCCAATCGGCTCGTTGCCTCCGAGCTGGAGCGCCGATGGGAAGAATCCCTCAGAACTCATCAGGATGCTGAAAAACAATTTCAGCAGGAATGGGAAGAGCGAGACAAAGTGATTCCCTTACACATTTCATCGGTACTTAAGGACACCTTCTCATCGCTCGGAAAATCAATGCCCGAGCTGTGGCAATCGACTGCAATCAGCCGCGCCCAGCGAAAGGCACTGTTGCGCTGCCTTATCGACAAAGTGGTGCTCAAACGCAGGGAAAACCGTGAACAGATTTCCGTCCGTATTGTGTGGAAAGGCGGCGCGATTACTGAAGAAGATGTTTCTGTACCAGTGGGTGCGCTTCGCGATATGGGAAATTTCACCCAGCTCGAAAACCAGATTCTTAAACTTGAATCAAAAGGAAAATCCGATGAAGACATCGCTGCCATACTTACTGACGCCGGTTTTCGATCACCGCAAAAAGACGTGCTGCTAAAAAGCACCGTCCAGTCCGTACGCTTAAAGCATGGTCGAGTCCACCGTTTTCGGGGACCGCGTCCCAGACGGGTGAAAGGCTACCTGACCTGTCCTCAAGTGGCAGAAAAAATCGGTGTTAAACCACATTGGATTTATCATCTCATTGATACAAAGGTCATCACGGTAACAAGAGATAAAGACAGTGGGCTTTATCTCTTCCCCGAGTGTAAAAAAACCATTGACGAATTCCATCATCTAAAAACAGGAAGCGTCAAGAGACTAATTTATTGAAGGAGCATCAAGATGTGTGATCCAAAAAAGACTCAATATCTGCTTCCAAAATCCAGTTCGCCTCGCCGTATCTAATTGACTGGTTTAGCGCTTTTATCGCAGCATGGGCACTGCGGCCCGGACGAAACCCATATGAGCAATCCATGAAGTCCTGCTCATACACAGCCTCAAGTGTTTCACGCAAAGCACCCTGTACGATTTTATCCTCAATTGTGGATATCCCGATGGGGCGCATCTTGCCGTTACTCCTGGGAATTGAAACACGACGAATAGGCTGATGGCGATATTTCATCGCCTTCAGCCTGTCGTGTAAATCCGATAAGTTGTCTTTCAGATTTTCTCCATATTCCTGTTTGGTAACGCCATCCACCCCTGCCGCTGCATCCTTGCGTATTCTGCGATATGCCCGTTCAAGTGCTTCCTCATCAATATGATGTGCCAGCGAACGCATTTTACCTTGCGGCTCTTTTCGCGCTCTCT
>JAFGQN010000073.1 GCA_016935665.1 Deltaproteobacteria bacterium | reverse complement strand
CAGCGTCACCGATGATTCTGACAGTGCCACCGATGATTCTGACAGTGCCACCGATGATTCAGACAGCGTCACCGATGATTCTGACAGTGCCACCGATGATTCCGATAGCGTCACTGACGATTCTGACAGCAGTTTTGAAGATGATGTGGAACCACTGGAGAAGCGGGACTGCGGCTCATTGGAAGACGTTTACCCCGGCGGCAACATGACCTTTCGATTGAACCACCTGGGATTCGATGCGGACGGCGGCAAAGAAATTGTTATCGAAACATCCGACGCTCTGGATTCGTTTCAGGTAGTGGATGAGAATCAAAAGGTGGCAGCCTGCGGTGAACTGGTATCGGTTTATTTTAATGAATGGGGCGGTGGGCCCAACTACTACGTGGCGGAATTCAGTTACCTGCAGACGCCTGGAACGTATCGCATTTTGGCGGGAGGAACGTACTCCGAAGCATTTGTGATAGAAGAAAATCTGTTATTTGGCGAAACGGTATCGGATGTACTCAGTTGCTTCTATTTGTCCCGCGCAGACCATCCCAATGTTGTCAATGCCGACACCCAAACGCCCAAATACGGCAGCGGAGGAAAAATCGACGTGCACGGGGGCTGGTATGACGCGTCCGGAGATATTTCCAAATATCTGTCCCATCTGAGTTACGCCAACTTTTTAAACCCGCAGCAGATTCCGCTGGTGGTATGGGCCCTGGCATACGCCCACAACGAAGCGTCCGCTCATCTGAACCGCCTCGGCAAAAGCGATGCTGTCCTCGCCGAGGCGCTCTATGGCGCAGACTACCTTGTGCGCATTCTGGATCCCGCGGGATATTTCTACATGAACGTTTTCGATAACTGGACGGGGGATCTGAACCAGCGGGAAATTTGTGCCTTTGAGGGTGAGGATGGATATAAGACATCAGAATATCAGGCGGCATTTCGGGAAGGCGGCGGCATGACCATTGCGGCGCTGGCCCGTGTATCCACCTTTGGACAAAATGGCGATTTCACTCCGAGCGATTATTTGTGGGCGGCAAAAACCGGGTTCGACCACCTTGAAGCCAATGGCCCCAACTATTGTGATGATGGCAAAGAGAATATCATTGACGACTACACCGCATTGCTGGCAGCGACCGAGCTTTTCAAGGCAACCTTTGACCCCAATTACCTTGACGCCGCACGTGCACGAGCCATAAATCTGTCGCAACGACTGTCTGCGGACGGCTACTTCATCGCGGACGATGGGAACCGGCCCTTCTGGCATGCCTCAGATGCTGGATTGCCCGTGGTGGCGCTGGCCCGCTACGCGTCGGTGGAAACCGATGACGTCTACAGGTCCGAAGCACTGAACACCATCGAAACCCACATGGCGTGGCAGTTGACACTCACCAACGCGCAGGCCAATCCGTATGGTTATGCGCGCCAGACATTTCACTCGGGCGGCACCGTGCAGGACGGATTTTTCATCCCTCACGATAATGAAACCAACTACTGGTGGCAGGGTGAAAATGCCCGCCTCGCCTCACTGGCCGCGGCATTCGTAATTGGCGGCCGTGCCATTGGTCAAAAAGGGCACTACCACGGCGTTACCAAATCCGATGCCATATTCGCTGCCAATCAGGTGGACTGGATACTGGGTAAAAATCCATACGACATCTGTTTTATGAAAGGATTCGGCCGCAACAACCCGCCCGCCTACCAGGGGGAAAAAACGGAATTCGGCCAACGGGCCCACGACGGTGGCATCAGCAATGGCATTACCGGCAAGCAAACCAATGGCGCCGGCATCCAGTGGAACCCGAACCCACCGCGGGATGAGTGGGGCAATCAAATGTGGTGGCTGCAGTGGCGCTGGGTGGAACAATGGCTGCCCCACGCCACCTGGTATCTCATCGCCACTGCTGCCATGACACAGGAGTAATCCGCCGTAACAGGCAGCACCCTGGTTAACCCGCACCGTCCGCTATTTTTTTGGATTTCGCGTCGCAATCAATTTTTTTGTATGTACCAATAGTTCAGTCGAATTGGGACGTAACAACGTTATTCCCTTCGAAGAAACGTCCTGAATAAAAGGCATCTCGCTTTTTTTCCAATTTTTTAATTGCAACAAATAAAAAAAACGGCCGAGTAACGTTAGAAACCTTTTTAATGGAGGATTCCAATACAGCAACAATTAACAGTAGTCATGCAATTCGGTACTCAATCAACTCATGTGGATATGGTTTGACAACAAGGATTATCGAAAAAAAAAGGTAAATTATGATTAGTGCGACACCTGAAACACTGCTGAAATCGCAATTTGGGTTTGATGATTTCCGGCCAGGACAGTTAAAGACCATTGAAATTTTGTTAACTGGGCGCAATGCTGCGGCCATATTTCCCACGGGGTCGGGCAAGAGCCTGTGCTACCAGCTTACAGCACTCATGCTTCCCGGACTGACAGTGGTGATTTCACCGCTGCTGGCGTTGATGAAGGATCAGATTGACAGCCTCAAATCAAAGAATATTAAAGCTGAGCGATTGGATTCAAGTCTTAGCGAAGATCAGTACCGTCAGGTTTCCAATGCTGTTCGCCAGGGAGATTTAAAGATGCTCTTTGTCTCCCCCGAGCGTTTAACCAATGAGCGTTTTTTGAACCTGATCAGGGGGCAGAAGATAAGTCTTCTGGCAGTCGATGAAGCGCACTGTATTTCTGCATGGGGGCACAATTTCAGGCCGGATTATCTTAAGCTGCCACAGGCAGTCAAATCACTAAAGGTTGAACGGGTGCTGGCACTGACGGCGACGGCAACACCAAAAGTTGCAGACGATATGGCGGCCGCTTTCAACATCCACAAACGCGATATTGTCAATACCGGGTTCTATCGGCCAAATCTCGAATTCCGTGTGACCGCATGCAAAGGGGATGCGCGGGAACAACTCCTGTTGCAACGAATGAATGAACGCCCGGCAGGCTCGGCAATCGTCTATGTACACCTCCAAAAAGACGCCGAGTATATTGCCGGCCTGCTTTGCGACAACGGTTTCAATGCAGCGCCCTATCATGCCGGCCTGAAAACCGAGGTGCGCGTTGCAACCCAGGAAGCGTTTATGGCAGGGCGAATCCCAATCATTTGCGCCACCATCGCGTTTGGTATGGGCGTGGACAAAGCGGACATCCGTTATGTGTATCACTACCATCTGGCAAAAGGGTTTGAAAGTTATCTGCAGGAAACCGGTCGTGCGGGTCGCGATGGCGCGCCCTCGATTTGTGAACTTTTTGCATGTGCCGATGATTGTACTACTCTTGAAAATTTTGTTTACGGAGATACTCCCGATGCGTCTGGCATTACCGGTGTGGTCAATACCCTGCTGGACGCAGGCGACGATATTGATATAACGGCCCGGGAGCTCGCACGGGATCACGACATCCGTCAGCTCGTTGTCAGTACTCTGTTGACGCACATGGAGTTAATGGGAATAATTCAGTTTGACGGCTACTATTACAGCGACATTCGTTTTGAGCCGCATCAAACGAGCGCCAAAATCCTGGACCAATATACTCCCAGTCAGGGGGCATTTTTAAGAAAAATATTCGCCTGCTGCCACAAAGCCCGCAAATGGATTACGCTGGATATTGTCGGGGCAAAGGAGAAAACCGGATTTGATCGTGATGTCATTCTCCGCGCAATGGAGAGCCTGCAGGAAAAACAACTCATCACGTTACAGCTGTCCGGTTACCGCCAAAAATTTAAACGCGTTAAGAAAGACATTGATCGCGTCAAACTGTATACAGATCTTGAGAAACTGTTTTATGAACATGAGCAGCTTGAGATTGACCGCATTAGCGACATGATAAATTATGCTGAAGAAACCAGCTGTCTGACCCGTCGTCTGCTTGCCTGGTTTGGAGAGGAGATTGAACCGTGTGGACATTGCGGCATTTGCATGGGGGATACAGCAGTCATTTTAAACAGGCGTCCAGCCCATGAGATCAGTGCCGACATCCTTCAACGCATAAGGGCTCTTTCCGTTCGTTATCCCAAAGCCCTCGGCAGGCCGCGTCAGCAAGCCCGTTTCCTGTGCGGATTGAATTCACCAGCGGTTTTTGCGAAGAAAACCCTGCGAGGGAATCCTCTTTTCAACATCTGCGCTCATATTCCATTTGCGAGTGTACTGGAAACCCTTTTATCCAGCCAAAACAATGCAGCAACCTGATTCGACAACGCTTCAATGTTTGTCGACGCTTATATTCCCGGGGCCTGCGCGTTACTGATTCAAAACGCTTTTCAGGCTACATTTTGCATTTTCAGTTGCAAACCGGGATGTACAATGTTGAATCGTTCAATAACGCCGGCAGGCACATTTTTTATACTCGTTCCGCCATATTGAAAATATTTCAGTAACTTCTCAAAATGAACCACTTTCGTGCCGCCCACTACATGCACGCCGCATTCCAGTAACGCCGCGGTTGGGGGTACCGTGGGCCCCAGTAAAACACGGATTCTGGCGTTGGGAGTACGGCCAATCACCTGCTCGAAAGTATCATTCAACAATGTCAGCCCGGTGATAAACACTATGCGACACTGCGCCAGCTGTTCATCTGCGTCCAGCCAGTGAACATCTCCTTTGCGGGGTAACAGCTCAACAATGGTAACCGGATATCCCAGGCTGCGCCATCGTTCTGCTTCCTGAAAATGTCCGATGAAGCAGGTGGGCACGTTGCGCACCATCTGGGCAAACGGTATAATTGAGTTGCCTTCATACATGCTTTTGGCTGGCCGAATACAGCCGTTCAGGCATGCCATTGCAGCGGCGCGTCTCACTGCATCCCGTGACGTCATACCCGCCGGTACCACCTCGCGGACTGGTTTATGCAGCCAGTCTGACAAATCACTGCGTCCGCAGCAGAGACCTTCGGGACCCGCATCAGGGATGCTGACCACTGACGTTTTAGCGACCACCCAGTGACGAAACACCCAAAGTTCCTCGACTATTGCGTCCGGGTTTTGCATGCTTGCAATCAATTTTTTTACAAGGGACATTCGCATATCAGTCACCTTCCTCCCATTTGTGCCACGTGAGACGTGGTGTTTTTAAAAAAACAGCTGCAGCTGACTGACGAACAGCATATCAACCAGCGCATTCTGAGGGGCGCTGTCTGGCAGCGGTGTATTGTGTATGGTGAAATTGTTTTCCCATTTGAGATGATGGTTGGGGATAAAATGCAACGTCACGCCGCCGGTAAACGCATGTTGCACATCGTCTTTTACATGACGCTCATGGGTAAAACCGTATCGCACGATTGGCTCCACCAGGTGGCCAATGACAATTCCTGCCTGGATATGGCCTCCCACATGCCTCATTCTCGATTCATCAAAAATAGTATCCATTGCGCTGCCGCCGAGATACACTGCGCCATTTGCACTGAACCCATGGGCTTTGACGATGACATCGGCGCCGGCATAATGAACTGTGGCGTTGTTGTTGTCATGATCAAACTCCGTCGACCCACTAATACCAAAGCCGTATCTGAAACCGCCCCCATTGAAGTCCGTTTCCTCGTATCCTTTAATGCCGTTGTTGTATCCCAGCCGGGCGGTGATGTTGGGCGATAAATCTCCCGATGTTCCAGGGCTGCCATTGAAAACACCAATGGCCCATTCGAAACCGTTTACGTTGGAATAGCAGTTGCCAAGTTCAATCCCCACGTCAATGCCATGCCCAAGCATTCCCAGCGGGGTGTCGATGAACTGTCGCCGCACCGACGACGCTAGAAACGCGCGTGCAAAAGGCCTTTTGAACCTACCCGCCTTGAGCACCAGTTTTTTCGGAATGAAGTGCCACGCCCAAAAAGCATAAATCAGTTTGTTTTTAGAGAAGTCGTAAAAAAGTGTGTATTTGAGTTTGTTGCTGAAGACGTGCCCCGAAAACATTAGCCGTGCAAACGGCACGTTGAACGAGGAGTGAAAGGTGCGCGTCACATCGGATGCCATCCCCTCTGGCTTCTGAACCATTTCATCGCCAGAAAGGTCAAATCGTGTTTTTACCATGCCATTAATGAGCAGATGAAATCGGGAATTTTTGTCAGTGACATGAACTCCGCCATCATATCCGGCAAGGTTTGGTGAAGACACTATTTGTGGCGCACCGGTGCTTACAGCGCTGTTTAAATCGTTGCCGTTTTCAGCTGCCTGTGAATAAGCGACTGCAGATCCAGTGAACATGAGAACGAAAACGATAATAGACAAGTGTGTTGTGTGACGCATAACTTTACCTCCGCATCAGGTGAACAGCCGTTTCAATGGAACGCCACTCCGAAAGAGTGCGCTTCGGTTTCGTTATTCTGAGAGCATATAACGTGCCAGTTTGGATACTGGACTGCATGGAACCAATGAGAGCCCATTCACGACTTAAAATCGCCGCGTATTTCGAGCCGCCACTGTCTGATTACCAGGTTTCTTTACGGGTTAAAAATCTGATTAAGGAGAATATTAAAATTGAAATGACAATGAGAAACAAAGACAACACTAGCGCTTCATGGTTTTCACCGTCCAGTACCGCGTTGTAGATTTCAAGAGAGATGGTGTTTGTTTTGTTTTTGATGTTGCCACCTATCATCAGAGAAATGCCCACTTCTCCAAGAATACGCGCACTGGCAAGCAGAGCGCCGGCGATAATATTGCTTTTTAACAAGGGCAAAACCAGCCTGAAAAAAGTGGTGGTTCTCCCTTTGCCCATGGTATGGGAGGCCTCGCACAGATTGATAAGCCTGCCGTCCATGCCTGTAACAATCGGCTGCGCAATAAAAGGAATCCCGGTAATGCAGGCGGCCAGCACCAGTCCTGGAAAGCTGAATATCAGGTCAATACCCAATATCTGCCCAAGTATGCCGTGCGCGCCAAACAGATACACCAGCAGGAAACCGATGCCGATTGGGGGGAAAATAATGGGAAGTGTCAGGCACACATCGATACACAATCGCGTGCTGCCTCTCGCATTCATGGCCCAAAAAGATATAAGCATCGCAACGAGCAGCAGAATCGGCAGTGCGGCAAACACAATTTTAAACGAAAGCGATAGAGAAAACAGTCTATCGGCAAAAAGGTGAACGCGCATTATTCAAGACCTAAACCAAACCTGTCAAACACGCCTTTCGCGGCATCGCTTTGCAGGAAGCGCATGTATTGCTCGGCCGCGTCTGTTGCGTGTTCGGTTAGGGCCGCTTCAATAATAATTGATTCATATAGTGACCTGTCTATGTCGATTGCCTTGAATTTATTGGGGTTGAGGGAGAGAAAATCGGCTCGGTTCATGAAGCCGGCCTGAGCGGTGCCGCCTGCCAGATACGATGTGACCTGGGGAACGGTTTGAACGGTGATCAGTCGGGGTTGTATTTGTTTATAAATGTTCCGTTTGGTCATGGCTTCAAAGGCGGCTCGGCCATATATTGCCTTTTTTGAATCCGGGACAATAATTCGGTCAAACTCGGATTTCGTCAGATCATCAATACCATTCAGCGGTAGGTTTTTCCGTGCCGCAATGACGAGTCTGCCAATGCCGATGGCGGTTTCCTTTTTAAACGAAATGTCCATTTTGTTTAAAAATTTAACGTCGCCTATAATGACAGCTACTTTACCGCTGGTTTTTGCCTGAGTGGTAATCTGCCGCATGTTTCCATAAATGCAGTTCACGGCGATGGCCGTTTTCTTTTCGAAGAGAAATTTTATTTCGTCAATGGGTTTTCGATACCCTGCGCCACTGGCGACGAAGATTTCAGCAGGTCCACCAGCAGATTTTCCATTGAGCATATCGGTGGGTTGTGGTGGTTCCGGCGAACAGGCAAGCATAAAATGGACGCCAAAAGCGAAAATTAACACACGTGTGCATGACATGGCAGATGCTCCTTTGAAATATAAAAAAAGTCATTTTTTTTTATTGCCGCATCGTTATTCTTATCGCATATAACGTGCCACAATCTGCATTGAGGACATGACGGGATACTGCACCAATCAGGCGTTGCCAGTATTTGAGAGCGTGGCAAAAACTCAAAGTTTGTACAATTCTGAACTCTGACACTGCAATGAATTGGTAAATAGCGCCACGAATGGTCGACGCTTTCTGGAATATTCCGAATTGTAGCATTTCTCATCCAAAAGTACCCAAATGTAACTTTCCAAAGTTAATTTGATGGACACCTGTAAAGTCTTCAAAGCGCGAGATACTGAATTTTTCAGGCGGCAGCGGCGGTGTCGCCTCACTGTGGTGCATGGTACGTTATTTGCGATGCATATAACGCAAATCTTCAACCTGACCCTTACCGAGTAGGAAAGATGATTAAATCGAAATTACACAGGACAATGTGGCCATCTGTTCGCGCAGCATTTCTGGCGCTGATGCTTTTGCCTTCCTGCAGGTCGAATTTGTTTACAAGCGATGCCAAAGCCGCTGCAACGCCTGTTAATGGGTTCGGTGAGATCATGAAACCCGCAAAACGATTTGGCACTGACAACGCCTTCGGACAGCACATTAAATACCGCAGAGAACACGCCACCTTTCGTATGGTGATGGTGTCAGTGCTGATTTCTTTTTTAGCAATGGCATTGTCTCAATGGTATCTGCGCCGAATGAAGACAGCTCGCCTTTGAAAGTGGCATGTTGAAAACTCGTGAAAAGGTTCATTTGACCAATGAAAATGCCGGAAGTGAATTATGATAGATGTGGATATTGTTCTTGAAAGAAAACATTTCGATGTGGAGATACGCGAAACGTTTCAAAACGGGATTACCGGAATCTTTGGGCAAAGCGGATCTGGAAAGACGTCGCTGCTGCAGGCACTGGCGGGTTTGGTGAAGCCTAAAAAAGGGCGCATTGTCGCCGGAGACAGAGTGCTGCTGGATTTGGAAAAAGGTGTGAATGTTCCCGTTGAAAATCGCAATGTGGGGTATGTGTTTCAGGAGGGCCGACTGTTTCCTCATATGACAGTGGAAAAAAATCTGAGATACGGCGTGAAAAAAGACAGAGCTGCAACCGTGTTTTTTGATGATGTTGTCGACATGCTCGATTTGAAACACCTTCTTAAATGCAAGCCGTCGGCCATATCCGGCGGCGAGCGACAACGGACAGCGCTGGGCAGATCGCTTTTGTCATCACCGGACATACTCTTTTTGGACGAACCATTTTCCGCTGTGGATATGCAATTGCGGGAGCAGATTCTGCCGTTTATATTAAAGGTTCAACGCACATTTAACATGCCAATTCTGGTTGTCAGTCACGACCTGCCGGACCTGCTGAAATTGACCAATACCCTTTGTCTTATTAAAGACGGCAAGTGTGTTGGCCACGATGAATACTACCAACTGTTAAAATCGGATAAATCTGCAGAGATAATCGGAAAACGCTCGCCTCTCAATGCCGTTGAGATGCAGGTTGCGGGAACGGACAAAGCTACGGGGCTTACCTTTTTATGCTTGAAAAATAATTCACGAAGGGTCTGCGTAAAATGTGACATGGGAAAAGTGAACTCATCGCCGGGGCAGTCGGTAAAACTGTTTGTGGGGGCAGATGACATTTCCCTGTCATTTTCGGCACTTGACAATGTCACCATTCAAAATCAGATCGAAGGTAAAATTGAAGACATTGTCGAACGAAACGGCTCCACATTATGCGCTGTTGATGTAGGCTTCAGGCTTTTGGTTGAAATAACCGGCGAGTCACAACGGCGCATGTGCATGGAACCAGGTCGAAATGTATGGTGCCTGTTTAAAACCGCTGCCATCCAGGCGTGCTGATGCGCCCTGGTATCATTCTCAAACCGTTTGCATTGTTGTGATTCCCTTTTTTTTACGTTCTCTTTTGGAGAAGCGGTTTTCAGCGCCGTGATCTCTGATGCCATTTCTGACAATGATGTAGAATTGAATGCTTTCAAACAACATATATGTAACAAAAAAGATCCACTCAAAGTGTCTTTCCGCCGGTGTCGCAAGGATAATTACTTACACAATAGTTTTTGTGACGCAAGGCGTGATGCGAGAAAACAGATGGCCGTTGCCAACCCCGGCAACGCCGTTTCTGTCCTGTGATTTTAATGTTTTTCTTAGTTGTGCCGTTATAATTCGCGCATTTTTCCTCAGTTAAAAATTTGACGGGCGAGGCGAAAACTCCTGCGCGCAGATGCCCGAAAGCAAGGTCAGCACCATTGATGGCACGCGTTATGCTATGGCAGAATAACGAAGGCCAGTCGTTATAGTTCGAAAGCATAACGATAATGCGAGAGGGAGACAAACCCAACGCATTTGCATTGCGATGAACCAATACGGCGCCACCGGGATGCCGGATACATCCATTCGGCGGATTTGCCGCAGAAAAAAATTCTGCATGGGAAAGTGTGTAGCGATGGTAACCACTATGAACCAACAGCGTCGTCCACGTAAAAACATCTTCATTTCATCCGTAATTCCAGCGACTTTTACAGGAATAGTGCTGGGTATTTCCACATCCCTTTTTGCACAGACAAAAACGGATGACACTGGCGAAGTGGCAACAGATGAGGGGTACACCACAGTCGTTTTGGCAAAACGGACTGAACCGGTTGGGACAAGAACAAAAATAGACAGTGATGAAATTCAGCGCCGCGGTGCGCGCACTGTACCCGATGTGTTGTCGTTTGAACCCGCAGTGGAGGTGAACAGGGCTCCAAAGACCGGGGCCACGCTGCAGATTCGTGGCTATAATGAGAAATCAATCCAGATTCTTTTCGAAGGCATCCCTGTTGCAGAAGTGTATGACGGCCATTTCGAAATCGACGCGCTGCCGGTGTTTGCCCTTGCAGATATTACACTCGAAAAAGGGGTTGTCTCACCGCTTTATGGTCCCAATACAACCGGTGGTGTTGTGCGTCTGAGTGTTCCCGATGCATGCCGTCAAACCATGGATACAACGGTGTATAGCCGTCCTTCCGATGGTGAGATGACCCTGTTTGGCGCCAGATCAAACCTGTGCTTTCAGACTGGAGATGTC
This sequence comes from Deltaproteobacteria bacterium, assembly GCA_016935665.1. Classification (GTDB taxonomy): domain Bacteria; phylum Myxococcota_A; class Polyangia; order JAAYKL01; family JAAYKL01; genus JAFGXQ01. Next base: position 77,299 of record JAFGQN010000073.1, on the reverse strand, counting down.
ACCACTTTTTTTGGCGCCGGTTACGAGCGCTCCGATGGGTACCCGTTGTCGGACTCATATAAGGAAACCGAAAAAAACGTTTCCTATCATGAATCGGGTGGCGTGCGCGATGGCAGCGACTATCAGAGGGCGTCGCTCACGCTGATGACCCGCTATGCACCTCGCCGCAACAAATCACTGACCCTTTTTGCCAACACCATTCATGCGCCCCGCAGCATTCCACCGTTTACGCAAAGCGGGTTTACAAGATACTGGCGCTTTAATCGCTACGATACCTTTCTTGTGGGGCTAAAAGGAACGCTGGGGCCTGAAACCATGCCGGCAACCTTTGGGTTCAGGGGCATTGAAGCACATCTGTACACGCATATTCATCGCGATGGTCTTCATGATTACACAGACGCCACCCACACGCATTTAACAGACAATCCCAAAGCGTGGTTTATAAAATCCGCTTATGCCAACGAAAGCTTTGGCGCCGATATTGCCGGACAGTGGGCGCTTGTCAGTGGCAATACCCTTCAGCTCAGGCTTCATTATGATCTCGATCGTCATCGACAGCACGATTTGCCCGTGCCGAACGAAAATGGCGCAACGCGGTGGGGGGCGTGGGAGCACTATGTATCCCATAAATATACCGCGGCCATTGAAGACACACAGGTGTTGGGAAAGCTGCGCCTCAATGCCGGGCTGGGTGTTAGCGGCATGTCATTGCTGGCTCAAAAGGTTGAGGGTGAGAGCCTGCCTGTGGACAACCGGTTGATTCCGGGTATTGAGGGGCGTTTCGCAGCGGAGGTTACTTTTTCGAAAAGAATTCGGGCAACAGCCGAAGTGGGACATAAGGTGCGGCTTCCCCTGTTGAAGGAGCTCTTCGAAAATGTGGTGGGAGGCAATCTGGACCTTGAGCCGGAAGAGGCGTGGATGGGAGAGCTTGGTCTGGAAAGCAGTGACATCCCCTTTGCCGGCCTTGATACCTCGTTTCATGTTTTTGGCAGCCGCATTCGCAATCTCATCGAAAAAAACGAGGGCACGTTTGACAATATTGGTCGCGCAGTTACTGCAGGCACCGAGTTCGACATTCGGTACACGCCGGTTCCGCTTTTTGAGATTCACGGGGGATACCGATATCTTTTTTCGAAAGATCTCATAAACGACATTCGCATCAACTATATCACGCCTCACAGGGTTGTGGCCGGTGCCCGTCTCAATTTCGATTTTGGACTGACCGCCTCGTTGGAGGCTGTGTACAATTCCGGTCAGCACGCAGAATACTCTGACGCGACGAACCAGTGGGTAAGGGACCGGACGCCTGACTTTGTTTTACTGAACAGTCATATCCGCTATGAACCGGTCTTTGCGCCGCTTAAGGGCGGTTACCTGTATATCGACGGTTTTAATCTCACAGACGCCAACTATGTCATTGGTCGCTTCGAACCCAGACCGGGGCGCGAAATAATTGTTGGCGTCGGAACGCAGATTTAATGCAGGCGCAGCATCGATGGAAAAGTGAATAAGGGAGAATACATTATGAATCAGAGACTTGTTCAATCATTGCTAAAAGACCTGGCGAACCCCGATTCGACAGTGGCGTCCCTGCACGTTTTTCGTCACTGGGTGGTCGCCTGCGTTGACAGAGTCGCGGTGGTCAGTATTCCTGAACCTGCAACCGACCTGCTGTGCCCTGGGAATACCGATATATCGCACTGGCTCGGACGACCGGTCCGTGACGTGGTGGCAGAGGGGTTCGCTTCAAGAGAAGTCGTGCATCGGGCAGCCGCCATGGCCTGCCTCAACGCAGGCATTCGTGAGCCACAGAAAGTCAGATATGGTGATGCGATGGCGCACTTTGCAGAGTGTGTTATAACCGAACCCAGCTGCTTTATTGGCCATTTTGAGACAGCAGCCATGTGGCGTCAGTCGGGATATCCGGTCACCATTGTTGAGCTGGCGCCAAGAGCTGGAGACATTCACTGGAACGATGCGGATGAACCGCTTAAAAATGCATCGCTGGTTTTCCTCACCGGACTCACCCTGCTCAATGGCACTTTTCACGATGTCGTCAAACGCACACCCAACGCCAGAGCGCGCATTATTGTCGGTCCCACTGTTCCTGTCAGCGCGCGGCTTTTCGAGTTTGGTATTCATGCGGCGGGTGGGACTGAGGTGTGTGATGCCAACGGACTGATGTCATACCTGCAGCACGGCGGTACGAGTATGAAGAAAGCGCCAGCGGGCGCGGTGCGGCATTTTAATATTATTCAACCAGAAATTGATTTGGAGGTATCTCATGTGGCTTGAACAGTTGATGCACTGGACCCGGCAGGGCATTCCCTGCGCGATGGTAACTATTGTCGAAAGCAAAGGCAGCACGCCTCAGGGACAGGGCGCCCGAATGGTGGTCAATATTCACGATGTCTGCGCGGGCACGGTGGGGGGCGGCGGTGTTGAGCATCACGCCAGAAAGGCGGCTATTAATGCCATTGCCGCCGGAAAATGCCGACTGATTCATTATGTTCTTAATGAAGACGCGTGGTCAGAGGAAGACGCCGATACGGTTGTTGTGGGCGACTGCGGTGGTCGGCTTTCCATTCTGGTGGAGCCTATAGTTGCGCAAAAGGAAATTGTTATTTTTGGCGCCGGTCACGTGGGGGAGCACCTTGGAAAGCTTTGCGAGGTGCTGGGGCAGCCCTATCGTGTATTTGACAGCCGTCCCGAGTATGCCACAAAAGCCAGGTTCCCCGGCGCCGCCGAACGGGTGGTTGCCGAGTGGGATCACATCGCGGAACGGATACATCTCACATCTCAGAGCTACTGCGTGATTATGACCTATGGCCATCAGCACGACGGAGAGGTGCTGGCACAGTTGCTTGAAAACCCCCTTGTTCCCTACATTGGCATGATGGGCAGCCGCAACAAGGTTGTTGCCCGGTTTAAGGCGATTACAGACAACGGGGGCGTTATTGACGATCGGGTTTACAGCCCCATCGGGCTCGATATTGGGCAGAACAATCCTTTAGGCATCGCGTTTAATATTCTCGCGGAAATTCAAAAACTCATGAACGACGCCGAGGCGTCCCATCAGCGGATAACAGCAGATTGAAAAGATGCAGGCGCAGTTATCGATTGGAAACCCAATGTCGACTCAATTTTTGAATGCAGCGTCCCAGCCAGGTTTTTTTCGGAGACTGGCAAAGAGCAGCGCGTTTTATTTTGCATTGCTGCTGATCACAGTGCTTGTTTCTTTTACAACCGGTCGTTACGGCGTGAGTGTCGAACAGCTGTTCACGCTGCTGTGGCTTAAAGTGGCACGGTTGCCGCTGAACGATTTTGCAACCGTCAACACGGTTATCTTTAACGTTCGGTTGCCGCGCATCCTGGCTGCGGCGATGACCGGCAGTGCGCTTTCGCTGTCGGGCGCGATTTATCAGAGCATATTCAGAAATCCAATGGTGTCCCCGGGAATTCTGGGTGTGTCAAGCGGGGCCGGGTTTGGCGCCGCCCTTGGGATTCTGCTGTCGATGAATCTGGCCGGTGTTCAGCTGATGGCCTTTGGTTTTGGCAGTGTCGCCGTGTCCATCACATGCCTGTTTGGCCGGGCGCTCAAGCGGGACAGCGATTCGGTGATCATGCTGATTCTGGTGGGAATGGTGGTCAGCACGGTTTTCGCGTCGTTTATCTCGCTTACAAAGTATGTGGCCGATCCCACCGATAAACTGCCGGCCATTACCTTTTGGCTCATGGGAAGTCTGGCCTCGGTGAACATGGATGATGTGCGATCTGTTGCGCTGCCAATTGCCCTGGGAAGCGTTCCGCTTTTTCTGGTTCGCTGGAAACTCAATATTTTGTCTTTTGGCGATGATGAGGCCAGGTCACTTGGGGTAAATACCGGGCCTCTGCGCCTGATGATTATTGTCTGTTCAACCGTTATTACCGCGGCGGCCATTTCAATCAGCGGCATCATCGGCTGGGTTGGGTTGATTATTCCACACATCTGCAGAATGATAACCGGTCCCGATCACAAAACGCTGGTCCCGTTTTCCATGCTGACAGGCGCCATCTATTTAATGATTGTTGATGACATCGCCCGTTCCAGCGTTTCGGTCGAAATTCCCCTGGGTATTATCACCGCATTGATTGGGGCGCCTTTTTTTCTGTACCTGATTTTCTGTAAGCAAAGGAGCTGCCGATGACACTTGAGTGTGTAAACCTGTCGTGTGGCTACGGCAGAACGAACAGTAAAAACGGCCGTAAACAAATTGTTGTTCAGGATGTTTCCTTTTCTCTGGATGAAGGAGAAGTCGTCTGTTTGTTTGGCCCCAATGGCGCGGGGAAGACAACTTTTTTCAGAACGCTGCTTGGGTTTATTAAACCCCTTGACGGAAAAGTGTTTATCGACGGCACAGATGTGGCCCAAATGAAGCCTTCGAAACTGGCCACCAGAATTGCCTATGTGCCGCAGTTTGCCAATGTGCCATTTCCATTTTCTGTGGAGGAGGTGGTGCTGATGGGACGCGGCGTTCATGTGAATTCGATGCTTGGACCGTCTCCTTTGGACTGCGAAAAGGCACAGGAATGCATGGCGTCGCTTGGCATTTCTCATTTGGCAAAAAAAGTATACAGCCGGTTGAGCGGTGGCGAGCGTCAGATGGTGCTTATCGCCAGGGCGCTGACGCAGGATGCGCGATATCTGGTGCTGGACGAGCCCACATCGAATCTGGATTTTGGCAACCGGATTCGAATTCTTGAACGTATTCTGGAACTGAAGGAACGCGGCATAGGAATCATTATGACCACCCATTCTCCTGATCAGGTGCTGCAGTTGGGCACCCGTGTGGTTGTGTTTAACCGCGGCGCCATGACCCGAACCGGATGCCCTCAAACTGTTGTCACGTCGTCGTTAATGCGAAACGTATACGGCGTGGATGTGGTGGTAAAAGAGATGCACAACAATATCGACAGTCCGGTCAGCGTGTGTGTTCCCTGTCTGCGGCATCCGTCACAGAACATGTCATCGATAAAAGAGAAAGCCGTATGAATAAAAAGCGTATAGTCAGATATGTGGTGTTACTGCTTGCCGGTTGCATTGCTGTAACCGTGTTTGTCTTTTCGCAACAGGACCATGTCGGGCCGTCATCGGATGCGCCGTTGAGCGCACCGTCGGCCGCGCGGCCTAAAACCAGAATCATTACTGACATGGCGGGAAGACAGGTATCCATCCCTGAAAAGATACAGTCGGTGTTTAGCAGAAGCCCCATGGGAACCCTTTTAATGTATACGCTGAACCCTTCGAAGATCGCGGGACTGAACTGGGCGCCCACCACTGTTGAGCGACAATACCTTTGTGACGCGTATCTTAAACTACCGGTGTTGGGGGGCTGGTATGCGGGAAAGGAGGGGAACATCGAAGAGATTATGAAGACTGCGCCGGATGTGATGATACATACCGCTGAAAATGCGTCTTTAAATCGGGCGGCAATTGATTTGGCAAACCGGATTGAATCGATGGTGGGTATTCCTGTGATTGTGATCGATGCGGGAATCAGAAAACTGCCGGCCATTTATCGTTTTGCGGGCAGTGTGCTTGAGGAGTCGGAACGCGCCAATGCGCTGGCAGCGTATGTGGAAGATATGCTGGCAGAAATCGACAAAACCGCGGCCACCATTTCTGAAGATCAGAAAATCCGTGTGTATTACGCGGAAGGGCCGGAAGGCCTGAATACGGATCCGACCGGGTCACTGCATTCGGAATTGCTTGAAATGGTTGGCGCCAAAAATGTGGCCACCACTGAAGTGCTAAAAGTCACCAAAGGCAGAGGCGGCATGGGCAGGGCGCAGGTATCGCCGGAGCAACTGCTTGTCTGGAATCCGGATATGATTCTGGTCTGCCAGGATTTGGGATTCGGTAACGAGCGCAAAACATACGACAGTATTTTAAAAGACAGCCGATTCTTTTCGCTGAAGGCTGTGAAGAACGGACTGCTGTTTCAGATTCCGTATACGCCCTTTAATGTTTTCGACAGACCACCATCGGTGAATCGCATTGTCGGCGTAAAATGGCTGGCCCATCTGATATATCCCAATTTGTACCCCTTTGACATCCGGCAGGAATTCAAAAAGGCGTATAAACTGTTTTATCGAATTTCGCTTTCGGATGAACAGCTGGATGACATTTTAAGACATGCCGAAAGAAAACCGGCAAACATTCCATGATTAACGACGTCCGATGGGGAACACCCCAGTAGCGTTTCACACTTTTTTCTTTGAAACGTCAGGTTTGGGTGAGTCATCCGCAACGGCTATATCATCAATGGAGATGCAATACCCTTCCAGTATTTCAAAGAAGGTACTGCGCACAGTCAGATATTTTTGAAGAAGTGATTTGCCGGCAGTTGTAAGCTGCGCGATGCCGCCGCCTTTTCCGCCCCTTTGGGTAATGACAATAGGCTGCTGCAGCTGGCAGTTTAACCGATTCAGAATATTCCATGAATGCGAGTACGAGACACCCAAATCTTTAGCGGCCTGGTTCAGGGAGCCGGTTTTTTCAATAACCATGAGCAGCTCCATCATTCTGTAGCTAATCGTAAATCCGTTCTCCAACTCCAGAGAGATTTCACCCTTTAACCGAATCTGCATACACGCCTCTTCGCATTTTCTCAAATGGTTAAACAACAACCCGTATGAAGGCGCACCACATTGCTCGTCAAAACCCCTGTTTGGGACTCAGCGCATTCACTCCGAGTTGGATTGAATATATATCAGCAGGAATGAAAATAATAAATCTGCTACTTTTCGAAACACCCCATACCGGTCAAATCCTTTGCCATGAGAACCGTTAGGGGCTGGCAGGAACGTCTTTTGCCACTTTACATGTATGTTAATCTCCTTCGCTCAGCAAATTCTATCTGCAAATATTTGAAGTGAGCCATGTTTAAAATCTGTTATATTGTGACAATATTTTTACACAGAAAGGTCTCTGATGGAAAATCCGTACGCTCCCCCCAAAAAAATTGACGACGCCGTTCTTCCTGAGCATGTTGCCAACGACTTGGTCGGATTGCGCCGAGAAGGCAATTTCGTTGTGTGCGCCGATAACGCCGAATGGCCTGACCGCTGTGCCGTTTGCAACCAGGCGGTATCCGGACGCAAAATGACCCGAAAGTTATTTTGGCATCCAGGCTGGATATACCTGTTGTTTTTAGTAAGCTGGATTCTGTATCTTATTGTTGCACTCATTGTGCGCAAAAAAGGGACAATTCATATCAGCGTTTGCGAACGCCATCGAAAACGGCGGGTCATGGGAATTCTGATTGCTTCAATCGGGTCACTGATGTGTCTGTTGTTAGCCATAATCGGCGCATTGATGACCGACAGCGGCAGTCCCGTCTCAGGCGCGATCGTTCTTATTGGTATTTTGGGTATTGTTACATGCCTGATAACAGGCGCACTCATGATCAGGGTCGTGACCCCCATAAAAATCGCTGACAACACATTGTGGATAAAAGCAGGCAATGCGTTTACCGACTCCATTTAAATGGGCGAGAAGGAAACACGTGCCATTGAGCATACGTGCCGCTGAACCCATCGCGCTGTAAAGCAAACCCCCAAATACCCATTGGACCATTCATCCTTTGTCTGTGGATTCTGACGACTCCTGCTGTACGAAGGGGCGGTAGTCTATCTGCCGCCTTTCCCAGGCGTCGGCCGGGCATAATGACCCGTCCCTGCATTTCGAGAACGCGATTGGTCTGTATTACATAACTGTGTCGTTTGCAGAATCTTCATCCGTATTCGGATAATGGACTTCCTGTTTGGCGGTAATTGAAAATTTGTCGATCATCAGAAATCTGATGGACAGATTGCACAGGTTGTGTGGAATGAAGCGGAAAAATACGGGTTCTTCCCGACCCAGACACGGAGAGATGTCAATGTCGCTTATTTTCGATGCCTGGTAATTGCCATTCGGCGCTACGTCTTTGTTGATGTCGTCCCTGGACCAGAGTGTTATCCAATCTCCTTCGACGCCACACTCCAGCGCAAAAGTTGTTGCTGGACAATTATCGCTTTCATCCTGCATCGTGAAATAAAAAGATACAGTGCCGGTGGTGCATGCATACAACGACATGGGTGGAGAAATCAGTGCGGCATCGGATTCGTCGTCATTGGCGAAATCGTAATAATGGCAGGCCGTTGCCGGCGGGTAATAATAGCAATCACTCTCCGGTGCGTAGGCGAAGTCCATTCGCAAAAACCTGGACGCCATAGTCATGGACCACGGCCAGTTCAGATCGGAATGCCATTTGTTGAGGGTCCAGCCTTCGGCATCGAACTGTGTATCAAAGGTGTATATCGCATCTTTTTCACCAGGTTCACAGGTGAATTCGGTACAGGCGCCTTTTGCGCAGTTTGTTTGCCCATCTGTATTTTTCGCACACTCTTCTTCTGTAAACTCAAAGTAACACTCCGGAACTCCCGAAATGGCAGTGGTGCAAAACCCGCTCCCATAGTGACTAATTGCCGACTGGCCAACACATTCATCAAACGGTTCCTGTTCACACGGTTCACATTCGGCAAAGGTTTCACCATCGCTTTGGCAAATCTCAGTGTTTCTGCAGTTATAGCCGTCACCCAGATTTTCCCACATGGCGGGATCTGTGTCACACACACCGGTTCTGCAAGACCAGCTCTGCACCTGTTTCTGTGGCGTGGCTGAACAGTCCGTGTCAGAACACCGATAAGCGATCTCCCAACTTTTCTCATTGCAGGCGGCGCCGTCGGGGACATGATTGGACACACACACACCACCCTGGCAGCTGTCGGGTTTGTCGCATTCTCCAACGAAATCGTCACCGCAGGCGGTTTGATCTGGAAGCGTTCTACTGTCGCAATTGCCTTTGCCATCGCATTGGTCTGCCAAATCGCAGACGCTTTCGTCCGTATCGCCACAGGGGACGCCTGCGGATACCAGATTGGCCGAACATGAACCGCGACCGTCACATTGGTCTGCCCTGTTACACTCAGAAACATCTTCAATGTCGCCGCAAGGGGTTCCAAGGACCGCGAAATTGGGGGAACATTCACCATTCAAACAGCTATCGGGCATATCACATTCCGTGGTGGTGGTGTTTCCACAGGGCGTACCGTCCGGTTTGTTCACCGCGCTGGTGCAGGCGCCCGCCCCGTTGCACATGGGACTCACTTTGCACGCGCCGCCATCGGTACCGCATGGCGTCCCCGCAGTTGCAAAATTGGGCTGACAAATGCCATCTAAATCGCAGGTGTCCGGAGCATTGCAGGCACTGGATAACTGGGCGCCGCAACTTGCCCCCAATGGTTTGCCTTCATCCAGGGGGCACTCCTGACTGAGTCCATCACACAGTTCGGCGGCATCGCAGGGTGTTGCTTCGGGTCGGCACACTGTGCCCTGGTTCAAAGTAAGGCAATGGCCTTCAAAACCGGGAATGGTACAGGATGCACATGCACCGGCGCAAAGTTCATTGCAGCATACGCCGTCCACACATATCAAATCCAGACCACAATCCGATGCAGCAGTTTTTTGCGTACAGGCTGTTCCGGGAGTGAAAATTGCAATCTCCGCTGTATCCGCGCCGGTATCGCTGCCCGAATCTTTGCTTTCAACACTGTCTGAATCAGAAATGGTATCGCTGATTGAATCTGTGCCAGGGTCCTCTTGTGAATTCGTGTCAGGGTCACTCTCCGAATCCATGGCGGCGCCTCGGTGTGAGTCAGAGTCTGCAACACCGTCGGAATCAGAATCGAAAACACTGCCTGAATCAGCGCTGGAATCACTGTCCGCATTGGAATCGGTATCTTTAAAGCTGTCTCTACCAACATTGGAATCGGTGGTGGTAACCGTTTCATCTTCCACGCGATTTGTTTTGTCCTTTTCGCAGGCGGTGACACAAATTAGCAGTGAGAAGCAAATAATTAATAAGCGGCCTTTCATTATACTCAACTACCCTTTCAGAAAAGAGACCTGCCTATAAATGTGGTTTATAAACACGATCATATATTACAACCAACATCGTGCCAGAACTGACAGGCATATTTAAATTGTGCTCAAAATATTGACAAACCGATGGACGGTCAATCCTCATTCCCACTGAAGACTCCTTTTTTTTGCCGCAAATGTCTATTTTTTTACCGAAGGTAACACCATGAGTTCAACGATTTGCTGTGTATCTATGAGGCGAAACCATATCTCCCGTCAATCTTGAGTGAGATCGTAATACCATCCTTAACATCAAAAATATCCCTCGCCTGCAAAAAGCAAATGTCGAGTTCGTGGTGACTGAGGCATTTGTGGCAGCAGTATACGTGTTCTGTCTCAAGTCGACGGAGCCGATGACGTGTCCAGGGACGCGACCGTTTTTGGTTGGATTTACAGCTTAAATATTGACAGCGGTTTGGGCGGGTCCATACGGAAAATGCCGTCATCACCGGGAATGGCGACAAATTCAGTCGTTGTGGAGTCATCTTTGGCGGCCTCGTTTTCAAGCCCCATGGGATCGTACTCGAGGTCCTTTACAGACGTATCCGCCACAGCGCCGGACCCCGATTTTGTCAGAACCATTTTAAATTGAATATCGAAGTCAAGAAGGATAATCCGAACAAAACCAAAGAGGATATTTCCTTCTCCCTGCAGTTCGCCCGCAAACCCCTGTTTCCAATGATAGGTCTTGCTTTTCGTAAATCCCTGGATGGTATGGGAACCGCCCTTTTCCCAAACGAACCGACGCCCGCTGACACTCAGGGGTTCATTTTTGTACGGAACGAACAAGCCATCATCATCGTCCTGCATGCGCGATAAATCCGCATACAGTTTGCCGTCTTTCTCGTATATAATTATCGTCGCCGGCTCTTCCTTGAAACCACCATGTCGCTTTGCCAGGCGCGCCGCTTCTCCCACTGGTACCATGGTTCCTTTCCAGGTGCCCGCAAACGTTGAGAGGGAAAATACAGGTTGCGTGTCGGAATCGGTTTCCTCCTCCTTTGGCATTTCTTCAGTGGAAAGTAATTTGTATATCGCCTCTTCAAAAGGCAGCCAGTCCCCGGCATCGCCGAGGGGACCCACATCGCCGTTGCTGCGCGCTTTTCGCCGGTTGTATTCAGCGACGTATCGCGCATGGTCCTCCTTTGGCATCGCTGTGTCGCCATACTTTTCGATGAGTCGTTTCAGTTGGGTCAGAATGCGTTTTTCCAGGTTCATATAATACCGCTGGTTGAGCTGAACATAATACGAGAGTCCATTCTGCCAGGTGACCTGTCCTGAACCTTCAATATCAGGAGCTGTCACATTGCCCATCTTTGAAAGTGCACGGTTGCCATTGATCATGCCGACAGAGATGCCGGTGGCATGGAAATCCGCAAGTATCTGTTGCCATCCAGGATACCACTTTTCGCCAAAGTAACTGTATGTGGCCGCATGGGAAGACGTGGGATTGCTCTTTAATTTATCGCGATAAAACGAAATAAAGGTGCTCACTTCGGCCCCGGAGGCAGCCAGCGACCGGGTAAGATCGCTATTGATGTTTTCCAGACGGCTCAGACGCATGGCGATAATGTCACGCGCGTCCTGCCGTCCGGAAACCGCGTTGGGCAGTCCCTGTCCAAACTGGTAAGCAACTCCATCCACCGCAGGCACCAGGTCTCCCTGAAAGGCATCATTTCGCGCTTCGACCACAGCAAACCTCGACCACTTGTCCGCCTCATCCGCAACAGCCAGCTCCGGGGAGGCAATCCATTTGACTTTCTGGATTCTGGCGTTCTCCACATCCGTAATTTTCATCGAAAAGGAAATTCGTTGCGTCTCGCCCGGTTCAAGAGTCATCGTCGCGGGCAGCTCACCCAGGGCCCAGTAGTTTTTCTGATCCCGTAAAAACTGCCGTCGAAATCGAAGATTAACCGGAATGACATCGTCATTCTTAACGATCCATTCATATGCAGCATCCTGCTTCTCATCCGCTGGCGCTATTTCAGGTTCCACTGTCAGACTGAATTTGGGGGGCACAACCGTGACCTTTTCGGTGAGGGCGTCAGCGGCGATGGGTTGTTTAACAAAATGACCTGGTTCATACGAAACCTGGAAAAGATATTCCCCTGGTTCATCGGGCATTTTCCATCGCTCCATCATTCCCGAATGCGTTGCATTGGCCGCAAATGCCAGCATACTGCCGCCCTTCTGCTCACATTCGTCACATGAAATGGTAAACCATCCCCCGGCATCTTTTTTCAGGTAAGGGGTTCCCGTATCGTCCACCAGCAGGGCTTCCAATCGCACGCTGCTGCCCACCGTGAACGGACTTTCCCTGTTCATCCGGAGTTGAATCCGCCCGGGCAACCCCATGACAACCGACGTTTCAGCGGGCCGCACCGCAAAGTAGTCCTCTTCATTGAGGTCCACTTCCTGATAAAACATCCCCTCGGTGGCATTGGGGGCAGTCCATCCTATCTTCGAGTTGAGCAGGCCATCACCATCTGAGGAAAATTCCCCCCCGGTAGACTTTAAAAGAAACTTTCTTTTGTTTCTAAATTTTACTTTCAGCCGTCTGGAAACCGGTTGCAGGTCTTTTAACCATTTGCCCGAGGCGGTCAGTTCAATTGTCTCACCGGATTGAACCCCTCTTTTGGAGGTGGTCGCCGTCAGCACCACCGCCTTTTCGAATCCGTTTAACAGCTGGTACGGGGTGGGCTTCGACAGTTCGTATTCCAGATATGTGGTATAGCGTGACAGTATCATCTCTGTCAGCGCATCGGGTGTATGATTGGGATAGGCCTCTTTGGCGTTATGCCAGTTTTCTTTACCGGAATCCCAAATCAGCACCGTGCAGGTGTTCCGGTACACTCGTGGCACGCCTGGCACCGCCCACGCCACAACAGTGGTATCCTTGTCGCAGTAAGGCACCTTTTTCGCCATGGTGGCGCGAATTCCGCGATTGCCCACACCATCCTTAATGAGCTGGCCCTGTTCCAGATCGGCAAACGCTGCGTCCAGCTCGGCGGCTTTGGTCACCAGCCCGCCGCCAATCTGCCCATAGGCTTTAATGATTTCACCCACCACTGGCGTCTTGTCGCCAAATTCCTCCATCAGCCGGGTGAGAACCGTCATGGATTGGGCGAGCTTTCTGGTGGATGGAGATAAATCCGATTCCTTCAGCCGGTTGAGATCTTCTGAGAGCGTTTTAATCTTGTCGTAGTAATCTTTGCCCGTTTGAACTGTGTTTAGCGCCTTTAGACTGTCCAGCGCAACGATGCGATGCCCGGCGAGCACATCCGGATTCACATCGAAGCCCCGCCTGGATTTCTGCGCCTCCTCAATGAGACTCGCCATGGCGTCCTTTGCGTTTTTTACTGAGCTATAAATGGTTATCCCCAGCTCCACCTTTTCAAATTTTTGTTTTTTGGACTGAAGCGATTTCAGTTCCCCGTTCAGCTCGCGCCAGGCCTGAGTGTCTTTTTGCAATGCGTCGCGTTCTTTGGTCACCTGTGCGATGGCGTTGTCAAACTCGGTTTTCATTTTTTGCATGTAAATGTCTTTAACGGCACTGACATCCGCATTCCCAATCTGGCTCGCAGTACTGTCGGCAATGAGCGCGGCCGCCATGGACAGAATGGTTGCCCCTGTCAGGTGAAAGAGCGTGAGTCGAAACCGCCACAGATGAGACTGACTATTCCTCATAGTGCATCTCCTCTCCGTCTTTGGCAGAGACCAATATGGATATGGTGCGAAAGATGCCGGCCAGCATGTTGGCCGATTTCGCCTCCACTGTCACATTGCAGATACCCGGGCTATCGGGCGCCACAAACCGAGCGCGATTGTGCGCGGCAAAATCCTGAGAGACCACGCCACACGTACTGGCATAATACAGACTGAACCCTGCGTTTTCGGGATTGTCAATATCCACGGTCAGCCATGTAACCGAGAACGGTTCAACCACATCCTTAGCCGACTTGAATCCGCTGATTGCCGGCAACCGTTTGCCGTCCTGCAGAACCTGTTCCACGTCATCGGCGGACAACTCATCGATGGGAACAAAATGATCCGCACCTTTTTCTGCGGTGGGTTTGTCGGATTTGGCATCGGTGTCCGTGTGACGGTCCGTCACTGCGTCCGGTGGGGATTTCGCCTGCCAGAGGAGAAACACGATTGCTCCTGCGACAAGCGCCAGAACCGCCACCACAGCGATGATGGCAGGTGCCCCTGGACCGCCTTTCGCTGATTTGGAAGCATGCTCTTTGTGGGTATCCTCTGCTCTTGTTTCAGGCGACGTTTTGGGTACCGTTTCAGATGATTCTTCAGGCAATGATTTGGGTGAAGCGTCGGGCAACACAGGGGGAACCACCGCCTGATGGAGCAGCATTGTTTTTGCGTTTCCAACGGCGGGCGTTGGGGATTCGGTGTCGATGGGCGTATCTTTGTTAAAGTCAGGTTGCGGCGCAGCGGCTGTGTCTGCCACCGGTTTTCCGCAGGCACCGCAGAATGCCGAGTCCGGTGAAAGTAAAGCGGAACAGTGCGCGCATTTTTTTTCAGTCATGGATAAGCCTCCCAAAAACGATGAAAATTGCGAAACACTTAATATAGCGGCAAAACGATGGCGGTAAAATTGGATGAAAAAATTGCTGACACTCTCCCAATAGCCGATTGAACACCCCTATTTCAGGCGCGCGTCGAATATCCGCATATTTTATCGTGGTTATGAGATGGCATTGGGTATACGAAATTGGGCAGCCATCCCAGGGGTCAGTTTTTTTGCGGCCCATGGAGAAAGTCTGATTGGAAAGAGAAGGCCAGAAGCATGTAAGGAAGCGCGGTTGGAATTTCGGCGCCGTGTCTCCAGCGATGGGACAGGTACCAGTGGGCGGAAAAGATGAGTGTTGGGCGGTTGAAGCGGGTATAGGCGCGGTCAAAAAAACGATACGCAATGAGGGGCCCCAGACGGTGATGGCTGTTTTCGTTGCGGTATGAATCAGCCTCTTTAGCCGTTCGAAAATCGGTATTTCTGTAAATGGGCCGCACCGCTTCGTAGTGCACACCGACATTGAGTCGGATTCGGGTCATCAGTATCACATCGAGTCGATTTTGCAGGGTCCAGCCATTTGTGGACGCCAGTGTGTCCAGCTCGTTACTGTACCACACAGGATCTTTGCGTCCATTTTGAAAGGAGGCGTCTTTGGTGTTCATGCGGTGATAGGCCATGCATAATTGATTGCGAATGGCGATAAAAAAGCGCGGGCTTCCCTGGTTATTCTTTTTACCGATTGGCACTCGGAATTGCAGTATGGGGCTCACATCGGCTGAAAGGCCACTGGTGGCATAGCTGCGTTCCTCGTCGGCGCGTTCCGACAGTGTTTTGTCGGCATAGTCATCTTTGGCTGAAGCAAACGATTGAAACGAATTGAAGGTATGAAAATACTGCATCCATTGCGCACTGGTTTGTATTGTTAAAACGCTGAGGGGCGCCAACTCCAGGACGACGCCCGGTTTGAGGGATGTGGGCGTAATTTTCAAACGAACGCCGGAGTATACGTAATTGCTGCGAGTAACCGGATGCTCTTTGCGAAACAGAACCCTTTGAACGCCAAAATGAATGACATCAACCACACCGAGTGGATTGTAACGAACGGCTGTCAAATGTTTTAAGATAAGCCGTGTGGCGGGAGGATGTACATATTCGCCAAATGCAACAGGCTGCCCATAGCGAGGTATACCCTGCATGTCTTTTTCATGGGGTTGAGATGCGTGAATCCGGGATGAGAAAAGTGCGAGGAATACAAGCGCGAACCATGAAAGGTTAATAACCCAGGCTGGCATGTGAGGATATATCATGTAAAAGCGCCTTTCCCTGAACTGTGAATATCTGCTTTATATTGCATTGTATTTTAGAAAAAAGGAATTGTTCGACATGTCAGACGGTTGGTATCCACTGTTTCACCGACCGTGCTTTACTGCCCACGAACCGATGTCTTGAAACCGGTTCGTAGGGCAATGGGGGGTGCTGGTATCCGTAGAGAACATGTCGGTCTGAAACGTCTAATGCGGGCCACTATTAAGGATATATTTATCCTGCGGGTAAAAAACGAAAACAGTTGCTTTTGTATGGATTATTTCGCGGGGGTTTTGGCATATGATTAAAAAGAAAACAGGGGCGGGGGCCAAATATTTTAACAAGGGATTCGCTGTATTGGTGCGTGCTTTGGGCAGGCAGCTTCTCGGTTGCCCCGGATGGGGCGAAAGGCATGGGAAAAAACAAAAACGATTTGCCCCTGCGTCAGAAACACAATTCACCATTTCGAGATGGCCGTTGACATGGTATGAATGCGCCATGAATATAAAGTCCGGCAGTGCTGTGAAACACTATCTCCGAGGTGGAGGGGCGGTGTTGTTTTTGTGTGTTGCCCACGTTGCACACGATTTCATAGAAAAAGACAATCCACTGCAGCCCTCCATATGGGCGTCGATGGCAATTGTGCTGCAGGCATTCATTCTTTTTGTCGGATATGCGGTTGTTGAACGACGCGGATGGATGGGAAAAAACGCACTGTTTGTGGCTGTGCTGTTTAGTATGGTCTGGGGATGGCTCGTTGTAAGGCTGCATGTGCCTGTTAGCGTGAAATCTCCGGAGCTGGTCTGGTTTTGGTACGGTATTACGGGTCTGATCGTATTGGGCTGCTGGATGCTGGTCTTCTATTTCCCCAAAAAACTGGATGACGAACGGGAGCGTGTGCTTGTGGCGGAAAGTGCGAGAGCAAAGGCGGAACTGGCGCAACTTCGGTCGAATCTTCATCCTCATTTTCTGCTGAATACTCTAAATACAGTGGCAGGACTGACCACTGCCGATGCAAAGAAGGCTCGAAATGTGTTGGCTGCGTTAGGCGACCTTCTTAGAGATTCTCTTGAAGACAGCAGTGAAATGGTCTCTTTGCAAAGCGAAATGGCGTGGCTCGAACGCTATGTTGAAATCATAGAGGCACGATATGCCGAGCGGATTGCATTTAAGTGGGATGTGGATGATGCATCCACGTCGGCGATGGTACCCAGAATGCTGTTGCAACCACTGGTGGAGAATGCCATTGAACACGGTGCCCTGCGGCGTGATTCTCCCGGTGTTGTGCGCATTTGCGCAGGCGTGGATGGCAGGGATATTCATATGGATATTTCTGACAATGGCCCGGGGATGAACCCATTGGCCAGCGAAGGCGTTGGACTGAAACTGGTGCGTGAGCGATTGGTCCATACCTTTCCTGGAGCGTCAATGACCATTCATGCTGCCAAACCGGGTTGCAGAGTGTCGCTGGTAATTCCTGGAGCATTGACATGACAACCAAGGAATCATGGCCATTTGAAACACCGGTTCGGGCGCTGGTGGTGGAAGACGAACGCCCCGCCCGAGCATATCTGGTGGAACTGCTTCATTCCACGGGGCAGGCCCAGGTGGTTGCAGCGGTGGCAACCGAGAGCGAGGCACGGCAGGCGTTGGAAAACGGTGAGCTTCATCTGGATGTCGCTTTTGTGGATATTAGTCTCGCGTCATCCGGATGCAAAGACGCCGGTCTGGCCATCGTGCGTGATTTTTCGCGGCATGACAGAGCGCCGCTGTTTGTGTTGGCCACAGCGTATAAACAGCATGCCATGGAGGCGTTTGATTTGGATGTGGCGGATTATCTTTTAAAGCCATTTACCGAAAGACGGGTGGCGGAATGTCTGTCACGGATTACACGCCGACGCCCCTCTGCTGCCAATCCCGTCCCCTCTCGCGTGGTGGCCAGAAATCGAAATGGCCTGGTTTTCCTTCCGCCTCACGAGGTATGGGCGTTCGAGGCATCGGAACGACTGGCGTTTGTTCATAGTGCAGCTGGCCGTTTTGACATTGACGTGTCCCTTGCAGTCATGGAGTCGGCGATGGGGCTAACAGGGCTCCGTGTGCATCGAAATTGGGTGGTCAGTACTGCACACATTCTGGCGATGGAAAAAGATGAACTGGGATGGACACTCCGAGTGGGTGACTCTCACGACGAAACAGGCAGTGCGCTCCGTGTGCCTGTGGCACGGGACAAAGTCCAACGCATCAGGGGAATGCTGCTGGAAGGGACCGCCGGATTGCGTCGATGAAGCGCAAACTTATTTAGCGTATTTAAAAATTAATGAAAGAATTCAATTCCTTACTGCTATCGATACTCCGAGACTCAAATTGTGACACGACATGTTATCGTTGTGTTACTGGAGCTTTTGATACAACTGCTGTTCGGATTTAACAGTTTTTATTGGGATGCCAATAACGACGCTCATTAGCGATGCTCCCATCGATACCACGTTTGACGTGGTTACCAGCCAGATCTGATCGATTTGATTTTTCATGTGTCTAAGAGCGTTGGTCCAGAGCGTCCGGGCGCCACTTTCGTATGCTTTCATATCCTGCGCGGCCCATATCAACGTTTTTTTTTCTCCTGGACGTTCCCCGAAAGCCTTGTCCCAACGCATGATGGCATCCATGGCGGACCCTTCAGTCAGATTTTCGCTAAACCCAAAACGCAGACACTCGTGCCTGCCAATGGTTGTCCACCTCACATTCACTTTGCTGTCCATGCCCCCTCCTGATAGAGAATTGCTTTTTTGAATATACTCCGGGACACCGACGCTGCAAAATCAGAAGCCCCAGTACAACGCTTATGAGTAGTGGCTATTGGCACATTATCCCTTTGATACGCACGGATTATCTGCGGCGACCTGAATTTATCGGGGATTTTCGAAAAAATTTCGTCCAGGGAGTGAACGAACTAACGGCAGGTAAGACACATTTCCATGTGTCCATCTCCAATACTATTCGTTCCAGTTTTTCCAACCGTCCCAATTCTTCGATTTGGTGGTCCAAATGCCCGTATTATTGTATGCGCCACCTTGCCCAAGGAACGCATCTTTACGGGCATTTTCGCCGCCAATGTGCCAGCGCATCCAGGCCACGTTTGCAGCGGCACCGTCCCAGGGGCCAGAGCCATGGCCGCCTCCCGCCATCATTCCCAGCCAGCATGGTCCCTTGTTTCCCGCATTATTGTAATCACCTTCGGCATTTGGTCTTTCCATACCGTCTTCACCATAAATGATACCTGCAGGAACTTTCATATTTACCAATTGATCATGGTCGAAGGCGCCGCTGTTGTCCAAAAGCGCTGTCGTCACACGACTATCCACCAGAGCCGTTGCTTCAGAAGAAAGACCACCCATGGAATGGCCGAAAACACCAACACGATTCAGAATGAGCTTGTCATACATTGGGCTGTTCGAATCGCCATTTTGCTCTTCCAACCAGTCAATGGCCGCGGACATCAGCTCGGCGCCACCGCTTGACTCTCGAATGCCCACAACGACAAACCCCTGAGAGGCCATGCGGGTTAAAAGCTGCAAATAATCGCCTGGTGGCGTACCGCCGCCGGGTCCCCAGATAGCAACCGGATGCTTCGTGTTTGGTTCGTCGGTGAGCGTTTTAGGTCGAACAAGAATATTGCCACCGCCGCTGAAATTAATGTTTTCTTCAACAACAGTTTCCAAAGGTCCATTCGAATTGACGTCATCCCCTGCAAGGAAAACCTTCACATCATCGCCGTCCGTATCGGTGTCGGTGTCCCCATCCGTGTCCGTATCCCCGTCCGTGTCGGTATCCCCATCCGTGTCGGTATCTCCGTCCGTGTCGGTATCCCCATCCGTGTCGGTATCCCCATCCGTGTCCGTGTCTCCATCCGTGTCCGTGTCTCCATCCGTGTCCGTATCTCCATCCGTGTCCGTATCTCCATCCGTGTCCGTATCTCCATCGCTATCCGTATCGGAATCGGCATCCGAATTGCCAGATAGCAAATCAGAATTGTCCGTTTCCGTCCCGTCGCCGGATTCAGAAGTGGAACACGAACATAAAAAAGCGAATAGAAATAACAATTTGAGTAGATTTTTCATTTTTAATGTGTCTCCTGGTTTTTTTTAAAAATTATAAAATGCGCGTCTCCACCCAGCAGTGTATCCGTCACCATTAAAAACAGGTGTAATGTTTGGCAAAAACATGGAAATCCCATCCTCTGGAGCGACCCGTTGGATAGTAAGAAATGTCAAATGGCGCTGTTGAACGACGAGAGTCGGCTGGATCAACAGAAAATTTGCGTCGGTCTATTCACCACATCCGGCAACGATGGACACTCTGGCGGCCACGGATGCCGTATCCACCACGAAAGACCGGGGGAAATCGAATGTACAGCCACCGTCCGGGGAATACGTCACAGTAACGGTCAATCTCGCCTGGGCTCTCTCATTTTGCTGCATGGCGATGTCTGTTGACTCAAGGCAGCCTGCATCGCTTTGAACGTGGGTGACAATCAGTGTTTGCGTTATCCAGTCAATATTCAAAAATGGGTCCAGTCCTTCGAGGCATCCCAAATCCCGTATGCCGTTGAACGCGGCCTCACTTCGAATGATGAGCGCGCCTGCCTTGAAACCGTTGTAGATTGAATGACCGCTCATGGCCCGCAGGTCCGCGACCACTTCCGCTTTTGGCCATGTGTTGGATATTTCAAAAAACCGGCTGTCCAGACAACTGATTCCCGATGGTATCTCGTGCCAGGTGACCGATGTGGCGACCAGCGAATCCTCATTGCCCGACGGCATCAGCAAGGCGGCCACCTCTTTTTTTTCACAGTTATCACAGGCCACCCACATCAACGCGATGATGGCCAATATCTGTATCATTTGAATCTTCTTCATTCGTGCTCTCATCTTTTTAAACACATCCGGATTTCAATCACGCTCAAAAAATCGCATTTATGCCGCGTCTGACGGGATTGGGGTCCTGGACAGATATACCAGCTCCACGTTGGTTGGGACAGGGGTATCATCGCCGGGATCCATTCTCACTTTCGCATTTTGGGGGTTGCGCAATCCCAGCAATATGATGCCAAATTGCCGGTGAAGTTTATCTGCCAATGCATCAAACGTCATCTCGCTCTGTTCCGGATTGGGAGTAATATACAAACTGTGGGCGCCGGCCGAAGCCACATTGGACATAATCGTGCCGCTGCCAGGCACCAGGGCGGCATGGGCCATCATTGAAAAACCCAATCGGGTGGTTTCAATCACTTCGTCTGCGCCTGCCGTGGTGGCATGCGCCACATTTTCCGGGTCCAGTATTTCCGCAACGATGTAAATGGGCGTTTTACGTTTTTCTGTCATGGACTGTTTCGCCATGTACGAACGGATGGTGAACACGGTCATGATAGTGGTGGCATCCGCCTGCGACGGCGCCATGTGACGGGCGCCCACGACTATTGCGGTTTTGGCGTGAGACAACCGCACCTTGTCCAGTTCGCTTTCTCGCCCTGGATTGCCGCTGACCCAGATAAAGTCCGGCGACAACTCCCTGGGGCGTTCGCCCTCAGCAAAAATCAGCAGCTCATTTTGAGCGGAACTGGTTTCCTTGAGCAACGCATCCAGTAATAGATTGCAGGCGTCATTGTAGCCGACAACCACAATATGATTGGTGTAATTGGACATGCGAAACTGATCTCCCCGCAAATTAATCAACACGCGAAGCAGCGTGCTGCTGACAATACCGGCAAACAGCGCCAGTGTAAACATCCCCAGAACCATAATCACGCCCGCAATCACACGGCCCAGAGGCAGAACCGCCGGTGTCACATCGCCGTAGCCCACGGTGGTAACGGTCACCAGAGCCCACCATATGCCATCCTGCACCGACGTCACCGACGGATTGACGCCGGATTCCACCAGGTAAAATGATATTCCCCCAAGGGTGACCACTGCCGTCAGAAAGAAAAACGTGAACGCATAAAGCAGTGAATTTTCTTCAAATGTACGCACCAGATCTTTTAACGGGTCGGAATATCTGAACAATCTCAGGCCTCTGGCCAGACGCAGCAATCGCAAAATCCGCAGTCCCCGCAGCTGAGGCAAAAACGTTAAAATCACGACCAAATCCAGCAGTTGCAAAGGCGATATGAGGAACAGCAACCGATCTGACAAATGCGTTCGCGCTCGCCACAGATGTCCCCCGGAAAAAACGTCGGTTGTGCTGGAACGATACGTGAGAATTCTTAAAAACAGTTCCATTGCAAACAACGCCAGAATCACCTTGTCGAGAATACGAAGCCAGTCAGGTTGTGTTTCCCACAAAAAAAAGTCCAGCAACATCAATACGCTGGATACAACAATCAGAAACCAGATGGTTCCCTCTGTCCAGCGCCACGCTCCTGTTCCTGGCAAATGGAACGCCTCATAAACAATCTGTGAAAAACGCCGTGAATTTTGAATCGACATTGGCAAAGAGTATTGAACTTTACTAAAAGAGTAAAATTTTGATTGAAAGCATCCCGTCCAACATCAATCGCTAATCCAATTGTGACTGAAAACACAAGGGCACTTCGATACTGGTTCAAAGTTTTTTTTCACCATTTTCTTTATCGATAGTATTCAGGTATAATGGAAAATCCAGGAAGCGCGCCACTTCGAATTGACGCAGAACAACCATCAGGAACCAGGAGAAAACAATACATGCTTAAAATTGAACAAAAATACCTTTTAACCGGATGGACGTGTGCCATTGGTGTTGTGATTCTGGCAGCAATGGTTGGATGCTCGGATGATATTTCCAACTCGGACGGCCAGGCCACATCCACCGACAGCAACGATACCGACAACATCAATGGCTCGGACAACACGCCAGGCACAGACAGCAGCCGCGATTCATCCTTCATCCAGGACTCAGAGACGGACACATGTGGCCACGAAATAGTCGCTACCATTCGCGATTTCAAATCCGAGCATCCCGATTTCGAAGTATACGGCGGCAGCTCGCAAACCGAAGGACTGGTCGCACAGACATTGGGCGCCGACAGCAAGCCGGTCTTTGCCGGCACCGGTGAGGGAACACAGTATGGCCAGCAAATTACCAGCGCGGATTCATTTGCCCAATGGTATCAGTCCATCCCGAACGTCAGCCGTGAATTTCAGGTGAAAATACCGTTATCGAGCATTGGCAACGGCATGTACGAGTATCGCAACAACGCATTCTATCCGCTGGATCAATTCCCTGAAGGGAATGCTGAAAATCAGACGTTTGGCGATCAAGGCAACGGTCATAACTATCACTTCACCACCGAAGTTCACTTGAAATTCAACTACCGCGGCGGTGAGACCTTCTCATTTACCGGGGATGACGATTTGTGGATGTTTATTGACGGCAAACTGGCCATGGACCTTGGTGGCCTTCATCCCCAAACCAGCGGACAAATTAATCTGGACGCGTTGGGGCTCACCACCGGCGAAGAGTACACCATGGATATCTTCCATGCAGAGCGCCACACCAACGAATCCAATTTCCACATCACCACCAGTATCGAATGCATCTCCACCTACACCCCTGTGCTGGAGTAGCGCTGTTATCTCAATTCTGAAAGGGTTCGAACCTCGCCCCGGATTCAGATTTTAAATCCAATAGTGAAATATGGGATACCAATAGGAAAAAACTGAAAAATTTCGTCTGCTATTTCATCCCAGATGGGCAGCAGAAACCCTAAATCCGAAAACAGCAGATCTCCATGAATCTGTACGCTGTAACTGATGAGATGGATATGTCCATTTTCATCGCCTTCCTCGGAAATCAGGGGCATCAACCACTCCAGCGAAAGGGCCACGCGCCGATGCAACGCTGCTCGGTATCCCAGTCGTGGCGCCATAAGCAGCATCCCCAACCCCTCACACTCATATCCGTTGTAGTCGTCGTCATAATCCGAGGAAAACAAATGTTGTCTGGCACACAGCTGCATACCTCCTGCGGCAAAGGAGAAATTCAGCAAATGCTTCTTGTCGGTGGTAACCAGCGTAAAGGTGGGTTGAATCACTTCGGTAATCATAAAAATGCCGCCACCCTCAATGTATGGACCGCCAATGATTCCCATGGCGGACAGAGAGATGGCCGCATTGGAGCCCAGTCGGGTATGTATCTTTGTTTTCAAACCGAAACCAGCAATGGTCGCGGGCACAACGGTGTAAGCGGAAACCGAAAAATGGTCGGTCACCCCTATTTCGCCCTGCCAGTATCCGGCGCCAAATCCAGTGATGGCCACCTGACGTTTTTTCAGTCCCAGCGCAGTGGGCTGGAGCACCAGCTGTGAGAGACGCCCATCCACCAACCGCTCAGAAGGTCCAGTCACTGCGCCAGTATCCTCTTTTTCAATGGCGCCACTCTCCTGAGGGGCTGAAGTCACGACAGTCGCGGCATTTTCGTTCTCATCGCTCGATGGATGTGGCTGTCTTGATTTGATCTCCTCAATGGCGACACAACCGGGTGCACATTTAGAGCGAGTCGCCGCCCCATCGCCCTGCAGCTCCTTTACCTCGGAAAATGGAATGCAACCGTCATCGCAATCCGTTGTTTCGTCCGTCTGTGCATTCACCTGTACGTTCAACAACAACAACAACAACAGTCCTGCACAAATAAACATCCATCGCATCAAACACCTCATTCATTCAAAAAGGAATATAATCTAACAACAATGTAAACCAACAATAGACGATAAAAGCATTCTGCACAACAACTGGACCAACTGTTCCATATATTGTGTTGCATCAATTGAGCAGTGGTGCTTTGGACAGGTGATCTGCAATCAACAGATAATGCTCAGCGGACAGCGTTTCAAAAAAAGACTCGCCGCGAATCCACGCCTTCCATCGTTGCCACAGGGCCACCTCACCGGGGCCCGGCGGCAGGACCGGTTCTCCATTTTGTGACGTATATCGATATGCGAGCCGATTGGACACCACCGCAACATTACCCACTTTAAACAGTATTTCATTCTCGCCGGGAAATATGCCCATCGCTTGGGCGCGATTATAATACGGCGTTCCTTCAAATAATTGAAAACTGGAGTCTGTAAACGCATCTACCCAGGGACTCACATCGGTGGCAAAATCCAGCGTCTCCTGAAAAAGCGCATCATTGGTTCCCGGCAATCCAAACACCATCATGGCCAGATTATTGATGCCTGCCAAATGACTGTGTTTGAGCACACGGGCCACTGCGGCCACCTGTGTCCCTTTCTGACATCCGTCGAGCAGCGATTGTGCCCCGGATTCCACACCCCAGCTAATCCATCGGCATCCCGCTTCAAACAATAGTTCCAGCACCTCTCTGGTGTAGTCTGAAGTGGGCCGACCCATCACGTGGAATCGAATCTGCAATTTGCGTTTAAGAATTTCGGTTGCAATTCCATGAAGCGCGTTCGCGTCAATATACTGGTCGGTAAAATAGAAATACGCGGCGTGATACTGCTGTTGCAATTGTTCCAAATGCGTTGCAAACCGCGCATAATCATTCGTGCGATATCCGGCAAATCCAAAATTGTGGCAACAGAATGCGCACTTTCGCCACTTGCACCCTCTTGAAAACGCCACCGGCAATACCGGTGTGGGCATCCAACGCGTGGAGATGTGCAGATCATGGAATGAGGGGGCAGGCAGATTCTGCATGGGAATCGCTAAAGGGCGCCTGCCCGAGGTTATCTGTCCCCTTTCCCGCACCATCCAGCCACGACTTTCATGGGATTGGCCCAAAATATAGTCCACCAGCCCCTGCTCTCCTTCTCCCAGATACAGACCATCCAACTGAGGAACCGCAGCCATAAAGGTGCTGGGATGAATGGATGGCAACGCGGATCCCCCCAGCACAACGGTCAGATTCGGATAACGCGATTTCAGCAACCGCGCGATCACCGCCGCATGAAAAAGCTGTTCGGGATACGCTGCCGATAATGCCACAATATCTGTATCCGTCACCTCCAACTTTTCAAACAGGGTCGCGGTGTACCACGGATCCATTTCCTGTTTATCACCACTCAGCCGGGTCATCAGGGAATGCGTTATCTGCTGCCAGCGAGTCATCAATGCTGCCATTTTGTGTCTTTTTTCCAAATACAGCGTCTTGTTGAAAAACGCATCGGCGGTCTGGTACAGCGCTTCTGTTTCGTCTCTGCCGATTTTGTCGCCCACCGCCAATCGATTCCAAAAGAGAATACTTAAATCCACCATGGAGATGGCAATGTCCGGCAACGCATTTTGGGCGTAGGCAAAAAGAGACGCGATACCCAGAGGAATGCAGTTCGGCGCGGCGCCGGGAACAAAAACCAGAATCACTTTTTTCATCAGCTTACAACCAAATTCCCAGGCGAATATCCTGTGATACGCAATCCCTTTTTTCTTTAAACCTTTAAAAAGGGCAGCAAGTCATACGTGGCGCAGTTGGCGCTGGCAAGCTGATAATCACTGGACAATGGCATTTTCGTTAAAAAAAAGCCCGGCACTTGAACTGAAAATGTAGACGAAACTGATTTTTGTTAAATACACTTATTTTTGTTAAGCAAAAAATCAATACAATCAAAATCATTACACTAAATATAATAACCCAGCGTTCCCCTTTTGGGGGGCTTGATTGTTGTTTTTCCGTATCGCGCAAACGCCACTGCAGACATTTCCCAACGTTTTTGAAGGTCAACCCAGACCATACTTGCTAAAGCATAGAAAAATATACATACTTTCCATTCATTTCGCTTGTCATTCTCGGCAATATGTGGAATTGTTGGCGACACAAAAAAAATCAAGGAGGTGTGCCTATGTGGACGGAAGAAATCGATTTCCGCTCAGTTTCCGAAATTAGAACCCGATCAACTGTATACCTTGGGGTCGATGCCATCTTAAAAATTGATGACATCCTCAATTCGCTTAAAACCGATGGTATTTCTAAAATCGCGGTGGTGACCGGCAAACAGTCATACAAAAAATGCGGGGCGTGGGACCACTGTGTTTCAGCCATGGACAAACATGACATTGACTATGTTCAGTATTCCGAGGTGACGGCCAATCCCACCGTGGATCATGTGGATGCGGCCACAAACGCTGCACGAAAATTTGGCGCGCAGGCGGTATTGGCCATCGGGGGTGGTAGTCCTATTGATGCTGCCAAAAGTGTTGCCATATTAATATCCCATAAGGACAAAACCGCGCGCGATCTCTACGGATATCAATTCACGCCCCAAAGGGCTGTGCCAATTGTGACCATCAACACCACCCATGGCACGGGCACGGAAACGAATCGATTCGCAGTGGTATCCATCCCGGAAAAAGCACACAAACCCTATATCGCGACCGATGTGATTTATCCCCGTTTCTCCATTGATGATCCGCGTCTCATGGTGAATCTGCCAGTGGATCAGACCGCATATGTGTCCATTGATGCATTGAACCATGTGGTGGAGGCCTGCACGTCGATGGTCGCCAACCCATACTCTGTTCTGCTGGCAAAACAAACCGTTGATCTGGTGGCCAGATACCTGCCGATTGCAATGAAGACACCCGGAGATTTGGAAGCGCGGTATTTTTTAACGTATGCTGCCATGACCGCCGGCGTCTCGTTTGACAACGGGCTGCTGCACTACACTCATGCACTGGAGCACCCATTAAGCGGTATCGATCCATCGCTTCCTCATGGGCTTGGTTTGGCGTTACTCCTGCCTTCTGTGGTCAAAAAAATATACAGCGCCAGAGCCAAAACACTGGCATTTGTCCTGAACGCTATTGTCCCTGGATTAAAGGGAGACGTCAGCGAAAGCGAAGTGGTATTCGACGGTCTCAATCAGTGGTTATCCCGTTTTGGTGTGGTCAAAGGTCTTTCCAACAACGGATTCGACAGCTCACAGATAGAAAAACTGGTCAAACTGGTATACGAAACGCCCGGGCTGGAGCCCCTGCTTGGACTGGCGCCCAATGATGCAGACAGAGACTCGGTCGCCGAAATCTACGCCGAGGCCATGTAGTTGCCCAACGGATGAAGGATAAAGAGCGTCATGGCGCAACTTGACATGGCTGCCATCACGCGCGCCAAAACACTTCGAAAAATATTAGAGATTTCGGTCCTTACAGATGCGTTTGACAATATCCCAGGCCGCAGCTTCCGTGTGTACTACATGTAATTCATTGGAAGAGGGTCGTGCGGCGCCTTTCCAGATACGACTCAACCCGTAGGCAACCGGGTCTTTGACCACTGTAATCAGCACCAGATGCCGATACGTTTCCAATACGTTGCGAACATGATAACCAAACGTCCGAACATCATCCGCAGACATGTCCACCCTGCTGGCCTCATTTAAATCCTGTATACTGAATACCGCCTTTTTAAACTCCGGATCCGCAAGCCGTTTTGAACTCGCCTCCATCAGTACGTTGAGCGTCACATTTCCAAAATATCGCGTATAAAAGACCAATCCACCATCATTTTTTCGTATCCGGTACGCATCGCCGGCTGTTGTCATTCGCTGTTCGTCCTCTCCACCAGATTAAGATTCGGTATTCGCTGCCAGCATTCGCTGTTCAAGTCGTTGCGTCATGTCAGTACACGGAGTTAGACCTTCGGGTCAACGGTTCCCACTATCGGACGGATGTCATACAGTCACTGGCAGTCACCGGCGCCGCCATCTCATTACGGAATTTTGTTGTGAGAGTAAACCTTTTTTGCCCCTGTGAGCGATCGTTCGATGTGATTGCAGCTCACAGACAAAACTTATTGGATGCCTGGCAGGTATGCAGAATGATATGGCGATGCGGTGACGTCTGGAAATGTTTACGCTTCTGCCGGTGTGGCGTCAGCGTCATTGTTTTCGTTTTCTTTCTCTTTGGCGCGACGCTCTTCCAGCTCGGTCACAATCTTATCCATTGTTTTATCATCCAGAGTGTAGAGCAGCACTACCGCGCCGGCAATGGCACACCCAATGGAAGGTATCCAGCTCATAAGGGACTTGATACCGGATATGGCTTCCGCGCTCTGCTCCATATTGGCCTGGAATCCATACCACGACAGCAGCAGTCCTGCCAGCATGCCGCCCAGCGTCCATCCCATTTTTTGGGCAAATGTGGCCGCCGAAAAAAACAGCCCCGTGGCGCGAGTGCCTTTTTTCCATTCAGAGTAATCCGCAATATCCGCATACATGGCCCATACAATGGGGGATAGTGGGCCGGACAGGAACCCACCAATGGCGGTAAGCGCAAACATCACCAGCAGGCTCTCTGAGCTCAGCCACATAAATGGCATCATGGTGGCTACGGTGAAGAACGAACAAAACGCGTACACAATCTTTTTACTGCCCAGTTTACGCGTCAGCCAATCCGTTGCCAGTACACCAATCAGGTTCATCACGGTTCCCGCCAGCATGAACGGCACCGACGCTTCAATATCTTTTACGTAATATTTGAAATAATACATCACCACACCGTTGCGGATGCAAACCTGTGCAATGGAGAACAAGCCCATGACACCAACAATCCACCAGGGAAGGTTGGAAACCACGTCCACAAGGTCTTTGCCCACCGATGACTTGGCATCTTTTGACGGTTTAACACGCTCTTTGGTGGTCAGGAATGTAACAAAGAAAAAGCCCATAGCCAACAGGGCGTACAGTCCAATGGTGAACTCGAAACCGGTCTGCTGATCCACCACGTTTAACACGGGAGCGGATTTCCAATCGGTTTCTTTTTTAATAATTTCTTCGGGGGGTTGTTTTTCAAACCGGGCGGAGAGGGCAATTTCCTCTGCTTTTGACCATTTGGCGGCATCTTTGGCTTTCAAACTTGCAAACAGTGCTGTTAAATCGTCTTTGCGAACCTCCGGTGCGCCACCAAAATTATCCACGATTTTGGTGATATCGTCATCGGAAAGCCCAGCGTCCTTTTTGAGAACGTCTTTGAGAGATTCTTTCTTTTCGGTGGATCCAATGACCGCCGGCGGCTCCAACACCACCATGGCGGGATTGAAAAGCGCGATCAAATCAATTTTCTTTTCTCCAAACCCCTTTTCAAGATAAAAGTTTCCACCGAGCATCTGATTGTCGGCCACCACTTTATCCTTCCAACCATCGGGTTTGATTTCATTGAGGCGCTCCGGCACATTTACCCAGATATTGGCGGTGTGCTGTTTGTGCTGATCATCGGTTACCACCGACGTAAATCTGGCGGACAATTCCTGTTGCCAGGTCTTGGGAGTGGGCAGCACAGATTCGTAATTGGCCTGCAGCTGAATGGTGCCCACCCCGGTTTCCTTAATAACAATCTCTTGAGGGTTCACCTGCTCAAGGTTAATGACATTCGTTGAATTGGCCCCGGTGGCGGACACCATGGGCACCGTAATCATCTGTACCACAATACCGCCGGCGAAAGCGGCCACAAAACGATAAGAAGAAATGCTGGTACGGTCTTTGGAACTGGGAGTCAACACGCCCATCAGCGCGGAATAGGGAATATTAATCGCCGTATACACCATCATCATGAGGGTATAGGTAATGTAGGCATATACGAGTTTTCCCGTAACGGTCATATCCGGGGTGTAGAATGCGAAAAAGCCGATGATGCCAAATGGCACAAACATCCACAGCAGGTAGGGGCGATATTTCCCCATTTTTGTATCCGTTCTATCGGAAATAATGCCCATCATTGGATCGTTGACCGCATCCCACAATTTAGTCAGACCAAACATGGTTCCGACCATTGCCGCTGGTAAACCAAATACATCTGTGTAGAAAAACATTCCGTAGAAAATAAATGTCATCCAGAACAGATTCGATGCAAAATCACCAAGACTGTAGCCAAACTTTTCTTTGGCTCTAAGCAGTGGAATATTCTCAATTTTTTTTGACATGCCGTCTCCCGCTGGGTTGTGGGTTATCAGATACCTACCGTTTTAAAGAAATTGAAACTCAGGCCCGAATTTATATTCCTTTAGTAAAAAAAAGAAAAGGGATCTTTTCAGGACAACGTTGTATCCTTTCCACAAAAAAACGGCTCAAAAAAAGGCCTCTAAGCCGCATTGGTCGCCATTAGATTTAAATCAGGCATTCGCCGGCAAGCTCGATAAACGATTCGATAACCTACATGTTTTGATTTATCATTCCCACTTGCCGCGCAACGCTGCGTTTTTTGCGCTGGGGCGCACCGGACGAGAACAGCCATTTGCCGGTTTGCGACGAATTTGAAATCGCGGGTATCAAGCTGCGGGTTTATCTGGATAAGAAATATAATCGATAATATCTCGATAAGGATGATTCGTCTGAACAATCGTGAGAATTATGTCGTGCGTCTGACGGCTGTCCACTTCACCTTTGAGCTCGTACATGCCCAAAGTGGGCTTGACCGTGATTTTCCAGGGTTCATCCCGATTGGCGCTCTCCACAAATAGTCTGGAGATACGGTTGGAATTCTGTTCCACAGGCAATGTCCGCGGATCGTAATATATCTTTATTTTATTGTTCCTGGTTGTTCTTTCCATTTGGATAACTCCTGTAAGAGGTTACCCACCCAATTTGCCTTAACGGTGTGACAAGGATATGGCAAATCAGAAACATTTGGTCAGAGTGCGAATTTTCATCAATATTTAAATGACTATCACTCTGAGTCCTGCCTGTCTCGTGCTGAAATCTGACTCATAAAGCCGGGGGTTTTCAATTGCTTTTCGAGATGCATATGAATAAAAGCAATAAACGCCGACTCCATGGCATCCAGCACAGGCGGGTCAATGGAAAGGGCCGCGCTTTCTGCAATGGGATGTGTCGCCAGAAATCTGAACGCGGCAGCACATTGCGCATCGAGCAAAATCGGGCCGCCGCCGCAGGGCGTACACACAACACCACCGCGCAGCGCATCGAAGTAAATGGGTTTACCGGGGGGAACAGGCCGGCCACATGCATTGCACCTCCCCACGCTCATGGCCAGTCCAGATTGGGCCAGAATTCTCATGCCCGCCGACAACAGCAGATTCCGCTCATGCAGCTGACAGGTGTCACTGAGGAGCGCCAACGCTTCTTTGCCCACGTCAAACAGGGGCGCGCTGGACTCGTGCTCTGGCGCGACCTCTCTCAACAGCTCCAGTAAAAAGGCGGCAATTCCCAATCTGGACAGATTTTTCGACAGCCCGTCATTGGCGGCCACCATTGTTGCCTCACCAATCGTGTACATGTTGCTGCTGCCCCGCCGAGATGGCGTTAAAGCCACCTCAAACACTGCAAAAGGTTGCAGCGCGCCACCAAACCGTTTAGTGCTTTTACGCGCGGCTTTGGCGATGGCGCTCAATTTGCCATGCCCCTGAGTGTACAGCGTGTAAATACGATCGGATTCCCCGTAATTGACTGCGCGCAAAATAAATGCGGTTTCTAAAATCAAACGACCTCTATACCAGAAGATTAACAACCGTGAAGTAAATGGTGACCCCCAGAATATCGATGGCTGTGGTCACAAACGGCCCCGTCGCCACAGCCGGATCAATGTTGATTCGGGCAAACATGAGCGGGATGGAAGAGGCCACCAGCGCCGCCAGCAGCATGGCGGTTGCAGTGGCGGCCCCCACTGCAATGGCGAGGTTGAACGCCATGGGTGTATTTCCGGAGAATTGCCACAAGCCAACTGCCCCCAGAATGGCGCCGTACAGGCACCCCAGCAGTGTTCCCACCAGAATCTCGTTGGAAATGGTTTGCCATGCCTGCTTGATTTTGATTTGCCGGGTGGCCAGACCGCGAACCACCACCGCCAGAGATTGCGTGCCCACATTACCCGCCATACCGATAATCACGGGAATAAACGCCGCCAACGACAAATAAGTAGACAAAGTATCTTCGAAGTTGCGAATCACAAACGACGTGGCTATCCCGCCCACCAGTGCGGCAAACAACCATGGCGCGCGCCCCAAAACATGTTTGAAAGCGGAGGCATTTTCCTCCTGCTCCTCACCGGCGCCGGCCATTTTCAGGAAATCCTCGGTGGCCTCTTCGGCGATAACGTCAATAACATCATCCACGGTGACCGCGCCCACCAGATTGTTGGTATCGTCCACCACAGGAATGGCCAGAAAGTCGTATCGGGTCACCAGACGGGCCACATCCTCCTGGTCTTCCTCGGTACGCACCGAAACCACATTGGGATTCATGATATGTTTAATGACCACATCGGGTTTGGAAATGACCAGATGGCGCAAAGAGAGCACACCACACAGGGAGCCGTGATCATCCACCACGTAGAGGTAAAATATCATATCGACATCTTCGTGATCCTGAACCACTTTGATGGCCTCGGCAATGGTGCTGTCCATGTGAATGGCCAGAACATCCGGATTCATGATACCGCCGGCGGAGTTTTCGTCGTAACGCAGCAGTTCCTGAACATCGTCGGACTCGTCCTTGGGCATGGCAGCAATAATGGCGTTGGCATGCTGCTCGTCGAGGCTCCCCAAAAGGTCCGCCTGGTCGTCCGTAGACATTTCCAGAATGATGGCCACCGCCTGGGGCACCTGCATCAGCAGCACCATTTCAGCCGCCGATTCCAGTTGCATCTCCCTAAGAATTTCGGCACGCCGACGGTCATCCTTGGCATAGCGAATAATACCGAGCTTATCCTCCGCGGTAAAATAGGAAAGAATCTGAGCCATATCGGCAGGGTGCGTTTTGTCTACAATCTTGCGGATATTGGGGCCGGCTTTGCGGTTGAGCAGTCGACGCAATGTACCGTAGTAGCGATAATTTTTTTGCTGGTGTGTGGTTTGCATGGAACGCTCCCGCGATTTTTTTATGAGTTCAAATTACTCACGTTGAGTGATGTCAGCGCAGCTCCTGCCAATATCGGTTTTGGGATTGACCTGAACACAGGTTTCAAACGCATTCATGGCATCTTCACTGTTGTCCAGTCGCAGATGCACCATCCCCAACAGATGATACGCCTCCTGCAGACGATCACAACCGTCCGCCTGAACAGAAAGGGCATCATTCAGACACTGCCGCGCTGCAACGTAGTCGCCCTTCTGGTAATACGCATTGCCCAGCCGGTACAACCCCACACAAAACTGCGGTTGATCAAACAATGCCCGCTTGATGGCATCAATGGCGGCGTCGTATTTTCCAAGTTCGGTATAGGCCCATCCCAGATTGCCATACGCCAGCCAGGGGGCGCGATTGAGCACTTCCGCCGAGGCCTCTTTAAGCACGGTCACCGCTTCTTCGTAGCGTTTGGTATGAATATAGAGAACCCCAAGGCTGTTTTGCGCCTCCACCTTTTTCGCCGGGTCGTTTGCTCGATGTGTAATCGCCGCCACCAGATGAGTCTCGGCCTCGGCATACTCGCCCCGGCTGAGCCGAATGGTTCCCAGCAGATACTGGGCGTCATCATTTTCCGGGTTCGCTTCCACGGCCCGGGTCAAATGACGAATGGCCGTCAAATTGTCGTTTTTGTCCGTCCATGCGATCACAGCCGCGTCGTAAAATCGATTGGATTTGCGAATGGATTCTTCTGAAATTTGCGCTGAACCACAGGACATCAACCCACTGACCCAAAAGAGCAGCAATGATATGACAGCCAATCTTTTCATGGCATCTCCCTGGAAATTTATCGATTTTGCATCGTGTTATAAAGTGCGAACCCACATGCCGGCAGGTCCTGCCCCGATACGTAACAGCAAACCCCGGGAGGGTCAAGTTTGTCACGATTTCAAATACGTTATTTTTCGGTAAGTTAGGGTCGTTTTGGGTTCTCTTTTAGGAATTTGATTTTCTATTGGAATGGACAGTAGGTCACCTGTGCACTGTGGCTGTAATCCTCGGCCTGAAAATCCATATTGCACTCTCCAATCCAGCTCATGACTCACCCCGTCGTGAACATTGTTCGACAGGAATGAAAGCGATTTCCACACTCTGTCGTATACCACTTCCAACACCTGCTGCTTCGACGCCTCATCTCCATGACATGCCTGCTGAACCATCTGTATATCGTGGCGCAGTTCGCGCGGGTCTTTTCGGCCCGGCGCCTGACTGTATAATTGCTGACGTTTCGTCATCAATCTCCGGGTAGCCACTGGGCCAAAAAAGAGACACATCTTTTTTTAAAATATGATAGTGTGCTCGCCGTTTATTACTTTGCAAAACGAAGGAAAAAAAAGCAATGTCTGAACCAATAGTACTGGATGGCAAAGCCCTGGCCAAAGAAACGCGTAAGACGCTAAAAAAGGAAATCGCCGCGTTGCAGGAATCCAATCCCAACGCCAAACCCATTCTGGCGACCATTCTGGTGGGTGACGACCCCGCCAGCGCCACATATGTAAAAATGAAGCAGACGTCCTGCAACAAAGTGGGGATGGAATCATTAAAAGTGGAAATGCCCAAAGAGACCACCACAGCCCAATTGCTGGCCAAAATAAACGAGCTGAACGCCGATGAAGCTGTCCGCGGCATTCTGCTTCAGCACCCTGTTCCCAAACAGATAGACGAACGGGCCTGTTTTGACGCCATTGCACTCGAAAAGGATGTGGATGGGGTCACCTGTCTGGGATTTGGAAAAATGGCCATGGGAGAAACCGTCTATGGCAGTGCCACCCCCCAGGGGATCATGTCTCTTATTGATTACTATAAAATAGACTTAAAGGGAAAAGACGTGGTGGTAGTGGGTCGCAGTCCCATCCTTGGAAAACCACTGGCCATGATGATGCTCAATAAACACGCCACGGTTACTATCTGTCACTCCCGTACCGAAAACCTGGCCGACAAAGTACAACGCGCCGATGTGGTTGTGGGCGCAGTGGGCATTCCCAGATTTATCAAAGCCGATTGGATAAAAGACGGCGCCGTTATCATTGACGCGGGGTATCACCCAGCGGAAAATTGCGGCGATGTGGATTTGGAAAACGCCATTGCCAAATGCAGCGCCTACACTCCTGTACCCGGCGGGGTTGGCCCCATGACCATCGCAACCCTCATTGCTCAGACTGTGGATTCCGCCAAAAAACACTACGGGTGATTTAATGTCGGCACTTTAAACTATGCGTTGCCGGAACCCTCCAGCAGCGGCATCATCGCTTCCAGCAACGCATCTTCATCCACCGGCTTGGCATAAAAATGGTCCACCCCCATGGCGCGAAGCAACTGCGCATCCTTCATCCCTGTGGCGCCGCTGTTTTCAGAGACCACGATGACATTCGTCTGGAATTCGTCCCGTTCGGCCACAATAGAAGCCACAATTTCAAAGCCGTTCATTTCAGGCAATGCCAGATTTATAAGCAGGACATCGGGATGATAGGTTTTTAAAAGGTCCATCGCCATCAACCCGTCTGTGGCGGAGTGGATGCGAATATCCGGAGCATTGGCTTTGACTTTACTGTACACATTCGATCGAAAACGGGTATCGGCATCCGCCACCAGCAATGTCCCCGACGCGCTGGACGCAACTGGTGAAATGCCAGGGGCTGAAGAGGAATACCGGCGGACAACACCACTTGAGGACGTGCGCGCGCCGGCACTATTGGCGCTCGCGGGCGGATGACTGAACAGCGAGGATCTGGGGGCCCGGGATGAGCCCGGTGTATCCATGATGTTCGCATCCTCGGAAATCTGCAACAGATGGTCCAGCAGCTCCTCGCCACTCTGATACCGCTCATCGGGCACCTTTGACATGGCGCGCAGAATCAGATCATCAAATGACTCCGGCAATCCCGGCCTGAGACTGGATGGAAATCTGGGAATCTCCGCGATATGCTTTTGTAAAATCTCCACCCAGGAATTGCCCATAAAAGGGATGGCTCCGGTAACCAGTTCATAGAACGTCGCGCCGAGGGAGTAAATATCGGCCAACTTGCTCTTGGCGTCCTCCGTTTTGCCTTCCACCAGCTCCGGCGCAATGTACGCAGGGGTCCCCGCCAGTGTGCGCATATCGTCCTGCACCTTAATGTCCCGCACCAAACCAAAATCCATGATCACCGCACGCATGGGATCATACGTAATCATCACGTTGCCGGGCTTAATATCCCGGTGAACCGCATTGGCGTTATGGATGGCGGCCACGCCACCAATAACCTGGCTCATTATAAGAACGGCTTTCTTTAGGGGAATGAACAAACCGCGACGATTATAGGCATCAATCAACTCTTCAACCGTCTGACCTTCCAGATATTCCATCACGAAATAAGGTGTCCCCATATCTTCACCATAGGAAAAAATCTGTGCCACACTCTCATTTCGAATCGATGCCATGGCAATGGCTTCCCGCTTGAACCGAATGCAACATTCAGTGGAATGCGCCAGTTCCGGCAGCAAAAATTTCACCGCAACTTTGCGTCGAAGCAAAATATCTTCAGCGAGAAAAACCGTTCCCATCGAACCGCGCCCCAGTTCATCAATCAGCCGGTATTTGCCGTCCAGCACCACGCTGGTGGGCTGAATCACAGGCGTGTCTCTCCTCGCTTCGGGCAGGGGCAGATTTGCGCGCTCCGCTGCACTGCCGAAACTGTCTTTGAAAATAGCCGGATCCTTTGTCTCCCGCTCTTCCCGCCGATAAGCTGAAACAGCAGACGCTGCTGTTGGTTGCGTATGACGCGCGCCCCCATCGGTCACATGCGATGGCGATGCTTCCCCCATATCGTCAAAAATGGGTCCTGGCGCGGTACTGCGGTATACCAGCGGCGTGTCGGAATCGTCGTTTTGAGGTGGACGCGACGCGCCCGGGCGCATAAAACCGGTGGCCATGGTTCCCACCGCACTTCTTGGTTTTCCTGAATGATTTGAAATCTCTGGTTGCGTGGACGGCAGAGGCCTGGGCATGTTGGAATAGCGACTTGCCTCCGGTGTTTTGGTCATGCACCGCCTGCACACTGTTTGTCCACTGTTGTTATCGCTCACAAGAGGAGCGCCGCATATTTCGCATCTCATCGTTTGCCAACCGCTTCTTCGCAAGCGTTAACCATACCCCGAATTTTTTTTCGAACCACACCCAACCAAAGGTTTCGTAACTTTTACTAAAGCCTATGAGTCGATTCAAGCGCAGAATATCTGTTGGTGCTGATTTACCATACATGTACCGTACGGCACTCAAAAATGACAACACTTAAAATGCTTCGGCAGCAGATTATAAAGCAGTATAGAATACTAAAATGTACCGTTATAGTTGATAAATGGATTGAACTTCCGTTCCTTTCCAATACTGGTAACGGGGCCATGACCGGGGAATACCTTGACGGTGTCATCAAGGGACATCAATTTTTGCTGAATCGATGCGATTAACTGCCGACTATTGCCACCGGGCAAATCCGTTCGGCCCACCGACCCGGCAAAAAGCGTATCCCCAACGAAAACCATATCTGAGAAAAGAAAGCACACTCCCCCCTGGGTATGTCCCGGGGTATGCAACACTTTTCCCTTTTGTTCACCCACAATTATCGCCATGTCATCTTCCAGCCAGACATCCACTTTTGGCGGCGACATGGGCAAATGCAATCCAAACATCTGTCCCTGTGTACTGGCCGATGCCGCCAGCT
Source organism: Deltaproteobacteria bacterium (assembly GCA_016935665.1). Lineage (GTDB taxonomy): Bacteria > Myxococcota_A > Polyangia > JAAYKL01 > JAAYKL01 > JAFGXQ01. The sequence goes on along the minus strand of JAFGQN010000073.1, from coordinate 38,918 downwards.
CCGCATCACCCCGATGCAACGCGAATGGTACATCCAGACTGTTTTGCAGAGGATGAACGGCGCCAATGTGGTCAAAATGACCATGGGTGTTGTAAATTGCTGTCACCTTCACCCCGCGTTTTTCAATCGTAGCCAGTATCTCATTGGCGTCATCCCCCGGATCGATGACAATACCCGCCATCGTTGCGTCGTCCCAAAGAATATAGCAGTTTTCCTGAAAACCACTGGTCACTACAATATCGTACTTCACTTTTGCGTTTCTCCTGATTCCGTTTCAGTTAAAGGACGAAAGACAACCAGAAACTGGGCGCGGGATACCAATATCTATCGGTCCGTTCGCCACTGAGTATGTAAGTTGTTCCCGAGTTATCTGTTACAGGCACCACCCTGGCGTCCCGCCATATTTTTTCATCAAGTACCCTATACATGGCCAGCAATTGAATTTGAATGCGCACCCTATTCCCCATACCAATCATCACCCCACCCCCAACTCCGGTAACCCACGAGCTGACCGCACTATATCCGTTAAATTCACCCGTGACCGAATCGTACGACGTATCGGCGCCCCCCCACTCGAAAGTGCGTCCGCCGCCCACCAATAAATACGGCGCCACTTTGAACGCACGAATCAACACAAATTTCACGAACGGAAAAAGCGTCAGGCTTTGCGGGTACTTCACATCGGCAAAGGTCACCTGATAGTCCATTTCCATTCCCGGCGCCAATCGATCAATAACGTAGTAAGCGAACACGGCCGATGCGGCAAGGGTAAACCCATCTCCCCCCCGGCCGCCAATGCCAACGGATAGCTCCATATCGCCCTTGCCGTACGGTTTCAGCGATTCTATTAATTCCGCTGTCCGTGTCGATGATTCCCCTGGAACATTGGCATCATCCACCCCAATAACCGCCATGGTGGCAGCGGTCTCTTCAGCGTCCAACGGGTCTTCATCGAGGACTTCTGCATCCGGCGGTGCTTCAGCTGCATCATAACCCGTCATTTCAGGATTCGCATCCGGAACGCCGGGGTCGTCAACGGACGTGTTCGGCAAAAAACCATCTCCCGAACCATTGCCACCCGCTGCTTGTGGTTCTGTGATGGCACGCCCCTCATCCACCGTATTGCCCGCGTCGTTGACAGGCTCTTTTTGAACCCCCGACGATGTGTCAACGGCCGCCAATTGTTCCTGCGACATACTTTGAGTTGATATGGCCGTTATCAGCGCCATGGAAATCAACGGGATATAAACACGAAACATTTCTAATTATTGTTCAATCAGCTCGGATGGCTGCTTGCCTTCAATGACTTTATACACTTCATATTGTTTAAAAAGAGCCACCAGATCGGCATCGATATGATTATCCTTCGCTTCAAAATCCAAAATCTGAAATGCTTTTTCGACAGGCACCGCTTTTTTGTAGGGACGATCGGCCGCCGTCAGCGCATCGTAAATGTCTGCCACTGCCATGATTTTGGAAGGCAATGGAATGTCCTTGTCGGTTAATCGGTTGGGATATCCGCTACCGTCGAGTTTTTCATGGTGACATCCTGCGTATTTGGGAATGTTTTTCATGGCGACGCCCCACGGAATCCGCTCCAGAAAAGAGATGGTGTGGGCCGCATGAGAACGAATTTCTTCCAGCTCCTCCGCGGTCAGGCTGCCTTTGGCCACCAGCAGCGCCTTGACTTCATCAGACTCCAGATAGTGACGACGCTTGCCATTTAAATCAAAAAATGTTCGGCCCGCCACTTCCTCCACCTTGGCAAAATCGCCTTCATTTAAAACCGTTGGCTCGTTGGCGGCGTTGATAATCCGCCAGCACTCGTCGATGTCAGAAACCGCGCGGCGTCGGGCATCGTCAAGAATCGCCAATTCTTCAGACGGTGCGCCCTCTTCCAACATGGCCAACCGTCGCTGAAGATGATCGTTTTCGATGGATGTTCGGATGAAATCAATGCGTGCGCGAATGATTTCCCGATTTTGCGGGTACAGTTTTTTGGCTTTTACCAGCACTTCCTCACGGACGCCCACTTTTCCAAAATCGTGCAGCAACGCTGCGGTTTCGATTTCGTGGATTTCATCTTCGGTGAACTGGACGTCCTTGAAACGCCCTGTTTTTTGCGCGGTTACCACTCTCGCCAGCTCCCGGGTCAATGCCGCCACTCGGAACGAGTGACCGGAGGTGGTGGGATCCCGTTGCTCGATGGCATGCACGGAGGCTTTAACAAAGCCGCTGAATATGTGCTTTATTTCGGCGTACAGCCGAGCATTCTCCATGGCGATACCCGCCTGTGACGCCAGAGTTTCAATCAGATCACACCCGGCGGGGTCCATGGGAATCACTTCTTTTTCAAAATCTGCCGGTGTCACCAGCTTCATTGACGGATTTTTCTTCTTGTTAATAAGCTGAATCACGCCCATGACGGTGCCTTCCTGATTGGTCATGGGCACTGCCAATACGGAAATGGTCCGATACCCCGTGCGTTCATCCCAGCTGTGATCAAACTGATACGGCACGTCTTTGGGGAAATCCCGCACATTGGGAATGTTCACCGATCGTTTCATCACCGTAGCCGCACCGGCAATCGATGCCATGGATACTGGCATGGAAAACTCCTCGGTATGACAGGCAATGCTGTCATTTTGCACAAGCTTGAAATGCAGACGCCGCTGCTCTATCGGCTTATCATTTCCCTCCACCACATAAATACTGCCTGCGTCCGCGCCGATCATCTGGCGACTTTTCTGCAGAATATTGGAAAGAAGTGTCTCCAGACTCTGAAATGAGTTGAGACTCTTGCCAATTTCCAGCAGTTCGCGCAGCACATAGTCATGACGCTGAATGGTTTGCTGGTTGTGGCTTTCCCCCTGCTTGAGGCGACTGAACTCTGCCGCACTTTTAAGGGTGCTGCTCAACTGCGGCACCGATGCGCCAGGCGCCAACACTGCAAAAAAACCATTTGATTTCAAATTGCTCGCATCGTCCGCAACAAGGATACGCGACACATCCTCCGGCGCCGCCACGGTCTGCTCGGAATTCATCAGGATTATTTGCCCGCCGCTATTATGGGTGAGCAGCATTGTATCCTCGGCCCGCATAGGTTCCGAAAACCCGAGTTCTCCCCAATGAAGCCCCTCAAAGGCGTTCAGCCATTCACTCAGATTGATTTTCGCCATGATTTGCTTCCCTGTCCGACTGTTTATTCGCAGTCGTGCTTTCTGTTTTTTCATATGCCAAAATGATCCGCTGCACCAACTCGTGCCGGACCACATCCATATCCGAAAAGTAACAAAACCCTATGCCTTCCACATTGGCGAGCACCCGGCGCGCATCCACCAGCCCGGAAACAGTGCTGTGGGGCAGATCCACCTGAGTGACATCGCCGGTGACGACAGCTTTCGAAGAATATCCAAGGCGCGTCAAAAACATTTTCATCTGCGCTCGTGTGGTATTCTGTGCTTCGTCCAGAATAACGAACGAATCGTTCAGGGTCCGCCCTCTCATAAAGGCCAGCGGGGCAATTTCGATTTGACCGGTTGCCATAAGCTCCTGTGTTTTGGCCCCGTCCATCATATCGTTCAATGCATCGTGCAGCGGTCTCACATAAGGGTTGATTTTCTCCACCATGTCTCCGGGGAGAAAACCAAGCTTTTCTCCGGCTTCAACCGCCGGACGTGTTAAAATAATGCGCTTGAACCGTCCCGCCAAAAGCTCGTTGACCGCCACGGCCACTGCCAGATAGGTTTTACCTGTCCCCGCCGGTCCAATGCCAAACGTCAGGTCCCTGTTGCGGATGGTATCCACATACTGCTTCTGCGCCAGCCCCCTGGGGGTAATCAATCTCCTGGACGAAGTGACGTGAATCACATCGTTAAAAATGCTGCCCAGCTGCGCCGACGGATTCTCTGCGAGAATGCGCGCCCCGCGAACCACATCCGCTTCCTTTAATGTTTTATGTCCACGGCAAACCCGCGTGAGCTGATCCACCAGCTTAATGGCGCTTCCCACCGCTTCGGGTTCACCGCGAAACAGCAGTGTATCCCCCCGCATTCCAATTTTAACGCCCAGTTCCCTCGAAATGGGCTGTATAAAGTCGCTGCCTGGTCCGAGCACTTTCATCATTAAATCATGGGTTGGAAAGGTGTATTCCTCTATCAGTTCCAACGGCCTTGTGTCTGCCGGCAATGTTTCCAATCTGTTAGTATCCATCTGGTGCGCACACCCCACATGCAGTAAATTTTTTTATGACTTTTTAGTATACTTATCTAACATTAATAATAGTGAATCACGTCACAGTCTAACAGAATTCACAGAAACCCAAAGCGAAATCAGGCGCGGCGAACATCTGGATGGTGGTTGTGTATTTTTCATATTCCGACAATTATCCGACCATTAAAGTGAACGAATCCGCACGCTTGAGGCTGAACAAAAAAAATGAACTTTATGTTTTTAGTTTCTTGACAAGCCAAAAAAAGACCGTTAAATAGAGCCCACCTTTCGCGGGAATAACTCAGTGGTAGAGTGCAACCTTGCCAAGGTTGACGTCGCGAGTTCGAATCTCGTTTCCCGCTCAAAAGAAACCTCACAGGAATGTGGGGTTTTTTTTTTTACTCTGCGACGACAGACTATCTCTTCTGCGGCTTGACCGCATATCCGTTACTGAACACAAAGCCAGCGTTTATGGATAAAAAATCCGGTTGTAATAGAGCAACATCTCAAATACGCCGGGACCACGGTTGAACTCATACGAATGATTGCCCTCCACAATCGCCATCTCATGGGGCAACCCGGCGTCAAGGAGTTTTTGGGACAGTGTCACAGTGACGTCGCGATACACATCTTCGGTACTGCTGAGCAGTCGAAATGCCAAATGGGGATTTTGTTGCCGCGCTGATTCAAGGAGCCGCACGACCATTTGAATCTGTGTCGCCCCCAGTGCCGCCTGAATCCCACCAACCGCCCCAAACTGTGCCGGGTGAGTCAATCCGATAACGATGGCAGCGCGTCCTCCCAGACTCACCCCGTCAATCGCCGTATCGGCCACCGTCCCTGTGGCTGGCAGCTCCAAATAGATTTTGGGCAAAAGGGTTTGGGTCAAAAATCGGCCATATATGTTGGCATCGCTTTGTAAATGACGACCAAATTGGTTGGGAATGTACGGCGATACAATGATCAATCCCCGATAGGGCCGGTTTGATAGAGTGCGATTGATGATTTTCAGCCGCTCCTGGGTGACCATCTGTCCGAAATCATTTTCCGTCAGAGGGGGGGAGGACAACCGCTTCAACGCGTGCAGCATGCCGTAATCAGAAGGCCACCCCCGAGCGCCCTGCTCCGGTGTTTTAAGAGCTTCCCCCCGACCATGCAGTGCAATCAGCACCGGATAGCGACGCGAAGACACGTCGGAATCTGGAATAGTAATATGAACCGCCGTTGGCCCGAGCCCTGTCTCTGGAAAATGCCACATCAGTTCCTTGAAACCATGGGATTCATGCTTTATCGGCTCTGGGACATCCGGCGAGGTTAGGGGGTCTGCTTTGGGCAATTTCCGGGAACCGCCGTGGGGAGACGCCGGCGAAGATTTACACGCGAATGCACATCCGCAGATGCCCACGGTCAATGCCAATCGGACCAACTGAAAACGCTGTTTCATTCTTTTTTAAAAGCACGACCATTGACGAGAATCAAGAAATCGACCTTTTCAGTCTTCTGAAAAAATAGCCTGGCCACAGGTGGCGTCGCTCAATGATTTGGCAAACAACTCCAGATTCTTTTGAGGAATGGACACATCAAATACAACCTGGGTAGCGGTATACTCCTCGTCCAGCTTCTGCGCGTCAAATCGATTGAGCAGCGGGTAGATGCATCCCAGACAATCGAACGGAATCTGAAACGCCAGGGCCACCATCGGGATCACTTCTTCTTTTTCGGCATGCCCTATGCACGTGGCGGCCGCATTGCCATAGGCGCGTACCAGCCCACCGGCGCCCAGTTTGATTCCACCAAAAAAACGCACCACAACCACCATGACGCCATCCACACCGCTGCCGTCAATCGCCGCCAGAATCGGTTTTCCCGCCGTTCCCCCGGGCTCCCCGTCATCACTGAACCGATACTCATTGCCAATTTTATATGCCCAGCAATTATGCGTGGCTGTGTCGTCCCGCACTGCTGCTAAAAACGCCATGGCCGCCTCTTTGGACTGCACCGGCGCCGCGTGGGCGATAAAACGGCTTTTTTTGATTTCAGTCTGCGAGGTGAATGGCGTTTTCAACGTAATCACGACAGCTCAACCTTACTTGTTGGCAGCGATGTTTTTTTCGATGTAAAACGCCACAAAGGCCTTCAGATACTGCCATCCGGAAATGAGTCCCACCGCCAGTCCTATCAATATGGAAAAAACGCCACCAAACTTCACCAGCTGTCCTGGAACAATGCCCGCCAGAATCCATTCGGCGGGAAGCACCCCTGGTCTGGAAAGCACAACCCCCAGAAACAGCAGGAAAAAGGCATACTGCAGCAGACTGGACTTGGCTTTCCCAATCCATGACGACGGAAGTGTGCCGCCGTTGCTGTATACATAGGTGCGCAACACGGTCACAGTAAACTCGCGAAACAGATATACCAGCAACCACCCCATCCACAAGTGTCCATCCACCACCGCAATCAGCAGGCAAGTGGATTCAAAAATGAGATCCCCCAGCTGATCGATGAGCGCCCCCAGATCGGTCATTTGATTAAGTTTACGCGCCAGAATGCCATCAAACAGATCCGTGATGCCCACGATGACGCCAATTGTCAATGATAGTCCGGGACTATCGAGGACGAACCAGCAAAAGGGCAAAAGGGGCGTCGCCGCCAGACGAAACAGCGAAATCGAATTGGGAACATTAAAAAGGTCTTTTAAAAACTGCTTCACCGGCCTACTCCGTACACATCTGATCTTCGGGGGCGTCTGTTTCCTCATCTGATGCGTCAGACACGTCGCATGGTTCTGCGGGGGTACTGTTCAATACGGCGTCATCTTTTGTCGGCGCCATTTGTCCCACATAGGCGGCCACCGTCAGTGTGTAAGTGACCCCGCCGGCCAGCGTCTCGGGGCGATCATCCACACTGCCCTTGTGCGGCAGATACACCACGTCTCCACCGAGACGGCACGCTTCCTGGCGCAACCATTTTTTGCATGCGCCCGTATCGTACTCAGGACAATTTTTGAGAGACACCATTCCCACATCCCGATAGGGTCGAGTGGGCGTTTTGCCTGCTTCGAGAATTTCCATATCGCAGTCTTCGCTTTTGGGCGAAACCGGTGGACCGATCCGGGTGGACGTCACAGGGGCACAGCCCATTGCCAGCGATGCACCCACAATGGCTGCACCGAGAAACAAAGATAATTTCATTTTTTTGTACCGCTCTCTGTTCCACGCTTCTTTTGAAGCTCTTTTTTAGCCTCTTTCAAACGCTTTCTGATTTTCAGCGCCAGGCCGTTTCGATTGATTTGACGCCCCCGTGAAATGGCCATGGCATTGGCGGGCACCTCGCCGGTGACAGTGGTTCCGGTCGCCACATAGGCGCCTTTGCGAATGATCACCGGCGCCACCATTTGAGAATCCGAACCCACAAACACGTTGTCTTCAATGATGGTTTTGTGTTTCAAAAATCCATCGTAATTACAAAAGATACACCCCGCACCAATGTTGACACCTTTACCGATTTCCCCATCTCCCAGATAGGTCAGATGATTGGCCTTGGAGCCTTCCCCGAGGACGGTATTTTTCAGTTCCACCCAATTGCCCACATGGGCGCCTTTTTTCAGATGCGACCCCGGACGCAACCGTCCCATGGGCCCCACCGTGGCGTCGCTGTCCACCTTTGCATTTTCCAGCACCGAGTATGCCTTAATCACCACATTATCGGCAATCTGCGAATCACGGATAATGGCCCCCGGCTCAATGATGCAGCCTTTGCCCACGGTTGTGCTCCCCTGAAGATGCGCGGCAGCGCCAATCCAGGTATCCGAACCAATTTTGCAGTCCGTGTCGATGTGAACCGTCTCCGGCGACTGAATCGATACCCCCGCGGCCAGCCATTTTGAACGAATCTCCTGACGCAACGTGTGTTCCACCATCACCAGGTCAAAACGGTCGTTGGCACCACTCACTTCAGCCATCGGCGCATCCACCGTGGCCACATCGTGGGTGGCGGCGGCCATTTCAATCAAATCCGTCAGGTAAAACTCTCCCTGCGCGTTGTCACTCTTCAGATTACGGGTGGCACGGCGTAAAAACCCCGCATCAATCAAATATATCCCTGCATTGACTTCGCAGATCTTCTTCTCTGATTCACTGCAGTCCCGAAATTCACGAATGGCCACCGGGCTGTTGTTTTCGGAACGAATCACCCGTCCGTATCCACCCGGTTCGGGGGTTGTAAACGTCACAAAAGCGAGGGGACCCCCTTTTTTTTCGTATGCTTTTTTCAGTTGGTTTAACGTGCGCTTTCGCAGCAGCGGCACGTCTCCGGACAAAATAAAGACGGGACCCTCGTGGCTTTTTAGCGGCTTCATTCCCGTCATCACGGCATGGCCCGTACCCAGTTGCTCCCGCTGGTGCGCAAATTCCACTGATTGTTTACCTTTGAAACGGTTTACCGTCTGTTCCACCGCTTCGCGCTGATGGCCCACCACCACCACGGTGGATTTGCTTCGCAGCGTTGCGGCCAATCCCAGCGGATACGCCACCAATGGCAGACCGCAGACCTCCTGAAGCACTTTCGCGCGCTCGGATTTCATACGAGTGCCTTTACCGGCGGCAAGAATTATGGTTGCAATATCTGACATAGGGGCCTCCATGGGTCAATTCTGTGAGGCGGTTGTACAATTAAAGGGCGTGCAATTCAAACGGGAAATGGAGATTTCGTCGCCGTCCGACCGGGGCTATTTTTCCGTCATTTCACCATCGGCCGCGCTGTCGACGGCATTATCCGAGGCAACATCAGCGCCGGGTGCAGCGGATTCGCCCGCAACAGGGGCTTCAACCGCTTCACTTTGAGGCAAAACAGTTTCGGATTCAGCAACCGAATTGAATTCGTCCGCCATCTCCTGCTTCTTTGCATTGGCCTTTGCTGCTTCCCAGTCTGTTTTGGCTGCATTTATGGCATCTGCGCAATCACACGGCGCATCGGGTGGAACAGGCGGCGGATTGCCAATCAAATCAAATCCCACCGAGAGAAGCAGACTGTTTTGAATCTGTACCTTGTCAATTATGAGCGGGTATTTCATGGCCTTGAACGTATAGTTAATGCTTAAATATTCAGTAACATTGACCCCAAGAGTTACGAACAACTCCCGGTTCATTTTTTCGGCGCCACTCAAATCAGTGGTATCGTCCTTGTCGGAATAAAACGGATACATCAACATCCCACCGGCGGCGTAGGACACCAGATTTTCCTTTAACTCTCCACTGATTTTAACTTCGGCCTCCGCCCCCATCTGAAACGGATTGTCGATACGTCTCAATTCCAATGCGTCGGTATCTTCAATGTCATCCAGCACATAGCCGCCCCGCGTCCAGGTTTTCCACATCCCGAGCCCCAGATTGGAATCCAGTCTAAAGGCGGTTTTAGAAACCGGGCGGGCAAAAAGTCCCAGCATCTGGCGCAATGTGAGTGGCGCAAACGCATCGGTCAGAGGAATACGCGTTCCCTCAGCATAATTACGCAGGCCGTGGGGCACATCGTTATCATCCAGTTTTACCACGGCGGTCGCAAAGGAGCGCACTTCGTAGGCCGGCAACAGGGATGTCCCCATTCTTAAGCGATACATGGGCCCCATCCAGCGCACCGCCGAAAAATGGTACAGGTACGCTGTTTCAAATTCCAGCCTGTCCATGCTTTTAATCCACTCATCCACCACCGGGGTTCGCGAGTATCCCAAATCCCAGTGGAGCATGTTGGTCCATTCGTGGTTTTGGTCTGGACTCAGATAATCTGCCGTGGCATGGAGGAGCGACCCCACCTGAAGCGTCACCCCATCGGTATTGCCCGGAACGTCTTTGGATTGCCCCAGTTGGAAATTGCCATTGAATTTCAGCCGAGGATGCCATCCAGGGCGTTGGTAATCCACAATATTGTCCGAAATTTCCGGGAGAAGCTCGGGGGTTGGCGCTTCATCCTGAGCCATGACACTGGAACTGACCATCGCAATGCTTAGAAAAATAAAAAAAATACGGAACAAACTCTTTGCCATAACGGCCCCCCATTATTGTCTGGTTACAAAGATTTCAGCGTTGGTTGCCGATTCCTCGGCCAACGACAGATAGTGTAAGTCATTGTATACCAATGTCAACAAACCATCCCGCGCATCCTGTCGCTATATGAGCCCTGAAACAACGCGTTAAAAAAGCAATTTTCAATTGTGTGTTTCATTCAATTGGAATAAAAACCCAAACAAACTTAACCGATCTCCGATTTACTTCGGGGATTGTTATTGATTCAGGAGGATCCGCGATGGAAGTAAAATGGTTGAGCGAAGATTTTGATCAGGACATGTTGATTCTTGCCGGCGATGTGGGTGGCACCAATACCAATCTGGCGGTTGTGGGTAAAAAGGATGGAAAGTACAGTATTATCGTTGAATGTATTTTCAAATCTTCCGAAGTAACGGAGCTGGTTGGGCCCGTTTTGCAGACCATTCAAACTGCGGTGGAAAAATCCGACAAGCTGAAACCGTCTATCTGCTGCATCAGTGCGGCGGGTCCGGTAATCAACAATGTATGCGTACTGACCAACTGCAACTGGAACGTGGACGGCGCGGCCATCGAAGCCAAAACCGGATTAAAGACACTGGTTATCAACGACTTTCTGGCCATTGGATACGGCATTCCCACTCTGGACGTTTCCAATCCCGAGCAAATCACGCAGCTTAAAAACACCGACGGCGAACTTCCGCCCCAAACCGGCACCACCAAAGCCGTTGTGGGCGCCGGCACAGGTCTGGGCGTTGGCTTCCTGACCGAATCCAATGGCGTTTACACCGCATGCCCGTCCGAAGGCGGTCACTCCGGCTTCGCGCCGTTTGATGATGACAGTGTGGCACTGACCGCATGGCTGACCAAAAAACTGGGCATCGCGCCAGGGACCGAACCGTTTGTATCCGGCCAGGGTATTGCCAATATCTTCAACTATCTGCTGGAAGAAAAAGGCCTTGGCAAAGACGACGTCTGCCAGGAAATCGCCAAACTCGACAATGCCGACAAACCCGCCATGGTGGCCAAAAACGCCGACGGCAACGATGTATGCAGACAGGCCATGGAACTGTTTGTAAAGGCGTACGGCAAATTCGCCGGATCCATGTCGCTGGTATTCATGTGCGCCGGTGGAATGTACCTGGCGGGTGGAATTGTGACCAAAAACGAAAAATACCTCGTGGAAAACAACCTTTTCATGAACTATTTCGAAATGAATTACAAACCCAACAACACCGCGCTGCTCAAGAAAACACCGGTATACATCATCAAGGATTATTCAATATCTTTGTACGGCGCCGCGAATGCCGGCGTTATTTTGATTAAGTAAAAATTCACGAAATCCGACTAAAAATATTGTAAAAAATTTCTTTTACTCATCGCAATAAAGCGCCTCTCTCTTCTATCACAAAAATTTTCGTTACCGACGACTCACCGACCATTCCGATAAAAATACCAGACCACGCCGACACACCAACAAAAAGGATTTTTATTGTAACGATTGCACAGCGATATATCAATGGTACCGGATTCGCCCGAAACCGGAAAAACCTTGATTTCTGCTGAAATTGTCGCTACAAAAAAGGTTCAAAAAACGACAAAATCGTCATTCGCATGTGTTTCGACTACAGGAGAAAAAAATGAGAAAGCTTTCCGAAACTTTCATCAGTTACGATCATCGTGATACGGAATACGTGAAAAAACTCGCAGAAGAAATGACAAATGTTGGCCTTACTCCACGGATTGATTTTAAATTTCCATATGGCGCCAACTTTTTCAACTATATGGACCATGCAACAAAAAGCTGTTCCTCAACGATTTTGGTTATATCAAATTTCTACATCAAAAATGATTCATGGGCCCACATGGAATTGATGGAAGTTTTGTCAAGACAGCTAAGAGGCCAAATGGATGTCATTCCTCTAATTCTTGGAGATTTGAAGATTGAGGATTTGCCGTTCGGCATTATGACAAAAAAGTATATTCGGGACAACGAATGTGACCCTCGCAATATAAAAGACGATTTAAAACAACTTAGTAATCAAATTGAATCTGACTATGGATTGTACAGACAACAAATACAGCAACATAGGATAGACCGGTCTTCGAATGATTCTGAACGACGTATACGTATTCAAATTACCCCAGCCTGTGATCGCGTACCTCAATGTCCATGGTGTCACGGTGACGAATTTGATCGCAGGATAGCGGCGCGTCCGGAGAAACTGTCAAAACTCCTTGAAAATATTCAAAAAAGTGCGCTTCAATCTCCGATTTATCCTGGGCCAAAACTTGAGTATACAATTACGGGTGGAGAGCCATTGAACAACTCAGCCCCGCTTAAACAAATACTCGCGACCTGTCCGAAGAACAGTTTTTTAGTTACCAACGGCATACATTTAGAGCAAAGAATTGAGGACCTCAATAATAGCAACATTGGATCTATTCGCGTTTCATACCCAAGACGACAGGATAATTCCGGGGCGCTGCAGCAGTGGGATGTTGATTCTGTGGAAAACGGGATTGCTCAGCTGTTAAAAAAAACAAACATAAAAGTACGTTTCAATCATGTACTTGAGCTCAATACTGATAATTTTAATGATTGGGTATCAGAAATCGAGCGCGTGATTGATGAGGTAGAAGATAAATATCATGGATACCTGGGCGAAAGAATTATTGGCATTGCGTTTATTGAACCATTTAATATGAATACTGACGAAACTCTGCGGAGAGAAGGAAATTCCAGCCGAATAAAAAAATTTCCTATTTTTAATGTTGCGAAAACCTGTGTGAGCGGGAACAAAGCCCGGCTCTATAATCAACCCCATATCTCCCCCCTTCCTGGCGAACGTAAAATGTCCTTTGTCCGTCGTCATACAAGATTGAAAATCGAATTTGTTAAAGTTAATTGTGACATGGACAATGAGATTATTTCCCGTTGTTTGTATTGCGCAGTTGAAAAGGATATATGTATTTCGGCAGATGGGCGGGTGCGTGTGTGTTCAGGATGGAATCCGGATACGTTTAAACCTCGTTATTCCTATACACATTTCAACGAATCCTCTCCGCTAATTGGCATTTCTTCTGCGATTCGAAGAAAGTATGGCATTGTTTGTTTTTACACTCATTTGCCACCACTCGCTCGTATAGCAAATAACAAGTTAACTCCCAAACAGCTTACTGATTTGAGGGATCGAATTTCCAATGTTCAACAGACTCCCTACGATTTGACCCAACTTATCAGAACTGCTGCAGAGGTCATTCAACCTGACAGTAAATATGAGCAACTTTTTCGAGAGCGCGCGTGTTCCAAAGAAAAAATTTCCTACACGATAGAACTTTGTTCCAAGCTACTTCAATCTGCATATTTTTTTGTGTTTCTGATGCAGGATCACATGGACGATAGATACAGGGACGAGCTCCTGATTAGCCTGCTGCTACTTGAATATTTGAGCGTCGATGAATCCCTTTTTTCATCGGCAAGAACCATTCTTTCGCAGGGAATTGTAACGGAACTTTTACGATGTATCGTCAAAGACGAGCTTGTATCGCAAGCCACGTACTCTGATGCAATGTTTTGTTTGGGCGCAATATCCATGGAGAATACTGACGAAAACGATGTTCTGCTATTATTGGATTCACTCAAACGAACCAACGAAAAAGAATGTCCTCAAAAAGAATATATTTTGGGTTGTTTATGGAGACAGAAAGGCAAGGAAGGTAAAGCGCGGAAACATTTATCGAACGCTGAGCATCGGGCACTTATGGGAATTGAAGGAAAACTGTCAGGATTAACAAATTTTAAGTGGCTATATCCAGAATTACTCGTTGAATCTGAAAGAAGTTTGGGCGCCAGCTATCGTTCGAATCCAGCAGATAGTGACAAGCGCCAGAAAATATTTCTGAAGGCTGAAAAACACGCAATACAACATGATACGAAGCTGCGGTACCACGCGCTTTTCAGTGACGGGTACGCCATCCTGAGGGACTATTTTCGAAACAAAGATGCGGTCTTTGCGTTGCAGGCATATAGCAAACTGGAACTCTCTGTAGTTTTGAATCCAAGTTTCTATGCAAGCCTTATCAGAATTTCAATTTTGCAAGTGACAATGGGAATGACAGACCAGGCAAAAATGTATTTAATTCAGGCAAGAGCCAGCTTTTCAGAGCGGGGGCTGCTTTCCGATCAGGAATACCTGAATAGCCTTTTATGCGAGTATACAATGGCTATCGCAGATGATGGATATGTTGTCGACGATATACCCGATGCGAAAAAGGAAGAAGTGTATAAGTGCCAGCTTGTGGGAGACAGAGATGTGGAATGTGTGCGAGATGATGCCAGAATTCTTTTGCAAAATTCCAACTGTGGCGGTAATGGACGAAAACACCACATTTCCAAAGCCATCGATTCATTTGTGGATGAATGCGACAAACTTCTTCAAACTAAACGACTGAACAGCATGTTACGCAAATTTAAAATGGCTGTAGCTGATAATAGTTATCCCATTGAAAACATACCCGATGCTGCCAAAGAAGAAGTTCACAAGTGCCAGCTCGTCGAAGAACGGGATGTAGAATGTGTAAGAGATGACGCCAAAATTCTTTTACAAAATTCCGACAATAGTGATGATGGCGATGAAAAACGTATTCGTAAGGCTATAGAATCATTTGTGGATGAATGCGATAGACTGCTTGAAGCAAAACGTCGGGTTTCAACTTCCCGAACACAATAGTTTAAAGGGGTTTTAAGGGATACAATGACCACAAAATTACATCACGTTGCTTGTCAAACCGACAATTTCGAGAAGGCGCTGCGTTTTTATACTGAACTGTTTGAACTCAAATTGATCAAAAAACCGTACCAATACAAGGAACGACTGCTGTGTCTCATTGACGCCGAGTCTGCAATCATCGAACTGTATACAGTCAAGTCCAGCGATACACCCACCCCAAATGAAATGAACGGAGTTGGACCTCATCATATTGCGTTTACCGTCGACGACCTTGACATGTTTATTCGCCGCTGTTACGAGTTTAGAATCAGGGTGATAAAAGAGCCATTCATTCCCCCCTCCGGTGATGCCGCACAGAAGAGAATTGCATTTATTGAGGGGCCGGATAGTGAAGAAGTTGAAGTGCGCGAACTATAGCTTGTCCATAATCGACAAAACAACGGCGCCATACTGATTTACAGAAATCCGGGCAAGGGTCTGAAGTAGCTGTGCATTATCTGACAATCGGAGGCATGATTTGCGCGAATGCATTCGAAACCCACTGAATGTCTTCATTCAAATATTGACGAGTAGTCGAACTTTATGACAAAAACGCCCTAAGCCTGATAAAAATGAACAAATTTTTCAAGTTATCAGAACTGTCAGAATTATAAAAAAAACAGGAATCACCCAAATGCCAAAATCCGATACCAAAAATTTGAGTCCTGCGTTCATAGAAAAAATGAAAACCATGGGCATTGATGTTGAATTAACACAGAATATCCTCGACAAGTGTAATACTGGAAAATACGACCACTTTGTGCCCATTGTCGCAAAAGACTTTCCCAAAATACAAGGTAAAAGAATTATTGACATTACCGGGGATGTATCTGTTTCCATGTTTGCGAGTGAAGCACAACACGCCATTGACAGGCTCGGTGTCGTTATCGATATCAATTCTCTAGGCACCCTGGATGGTGACCAGATTACATTTAACAATGCCGCATTGGAGCGTATCGGGATATTACTCTACGATGTTGTTGCCTATGGTGTACTCAACGGTGGTTCCGCCAGCAGCTACGTGGACAAGAGTAAAAATGTCAGCTTTAACGAATCACTTTTTAAGATTTGCGAAGCGCAGTTCGAGTCCATGGCGAAGGTATCCAAAGGTCAACCGAAAGGGCTAACCCCAGCATTTATAAATATGGACGGCAGTCACGGTCCCTCGTTCCTGGAATTGAAAATGCGGGGTGTTTTAATTGAAGCGCTGAAATCGCAAATGCTTAATGGCATGAAGTCCAGCAAAACGCTGTTTCCGATGTATCAGATGACCAGTGTACATACCAACGACCAGCTGGCCGAAGCATATCGCAAGTATAAATTCAGCGAAGTGCTAACTGATTTGATGGCGGAAACAGGTCTGGACATTACCGATATGCCCTCCAGTATTCAGCCCATGCTGGCTGCGCTCACCCATAGTTGTGAGGGGAGCCCAAAAAGAATTTTTGCCAATGCCGGCGGAAAGCCGGATACACCCCTGCCAATGCCTGGTGGACACGGTCAGAGTTTTGTTGTTCTAAAAAATATATTCTGGCAGTTGTATAGTCAGGGAAAACGTTTTGTGTACATTGGAAATGTCGACAACCTCGGGGCAACTGTCAATCCGGTCTCTATTGCGTTGATGGCGTTGAAAGGAAAGGACGCGGGTTTTGACTTTTCTTTCCGAACGCCGGTAGATGTGAAAGGTGGCGTGCTCGTAGTTGATGATAACGATAGACTGCATTGTGCAGATATTGGAGTTGCCATCTCCAAAGATGACGTTCTAAAAAAAGAAGCCGAAGGACACCGCATTCTGTTCAACTGTGCCACTGGACTGTTCAACCTGGAATTTCTGGTGCATAACATCGATACCATCATTGACAGTCTGCCCATGCGCATCTCAGATCAGGACAAGGATGCCGGTAAATACTCTCAGGCAGAGCAGGTCACCTGGGAAGTCATTGGCATTCTGGACAAACCGCTCATTTTCGGAGTGGACAAGTACGCCCGATTCCTCGCGGCCAAACTGTTGCTCGAAGGGCTGATGACCAGTGGCATCGGTCTGGACCATCCGGATTTTCCCACCGATGAAAACGAAGAAAAGGATCTCAAGCGAATTGCCAACAACCTGCACAATGGTTTATCCAGACTGCTGACAGACGCATACGGAATGAAAAAAGACGGCCAGCGCTGGGTTCCCAAATCCGTTGACGAGCTGAAAGCGGACATCATCGCCAGGTACAATATCTGATTTCAACACTTCTGCATTTTTCACTCTTTACCATATCCATTATTCAATGCCCCCCGCCTCTGCGTCGTTCCATATCCGTTATTACTGGAATTGACACTGGTATCGGGTTCGATCTACTGATCATACGTTTATAATTCCAACAAAAACAGCTGATGACGAACAAAATATTTTACCCACAGTGTGATTTTCCGCTTATATTAAAACGCGGGACTGGCTATACTCGATGGAAGGCGCCAGGCCGAAGCAGCAGCAACAGAGTAACGGCAAACGGAGCATCAAACGGAGGTAATTCCAATGAAAAGGTTAATGAATCTCAAGAAAGTGCGACGATTCGCAGCAATTTCACTCGCACTGACTGCATTCGCTTTCAGTGGGTGCAACGACACTGGAGATGACGTAAGTAAGGATATGGACGCAACGGCACTCCAGAGTGGCCCTCAGCAGTGCCATGGAGGTCACTTTGAAAATCATGGAAGCCCCTACGTTAAAATTCGCTCTGGATGGCTAAAGGGAAAAATCGTTGGCGACACCACTGAGTTTCTGGGAATTCCCTATGCCAAACCCCCGGTGGGTAACTTAAGATTCGCCCCACCGCAACCGGTTAAACCATGGAAAGGCATTCTGGAAGCCACCGAGTACGGGCTGGCATGTACACAGGCCTCCAATCCCGGATTTCCCACCCCGCCCAATGGCGAGGATTGCCTGCTGTTAAATGTATTCAAGCCCACCGACGCCCGAACGGGAGACAAGCTGCCGGTCATGGTTTTCATTCACGGCGGCGCATTCATAGGCGGCTCTGGCAGCGATATGCAGCAGCTTTCCGAAGTTGGCGATGTGATAGGCGTGAGCATGAACTATCGACTTGGCGCACTGGGATTTTTGGCCCATCCCGAGATTGATGCACATCGTCGCCGCCATGTGCCCTCAGGCAATGATGGCCTTCGCGACCAGCAGCTCGCATTGAAATGGGTAAAGAAAAACATCCGCGCATTTGGCGGTGACCCCAACAACGTCACCATTTTTGGCGAATCCGCCGGCTCCATGAGCACATGCATCCAGATGGTTTCTCCCTCCGCCAAAAATCTGGCCAATCGATTTATTATGGAAAGCGCCTCGTGCGTCGGCATTATGCCTGGTGGTTTTATGGTGTACAACAAAGAGGAGGTGGACGTCATCGGTAGCGCCCTGGTTGACGAGCTTTGTGCCGGTGAAGCCGATGTCATGGCCTGCCTGCGTGCGCTCCCCGCTGAGACACTGATTGCATGGGGCCAGAATCTCGGCATGTTTGGCCCGGGATGGGGTCCATCCTATAACCCTGTGGATCATTTCCTGCCAGCGTCCCCGAAAGATATGATTGCGTCGGGCAGATACAACAAAGGTGAAGTCATTGTGGGCACCAACAAAAACGAGTGGGGAATTTTCATGCCTCAGCCCATCCTCAGCATCGACGAATTCAACACGCAGGTGGATATGAATTTTGGTCCATTTGGCGTGGCCGACGCCATCAAATCCCACTATGTGGTCAATAGCGATTTCGAAGCGAACAATGTTTTTATACGTTTGATGTCCGATAGAACGTTCCGCTGCCCCGCCCGCACCCTCGCTCGCGCCATCAGTGAGCAGGGCAGCACCGCCTATCTGTATCATTTCGAGGAAGCACCCGCATTTCACGCCTTCGAGCTGCCCTATGTGTTTGGCGCCATGGACGGATTTCCCCCCAATGTTGAATCGCTCCAGACCACCATGCAGAGTTACTGGACAGAGTTTGCCGAGACTGGCGATCCCAACGTTTCAGGTCAACCCGTATGGGCGCAGTATGATATTGACAGCGACAACCACATGATTCTCAAGGCGGTATCGGAACCGGGCAGCAATCTCGCCGAAGACGACTGCGATTTTCTGAACGCGCTTTTTGGAATTTAAATCGCCCAAAACGACTTCACAAATCTTCTATCAGCCCCACAATATCAAAGTCATATTCCTGTGCAGACTTGTACGAACCGCGCAACCACAGCACGGCCCGATGGTCCGCATCCCATTTGGGAACAATGGGACGCAGATTGTCCATGGACGAGTTGGCTGTAATCGGAATCCAGTCAAAGGTGGCGCCGTTGTCACAGGTAATGCCCTTCCAGATTTCCTTCTTGCCCATATCCGTGCCATCTCCTGTAATGGGATTGTATGGTGTGGATATGTAAATCACTTCGGGATTGTCGGGATCCAGGGCGCCAAGCCCCGTATAGTCCTGCTCCGAGCTGTAAAGTTTTGTTCCCGCTTTAGCAAGGAAAGTGGCTTTCCATTCGTTTCCATCGAAGCGCAAATAAATGAGGCGCTTCTGAGGATCATCGGAGCCGGTCCCGGACACACGACCCGATCCGATGGCAGCGACGGTACCATCATCGTAGCGCACCAGGTCCGCATTCCACATGTGTTCCAGCTTTTCACCGTTGAGTTCGGTACCTGCAGCGAATATCTTTGTGTAGTCGGTTACCTGTTTGGCATCCCGATCGGTGAAATCACTATCGATCACCTCTCCTTTGGAGTTGTGAATTTTACCGTCCTGAATATAGCCGTGATACAGACTGTTATTGAAATCTCTGGGATGATTTTCGGTGGCCAGCCAGTCAATCCTATCTTCGTTGTTGCCCCAGTATTTGTAGTAACCGGCCACATACCCCACCTGAGGGGTGGAGGTCAGACGCCCGCCAAATGTCCATGTTTTGCCATGGTCCTCACTTTTTAAAAAGTTGGGGCTCGTCTGGATAGACCGCACATAACTGTAAAGTGTATCGCCCAGATACCACATATTGGCGTAGGTGGCTTTGCTTTCGGAGGATGTGCAACCGTGAGGCGACCAGTCAAAATTCTTTTTGGCAGACCAACCGCTGCCATCGAAGTAGCTTGTGCGACTGTAGCAATCATTGTTATGCCCAGCCCACATGGCCGCGTATCCCCCGTCTTTGGTCTTAATCACTGCGGCGGCGTCATGATCATCCGTATACGGCAATGCGCTGTCAATGGTCTGCATCTCACCCTTTTTGGACGCGATATCCCAGTGAACCACCTCCGCATGAGCGTTTCGTCCCCCACCGCTGGCCACCGAACTGACCAGAATTTTGTTATTTTCGGTATCCACAATAACGCGTTCGTCCTGGTACCAACACCATCCACCGTTATCGTTGAAAGTTACCATATCGCCCGCTACCCAGTTATTGCCACTCGGAGAAGCCCCCGCCGCAGCCGGGCATTCCGACTTACCGCTGCTTCCTGTTCCGGTGTCGCTGTCACTCTCGGTATCCGACGCCGTATCGTTGTCGGAATCACTGTCGCCATCGGTATCCGAATCGCCATCGGTGTCCGAATCACTGTCGGTGTCGCCATCCGTATCCGAGTCACCGTCGGAATCGCTGTCCCCATCGGTGTCGGAATCGCCGTCTGTATCTGAATCGGAATCCGTATCTCCATCTGTGTCTGTATCGCTGTCCCCGTCACTGCCAGTGTCATCTCCCCCACCGGAAGAATCGGCGCCGCAACCGGCACTGCCAATGCCAATGCCAATTGCGATCATGGCCAATGCCAACAAGTACAATCGCCTGACCTGCAGGATAAATGAAAACGGATTTTCATTTCTGAATCTATAGGTGCATTTCATATCGGTCCCCTTGATTAAAAGCATGTTTGCCAATCCTGCGGCGAGTCGTTATTGAGCACCTCGCAGGAAGCCGTTGATGACGTCCTGGTTAAAAGACAAGACCTCGTTATTCCGTCTTGAAGTGCACTTTTGCGACGAATAGTGGGTAGCTCACACATCGCTCAACTGCCGGATGACCCAATTATTTCACTCTTCGAGACAAGGAATTACACTCTGGTGATTTTTTTTCAACAGCACAAAATTTTAATACCCAACCCGTTCAACGGATCGGACACCATGTCACCTGTGCATCGAGAACGGATTAGCCCGTTTTAACGCGTTTTCTTTTTTTAACGCGTGTATTACAAATCCAGGCAGAAGCGACACGGCACAAGCGATAGTCCATCACAGCATTGAGGCTTCCCATGACCAACACATCCGAAAAAAAAATCATCACCACCTGTACCCGGGATTGTCCATCCGCCTGCGGCGTAATTGCCACCGTGGTTGATGGCAAGGTGACGTCTCTAAAAGGAAACCCGAATCACCCGGTGACCGGGGGGCGCACCTGTGGCAAACTGGCGAAATACGTGGAGCGGGTATACAGCCCCGACCGGGTCACGCATCCCATGCGAAAGGCTTCCGATGGTTCATGGACGGCTGTTTCATGGGACGACGCGCTGGACGAAGTTTCCTTCAAAATGGATGCATTGCGCAAAAACAAAGGGCCCAGGTCCATTTTGTATTACCAGGGATTTGGAACACGGACCGCGTTGGAATTACTGAACCGTCGTTTTTTTAATTTGCTGGGCGGCGCCACCACACTTAAAGGCACGCTGTGTGGCGGTACCGGTGAGGCAGCTCAAAACCTGGACTTTGGCAAACGCATCTCACACGATCCCACGGATCACCGCAACGCAAAAACCATCATCCTCTGGGGGCGAAACCCCGCTGCCACGCAACAGCCACTCATGCCCATTGTTGAACACGTGCGGCAAAGCGGCGGGGAGGCAGTGGTCATCGACCCGGTACACACGCCCACAGCCAAAGCCGTGACACGGCACATTCAACCGGCGCCTGGGAAGGATTTATGGCTGGCACTGGCGGTGGCGGCGCACATTCTCGAAAACGGATGGCACGACAAAGACTTCCTGGACCGGCATACCGACAATACAAACGACTTCATTCAGCTGGCGCGGCGCTGGTCAACAGCGGAATTGACTGCTGCGGCAGGTGTTTCCACTGAAGATGTACACTATCTGGCGCACCGGCTGGCAAAAGCAAAACCAGCGGCGATTCTTTTGGGCTGGGGCCTTCATCGCTGGACAAGGGCCCACGAAGCCATTCGCGTCATCGACGCGCTTTCGGCCATGACAGGCAATATCGGCATTGCCGGCGGCGGTGTCAGCCAGGGGTTCGACGAATGGGGCCCCTACGATGCGAGTGTAACCGGAGACCAATGGCACTGCCACAAACGCCAATTGCTCATGCCCAAAATTGGCGAGGAAATCCTGAACGCCAAATCCCCCAACATCGAAATGATTTTTGTTACAGCA
Organism: Deltaproteobacteria bacterium; assembly: GCA_016935665.1. Lineage (GTDB taxonomy): Bacteria > Myxococcota_A > Polyangia > JAAYKL01 > JAAYKL01 > JAFGXQ01. Next base: position 16,482 of record JAFGQN010000073.1, on the reverse strand, counting down.
GGTAACCCCCTGACCATGGCTCCGGATTCGACGACAGTGCGCCGTGCATTTGAAAATACGCCGTTTGTTGTGTATTGCGGACAATTCATGGACGATACTGCGGCAGTGGCCGATTTGTTTTTACCAGTGACCACCTGGCTCGAAGAAACCGATATCGTTGCCGCCTATGGTCACGACGCGGTGGGTCCCGTCACGCCGGCTATTCTCCCTGTTGGAGAAGCACACACCCACTTTGCCATTTTTGCGGATTTGGCCAGGCGCCTTGGTTTTACCGATTTTGAAAAAGGCGAGGCCGCATGGCTTGACGACATCATCGCACCATTGCATAAAAAGGGCATTACAGCGGACACTCTGCAAACCGGCCCTGTCCGCCAGGGATTGCCCCATGTTCCGTACACAGACAAAAAATTCCCCACCCCTTCCGGCAGGCTCCAACTGATTTGTGAAATTGAAAGCGCAATGCCCAATGACCCCCAGACCGAATGGCCCTTTGCCCTGCTGACCACCAGCCCGCGCAACGCCCTGTGTTCCGAATGGCTTCCCAAAGATCAATTGGCGATGCCCACTGTGACACTGGGCGCGAGCGCCGCAGCTGAACTTCACCTCACAGATGGTCAGGAGGTTATTGTGGAGAGCCCCGTTGGACAACTCACCGCTCACCTGAAGATAGACCCCCGGCAAAGAAATGACGTGGCCCTTATTTACAGAGGCGGCTGGCAACGACACGGCCATGGCGTGAATGTGTTAACGGAAAGCCACATGAGCCAGGTGGGCATGGGAACAGCGTACTACGAAACACGCGTTCGCGTGAGGGGATTTGTCAGTCGGGACAAAATCGATACCGTTTGACCGATTACAATCGCAGGGCCGCTTTAATGTCGCTGTCCATTTCGCCGGTGTCTTGATCCATTACTGTAAACCAAATCTGCCAGGGGATTTCAAGGTCTTCGAAGGCGGCCACAAGGTCGGTATAATAGCGCACCCGGTCTTCTTTTAAAGAGGTGCGATCGTAGGCGCCAAACTCATTGCATATTACGGCAACGTCGTTTTCGATGGCCCATTGTTTCACATCTATCATCGAATTGTACAGCCAGTTGGCATTGGCTTCCTGATGATATCGCGAAAGACCATCAAAATGCCACTGTTCCATCGTATTATTGTACCCCAAATCGGCCGAATACTCGGACCATCGCAAGGGTGAATACGGCCAGGGAATGCCATGAGTGGATTCCTGACCTGTCCAGTTGGCGCCCTGGTGGGTAAACTCGAAGGGTTCATAAAAGTGAAATACATAAATAATATTGTTGTCCGCAAAAGGCTCTCTGTTGATCAGTTCATAGTGGCTGTACCATTGCACATCTCCAAACAAAATGGTGTGGGAAGTGTTCACACTGCGAATGGCGTCAATCAGATTCTGTGCAAAAGCGGTGAGGACGTCCGCATCCACAGAACCCACGCCGGCGGACTGCTCCACCTCATTCGCCAGTTCGAAAAACAAATCTTTTCTGGGGTTGAGTGCAAAATGTTCAGCCACCGCACGCCACAGTTCCACTACACCCGCAACGAATTGCGGATCAGCAAAATCGAGGGATGCATCATACTGATGATAGTCTATCGTCAGTGACAAGCCCGCCGCCGCTGTCCATGCATCAAAGTTGTCCAGTATTTCAAACAGCTGCGGGTCCACCTCAAAAGGTGCATTGCCCGCCAGATATTCGGCGCGATTCACAATGTACAAATCCAAATCGATGGGCAGACGCAATCCCTTAAACCCATTTTGGGCCAGTGTATTGACATAATCCTCACCATATTCCCATGATTCAAACGCGCCCTGCTCCAGCCAGTTGGTAATGTTGGCGCCATGTGTCAATGACATCATTGCCTGTTGTTGCAGAGGATTGGCAATGGTCAAATCGGATATAATATTTTTTTCGGGGACCTCCGGTTCATAAATTACAAGGTCCTTTTCAGCAACAACTGTACCGGCTTTCGCAAACCCCAGATTGTCAATCTGTATGGCGCCGGTTTCGCCGGTTTGCCCATTGGCCTGGAAGTAAACGCCAACCACACGGGTCAAATCAAAGGGCTGCTGCTGCCCCCACCCCCCCTGCGCAAAATACGAGAACGGAATCACCGCCAAACGCCAGTCATCAGACGCCTCTACAGATGTCAGGTAAAAGTCATAATCGGTGACGTTGGCAGTCTGCACCCCAACCACATGAGCCGATCCTTTGTACATGTAAGCGATGCCCCCAAACATGCTCGCATCCATGGGAGTCACCGCATCGCCACAGGTGACGCCCCATCCCACATAGGGATTCCATTCATAATCGCCCTGATCGAACGCATATGAAACGGCCATGGACGCCACAGATTCATATCCCTGTCCATCCATCACAACGTTTCCATCCGCGTTCGCTGTGACAAATATGGAAGAAGCGCCACCATTGTCGCCATCGGTATATGTAAACCACTGGCCGCCCAACAGTGACAAATGATCGCCATCTTCAAAGTCGTCAATCAACATCGCCATTGGGGATTCCGCCGTTTCAGTATCCACTTCGCTGCCCGTGTCCACATCACTGTCGGTATCCCTTGACACAATAATTTTAATCCAGTCTTCAAAGTCACTGCACTGCATTAAAAACACACTCATACAAAGAAGCCCCGCAATCTTAAACATTCGAAAAATGCAACTGTCCATACCAATTCTCCTTTCGACCGTCTTGTCAGACGGGAATAATTTTGACCGCCATCAAATTTTGAGTTACCGCCAATAAAGTGGCCGACCGCAGGGAGTGAGGTTCAATTTTTTTGGGATTGAAAAAATGAATGATGTGGTTTTCACAGTAAACGCCACGAAAAAAAGGTACTTTCTCATTTCTTAAATTTGGTACCGATTCAACCACTGAACATTCTCAGATAAAAACTGGACATATGTGCTCCCATCTACTATATCCAGGGGCAATTGAACACAAATGGCACCACATATGGTGCTTGCGTCGCGGTTGTCGGCTTCATTTTGAAGCCGATTGAAAAGGGAATCCGGTGCGAATCCGGAGCTGCCCCGCAGCGGTAATCGGGAACGACCCTCGCAAAAACGCACTTGGAGACATCCATACTCCTGGGAAGCAGCGAGCAGTAGGTATTTTGCCCGTAAGTCCGAAGACCTGCCGATGGTGCAAGGAGTCATCTCAAATTTGAGGTGAGCCCCATTTTACCGACCAGACCTTCGAGGGAAAGGATTGGCATGAGTATCCGTGTATTTTCACACGGGTCAGGTTCCCCCTGCAACCCAAGGGTCTGGCTCCAGAAACATGAGGAGCCAACGATGACGAAAATTTTACAAAACACACCCCATCAAATGACGGTTAACACCGCTGCGACGCCCATGTACATCTCCGGCGTTCATAAACGCAACGGAGAAATGCGCCCTTTCGATATTCAGAAAATTGAAGGGGCGCTAAAAAAGGCCGGAAAGGCCACCGGTGAGTTTGAAGATGCGGAGGCCGCCAGGCTGGCCGTACGGGCGGTCGTCGCGCTGTGCAGCCTTTGGCATCACACGCCCACGGTGGAACAGATTCAGGATGTGGTCGAAGAAGTGCTGCTGCAATCCCCGTATAAAAAAACGGCCAAGGCATATATTCTGTATCGGGAGCAGCATCAGCACATTCGCGCCCTCACCGCCAAAGGCAGTATCGAGCTGGTGGACAGTTACCTTGGACATCTGGACTGGCAGGTAAAGGAAAACAGCAACATGGCCTGGTCGCTGCAGGGACTTAACAACTACATCTCCAGCGAAGTCTCCAAAACCTACTGGCTCCATAAAATCTATCCGCCAAACATCAGAGATGCGCACCAGCTCGGTGACATCCACATCCATGATCTCAACCTGCTGTCGGTGTATTGCGTGGGCTGGGACCTGCAGGATTTGCTGTACCACGGTTTCCAAGGCGCCTTTGGAAAAGCTGAAAGCGCACCTGCCAACCATTTTCGAAGCGCCCTTGGACAAATTGGGAATTTCTTTTACACCCTGCAGGGAGAAGCGGCGGGCGCACAGGCTCTCTCCAGTTTTGACACATTACTGGCGCCGTTTGTGCGCCACGATAAACTGGAATACAGCGAGGTTAAACAGGCCATCAAAGCGTTTGTGTTCAACCTCAACGTCCCCACACGGGTGGGATTTCAAACGCCATTTACCAATCTGACGCTGGACCTGAAACCCGGAGTAACCCTGCGCGATCAGTGTGTTATCATTGGGGGAACGCTGCAAAAAGAAACCTATGGTGAATTTCAATACGAGATGAACCTCATCAACCGCGCCCTGTTTGAAGTGCTCTCCGAAGGAGACGCCAAAGGCCGCGTCTTCACCTTTCCCATTCCCACCGTCAATATCGACAAAGACTTTGATTTTGACGACGACGCGCTGACGCCCCTTTGGGAGGCCACCGCCCGCTACGGCATTCCCTACTTCGCCAATTTCGTCAACTCCCCGCTCAATCCCGAAGACGCCCGTTCCATGTGCTGCCGTCTCCGGTTGGACACCCGGGAACTTCAAAGCCGCGGCGGTGGACTCTTTGGCGCCAATCCCCTCACCGGCTCCATTGGCGTGGTCACGCTCAACCTGCCGCGCATCGGTAAAAAGGCTACGAGCCTGAACCATTTTTTTCAAATGCTGGACACCACGCTTCAAACAGCCAAAGAAAGTCTCGAAATCAAACGCAAGGTGCTCGAACAATTCACCGACAAGGGACTCTATCCCTACACATCGTTTTACCTGCGCGCTGTAAAGGCACAACACGATTGTTACTGGGCCAACCACTTCTCCACCATCGGCCTTTTGGGCATGCACGAAGCGTGTCAGCATCTACTGGGCAAGGGCATTGCATCTACAGAGGGTCGTCAGCTGGCGCTGGACACCCTGGATTTTTTACGGGATCGGCTCACCGGGATTCAACAGGAAACCGGCCACTTTTACAATCTGGAAGCCACCCCGGCCGAAGGCGCCGCATATCGTCTGGCGCTGCTGGATGCCGCAGAAGACGCCGACAAATCCACGATACGCGTTTACACCAACTCCACCCAGCTGCCCGTTGAACATACCAATGATATCTTCGATGTAATAGAACATCAGGACGACATTCAGGCCAAATATACCGGGGGAACCGTGCTGCATATTTTCTCAGGAGAAGCCAATACCCGCCCCGATGCGGTTAAAGCGTTTGTGCGGCAAATCTGTCACAACTGCACCATGCCGTATTTCACGTTTACCCCCACATTCAGCATTTGTTCCACCCACGGTTATCATAGCGGTCGCCATGACACCTGTCCGGTATGCCAAACTCCATGCGAAGTGTATTCCCGTGTCGTGGGATACCTGCGCCCCATCAATCAATGGAACAAGGGCAAAGCCGACGAATTCGAGGTGCGCCCGTCCTTTGCTCTGGAGGGCGCCAAATGAAATGGGGAGGATTCAATCCATTTACGCTTAGCGACTTTCCAGGTTGTGTGGCGGCAGTGGCCTTCAGCCAGGGGTGCAACTTCAACTGCGCCTACTGCCACAACCGGAGTCTCATTAAAAAAACGATCGCTGGCGGTGATAAATCATCTGGTGTGAGCGACAACACGATTATCGCTCATCTGCAAAGGCGCAGGGGCCAACTCAACGGACTGGTAATCACCGGTGGAGAGCCTACATGTCAGCCGGATCTGCCTGCGTTTGCACAGTTGGTTAGAGACACGGGCATGAAAATCAAACTGGATACCAATGGCAGTCATCCGGACATGCTTTTGGAACTGTTGGTCCATCATCTGGTGGACTATGTGGCCATGGATATAAAAGCCCCGTGGCACAAATATCAGGCGGTCGCCGGTGCAAAGGCCGATGCGGATGCCATAAAAAGATCCATCGAAATCCTCACCCAATGCAGCATTCCGTATGAATTCAGGGTAACCGCAGTCAGTCCTCTGCTTGATGCCAAAGATTTACTGGAAATCGGTGCTGAAATCGGCGCCATCGGCCCTGTGTATCTGCAAAAATTTCAGTCTCCCCACTTTTCATTGTTCCAAACCATGGATACAACTCCAGGATTGCTGCAGGTGTCCCACGCGCTGCAACAGCAATTTGAAAGTGTATATGTGAGATAACAGCATGTATAAAATGCCCATGACACTAAAAGATGAACGTCCCAGTTTTGAACAGGTCTACATGAACTTTGCCGAAGCCATTGCCCGCCGCTCCAGCTGTACGAGGCTGCAGGTGGGCACGGTTATCACCACACCGGATTATCGCAAAGTGCTCTCCATCGGATACAATGGCAACGCCGCCGGTCTGCCAAACGGCTGCGATCGCGATGAGCCCGGCAACTGCGGTTGCCTGCATTCGGAGGAAAACGCGGTTATCAACTGTGATTCACCCCGTCATGTTCAAAAAATCATTTTTGTCACGCATCTGCCGTGCGCCATGTGCGCCAAGCGCATCATTAATCTCGGTAATGTGATACGCGTCATCTACAAAAACGATTATCGCAAACGGGACTCCATTCGCATTTTTCGCGAAGGACGCATTTCCCTGTTTCGACTGGAAGATGGGAAACTCATTGCCGTTGACGAATAAATCGCTCCCAGCCTTTCATCCGTTCACTGTCGACATTTGATTGCCAGCCAAGCGAATACACACTATTTTGTAGAAAAGAAACTTTTTGCAAAAAAGGACGTGCCCCATGGAAAAAAAACACGATTGCGCCGATTGTGCGTTTCGAAAAAAATACGACGACAACCCCAAATCCTTCCTGGGATGGCTATGGCGCTGGCACACCGGCTTTTGCCCAGGCTGGAAAGGCTATATCACGTCGCTGCCCGACGACCAGCGCAGCGCTCTGGCGCAAAAATACAACATGAAAAAATATTTGTAGGCCCGCGTCATTTCACGCCACAGAAAATAATTCGCAAAAATAATTATCAGGCCTCGGCGTCGCTGTGAACGATGGCCATGTGATCCACCAGTTTACGATAGGGATGGTTGGTCTGAACGATGGAAAGAACAATATCGTGGGTGCGTTTGGAATCCACCTTGCCCTTTAGTTCAAACCAGTCTGCCACTGGCTTAACAATCACTTTGTAGGATTCATCCTCTGCCCCACACTCAATAAAAAGTCGCTCCGTTTGCTTTGAGTTGGGCACCAGCGGCAACATCCGTTTGTCGTAGTACACTTTTACTTTTTCATTTTCGTGTGTTTGTTGTTCCATACATGTCTCCTTGCAGTCCATTACACAACAAAAATGTAAGCATTTTTAAATGACTTCGCTGTTATATTGCAGCGCGCGCATCGCTAAAAAAAAGCAGGTCGAATTCGCACCAGCGGGTAAGAACAAACCTGGACAGCGATCACTTTTCGCATCGCCATTTTTCGCTTCGCACCACATCCAACCCGACAATCGATTTCAACGCTGCTTTGGGGCAGGCAGCAATACACTGCATGCACATAATACACGCGGTGGACGTTACTCGCGTGCCATCGTGAACATAGGTCGGAATATCAAAGTCCATCAGATACGCCTTCACACAGGCATTGCAACGGCCGCACTTGTGTTCATCGCCTTTAATACGCAACGATGTGACCATCGTTCCCAGATTTAAAAGCACCGTGACCGGACACAGATACTTGCCAAAGGCACGATTATCCTTCAACGCAATTGCCCGCCACGCGCCCGAAAGCAGGTACACGCCCGCAGGAAACCATACCATTTCCCGCAACGTCCCTGGTTCATCGGGATTTTGTGCCGGATTATAAGTGATATATTCCAAACCAAACATCCGCGTCAGTACCAGTACCAGGGAAATACCAAAGTGAATGTACCGGCTGTTTTTAAGTCCGCTGCTTTTCCAGCCGCTGCTTTGTTCGTAAGGTAAAAAATCCAGCAGCATCACAGTCCAGCAGGACCAACCGCACCAGTTGCGTCCCAAAATCATTGGTCCTAAAATTTTGGCAGTAAAAAAATGCGTAGTGGCACCGCCGAAAATACCGGCCGCTGTAAAAAACCTCCAGCTGTGTTTCGGTGATTTTTCCCACCAGCTTTTGAATTTGTTTAAGATCTCGCATGTTTTTTTAGCGTGTGACGGGCGGATCTTAAGAAATCAGGACTGTGCTTTTTTCCAAATGCAAAAACGACGAATACCCTCTTCGATGGGCACTTTGGGTTCATAGCCCACAACGGCCTTGGCCTCCGTGACATCTGCGAAGGTGATGGGGACATCGCCCGGCTGGTTGGGCTGCCAGTCAATAATGGGCGTTTCACCCATTTCACTGGAAATCATCTCCACCAGTCGTTTGAGAGACGTGGTCCTGGAACCGCCCAGATTCAACACATGGAATCCCTCGCAATGCTCTGTACACGCCGTCACGCCATCTATAATATCGTCGATATACGTGTAATCCCGGCTGGATTCGCCATCGCCAAACAATCGGATAGGCTTGCCCTGACGCATCGCCTCCGAAAACAGGTGGATGGCCATCTCCGGTCGTTGCCTGGGCCCGTACACTGTAAAAAATCGCAACAGGTGCATCTGAATCCCAAACAGATGGTAATACGAGTAGCAAATCGCTTCTCCCGCTGCCTTGGTGGCGGCGTAGGGGGAAATGGGATTCATTATGTTGTCGGTTTCACGAAAAGGAACTTCAGTGCGTCCGCCATAAACAGACGAAGACGAGGCAAACACGAACTTCATAATGTTATGCCGTCGACACTGTTCCAGCAGATTAACGGTGCCTTCCAGATTCACTTTCTGATACAGGGATGGATTCAAAATAGACGGACGAACCCCCGCATATGCGGCCAGATGCACTACCACATCAAAAGATTCTGCAAACACCTCGTCCAGAAACGCGGTATCCAGTATATCCCCTTTTGCCAGTGTGTAACTGGAGGAGCGCAGGGCCGCTACAATATTGGCGCGCTTGATTTTGGGATCGTAAAAATCGTTAAAATTATCGAGGCACACCACACGGTGTCCCCGGTCCAGCAAACGGTCGCATAAATGAGAGCCTATAAAACCGGCTCCACCGGTAACAAGTATCTTCATAAAAACCTTGTAACAAATTCGCAGACAAGCGCAATAAAACTTCCCCCAAAACGGCAATAACTTCTGGTGGATGCGCCCAGCACCCATTTTTCTCGCCTGTCGTGAAAGTTCTGCCTATCCTAAAACAGCTCGTAACGGACCGGGAGTTTCCGCGTACTGCGGATTGACGATACAATTGTGCTCGTCCACCAGAACCACCGTCGGTTCATAGTTTTCCAAATCGGCTTCGTCGTATGTTCCGAACGTCGCGATAATCACGAGGTCTCCAGGGCTGTTCTGATGGGCGGCAGCGCCGTTAATGCACACCACACCTGAGCCCGCCGGCCCCTCCAACGCGTACGTTTCAATGCGGGTTCCCTTTGTCACATTCCATATATGTACGTGCTCATGAGGCATAATATCGGCCGCGGCAAGTAAATCAGAATCAATGGTCACACTGCCTTCGTAATCCAGATCAGCGTGGGTCACAGTGGCGCGGTGGATTTTGGATTTGAACATGGAACGCTGCATAAAAATCTCCTTTGCTGCATCCATCGTGTCGTTTCGCATAGTTGCGAATACAACCGTGATGCTGCTCCCCCCAATGCAAGCATGGCCTATATAATGCTTTGCAAATTGAATTGCAAGCTGCGCGTTTTTTACGCAGCGTACCCGATGTTTTTATCTTGCCTGTAAGTTTGACAATTCCATATCAGTTAAATAAAGTTCCAAGCCAATTTGCAACGGACGAGACAACATTAACCAAAGTCACGGATGACAACCATATTAAGGAAGACAACCATGGAATTAAAAAGACTCGATAATGACGATCTCCTGACAATTCTGGGCACCCTCAACGATTTTGCAGAACGAGAGCTGCCCTTTGATAAAAGAACCAAATGGGATGAAGAAGACATCTGTCCTGAAGACATTGTAAAAACAATGCTCAGTGAAGATGTGGGTCTGCACCTGGTATTTATTCCTGAAGAATACGGCGGACTCGGTGGCGGCGCATATGACGTTTATCGTCTATCCTGTGAATTCGCCAAAAAAGATGTGGGTGTGGCCACATCCATGCTGGCGGTTGCGCTGGGAACCGATCCCATTCGCGTGGGCTGCACGCCCGAGCAAAAAGAAAAATGGATGACGCGTATCGCCGAAGAAGGTCTGATTGTGGCCTACGGCGTCACCGAGCCCGAAGCCGGCTCCAATGTGGAAAGCTTAAAAACCAAAGCCGAACGCATCATCGATGAGAATGGCAACATTACCCATTACAAACTCAACGGCGTAAAACAGTTCATCTCCAATGGCGGCATCGCCAATCTGTATACCATTTTGGCCAAAGCTCCCGACGGTCCCACATTTTTTGTGGTAGAGCGCGAAACAGAAGGTATCGAGCCGGGCAAACAGGAAGAAAAACACGGTATTCGTCTGTCCAACACCACCCAGGTGATTCTGGAAGACTGCATCATTCCCGCCGAAAATATCGTGGGCACCAAAGAAGGTCAGGGCATCAAGCACTCCAACGAGGTGTTTGGATTCACTCGTCTGATGGTGGCCGCATTTGGTCTGGGCGGTGGATTGTCTGCACTGGAAAAGGCCATTGCCTACTCCAAAGAACGCAAACAGTTTGGCGATTATCTTTACAAAAAACAGGGATATACCCACAAACTGATCGTGCCCAACGCGGTTCGACTCGCTGCGGCGCAGGCCTACATTGAATACGTGGCCGGTCTTCTGGATTCCAGTGAGGAAGATCGTCAAATCGAAGGCTCCGTTGCCAAATTCTTCTCCACCGAATCCGGTAACAAGGCCGCTGAAGATGCCATTCAGGCCCACGGCGGTTATGGCTACTGCAAAGAATACGAAGTTGAGAAAATCAAACGCGATGTGCGCATCCTCACCATTTACGAAGGCACCAGCGAGATTCAGCAGAACATCATTGGTGTTTTCCGCATGCGTCAGGTGGTAAAAGGCAAAGGCAAATTCCTTGTTAACATGGCCGAAGGTCTGGAAGGCAACGATACGGTTAACGGTACATTGGCCGCCAAAGCCGCCGCTTTCCTGGATGCCGCCGCATATGCTGCGTTTAAAAACAAACTGTCTCGCGAACAGCACATTATTTTCGAACTGGCCACCAGCATTGCCGAAGTGGAAACCGCCATTCAGCTGTGCAAAGCCGCAGCCGAAGGCGATGACAAACTGAAACAGGCCGAAGCCCGCATCTGGGCCGCCGAAGTGGCTGTGAGCGCGCCCACCCGCATGCTCAAGGCGTTTAAACAGTCCGGCAAAGTTTCTGATGAGCTCATGAAGGAACTGTCAATAAAAGCAGACATCGCCGGCTCCATCGACGCCCAGAGCGGCGTTCTCGAAGATATGAACCTGGTTGCCGAACTGCTGGTTCAGGATTAATCCCTGCCTTTAGCCCACCTTCAGGAATTTTGCCCGGTCCAATTAAATTGGACGCCACTTCTGTTCACCGCAAACTTTCCAGGTAGCCCTGCAAAATAAGGGAAGCGGCCAGTTTGTCCACCAATTCCTTTCGCTTCTGGCGGGAGACATTGCCTTCGATAAGGACGCTTTGTGCCGCAGTGGAGCTGAAGCGTTCGTCAACGTATACGACTTCAAGGTGACCTTTTTCTTCCAATACTTTTCCAAGGGCCCTGGCGCGTCTGGCGCTGATTCCCCGGTCACCCCCAGACATGGAGAGCGGCAGGCCAATCACCACCCGGGTCACTTTCTTCTCTTTGCAAAGCCGAACGATTTCCAGCGCCGGTCTGGTCTTTTGCGCATCGATGTATTCCAGGGGCTGGGCAATCGTCTGGGACTCATCGGATATGGCGACCCCGATGCGTCGGCTGCCCACGTCAAGAGCCAGAACGCGCATGGATTACAGGGGCCAGTTGGCTTTGGGCGAAATATCGAACCCGCTGCGCTCCCCCGCCTCAAGGGCCAGCAGTCCCGCGTAGGCAATCATCGACGCGTTATCGGTACAACGCTTGCGAGGTGGAGCAAAGAGTGTTAAATCATTTTCCTCACACACCATCTGTGCGTGTTGACGCAACCCGCTATTGGCCGCCACACCGCCGGCCAACACCACCCGGGGCACCTGCTTTTGTCGGGCCGCCAGCACCACCTTGCGCACCAGTATCTCCACAACGGCTTTTTGAAATCCGCGCACAATAGCGTGCATCTGTTCATCTGTCGGGGGTCCATCCAAATGCCCCACATGCTGCGCCACAGCGGTTTTCACGCCCGAAAAACTGAACTCAAAACTCTTTTTCTGGCGCAGCGCCTGGGGGAACAACACCTCTTCGCCCGGCGTTCCAGCCATACGATCGATAACGGGTCCCCCGGGATATCCCAACCCCAGCAATTTGGCCACTTTGTCAAATGCCTCTCCGGCCGCATCATCCCGTGTTTCGCCCAGGCATTGAATATCATTCCAGTTTCGAACATGGTACACACCGGTGTGACCACCGGACGCCAACAGTGCCATGTACGGAAACTCCGGCACCGGCGTGCCATCCTCATCCTGAATGCGCGCCGCCAGTAAATGGCCGCGCAAATGATTCACCCCCACAAACGACAATCCGGTGGACCACGCAATCGTCTTGGCGGCCTGAAGGCCAATCACCAGCGACCCCAGCAATCCAGGCCCCGATGTTGCCACTATTCCATCCAGCTCATTCAGCGTGACGCCCGCCTCAGACAGCGCCGTTTCGATGACCGGCGCCACATTCACGATGTGATTGCGACTGGCCAGCTCGGGAACCACACCCCCGTACACCTTATGCACATCAATTTGAGAAGCAATAATATCAGAGCGCACGCAGTTGCCTTCGACCACCGCAGCAGCTGTTTCATCACACGAAGATTCGATGCCTAAAACAATCATACCCGCCCAATTACCAAACAATCCCGCCTTTGCGCAAGCGATTGCGACAGATAGAGTCTATTTTTGAGGCGACGTCCTGTGTGTCGATGAACCATCGGCCTTCGTTCCACCCGTTTTGTCTAATCTGTCGCCATCCCAGGGCCTATTCGGACGGGTCACTTAAAATGCGATGAATTGTTTTTCCAAGGTCTTTGGCTTCCACGGGTTTGTTCAAAAACGCATTTATTTCAATGGCTACCAGCTCTTCTTGCGAAATGGCCTCCCCATAACCGGAAAGCAATATCACCGGCAGGCCGGGACGCAGTTTGCGCAACCGTTCCACCAGTTCAACGCCGGTAATCTCCGGCATGCTGTAATCTGTGATTACCAGGCAAAACCGCTGCGGGTCCTGCTGAAAAATATCCATTGCAGACTCGCCCCCATCCGCCGTGGTCACTTTGTATCCCAGGGGGGACAGCATCCGTTTTCCCATGCGCAGAATCTGCGGTTTGTCATCCACCCACAAAATCTCCCCCCCCGCCACAGTTGCACCAAAATCAGACACTCTTGCAGAAGGCGTGCTCAGTCGCTCGTCTCCCGCCACCAACACCGGAAGGAAAATATAAAAAACGGTTCCCTTGCCCTCTTTACTTTCCACAGCAATATCACCGTCGTGATTGTGCACAATAACCTGTGCGGAGGCCAGACCCAGCCCTGTCCCCTCATCCCGGGCCCTGGTGGTGAAGAAGGGGTCAAACACATACGCCAAATCCTCTGCCCGTATCCCCGTCCCCGTGTCGGCAATGCGAAACCGGACATAATTTCCCGGGGAAAGAACCACCGTTCCCACACTCTGTCGCTCAATGATTTCAATATTATCGAGCGATAATGTTAACGTCCCCGATTTGCGCCGTTCCATTGCATGACAAGCATTGGTGTACAGGTTCATAATAACCTGACTCAACTGAGTGGGCGCCCCGTTTACCATGGGAAAATCCAGCTGGATGTCGATTTTCACCAGAATATTGTCTGGCGTGTTTACCTGCAGCAGTTTCGCCGTTTCAAGTAGCAACGACTGCATGTCCACAGGCTTAAAATCCGACTTGTTTTCCTTTCTGACAAGAGTGAGAATCTGATTCACCATGTCTTTGCCCCGGTTGGCCGCCAGGATAACCTCTGTCAAATCCTGGCGAATGGGATTGTGCTCCGGCAAGTCCATCAAGGCGGCTTTACTAAACCCCAAAATTGCGGCAAGACTGTTGTTGAAATCGTGGGCGATTCCCCCTGCCAACGTACCGATGGTCTCCATGCGTTGCGCCCGACGCAACTGAGCGGTGCGCAACTGCACTTCCCGCTCCAATTCATCATGGGATTTCCGAAGCACCGCTTCGGCATTTTTTTGCGACGTCACATCCTGCACCATCAGAATGGTGCCTATAGACAATCCGCTGTGCACCACTTTGGACGCCGAGAGTGTCAGATGGCGGGTATCGTCATTTATGGTGATACGGATCTCTCTGCCGGTAAACTCCCCCGAAACATCGTGCTCTTTAAAGAACTGTGCGCCATCTGCACCCAACGGAATCTCCCCCAGCAATGCCACCGCTTCCCTGTTGGCGCGCATGATTGTGCCATGGGCATCCAGCAGAAGAATTCCCACTTTAACCCCTTCATAGATTTCCTCCGCCACTTCGTGGGGCGACATGGCAAGAAAGCGATATTTCACCATGGCATAAAACACCACCGTCAAAAATACCGTTATGGACGACGCCCCGTACCGTGGAATATGCTGAATGTGCATAAAGTTCGGGAGCACCACATTGACATACGAAATTATGACCGCTGCCACCATCGTGCCAAAAAGCAGCAGTCGCGTTATCCGCTTTTGAGTCTCATCATTTGATACCCGCGCATCCCGATACATGATTACCATTCCCACAATGGTAAAAATAGCCGTATTGGCACTGATCACTGTATGATAAATCGGGTTGGATACTGGCACGGTGCCCCATTCGAAAACCGTAATGCCGGTAAACACGTTATCGGTAAAACCGGTAATGATGTATCCCACGATGGCCGTAACAATACCCAGATACGACAGGAAGCCCCGCCTTTTCCCGGCAATGGCATTGGCAAATTCCAGATACAGCACACCGGCGAAAATCCAGAATACAGACGACAAGCGCCACACTTCTGTTTCGTACCCATTTGTAATCGGGAAGTACAGCAGAAACTCAAACCCCAGCCAGCTCGTGGAATTGGCGGTAAACAGCAAAAATGTCCGATTCACGCGATTTCGATTTTTTTGTGCGAAAACATATGTCCAAACGAAATTATTGAGTAAAAACGCAACAATCGGGAGTATAACTGCATATTTACCGGCCAGTAACCACATGAACGTACTTTCATTTTAAGTCTGCACCAGCGTCAACTCTGACCCGTTCAGCATTCGGACGCATCCATAAAAATTCATCTCAGGCGCAGGAAGTCGTTTGGTTTCGCTCCAACTCACAGCAGAACCATCATCGCTGCCCGCCGCTGCAACGTCGTCTTCCTGTTCGCCAGAATTCACCCGGAATCCGAACCGGCTTATCTTAGAAACGGAAGTTACGCGCGTCAATCAAGTAAGGAAAACCAACCGCCTTTTTGTGGGTCCCTCCGGCGTGGGGAAAACGCATATCTCAAACGCCATTGGACAGTTCGCCTGCCTGCGTGGCTACAAAGTGCGCCTTGTTGTCGCTGCAGACCTCGTCAACAACCTCGTCAGCGGACAGGAGCAAAACACGCTGCATAGAAAACTTTCCACATGGACCGCTCCCGACCTGCCACTTATCGACGAACTCGGTTATCTCCATTTCGATTCCAGAGGCGCCGACCTTCTCTACCGGGTTTTAACAAATGTTACCTCAGAGCCTCGACCATCATCACCACCAACCTCGCTTTCAAAGACTGGAGAAACCTCCTCCACGCGCGGTACAATTGCCGCTCAGCGCAAACAAAACCCCACTCCCGATCGAAACGCCGCGCTTATCTACGATCGTCTCCATTTCACATGGCCACTTCTTCCTTTTTAAATATCCATTTTTAATCACACCCGGTGGCAGCAACCTGCTAATCGTATCTCCGCTATCGACTAATCAACCGATACATATAACTTTTTTTGTCAAAACCCGAACCTGGAAATCAGGAGTACACTTTCACGCTGACCGACATTTCACTCAGACATATTGTAATCAGAAATCGCCCTGATATACAATTCCATACACTGGGGGGAATTGTAAACAAAGGTGACTTTCGTTCACCTGAAACATTTAGCGCAGCCCCCGGCTTGCCTTAATCGATTTTGGACTCTCGACTTATGGAATGCACAAATGACTTTTGGATAATCAATAGAAACGTGTTTTCTCGAATGACGGCGTGGATTTACCTGTTAAGTGTCATCGACGGCGCCTTAACCATTTACTGGGTGCTCAGCAATCTGGCCGAGGAAGCCAATCCATTAATGAACTATCTGCTTACACAGGGGCCGGTCCTTTTCATGCTG
>JAFGQN010000072.1 GCA_016935665.1 Deltaproteobacteria bacterium | reverse complement strand
TAACGAGCCGTCCTTGCTTTCAATGACGGACAAAAAAATGGGACAGGTCCCGTTTATGCTTGACGGGGACCCTGTTCATGGGAGGTACTATGAACCTGGTACGCAATTTATTGATAATGTTGATTGTGAGCTGCCTCGCTGCTGCCTGTGGCGGAAATGATGCCGCAGAAGCGGATGATGACAATAGTGGTGATTCGGATTCCGACGGGGACTCTGATGGGGATTCCGATGGAGATTCCGACGCCGACACGGATGGGGATACGGACGGGGATATGGATTCCGATGGGGACACGGATTCGGACAGCGACAATGACTCTCCAAAGTATTACTTTGAAGCCGGCGACTGGAAAGGGTATGGCGAAACGACGACTGGCGACGCAGTCGGTGGGACCATATCGGACCTCACCGGTGGGTTTACGTCGGGAGAGGGTGAGTTGTGTGTCGAAGGCACATTGGCCATGGACTACAGTTCGTTGGGTATACTGGCAATTACGGTGAATCAGGCTGAAAACAGCGATACGGCAGAAGACTGGACGCCAGGAGATGTGTTTGGCGGAATAAATGTCAATGTCACCGACAGGGCAGGCAGTGGCATTCGCTTTGTTCTCGAAGGCAGCGATGGGCAATCATACTGCGCAAACAATGTTGCAGATGGAGGAACCCTGTTGCGCTGGAGCAGTTTCCGCACTGAATGCTGGGGCTCCAATGGCGATTCGTATGACCCTTCAATTGGGTTTAAAAAAATTCAGCTGTATGCGCCTGGGGATGAAAACAGTGAAGTTGGTTTTAATTATTGTTTGAGTGAATTGAATCCAGTGAAAACCGAAGACATGCCCTGGGGCCCTGTCGCTCATGGCAAGTTTGTGGGGAACATTACCACGTTTGGAAAGATTCGTTCCGATTTCATTCAGTACTGGGATCAGATCACCCCTGAGAATGAGGGTAAATGGCAATCGGTTGAGGGAACCAGAGACAAATACAACTGGTCGGCTCTCGATGAAATATACAAATTCACCAGGGAGAACAATATTCCGTTTAAACAGCATACCTTTGTTTGGGGAAACCAGTCGCCTTCATGGATAAATAATCTTCAGCCAGCAGAGCAGGCTGAGGAAATTGAAGAATGGATTCGCGATTTTTGCACCCGCTATCCGGATACGGAACTGATTGACGTTGTGAATGAAGCGACGCCCGGGCATGCACCTGCGGGATATGCCAAAAGTGCATTTGGCAACGACTGGATTATTAAAGTGTTTGAGCTGGCCCAAACGTATTGCCCAAATTCAACATTGATTCTCAATGACTACAACGTGCTTACCTGGAACACAAACGAGTTCGTGCAAATGGCGACACCGGCGGTAAATGCCGGCGTGGTAGATGCGATTGGTTTGCAGGCACACGGGCTGGCGGATTGGTCCCTGCGTGATTTGGAAAATAATTTCAATAAGGTAGCCGCATTGGGGGTACCCATATACATTTCTGAGTACGACGCGGATGTGGCGGACGATCAGCGACAGAAACAGGTGCTGGAGGAGCAGTTCACGTTCTTCTACACAAACTCGCAGGTTGTTGGCATCACATTGTGGGGGTACCTGGTAAATGGCACCTGGGTCGAGAACAGCGGTCTGATTCACGATGATGGCTCCTTGCGTCCAGCCATGACCTGGTTGATGGATTACCTTGGAAAATAGCAAATATTCATACTCCCAAAAGTCGGCATATCCTGGTTTGTTCAAAAACTTCTTGTCGAAAATATCGAAGCCAACCTTTGGTTATTTAGAAGCGATGCGTGAAATTATTTTTCCCCTTTAATTATCAGTTTTCGCCCACTTATTAATGACATCGGGAGTAGTGGTGTCTCGACAGGGACTCTGGATTTTTTTAGTAACAAAAGAAAAGAGGGTACGCTATGAACCGAGAAAAGTGTTTGGTTTATTGGGTTGTGATCCTGCTAATCGTGGCCGGCGCAGTCGGGTGTTCGGGAACGGACACTGACAATCAATCAAAAGACTCTGAGAACGAAGGTGATTCCAGCGCCACCGATGGTGACTCGGATTCGGATTCGGACTCAGACGCCGATTCGGACACAGGTGCGGACGGAGATACCGATGGGGATACAGATGCCGACGGGGATACAGATATGGATGGGGATACAGATACCGATGGGGATACGGATTCCGACGGTGATTCAGATGCAGATACAGATACGGGGGGCAACGGAGACGGTTGTAAAGCGGGTGCATTTCCGACTGCGGATCCATCCGTTCCCGGTCCATTTGAGACAGTAACGGAATTGGAGGTGGGCCCGCAGGCAGGTGTCGGAGATGAGGGTGAAGACGCACCCCGTTTTACCATGTTCCGCCCGGCGGATATGTCGGAGAGTGGGCTATGTCACCCGGTCATTACCTGGGGAAATGGAACCGGTGCCAATCCGAGCATGTACAAAGCGCTTTTGCAGAACCTGGCCTCTCATGGATTTGTGGTGATTGGTTCGGATAGCCCCAATGTGGCCCAGGGGGATCCGCCGCCCATGATAGCAGGAGTGACCTGGGTGCTGGAACAAAATGACGATCCCTCCAGCGAATTATATCAGCGTATTGATACCGCCAACATTGGCGCCACGGGACATTCACAAGGGGCGATGGCCACAAGTCGGGCCTCGACAGATGAACACATAACGACAAATGTGCCCATCGAGGGAGCGATGCGTCAGAACAAGTTGCACGGACCGGCCATGTTTTTCTGTGGAGGTAAGGACGATGTAGTTGGTTGCAGTGGGGCAGAAGGTGCTCTGGAGGCGATGAAGGATTTTCCAGCGATGTATGCGGAGCATCTGGAATCCGATCACGGCAGTTGGATGACTTTCATGGGGAAAAATCCGAGCCCGGTGGAAACAGCAATTATTGCCTGGATGCGCGTCCACCTCATGAACGACACCGAGCTGCGATCATGGTTTTACGGTTCTTCCTGCAAACTCTGCGAAGACAGCGACTGGAAAATCATACAGAAAAACATGGATGAGTAAAATCAATCGTCTGCTCTCTTGAAATGTCAGATACAACCGGTGTCCGCGCTCATTGAAATGATTGTGGGTGGGGTGGCGAGTTAATCTCTATTTGTCGAGGTTGGCGGATTTCATCTCCCATGAGGGATCAGAGCAGTATGGGCAGTTTGCGCCTACAAGCAGACCCTTTCCTGTATCGGATTCATCGCCTTTTAACCACCAGTTCAGCCATGCCAGGTTGATTTTCGTGAAATCACCGCCGTCTTTTGCGCCAAGGTCACCACCATGGCCAATATCTTTGCTGAAAAACAGAATGGGAATTTTCAAAGCACTGATGGCGTCATAGTCGCTCAGACCATTTTCGTATGCCATGTCGCTGGGACCACCTTCAACCATCAGTACTGGTGTATGAACTGTTTCATAAAATCCTGGGTTCGCTGCGAGCATGCCGCTGCTGTTCAATGCCCAGGTGGTTATACGCGGATCACCCGCCGTACCTTCGGCCATCAGTCCGCCACACGAAAAGCCATTCGATGAAACTTTCGATGTGGCGAGCGCATGGTAATACTCGCTGCAGGGTTTATTGTTTTCATCGATTGCCCATGAAACGTATGCCAGTAATGGCTCACCCATGGATTCGATATTGGAAGTGTTCATGGAGCGGGAACCTGACCCGCCGGGGGTTCCATCCGCGACTACAAAATATCCATGAGACGCAATTTCAATCATTGCCGCCTTGTTGGATGATCCATTCTGTGAACATCCGCCTTCTCCCCATACAAAGATAGGAAATCTCTCGTTTCCGCCCAGTTCGGCAGGACGATAAATGGTGCCTTCTTTAATTCCAGGATCAGAGTTCGTCTCAATAACCACCTTATAGGGACCTGTCCCGGATGCCTGACTTCCCACTGCTGAAGACGCTGTGCAGGGACCGTCTATGTCCACTTCTTCAATGTCACTGTCCGAGTCGCCATCGCTGTCTGAGTCACCATCGGAGTCGGTATCGCCATCGGAATCGGTATCGCCGTCGGAATCCGTATCCGCA
This sequence comes from Deltaproteobacteria bacterium, assembly GCA_016935665.1. Classification (GTDB taxonomy): domain Bacteria; phylum Myxococcota_A; class Polyangia; order JAAYKL01; family JAAYKL01; genus JAFGXQ01. The sequence goes on along the minus strand of JAFGQN010000072.1, from coordinate 2,005 downwards.
TCGCCTTCGACGCCCGTCAGGTCACAACATTTTTGTTTTGAATCGTCGCACGCTCCGTCCATTTCCGTGCCGCCAATGGACATGCAATGATTGCTGCAGGTATATTCGCAAGCGCCGACATCAGTATCGGAATCGCCGTCCGCATCAGAGTCACCGTCAGTATCGGAATCACCGTCAGTATCGGAATCACCGTCAGTATCGGAGTCGCCGTCGGCATCAGAGTCGCCGTCTGCATCGGAGTCGCCGTCTGAGTCTGAATCACTATCAGCGTCCGTTTCATTTTGTGTATCATTGTCAGTTTCATCTTCGCCTGCGTTGCCACCGCAACCAATTACGATGCCACACAATAGCAGAACTAAATACAAATATTTTTTCATTTTTTTTACTCCTGGTGCTGTACCTGCTGCCGATTGTCAGAAACAGCCTGTTGAAAATTGCGCGCGTGACGAAATGAGGCTTCATTCCGTCGTTCCATTTTTTTTTAGCACTATCGCCCATTCGAGAATTTAGAACGATAGCGTTGTTTATACCATTTTCGCCATTTTCCCCAAAGGTACCGTTGTAGATATAAACTAGGTGATTTTTTAGGGGTTTTTGGGAAAAAAAGTTGGTAAATGCAGTCTGGGGTGGTTTTACAAGATAGTCATTTCTTTGGCGGAATTGTTTTTTTTAAAGTTTGTGATGCGACATTTCGAGCATTGCCCGTCGCGGTTGGGAACATGCGACACGTGTTTTTTTTACCCGAAACGAAAAGTGGTCAGCACGTAAGAGCAGCGCGTACCACGGGGCTGGCCATCTCGTCTGGCGGGTGGCCAGCCCTGCTTTATATTTGGCAAACGCAGTTCATAAAATTTCAAATCGACGGTGTTGGAACTCCCCGTGAATTCGGCGCCCTGCATGTCTTTGCCCATGTCTTTAACAGCTAGCTACAATAGGAACCTGTAAATGACGGCAGCGCACAACGCATATCCAGAATTATGCCTTATACGCTACCTGTTCAGAGGGTAATTGCGTCCCTCTTAAACATTTTTTTTATATTCAGAATTTTTTAACGAAAGGAAATCGAGCCAAAAGTATCACATGCTATGGCGCGACACAATTTGCTTCCATTACTGGCCAAATCTGACCTGCCGACGCTTTGTCACCCGCGTTAGTGGGATGAATACCGTCCGAAGTGTATTCGGAGTGTCCGTCCCATGATTCGCGAAGGTCAACAAAGTAGCACTCTGGAGAAGTGAGTCCTTCACACAGTTCTTTCATCCGGGGGCGCAAAACATCGAGGCAGGATTTGAGCCCGCCACCAGCGAATCCGCCAAGAGGATCGGGATAGAAGAAATAGAGAACTTTTTCGACGCCATCATTTTTCATGGTTTGAAACAGGGTTGACGCAGCGTCGAATGCTGGGGAACCATCGCCACCATTCATACAGTCATTTCCGCCACCATCCATGATAACGAATCTAATGTCGTTGGCGGATTGCGCTTTGGCATACTGTCCAGGAATGGACTGCGCACCACCGGAGGACAGTAATGTTCCACTGATGGATTCATCCACATATTTGTCACTCTGAGCCAGTGAACCTGCTGCCTTGGCCAATGCCTCAATTTCTTTGGTGAGGCCGTGACTCATCGCAATAAAGGATTCTCCAATAACGGCCACTTCATTGCCCTTGGTGGAACCTTTTACACAGTCGCCATCAGAATCGGAGTCACCGTCAGAATCGGAATCGCCATCAGAATCGGAGTCACCGTCAGAATCGGAATCGCCATCAGAATCGGAGTCACCATCAGAGTCGGTATCCGCATCGGTATCGCCGATGTCGCAGCATTTATAACCGTCTTCTTCACAGGTCCCTTTCATTACCTTGCCACCTTCGGACATGCAATGTTCGCTGCATGTGTACTCGCACGGGCCAACGTCTGAATCGCTATCGCCATCTGAATCGCTATCGCCATCTGAATCGCTATCGCCATCTGAATCGCTATCGCCATCTGAATCGCTATCG
>JAFGQN010000071.1 GCA_016935665.1 Deltaproteobacteria bacterium | reverse complement strand
GAAGACTCATTTCGCCGACAAACCCCGCCGCTCCCTTATCGACACAATCGGCAAAAATCAATAACGCCGTTCTGTTACCGCTTACGATTACGTATTGCAATATTCCGATTGATATTGCGGTGGGAGAGGCGTTTCGGCTGAAGCGGGTGCTGGTGGATGATGCACAGGCGTTGCTGGATGCGGGGATAGAACCCGGGATTGTGGCGTCGCTGGGTGTTCGGGTGGGGGCGCTGGATGTGGCGGCGGCGGAATACAGAATGGCAATTGAAAGAGATCCCGATGCGGTCAAGGCGTGGAAAGAGGCGGCGCAAAAAGGGTATGCGCTTAGAAAGTATATGATTAAACACATGTCGTTTGCGTTTCGCAATGAGGCGGCGCTTTTGACGCAGCTCAAACACATTCAGGAAGGGCGCGGTCATCTGGATATGGTGGCCGATCTGATGTCTTTGAAAAAGCTGGCCGAACGGAATGTGGCGTACCTGGCAAAGACGCCCCTGTTTGACCGAAACACCATTGCGGAGGCAGAGACGTTGCACAACGCGTTGAATGAATTATACGCGGATGCCACCCTGGACCCCGATACGGTCAATGCGGCCAAAGACATGTTTCACCGCGCATGGAGCTATTACAAAATGGCCGCGGACGAAATCAAAGAATATGGGAAGTATGTGTTTGAAGGCACCGACCGATATCAGGAATACATCAGCGACTATATGAGCAGCAGAGGGTCCAAATCTGTTGACAGCACCGCTGATGATTCGGAAACCACACAAAGCATCCCGGCGTAGAGGTTTTGCCGCAGGAAACACGGGCACACTATCGAGAAACTCATCTGGCGCTGTAATAAAACGATGATCGTGTTGTGCTGTGGTGCGGTGAAGTGCGGATATGACAGAAAATATCCGGCAGTGATTCCAAATGCAGGCAGACAATAACGAATGATTTGCACAACACCAGTATACTTTTTTTACAACCATGCGCATTATTGCTTAAACAGATGGGCGCGATTGAAAGGCAAACAAAAATCATAAATCGATGATTGATTTTTAACGATTCATTGGTTTCGTCTCTCATCGTCGCTGGTGAGGAAGTTCAATGATTCACACAACTTTTTCTATTGCATTTCACAATGGTTTTCACCATCAATGTGGCCAACCGTTTTGACCATATAACTGAGATAATCCCACATATTGGTAATATCCATATTGCCAACGGTATAGTATTGCAGTGCGGTGATTGAATAGGCCAAAAGCTCTTCTCGTGTAATTTCGTTGTCACTGTTGGCATCGGCCAGTGCGAGGTCGGTGAAACGCAGTGCAGGGTCTGTGCTCTGTGCGCTGTCATAAAAAAGATGATCGCCGTGAATGGTAATTTGAATACTGGCTTCGCCGTCGCTGGTCACCACGCCCAAAGAATGACAGGGATCAAACCTCGTTGCTGAATTAAATCCCCATGCAAAATGCTTGGTGATGGTGCCATTGGTTGCCAGGGCTTGTACGAATATAGAGTATCCATTCTGTTTCATCATGGCAACGTCGGCAGCATCGGCATTGCCCGCAAGACTGGCGGCATTCGCTGGCGCAATAGTGTACGCGGTATGGGTATAGGAGGCGGCATCCACCTGTGCAGAAACGATGTCAGTGGGGCCCACTTTTGTAACATCCCATATTTTAGACGCAGCATCCCGGATCCCAATTGCCCCGTCTGCAGTGGCCGCGGAAATATTTCTTACATTGACGAGGAATTTTTCGTAGGTAATTGCATATCCGTCAGCGAATTCCGCTGCCGGTATACCCTGTTCAATATACGCCTCACCCCATATAGTTACATTTAAAGTTCCGGCGCCATCTTCATCTGAAGACTCGCACCCTGCCTGCCACAGCAGTACCCAAATTCCCACAATTGTAATCCAGTTTTTTTTGTTTAATAAAAGTGAGTTCATATGTCCATCCTTTCAATTGGTTATTACCATCCACTGATCATGAGTGATCAAATCCTTCATCATGAAATTATGAGCATTCTGGCCGGGCTGAATGACAGCGACACCCGCATTATCGATAGACACTGCACTGAAATCCACGCCATCGAAAATGGTATCGTTTTCAAAGGGATCAATAGTAAGCAGTTGTATCCCCACCGTTGTTGCCGTGTTTTCATTCACGGTCAAATCTATTACACCACCGACCATTTGCAAATTGTTTTCAATATCGAGGGTGATGTGAAACGGAATCTGTACCGCATCTTTTTGGGCCACCCCTTCGATATATGCGGTATGGCCAACAATCGGATCAGTGGTGCTGCCATCCGCACCTGCGGTCGCGCGAACAAAATAAAGATTCATACCATTGTACCTGCCTTCGAGAAATACGCCGCTCCCCATATTTACTGGCGCAGCTGCGGCAAAATCCACCACAAAAGCCCCTGGCAGTTCACCAATTACTTCTCCGCCAGCCAAATGTCCCGGATGCGCCATTGCCGACGGAATAATAAAATCCGAAATTTGTTGCAGCAGTCCTGCATGGGCGTCCCCTTCCGTTGTGAACTCCAGGTTTTTAAATGAAACTTCAAAGCGGGTCACAGTGATGTTCCAGCCGAGGTCATTCACACAGGGTTTGATACCGGTTACATTGCTGGTCACAGGAAGCATCACCTGCTCAGATTCGTCTCCGGCTGGTTCACAGACGGCAAAGAGCAGCGGCAAAGAGATGAAAAGAACCGCGTTAATTAGTATTTTTCGCCACATTTTTTTTCCTTTCCTTTAAAGAAAAACCGTCAGCAGCAATCGCAGGGTAAATGGATTGCCGGCGACGTATTGTATTTCAGGAATCATGCTGCGTGGGGTGTCCGTATCGAACCAGGAAGCGAAGTGATATGTTCCTTCCATGATTTGAGTATTAAAAACGTTTTCAATTACGGTTGTAATATCCACATTTTTAAATCGATATCCCCCGTCAAGTCCGACTTTGGCATAACCTTTTATGGTGGCGCGGTGCGCAAGGTTGTGCCGTCCCATCCAAAACAAATCCGCGCCGCCATGAAGGCCCCGTTTTCGTCCGGCTTTAATAGACGCAGTCCCCATTAAGGTCGGTACATTGGGCACCGGGTTCTCCGAACGATTAAAATGCGCCTGAACGTAAGTGGTGGTGGCATTGATATTCACCCCGTCGATAGGCGAAACCCGAATATCGAGTTCGGCCCCGAGTCTTTTAGTACCGTCCATTTCAATAGTCAGGTTACTGACATGATCAAATACCATTTCCCTCTCCATAAAAATGGCAAACCCCGCCGCGCGAATGCCAAGCCATGCAACCGGCGTCGTTTCCAGACCGGTTTCCACCGTATTGCAGGTTGAAACCTCCGGGCGGCCCCCTTTATACTGTTTCAAATCCTCATCGGACGTATCCTGGGAGTACAGGATGGCGCGCGCTTCGGGAAACCGAAATCCCTTTCCGTAATCAGCAAAGAAGGTCACCATCCGACTAAAGGGAAAGGATGCGGCGATGCGTGGCGATACAACCTCAAAGCGCTGCTTTTTTTTCACCGATGTCTGATGATCCAGCACATTGTAAAATCCCGCGTCCAGTCGTATGGAAGGAAAAACCGTTATCCATTTTACAGGTGATACTTTTACACCCGCAAATGTACCCAACTGATAAATACGAATTTTATTGCTTCGGTTAATTCGCCATTCACCGCCGTCTGGCGCTACCTGGGTTTCCCGCTGATGAAATGAATCCACACGAAAATCAAGACCACCAGTGAGCGAAACAGGTATTGAGACATGCAGTTTTTTTTGCAGTCTAAAAGCAGCGCCGCCAACTTCTCCTTTTTGGGTCTGCCTTTTGCGGTCCCCCGTAAGTGGATAGTATAGCTGTCCAGTGTAGTTTTCCTCTAAAGAAAAGCGTCTAACCATTCCATAGAGGAAAGCATTCAGCACCGTTCCATCAGTCTTTACTTCCAGTCCGGTTCGCATGAATACTCTATCCGAAAGCCCCTCTCCATATGGCGAGTGGGCATCATAGAAATCAGCTGCGTTATCGTCCACATCTGACCATTTCAAAGTGCCAGGTGTTTCGAACCGGGCAGTTTGAGCAGAAACAATTGCGGAAAGAACGGTGTAATTTCCAAAGTTATGGTTCAGTTTGACAATAGCTGTACCTCTTTGAGCCTCCCGACCTGCTGCAAAGCCATTGTCATTCAAAACATCCGCTGCGACGAAGCTTTGGTCGTCCCCAAATGAAAAAACAGCAAAAGATCTATATCGGGAATAATTGTCAATACCGGCGCCTAGCTTGAGTCGTCCAAAATCCTCGGGAAGCCCCAGTACAAAATTCATTGACCCCCCGGTGGCAAAATTCCCCTGAAAGGGTAAAAAGGATCCCATATGGACATCTATTTTTTTTACCACTTCGGGTATAATTCCATATAAATCCACATAGCCCGGACCATGAACCTGAGATGGTTCGTTCAGAGAGACGCCTTCAAGGGTCACTTCCACATCGCTGCCATGGGCGGCATCAAACCCCCTTAGCATAATCTGATGTCCCTTCCCTTCGGAACCGTGCTGGACAATCTCTACACCTGGAACAAGCTGAAGCAAACGGTCAGCGGATGTCGCATTGGACTGCGCAATCTGTGTCTGGGTTACGACGGTGGACGCTGCAGAGGAGGCAACAGTGGTATCCTTGACGGTGGTTTCAAATTCCTGAATTTCTTCCACCTCAAACCCTGAAGGCAATTCGGACTCGTCCACTGTCCCTTCGGTATACACATTGTCGTCATGAGCGTCATTTGCGGGCTCGTTTACGCGCTCGTTTGCGGACTCGTTTGCCGTCTGGGCAACGCCGATAGCCGGGCAGCATTGGCATACCAGAAAAAGCAAAATGACAGGAATGTATCGCATTTTTAAAACGGGAATCGATATCCATTGGCGACAAAGATCAAACGGCTGCATGGCAACCCTATATACCAGTATTACGAGTTTGAAAATAGTGCTACAGCTTTTTCGAGAAATAGTTGCCAGTGAGACGATTCATCAGACCCTATGATTTAGACAGCGACCCGACGGCGAGGCGGCAACGGAGGCGACAACGGCAAGTAGTCTGGATGGTAAAGGTATGACGCGTAACCATCAATTGGCGACCTTGTCATTTTGAGCGGATAACTGTTTCACCGTTACTTTTTATGGAGGTCGTGACAAAGTCAATTCGGACAGCACCTCGATAGTGCGAACAGGGAGGTTGGCGGTCCCGGGATGGAGAAACGGTGACGGTGTGTGGACAACCGGTGGCAATCTGTTTGTTCCAAACGGTCAAAAGGCGCCGCTTTTCCCAATCCCTCCCTTGACACCGCCCGGCCCCCATGTTTCACTGCCCACCATAATAAACCTGTTTTGTAGTTGTGGACCGTTCAATAAATGGCCGCGGACGAAATCAACGAATATGGGAAGTATGTGTTTGAAGGCACCGACCGATATCAGGAATACATCAGCGACTATATGAGCAGCAGAGGGTCCAAATCCATTGGTGACATCGCGGACACAGACTCCGCTGAGAGCATACCCGCATAGCTGAAAATCCATCCACCACCGGCTGCGGGACAACCAGCAGGAAGGAAATGACATGAAAACACACGTATTTGTAATGTTTATTTGCCTGGGATTGATGTCCTGTATTGATTTTCGCACCGAAGAGGAAGTGCAGGAAGAATTCCAAACAGAAGTTGCGGCCGCAAATGACTGCGAGAGCACGGCTGATTGTGTTCTCATTACACCTCAATGTCCCCTGCCGTGTGGTGTGGCTGTCAATGTTGACGAGGAGGCACGCATCCGATTGCTTGCGACGCGACTGGTTCTGGAATATGACGGGAGCTGTGACAACAGCTGTCCGTCGCTTGCTGCAATATGCGAGGATAAAAAATGCGTTGCGGTTGAAAGCGGCGACGACTGAACCGTGGTGGCAGCGTGGTGCGAAAAACAGCAGGGGCGTTGCATGCGACGCCCTGGATTTGGCGCTGGGGTTGGCATACAAACCCCGGCCGTCTTTGCCGCAGACAAAAACAATGGAAATCAATCCCTCCTCTAAATACAAACCCGATTGATGTTGCCACAACACCAATTACGTCGTAGTCTTTTTTCCACGAAAAACACCAACAGGAGGAAGAATGATGCATCAGAAATCTATTTTTGCCGCCCTTGCATTCACAGGGTTGTTTATCGGTTCCAGCGTATGTGCCGCGCTGACAATGGAAGTGGTGGGATCGTATCCCGATGCGCCCATTGCCGACTGGTTTGATGAAGGGGGCGCCGAAGCGATTGGGTACGATGCCGCGACACAGTTGGTAGCCATTACCAATCGCGCCACCCAAAGCGTTCACATTGTAAGCATTGCCGACCCCGCTGCACCCGAACTGGTGTGGGAAGTGGATGTAACGCCGTACGGTTTGGAGCCCACCAACCTGGATTTAAAAAACGGTCTGTTGGCCATCACGGTTCGCGCCCATGAAGTGACCGACAATGGTACTGTGGTGCTGGTGCATCTGGATTATCCAGGAGCGGCATGCCCAAAAGCCATTCCGGTGGGCCCATTGCCGGACGCCGTCAAATTCACGCCCGATGGCAAAAGCCTTGTGGTGCTCAACGAAGGGGAGCCCAACAACCGGTACACCGTGGATCCGGAAGGATCGATTTCGATTATCAAACTGGGCAATTTGAAAGTGCGCACCGCGGATTTTAAAAGGTTCAATCGATTTGAGTCTCTGCTTAAACGTCGCGGGATTCGGATATACGGGCCCGGTGCTTCGGTGGCGCAGGATTTGGAACCGGAGTATTTAACCATCTCCCAGGACTCGCGTACCGCGTGGGTCACCCTGCAGGAAAACAACGCAATGGCCGTTGTGGATTTGCACAGCGCCAAAGTAACCCGCCTTGTGCCGCTGGGCTACAAGGCGCACTGGCTGCCAGGAAATGAAATGGATGCCAGCGATAAAGACGATGAAATCAATATTCAAAACTGGCCGGTGCTCGGCATGTACCAGCCCGATGGCATTGCATCGTTTCAATCGTGGGGCCGCACCTGGCTGATTACCGCCAACGAAGGGGACGCCCGCGACTATATTTACAAGGAGGAAACCGGCGAACTCGATGATGACGGAAAGCCCATTGTGGAAGAAATTGTGGCCTATTCCGAAGAGGCCCGCGTGAATGATTTGAACCTGCTCGATGTGTATGAGAATTACTGGCCCGATTTGCAGAAAAAGGGCAATCTGGGCCGTCTGAAAACCACCACGTCGCCGCCTTTTGGCAAGTTTGTCGATGAAAACGGCGACGAGGTCTACAGTCAGATTTATGCATATGGCGCCCGCTCCTTCTCTATCTGGGATACCCATGGACGTCAGGTGTTTGACAGTGGCGCGGAGTTTGAACTGCTTACCGCCGAGTTGGCGCCCCACGGTTTTAACGCCAACAACGACGACAATGATGCCGACAAACGCAGCGATGACAAAGGCCCCGAACCGGAGGGTGTGGTGGTGGGCAACATTGATGGCGCACTGTATGCATTCATTACACTGGAGCGCGTGGGCGGCGTGATCGTTTACGATGTTTCCATTCCCTGGAGCCCCAGCTTTGTCACCTATGTAAACCATCGCGATTTTAAAGGAGACCCCAAAAAAGGCGAGGCCGGCGACCTGGCCCCCGAAGGCATCGTATTTATTTCGGCAGACCAAAGCCCCACCGGAACGCCGCTTTTAGCAGTGGCCAATGAGGTGAGCGGCAACGCCACCATCTTCCAGATTCTGCCATAACGCCGGCCATTTTAAATACTGTTGTTTCAGTGAGATAAACAAACCCATTATTCAAAACGAATATCATCCAGCGTCATGGATGTGGGTGTATTGCTGCCGGCGATGGTGATGCCGTTTAATTGCGCAAAACCGGTGCAGGCGGTGGCCAGTTCAAACGTCACTTCGGTCCACTGCCCGCCGGTCAACGCCACCCGCTGTTCCGTACAACGCTCTCCATCGTTGGATGGCGCCACGGTGAGTTGCATGTCGGCGGCGGCGTTCACCCAAAGTGATGCGGTAGTAAACGCCGATGCCGGAAACGCCTGTCGATAATAAAAATGCGCACCGCCCCATGTATCAAGCTGAACCTGAAGGCACGACGCACTGCCGTTGCGACATCCGCTTCCCGTTTCCTTAACTTCGGAATTGTCTCCCCATGGATTGGGCTGCCACACCACCCCTTCGATACCACCGAAGCGGTCGATATAGACATCGCCGGGCGGCTGGTACGCACATTCCGCCGGTTCATATATCTGTGTGAACTGAATCCCCAGCTCATGGGCACTTCCTTTGGCGGACAGATACGGCACTGGCCTGGTGGACACTACCTGCTCTGCCAGCGTGCTGGTCAGTCTGAAATATATTCCATCTCCCTCATCCGGTGTGGGTCCGTTTTTTACATGCATGGCGCCCCCGCTGCGCTCCACCGCAACCCACGGGCCATCTGGCGATGCCGCCACATCCACACGTCGTACAGGCACGCGGTGATTCATTGGGGCAAATCTAAGATATCCCCACTCATTGGCATCGTTGACCTGGACATAAATGCTCCCCTCCACAGGACACGGGACCCGCCGGGCACTGGCTTCATCGAGTCCGCCTCCGCCAAGCGTTGCCGCCGCTTCCGTTGACAAATCAAAATGAAAATGCCCACCCGAACACAGCGGGTTTCCCTCGATGGGGCACAGATTGTTCACCATCACAATACCGGTGGCATTCACCGTATTGATCTCCCAGCATTCACCACACGCCTCTCCCTCGTCGCCTTCGAACGATCCATTGTTCCATGGCTGTGCAATAGCAGTGTGCATACCATCTCGAACGAACTGCGGTAAAAAGTCATGACTGGCGCGCCACTCACACCAGCCGCTATCGCCTGCTTCATAGGCGGTCAGCCGGACGCTGGTACATGTGCCATCCACCGGCAGCGGCTCACCCTGGTAATACGACACTCCCGCATCAGCACTGCCATCATCGCCGTCATTCCGACACCCCGAAAACAGAAGCATTCCCAAAATGAACACGAGTATTAAAAACCGATTCAATCGCGGATTCCTTTCTTCCTGTTGACCACTGGACAGCATCGATCGCCAGCGCAGGAATAAACTGTTTTTAACTTGACCAATGTGTTTAGTAAGTATACAGTCTAATAATGAGCAACGATACCAGTACTCAAATTATAGAACAATTAAGACGCATCGCCCGTAAAAAAAGCGAGCTGGAAAAAGCGCCCCATGAATACGGCACAGGAATTCTGATGCAACACGCGGAGATGTATCTTGTTGAAATTCTGGGACAAAACGAGGGGATGAGTGTTACCCGAATTGCCGGAATCATGCAAATCACCAAGGGTGCTGTTTCCCAGACGTTGAAAAAGCTGGAGAGCAAGAAACTGGTGCAGAAATTCCCCGATCCTGTCAACGCGTCCCGGACACTGCTGTATCTGAGTTCGGAAGGAAAGCGGGTTCTCAGGGCACATCAGGTCTGGCACCGAAAAGTAGACGGTGGTTTCAATGAATACCTTGAAAGTCTGAAAGGTAACGATGTATTGATAATTCGGGACTTCTTAAACCGATACGAATTCTTTTTGGATAATCGAAACGAATAAATTTTTTTGCTTAAAGCGTATAGTAACTAAACGATAGCATTTGTATGCGATGCCAGAGGAGGACCAGATGGAGACTATCATTGTTGTCATTCACGTGCTGATGTCCGTTATGGAAACATTGTGGCGCGTCGTACCGGACGGTGTGACGGAGATTTTTTTTATGATGGGACTGTTTGTGACCGGCGTTGTGGCCAGTTTTGTAAATATGCTGGCCGGCGGCGGTTCCATGCTGGTTTTGGGATTGATGATTCTTTTCGGCGTGGACCCGGTAGTCGCCAATGCCACCAATCGGGTGGGAGTGCTGATTAGTACCGCCACCGGAGCGGCAGCGTATAAAAGTGAAAAGGTTACCGACATAAAGCAGAGCCTGAAACTGGGTTTATGGACCGCGCCGGGTGGCATCGCCGGCGCGATTTTTTCGGTTCGCATTTCAGGAGATCTTTATGAAAAAATACTCGCTATTGTGATGATTCTCATTGTTGGAAGCATGTTTTTGCCCAAACGTGTCCAGGATAATCCGCAGGAATCCGGCAGGAGGCGGTGGATATACCCGGCGATGATACTGGTGGGCTTTTACGGAGGTGTCGTACAGGTGGGCGTGGGGATCCTGATTTATGGTGTATTGCGGCATCTGGGCAACATGAGCCTGATGCGCATTAACATGCACCGGGTGTTTGTGGTGCTGATATACATTATCCCCTCAATGGGGATATTTGTCTGGAGCGGAAAAATCAATTGGATATATGCGGCAATCCTGTGTGTCGGAAACGCGATTGGGTCCTGGATAACCATCAAATGGACCCTGAAAAAAGGCGAGAAAATCATTCGCATTGGTCTGGCCGTGTCGGTGGTGTTGATGTCTGTAAAATTCATTCTCTTTTAATCGCAAATGTAGCGGAGCGTCTTTACCGCGGAGGAATACGGACTAAAGGAACGGGACAGGTGCGCGACACAGCACGAAGACTGACACGGGGATGACCATCGGAACGAAAACAGGGCGCCCTGTCTTTTTTTGATCCGCTTTTTTTTGACATTCATTCAATATATTTCATTTTTATGATGGAACGACAGCCTGCCATCATCACTCGGAATCGTCGATAGGCATCCAATTTATCGAAGACAGGGAAACGGTATTACGCGTGAGTGGCTACAACCTGCAGAACCAGAATGTCGCCGATCCTGGATATACAGGCATCGACTACCCATCCTGCCACTGAGTGTGATGGCAAATATCACTCAACAATTCTGAATGTTGTCGGGGAGTCGCAATTTATAATGTTGCATAAAATAAAACATGAAAAACCCCAAATCCATATTATAAATATGAGCAGATGTTTTAGATATTGTCTCCCTTGAAAAAGGGAGATCCCGATGCGCCAGTTGTTGTCCAGCACAACCACAGGACTCATTACAGTGGATTCTTCGTGTTCCCCGGATGTCATTGGGTCAACGATATAGAAAGGAAGCAGCATGGCACTCACAGGAACTTTGTCAGATCTGGGACTTATAGATTTGGTGCAGGTACCTTCCGTTGCCGGTAAAACCGGAGAACTCATCATTGCCGGACAGGACAACGAAGCGCGCCTCTACTACAGACAGGGACAATTGTATCATGCCGTATGCGGTGAAAAACCGGGACTCGAGGCGCTGGTTGAACTGATGTTTTTTGCAGAAGGGGAATTCGAATTCCGCAACGGCGTCGCTGCCGAAGATGAGTCCATCAGCGGTTCATTAAAAGACCTGCTGGAAAAGGCGCAGGCGGAGCACAGGAAACGTGGCGCCTCACCACCTCAGCGGAGCAGGCTGTCCGTCGCCCCGGAGAATACTATCAGCTCTCTATCGGCGGCTATTTCCGAGAGTGCAAAGCGCCATCAGTATATTGAACATGTTGCGCTATATTCCCGCAGTGGAAAACCACTGTGTAAATGGGACAGAGAGCGACCTGACGCACTCTTCGATGCTGCCATTCTGCAGGTTATTGCACTGCTGGAAAATCATCCGCGAGATGGTTTGAACAAACTGTATTTCACAGACACACAAGGGACTATCGTGGCCACGCTTATCAATGAAAAAACCATTTTACTCATGAATGCGGACACAGTTTCCTCTCTTGGAATGATTTCACTGGCGTCGTCCAAATTGGTTCAGACCATCCAGGAAGTGCTCTGACCATTTCCCCAAAAAAAAATCATCAAAAAAATTCCAGAATATTATGAATAATAAGTTTGACGACAGAGAAACAGCGTTCATATTAACCGCATAGCAACAAGGCATATGGTTGCGATTTGTTGAGTTACCGCCGAGCAAGCAATATCTCATGGTGCGGATTTTTACTTCTCCATTTCCTTCTGTTACCGCGTATACCACAGGAAAAGTCAGCGCAATCACAGGACTGTTCTTCGGACGTTGAACCGAAGACCAAAGGGACGCTCGCATTTTTTTTGTAGCCCTTGTTGGACAACAATACGCTTTAATCAGGGTACCGCAAACGCTGTGCCCCGAAGGGACAAAGGAGTTGTAAATATGCTATCCAACACAAGAAACTCCACCGCGATTTTGAAGGACATTCTCGAAATCAACGGTGTGGAAGCGGTGCTCATCACTGGACGAGACGGATTTGTCATTGAATCCAGAGGGGCCAGTCACGACGTGCAGATTGACGCACTCGGCGCGTGCCTCGCCAACGCCATCAACAGTCTCGATCAGATGGGTTCCGAGATGGGAGTGGACTCCTACCGGGACATGTTCGTTGAATACGGCAAAGCTGTTATTCTCTCCCGTCCCATCGGCGATGCCATTGTGGCACTGGTGTCCCCGGACGCGTCCACCCTGGGTGTCATCCGGTACCAACTTAAAAACTATGCCAGGGAGCTGGAAGCATTGTTCTAGACGAGACAATGCCAAAGGAGATTGGAGAAAAATATGAAAACAAAATTCACTTTCGACAATAACACCTTCAGACACGCAATGAATGGTCACGAGTCCGTACTGCATTGCCATCACTATATGGCGCTGACCAGCAAACTGGCAATGGACTTTGATGCGATGGGGGGTACTCGAATCCTGAAAGAAAGCGCCGAAGACAGCGTTCGTCCACTGCTGGATGACTACTTTACGCAAAACAGCATTTCAGATGCCAAACAACGTCTGCAAATTGGCGCAGAGTACTTTGGCATTATGGGTATGGGCGTTATGAAAATCTCTGGCGATGACAAAACAGGGGAAGTAAAGCTCACCCATTCCCACGTGGATGAGGGCTGGATAAAAAAATGGGGTAAAAGCAGTAAACCTGTAAATCACTTTACATGCGGTTATGCCAATGCGGTATTTGCAGCGGCATACAGTCTGCCACCGCGTTCTTTCCAGTCCATGGAGGTATCCTCCATTGCGCTCGGGGATGAGGAAGCAATCATCTCGGTCAAACGAAGCTGAGAAGAAAGGAAGACCATCATGGTAGTAATGCGCGATCAAGTTGTCAAAGCGTTGGCGGAACTGGAAGTTACCGGTAATGAAGACGGACTCATTCCTGCATTCGGGGTCCTTGTCAATCAATTGCCCACTTCCTTTTGGAATACTTTTTCCGAACGCATCATGGCAGAGGCGAAGCAGAACAATAAACAACAGGAGGTAGAAGACGCACTGATAAATTGTGCGTATGAATGTGGTTATCATACCGGTTGGGGAATCATTAACTCCGAGGAATTCAAATCCGTTGTGTCCCCCATGGTCACTGACGGCGCCAAAGATGTCCTGCGCGGCGCGTACGCCGTATTTACAGCGTGGGGCTGGGCCAAATCCGGTATCGTACAAATCAAGGAAGGCGAACGCATGGTAATTCGCGCCACGGATTACTATGAACAGGATAGCGGAGGAGAAGGTCATCGCGCCTATATGATTCGAGGCGTCAGTTCCGCCTTTTTCGAATTGGCATACAGTGACCCGTACCCCGATGGGATGGGAAAATACAACTGCAATCAAACCATGGGAATTGAAACAGGCGACGATTTTGGAGAATTTGTAGTCCAGGCCAAATAGCCTCGGGATATCAATCATGCAGTATTATCTGAACCACGCGGCATCTTCTTTCCCCAAACCAACCTGTGTTGCAAAGGCCATGCATCAGGCATTGATGACCGCGAATCATGACGCCCCCGGCAGGGGGCACCATGACGGCGACATCCTGTGGAAATGCAGAGCGAGTATTGCCCGCCTGCTGGGAGTTCACAAACCGGAACAAATCATATTAACGCCATCCGCCACGCATGGCATCAATACTGTAATAACCGGCCTTTTGCGAAATGGTGGCCATGTTATCACGTCCACGACCGAGCATAATTCGGTGCTCAGACCACTTTATCATGCTCAAAAGGACTTTGGTGCACAGGTCACCTTCTGTTCGACTGACGAATCCGCGCTCATCGACGTTGACCGGATTCGCCAGTCTATCCGAAAAAACACTTGCCTCATCGCAGTAAGTGCAGCCTCAAATGTAACTGGCACGATTCAGCCCATAGATAAAATAGCCAGCCTTGCGGCAAGTGTCGAAATTCCTCTGCTTATTGATGCAGCCCAGTACATCGGCTGCATCCCATTCAATTACAGCGCGCTGCCGGGACGTGTATTTGTCGTATTTGCCGGACACAAAGCACTGCTCGGCCCCGCAGGTACAGGCGGGCTGATTGTACCGGACAACACATTGCCGCAATCTCTTTTTGGCGGCACGGGAATTCGCAGCGAATTGCTGCAACACCCCGAGGAGCTGCCATTGCGGCATGAAGCCGGCACTCCCAACATACCTGGTTTCATCGGACTCGCTGCCGCAGTGGACTATCTGTTAAAAGCTGGCATCGAAACTGGTGCGCAACATAAACATCAATTGGTGACGTTGTTAAGAGACCAAATTAAAGATGTCCCTGGTGTCCAATGCCTCCCTCTGGCGAACAACGATGGCCGCGCAGGCATTGTATCATTTACACTGTCAAATATGACTGCCAGCGAAGCGGGATACATTCTGGCGGATGTGTTTTTGATGCTCACTCGCACTGGACTTCACTGTGCACCGCAAATTCATCGCCACTTCAAAACATTTCCGGAAGGAACCGTACGCATCAGTTTTGGCGCCGATCATCCGTTGGACACAGCAACGGAATGTGCAACCGCCATCCAGGAACTGGCAGGAATGGTGCAATCGTGACACGTGTGCTTTCCATAAAGCTGTTGGAAAACTGTCTGGACAGCTCCACGGTGAAGGAAGTAAGCCTTGATGGCCCAATTGATGAGACGCTCATGCGACGTTTGGTGGAAGATGGCACTCTGAAATATTATCCGCATTTCCCAAGGCCGTATTTCCGCATCGAGCGTGCCCGGCAATATGTCATCCAGGGAGTTATCAACAACGATTCACTCCGTGTCACATTTTCGCCACAGGCGACGGCTCAGACTGAACAACACCTGCAGACGCAAATTGATCAGTCGTAGTTTCATACCGCTGTGTTTTTTCCGGAAAAAGTCTAAAATAAAAGTTGCCCCCTCGGCTTTGTCTCCCTAAACTGCCTAAATGAAAACCGTAATATGTTGCGGATACATTTGCTGCGACCTGATGACCAGCGTGGAGCAGTATCCTGAGGAAAATCAAAAACAATTTATACATTCACTGGAAATGAGCGTTGGCGGCCCGGCAGCCAATGCCGCATGCCTCCTGGCTCAGTGGGGCGTTCAGACCTATCTGCTGGGTCAACTTGGCAGTGATCAGTTCAGCGAAATTGCCCTTACAGATTTGCATCGCTGCGGTGTGCATACCGACTATCTGAAACGTTACTCCGGGCCCTGCAATTGTGCAATTGCCGTCTCCAGCGAAAAAAACGGATCTCGAACAGTGCTATCTCAAAATGCCAGTCGAGAGTATCCAATAACAAAATTTCCGGAAACATTTGCTGCAGATGGCCTCTTGCTGGATGGCCATCAGTATGAATGGAGCCGACAGCTACTCAAACACCACCGCGGTATCTCAGTACTGGATGCCGGTTCATTTCGCAGGGAAACACATTCACTGCTGAATCAGACCACCGACCCCGTGACCTCTGCACCTTTTTTTCAAGCGTTGACCCGACGGTTGAGCGAAGACGAAACTATCGATATGCAGTACCAAAACAAAATGGTGGTCACCAATGGCGAGCACCCCGTCATAGTGTACACCCCTGGAGGCCGGAAACAATATCCGGTATATCAAGTCAACGCCGTGGATACACTTGCGGCCGGAGACTGCTTTCATGGCGCATATCTTTTCGGGCGCCTGCATCAGCTAAACACCGAGCAAAGCATTACGCTCGCGTCCGCAGCTGCCGCCATTTGTGTCACCCGCAAAGGCGGCAACCGCTCACTTCCTTCGTACAAGGATGTTCTGGATTTTCTTTCATCGCAAAACGACAGACAATCCAACGACGTCATGGAAAAACTACCGCCATTTCCTCAACTGGAAATCTCTGGAAAAAAAACCGCATAAACCATCGCGGCACCGGTTTTCGCGGCCCAATCCAATGAATGCAATCGAGACAGGAAGATATGCAACGCTCAACCCACATGCCTCACATTTCATGCGCAACCAATCGATGTTTTACAAAACTGCCAGAACTTCCTGCTGTGAACAGTCAATGAAGCTTGATTCACATGGTTTTTTTCATACACTGGACGAGCCGGTCATTTAAATGGTATGCAAATCCAGCAGCGAAAAGTTAAACATGGAAAAAAATACAGATTTTGAAAAACTCATGTTACAAAACAGGAATTCAGATAACCGCTGCTCACAGATACCTGGGAGATGAGCCATGACATTTTTGGATAGAGTGCTCAAAGTAAACACATCGTCATCTCCTGCATCGTCATCGAAATCTTCTGGTGATCCTGGTACAATAAAGCAGGTCATTGAGATTATGCTAATCGTGATTATTGCGGCATCTGCTGGTTTTGGCAGCATTCTGGCTGCCATTGGTACAGAGGCGTCTGCGTTAAGCCCCACGCTGTTTTTTGTTGGACTCATTCTGGTATGTGCAGCCATTGGTATTTTTGCGGTTCTTGCCGGTGTTGGCGGCGGCGTTATTTTTACACCATTGTTTATGGGATTTACCAATATTGACTCCTACATCATCCGCTCCACGGGCCTCTTTGTTGCCACTGTTGGCGCGCTTATCGCCGCCAGACCGTTTCTCAGAAAAGGCATTGCCAATATTCGCCTGCTGTATACAGCGGCCGTCCCATACGCTGTATTTGCGGTGATTGGATCATTGCTTGCCGGCTATATGAAAACCGCCATGGGCCCCGCCAGCGAGGCGTACATCCAGGGCGCGCTGGGGATGTTGGTTATCGGAATTGGCGTTCTCTTTGTTCTCAAAAAAAATTCGGAATACCCGGATGTAAAACAGGTAGACCCGTTTACCGCGTCGATGAACCTGCCCATGCCGTATTTTGAAGACTCGCTGGGTAAAGTCGTTCACTACAAATTGAAACGCGCCAGGGTGGCACTGGTGTTGTTTTGCGGGGTGGGTCTGATGTCTGGGCTCTTTGGTCTTGGCGCCGGCTGGGCAATGGTTCCCGTATTCAATCTGGTGATGCTGGCGCCGCTGAAAGTGGCCGCCACGTGCAGCAAGGTAATGATATCCATTGGCGATACAGCAGCGGTGTGGCCTTATATCCAGGGAGGCGGTATGTTTCCGCTGTTCGCTGTTCCCTGTATGATAGGAATGGTCATCGGAACATTAATTGGCACCAAAATCATGCTGCGGGTTAAAGCAGGTTTTATACGTCCACTCATTGTTATCGTCATGTTCACTTCCGGAATCCGGTTATTGATGAAAGCGTTGGGTTAAAGGAGGTATCCATGAATGACAAGTTCACACCCAAACCTTCCCCTTCGGGCATCGTGTACGGTGACGTGGCGTTCTGGCTGGCCCTCGGTGGTTCCGTCATTGCGGTTATTGGAATGTTTTTATACTTCACCGGAAATCAGTTTTTTAATGCCGAGAGCCTCTTCAACGGACTGTGCAGAGGCCAAAGAGCGAATCAGATTTGGCACAACGCTTCTCCCGCCCGGGATGTACTCAGCGGCCACTGGTATCTCAAACATCTTGGCACCAGTGATGGTATTTCCATGCTGGGGATTGGCATCGCCTGTCTGGCGGGCGTTTTTGGTGCATGGGGGTCGTTCGCTACGATGATCAGCAAAAAGGACAATCCCACCATATTCATCGTTTTTGTTCTGATTATCTCGTTACTGCTCACCGCCTCGGCACTGGGCTGGATAAGCATTCATTAGAGGCCAGTTTGATTCGCCATCGCCGGTTGTTCCTACAGTTCCATTGAAACCGTAAAATCCGCTGCCGTATGGATGCATCGCGATGTTTTGCCAGTTGCGCAATTTGTGAGATATTAAACAGTGTATTTTCGTGGGGCAGAATCTGGTGAGAACACAGGAATCCCTCCAGCGCCTTCATGGGTCGACTGGATTGTTAATCCGCTTCAGCCCGTGCAAACAAATCGCCGGAAGCCATCCGTGCCAGAACCGGATCTTTTGGCGTGGGGGCACACGCTTCTTCGGGATTCCAGGCCACTGCCCGCACCGGTATCAGCGTAAACAGCGCCAAACTGATAAAGCGATGGAACCTTATTGATTATCTCCTGTGGCAAACGGATTTCTCCGCAACGGATGGGGATTCGAAGACAAACTTCCCGAGGGACGCCACTGTGCGTCATTGGGCATCTTACCGGCAGCATCCGCATCTGATTTTTCAACGGATTTGCTTCGTCCCTTTTTTCGGGTGGCCACTGTAAGTGTTTGATTCTCAGACGGCACTAAGATTTTTGAAAAAATGATGCGATCATCAATAAACGCTTTGATGGCAATGGGAATGTCTGAACGCGGTACCATCAACGGAATAGCCGTTGTTTCGTCGTCAACTGCGACCAGTGCGTTGGCGGGCAGGTTCTCAAGCGTAATGGTCACCATCTGTGCGGCATGCGTCGCTGTCGACGCTTTGTTTACCGCTTCGGGAATCTCTGTAGTTGTCATCCCTTTGCTGCCAGTGCGGAACGTCTTCTTTTGTGTATCATTGCCATCGGCAACCACTTTGCGTTCTTCACCGAAAGGAACACGCTCTCCTTTTGCAACCATTTGAATCAGAAAAAACGTTCCCCCCATCAGCAATGCTCCCGCCAGTCCCGCCAACACCAGTCTCTTCCACCGACTTCGTCGAATCTTTTTTTTTCCTGCCCGGCAATTTCAGCCGATGTCACGCTGCGCAACGTGGAATCAACGCCCTTCGCCGCAGCCACGACAATACTGGTGACGGGAGGGGGCAATGTGGAGGGTGTATATGTTATCGCGCGCACCGCAAGTGTATCCACGGTCTTTTGAAGTT
The DNA here is from genome assembly GCA_016935665.1 of Deltaproteobacteria bacterium. Lineage (GTDB taxonomy): Bacteria > Myxococcota_A > Polyangia > JAAYKL01 > JAAYKL01 > JAFGXQ01. The sequence continues at coordinate 38,179 of JAFGQN010000071.1, read as the reverse complement.
CTTCCATCTCCACCGGAAGAATGTCATCGCCATCACCACCCAAATCCATTTCCGACAAATCAAATTCCGACAAATCAAATTCCGGCAAATCATAATCATCATCCACGAACGCGCCATCAGCGCCACTTCGACCATGCATCTGCAACATCATTTCGTCACTCGAAGACGTATCCTTTCCCGTGCGTCCGGGATTTCGCTCATTCTGTTCCATCAGTTGTCCTCACGGTTATTTTGACCACCGCGTCATCCATTGATTGCACGTCAGACCATTTCCAGCGCAAAATGAACCTGTTGGAACGCGTGATGATGCCGACTCTTTGGAATATTTGTATCTGCAGGTACACTCAACGCATTATAAAGAATAAATCTATTGCCTATATCGGACGGAACCAAAGTTCCTTAACGGTCGGAGAAATAATGGGACGAGCCACACCTGGCGGGTAAATGGTGACCCACAAATTGAGTAATTTCCAAAAAAGGAGGCGGCTACATTTGGAGCGACATTTTCATAAACTGAACCCGATCCCAATCTGCCGGATTTGCTGTTTCGCTCTGGCTGAGGTTCCCACGAAAATCGTCGATGGAATCGAAGCCGTGTTCGTCCATCCATTTTTCGAGGGTCTGTTTCATCTCGTCGATGCGCCCCATCCCGTTTTTGTACAGCGATGAACACACCTGAACCACACTGGCCCCGGCCAGCAGTTCCTTCACAACGGTTTCCCCGTCATGTATTCCCGTCGTCGCCGCCAGATCACAGGATACCCGATTGGCGAGTATGGAAATCCAACGCAGCGAATGAACATATTCGGTAGGACTGCTGAAATTATCGGCTTCCACAATACTCATATTTTCAATGTCAATATCTGGTGCGCGAAATCGATTGAACAACACCATCCCCGCCAATCCCGTTTGGCCGAGCTTCACCAGCGTGTGGGCCAGTCCCGAAAAATAGCTTCCCAGTTTGAGTGACACCGGCACCGACACGGTTGGAAGTAATTTTTCCAGCACATCAAAATACACCTGTTCCAGGCGGTCACCTGCCCGCTCCACGCCCGATGGCATCACGAACAGATTCAACTCAATGGCGTCTGCGCCTTCCGCTTCCAGGCGACGAATAAATTCGGTCCATGCCCCCGCGGACACACAGTGAACCGATGCGATAATTGGAATTTTCACCGCTTTTTTCGCTGCGCGCAGTTCTTTTAAATATTTATCCACCGCATTTTCCCTGCTGTATGTCTGCACATATTCAGCAGCTTCCGGGTGCCAGGTGACATTGGCTACATGAGATGTGATCTCTTTTGTTTCTTTTTCAATCTGCTCTTCGAAAATGGACTTCATCACAACCGCTCCGGCGCCGGCCGCTTCACAGCGCGCGATGGCGTCTGCCGACCGGGTCAGACCACTGGACCCCACTATAATCGGATTCTCCAAATCCAGACCAAGATACTGCGTCGTTAAATCAGCCATGCTATACTCCCTGCTTGTCAAATCATAAACACACTTGCCCTCAATATACAGATGCCGTCTGTCAAGAGCAATATTTGCACCGCGCATTCCACCGGGCCATTCCTCAGCCCACCAGCCCGCCCAGTCCCGACTCCAGCAGTTCCCGGTTCAGGTATTCTCCTTCATCCGGTGCGCTGCATTGACCGGATGGAGAATAAAATACGTCTGCACTGTATTCACCCCACGTCTCAGCACAATATGAATGAATCAGCACCTGCTTTCCAGGCGTCAATCGTTCGGCCACAAACCGCATGGCGGCGTCGCCCATTTCGGTTCCTGCTTTCATTACTTTCACGCCCCTCAACCGAAACCGAATAAACGCATGGGCTTCCAGTCCCAACGCCACTTCCAGCAATACTGTGCCGCCATCCATTACCTTGCGCACAAATGCCAGATACGCAAAGCGAAACCCCTCTCCGCCCTTAAAATTCAAGTACCGCCCCTGTCTGGCCATGCATGCGGCAATATCACCGGGCTGCATCAGATGAAGGGATTTTGAGGGAACACGGAGGCAGACGCCAAAACCCGCGTCCAGCTGCAATTCACCCGTTTCGCTCTGGACCACCTCATACATATGCAGCCTACGTTCATCAATTTCCAACACCCTGGCCAGTCGTTCCTCTGAGGCCGATTCAAATCCCACCGTCTCAGTCACCACCGAATTCAGGGCACGCACCGACATTTTTTCCGCCACTGCCCGATTTTCCAGACTCGTTCGACGCGCTTCATCATCCACCGACAGCAGCGAGCGATAGTGGCTCCAGCACAGCGCCTCGTTTCCCTTGGGTTTGGGATAATAGCCGGCAAATTTTCGCATGTAAAAAATGTTGCGCCGCCCAAAACGCCGTCCGTATTTCTGGCCCAGCATCTTTGATACCCGCTCCATCACCCGCGCTGTTTCCGAAGTGCTCAGTTTTTGCGTTTTTTCCACCCTAGAGATGATCTTGCCCACCTGCCAGCTTTGCAGCAATCGCGTCTGCTCCACCGATTTGGCGCCGGCGCCCTCGCCTCCCAGCAGAGTATCGATATCCGAAAACAACAATTCACTCACTTTATCGATTCTATCGTCTTTCATGCTCCCTTCTGTACCTTCCCGATTCAATCCTGTCGAGACTGAATGCAACACGACACTCTGAATTCCTGGTTTTATTTAATAGGATGACCTGCAGTATTCTTCAATAATATTAAAACGTCTGTCCGCACGATAAGCACACTCGCTGGTCAGCGAGTAGAAATAGACAGCAATCGTATTGAAAAACGTGTTGTAACTGATGGCACCTGTTGCTCCATAACCATCGACGCTCCCAAATGCGTCCCACTCATTGGCTTTGGTTTCCTCATTGTAAGTCTTGCTCCAGATATGTGGGAAGGATGGGTTACTCGAATCCATGCTGTAGGAAATGTAGAGATCCCCAAATTTTTCATAAAGGTACGCAAGAGCGCGTGGAAACATACCGAAGGGGATTTGCGCCGCCCCCCCACTGGGCTCTTGCGGGGGAATCAAGGTGACATACAAATCAACGTCCGTGTCCGTATCCGTGTCCGTGTCCGTGTTGAAAAAGTTTAAAATTTTTCCCTGCAGCGTACCAGCGTAACCAGAAACAGGAACCTCTGACGCCGTGTCAAAGAGGTCTCTACATAATGTAACGACACTAATCTGATCATCGTCTTCAATGTCCCCGTCCTTCTGGCTTAAATGATAGAACAGTTCATCCAACGACGGTCTGTCCTGCCAGGTAAGGCCGTTGTCCTCGGACGTTTTCACATGATCCATTTGAGTCAGGTAAATCAGTCCTGAAAAAGGGCTGACCGACAATACAGATGGCCACTCCCTGGGAGAGTTCAACAGAGGCTTAAACGTGTCGCCACCATCCACAGACCGCCACACTAAAATGGGAAGCGAATCACCGTTCCCGGCAAAGGAAACATACACTTTACGCACATCGGAAGGATCGATGGCGATGGATGAAACCGGAATATTCGGCATGGCCATTTGAACCAGTTCGCCATTCATATCGACCGTCACTTCACTCACATCCCGCCGTACCACCCGAAACGGTCGTTCTCTAATGTCATCGATGCGATACACGTTGCCCGCCACAGTACCGATATACACAAGTCCTTCGAAACCGAGTCGGGGGGTGGTGGAGAACACGGTCACCCCTTCACTGTGAAGCGGAGTCATATCCATCATGACACGCGCCAATGCCACATCTGGCGGGTCTCCAGACGTGTCTTTGGGTACAACAGCGGTTGTTGAATCCGACTCTGTCTGCGTGTCTGTCACAGTATCTCCCCAATCGGTATCTGTTTCGGTATCTATTTCTGTATCTGATTCCGTATCGGTAAAAGAGTCCGAACCAGAGTCCACTTCTGTCAAGGGCGATGTGTCTGAATCCGTTGGCGTTGTGCCGCTATCTGTGCAGCAGTCCGAATCCGGTTCGGTATCTGCGGTATCCTCAATTTTCGCAGTATCAACAGCAGCGGAATCCAACGCCGATCCTGTGTCAACTACCACCAAATCGTTTAAAGTGTCTGCATCGCTGTCAGATGGCTGTGTGACCACTTCCGCCGTTTCACTATCCGTTTCCGGGAGAACTTCGCTCTGTGTCGCGGTATCCATTGGCGAATCCGAGTCATTCCAATCGGTTGATAACCACAAACTGTCCGCCCTCTTCTCATCCCCGGTATCCGTATCGCTATTGAATTCATTCTGATTTGGATTTTTCCAGCACCGCAGCGCCCCCGACGTTTTTGCATAACAATGGGGAAATGCACCCGGACATTCGTTATGCTCACCACACTCCACTTGTCCATCGGATACCGTGACCTGGCAGGAAAAACAGAATACCGCAATCAGCAGCCATAAAAAATCAGTTGCGCTTCCATTACTTATTTTAAGGACAAAAATTCGTTTCATAAGTCGAATGTTTCACATTTTATTTCGCGGGAAAAGTAAAATTTTACATGAAGCTGCAAGTCATACTCCCCGCTGTTCAAACCGGGGGAATCATTCCGTTTGATGCTTCCCAAAAAAAAATGCTGCACATCTGTTCAATTAAACTTGCGGCGTCCTCCTTGCATAGTACGCTAAAATTATTCGGCAATTGTCTGAATCTTCAGATGGGTTCAATCTGCCGATTCTATCCTCTTAAAGATTGTTTGCCCCGGTTTCAAAGTATTATTTTTGGCCAGACAATTCATAGAATTCAGAAAGGGGACACCGTGCACATGCGGGAATTGAATGGGTTCAAACACACCGAAAAACTGCATCAGAGCAGTAAATCTGTTATTTACCGCGCCACAGGAGATACCGATGGCAGGCAGGTGGTATTAAAGTATCTTCACAGCGGACAGCCATCTGAAGAAGCGACCAAACAAATTGAGCACGCGTTTAAATTGTCCAGCACAGCAGGACTGACGACAAGCGGCACGTACAAGTTGGAACTTACCCCGCACGAGCACGGATGGGTTATTATAGCGCCGGATGCAGACAGTGTTTCGCTGGACAAACTGCTATCAACGAATGGCCCGTTTGACACGGACACGTTTCTTGACACGGCGCTCCAGATAACTCAGGCAATCGCCGCGATGCATCAAAACAAAATCGTTCATAACGACATTTGTCCGCGCCACATCATCGTCCATCGGCAAACCAAAACGTGCCAAATCATCGACTTTGACAGCGCCACAGCATTGCCCAAAGAACGCGTACGGATTCCGTCTTCCAATGCGCCAAAGGAATCTCTTCCCTACATTTCTCCCGAACGGACAGGGCAAACGAATCATTTGGTGGATTATCGTTCTGATTTGTATTCACTGGGGATGATTTTCTTTGAAATGCTCACAGGCGGGTTGCCGTTTAATGAAAGCAATTCCACTGGCGTTGTAACCAGCCATATTTCCCGCCTCCCCCACCCACCATCACAGTTGAGCCAAACCATTCCTGCTCCTGTATCAGACATTGTCATGAAACTATTGTCTAAAAATCCGGAAGACAGATATCAAAGCGAGTCTGGACTCATCGCAGACCTGCTGCGATGTCAGCAACAGCTTGACGATTCCGGACAAATTGAGAAATTTGCTGTTGGACAAAGTGACACGACCAGGACATTTCACATTCCCGAGACGCTTTATGGACGAGGCCCGGACATCGACGTCCTTTCTCAAAGTATTCAGCGTATCGCAAAGGGACAGGCGGAAGTCTTTTTTATATCGGGAGAACCTGGTATCGGTAAAACCTCGCTCGTAAATGAGCTTTATCGACCTGTTGCGCAAATCAGGGGCCATCTGGTTCAAGGCAAATTTAACAGGCACTCTACAAATCAACCATACACGGCACTGATTCAGGCGTTTGATGACCTGGTAATGCAGATTCTTGCAGGTTCCAAAGAGGAAATCGGCAAATGGAAAAATGAGATAATATCTGCAGTGGGGGACAACGGAGCTCTTATTACGTCCGTTATTCCCAGTGTAATTCAGATTATCGGACCGCAGCCTCCGCTTGAACCACTGCCACCTGCAGAATCACAAAACCGTTTTAGACTTGTTTTCCAGAATTTCATACGGGCCTGTGCCAGCCATTCACATCCTCTGATTCTCGTTGCCGACGATTTGCAGTGGGGGGACAACGCCTATCTGAAGTTGCTGTGGAGCATTCTCACCGACACCGAAATTGAATATTTTCTATTTATTGGCATTTATCGTGAAAACGAAGTGGATACAACCCATCCTCTCACAGCTCTTTTGCACAGACTTGAAAAGTCACCGCATCGTTGCCTGACAATGCATCCGGCGCCACTCAAACTCGATGATGTGCAAAATATCCTGGGCACAGCATTGCATTATGCGCCCATCGAAACGAAGCTGCTGGCAGAACTGATCCTGCACAAAACCGCAGGGAACCCGCTTTTTACAAAGAGGTTTGTCGAATCGCTGGTTATAAAAAATTATATCATTTTTGACGACGCCTGGCTGTGGGACATGGAACAGATAGAAAATGCCCCAGTTGAAAAAACAGTTGAGCGTCTTATTACTCAACAGTTTCAAACGTATTCCGCATCCGTACTGGAACTGCTGAAAATCGCAGCCTGCCTGGGTGATCGCTGTACCTTAACATTGCTTTGCGAACTGACTAACCGAACCATGGACGACGTCCTGCATATGTTGGGAGATGCGTTCGGTGCTCAACTTGTTATAAAAAGTGGAGCTGAATTGCATTTCGCACACGATCATATGCGGGAGGCCGTCCGGTTGCTGACCAACGATGAAGAACGGCTGCAAACCCACTACAGAATTGGCAACCATCTTCTGACTCACCCACTGGACATCGCCCGTCCCAAAGAACTTTATGAAGCCGCATATCATCTGAATAATGCACTTGAATTGCTTAACAATGATGAAAAACAACAACTGCTGAAATTGAATATTGAGGCAGCCCAACTGGCGAAAACAACCCTTGCCTGCGAATCGGCCATTATTTTTTTTAGGCAAGCCAAATCATTGTTGCAGTTGCAGGCCGATTTCTGGAAGCGGGACTATCCAACGGCACGTCAAATCTTTACGAGTCTGGCTGAAACTGCATATTTGTCTCAAAATCACATCGAAGCGGAAGACGCGTTTTCAGACGTCATAAAAAATGCCGAAAGTGTTCTGGATACAATCGATATTCACCGCCTTAAAGTGAGTCTATTGGCCATGGACAACATGTACAAGGCATCATTCGATTTGGGAATAAACATCCTGCAGCAACTCGATATTGAGTTGTTAAAAGATATCTCAATTCAGTCTGAAATGGCACGAACAACCAGGCTAATGGGAAGCAAAGATCCTCTGGATCTGCTGGAACTGCCAATGATGACCGATGAAAAAATGCTAAAAATCACAAGCCTGATGGAGCAGTGTCTGGCGCCGGCATTTTATGTCAACCAGACTGTACTTGTGGTTTTGCTGTTCAAAATTCTAAATGCGTCAATCACCTATGGCAATACGCCGTTTTCCCCGTATGTGTACTCATACTACGCATTTTTGCTGGCAGGTATGAAGCACTATACACAGGCAACCCGTTTTGCACAACTCGGTATTGAACTGGGAGAACGAACAAATATGAAAAGAGTGCGGGGCCGCTCCAAATATCTGTCAGGCATGACGCTGGGCCTGACAGGTTCATTGGTCGAAGGATACCGACACATTATTGAGGGCGCCCGTCTCTGCCGTGACGGTGGCGACAATGAATACGCTGCTTATAATTCCCAACACCGTAATCTGTACGAACTCCTGCTGGGACGGCCACTTCAGGAAACATGGCAAAAATCAATAGAAGACCTGAAATGGACCAGACAAACGGGTAATACCACCGCCATCACGATTCACACTCTGGCGGCAAAAGTCATACTGAGCTGTCTCTCGGGCCATCTGGAGCACCGGGTGCTTCTCTACAATGATGCGCCCATTGACCACGCAGAAATCCAATCCGTATTCGCGGACAATAACCCAATACGCCAGGCCGTGTACCAGTGTTTTAAACCGTTTGTAATGTATATCTATAACAAACACGAAGAAATAAAACCGTTCATGGAAAAGGCGACGGAGTACCTGTCGTACGTTTCCGGCACGGTCTATTCCGGCTTTTTAAACACATATCACGGCCTGAATCTGGCAGCCCAACTGAAAAACGCAAATTCACACAACCGGGATATGGTCGCGCAGATTCAGGAGATCAAAAAAAATATCGATGAACTGGCCGAGCACAATCCCACTTTCTTTTTAAACAAGCGCCAGCTTCTGGATGCGGAACTTGCCAGAATATTGGGTAAACATAATGACGCAGTGTGTTTGTATGACGATGCCGTCGCCACAGCGAAAGATAACAACCTTATTTATGAGCAGGCGATAGCGCTCGAATGCGCCGGCAAATACCATTTTTCGAAAAACGACGAAACGACGGCCGCCAGATTCATGCAGGAAGCCCATCGCTGCTACGCGACATGGGGATGTCCCGAAAAAGTGCGCCTGCTGGAAAACAAATTCAGTGCACTGCTACAGCTAAATGCTGTTCCTGAAGTTGATGTGGAGAAAAACACTCGGGCATCAACAGCACCCGATTTTCCCGTCGAGTCCAAATCTCAAGACATCTGCGACCCCTGGAACGCGGTCGCCTCTGTCATACAGGCTTGTCTGACGATTTCCGAGGCAGCAACAATGGATAGTGCGGTAACAACACTGATGACCATTGCCCAAAAAAATACGGGTGCCCAAAAAGGCGTACTGGTGCTCCGCGACAATCTGGATTGGCACATTGCTGCAATTCAGGATTCCAATAATCGACATCCTGTGTTGCCGGCGCCGATTCCACTCGAAAATTCAATATCGGTTCCTGTGCGCCTGCTCAAAAACACTGTCACTGAGCAAAAAATACGGGTAATCGAAGACGTCGCTGAAAGCGGCCTCTTCGCCGACGATCCATACATACAAAAACACAAAATACAATCGGTTATCTGCGCACCGATTGCGCGAGGCGACAACTTTATCGGGGTATTGTATCTGGAAAATCATCAATCCACAGGTGAGTTTTCGCAGCAAAACGTTCAATTTATTGAGGCCATCGCTTCACAGGCGGCCATATCCATTGAAATTGTCAGAGAAATCGAAAACTTAAAGAAGACGTTGCGTTTACAAAACGACCAGAAGGTCGATTGGGAAAAACAGCAATCCAAAATGGCGGATGCAATCATTTTGCGGACTGAAGAACTGCAAGCAGAAAAAGAAAAAGTCAACATCGCCAATCGTGCGAATAAGGAATTTCTTTCTTTTATGAGTCAGGAACTGCTCACGCCCTTAAACGCAGTACTGGGGTATACGCAGATTCTGATTGCAAGAGAGTACGATGTGACAAAGCGAGCATACCTGCATACAATTCAACAAAGCGGTGATGCGTTGCTGTCCTGTATAAATGACATATTGGATTTGTCGCAACTTGAAAGCGAAAGGTTCCACCTCGCGCATACAGCAGCTAATGTGCGCCGCGTTTTGGGTGAAATTGAAACGGTCTTCGCCCGAAAAATTACCGAACAGGGAATCGATTTTAGAGTCATCGTGGATGACAATGTGCCAGAATGGCTAAGGATGGCGGAATCCAGTTTTCGTCAGGTATTGCTTCGCCTGATTGGCAATGCTGCGAAATTCACTTCCCACGGCGACATTATTGTTCGATGTCAGCTGGATCATCGAAATCCCGCCAAACCGGGAAAAGTTAGCCTGCGTGTGGATATCACCGATACTGGAAAAGGCATCGCACAGGATGAACAACAGCGCATATCTGAATTACTTGGCCAGGATGCCAAACTGCATTCCATGGCGTCCTGGAGCTCCGGTCTGGGATTGGTCACTGTACGCAGACTGGCCGAGGCCATGAACGGAGAAATCGAATTTCAAAGCAGTCTGGATAAAGGTTCAGTGTTTACTTTCACAATACGAAACATGGAAATCGCGACGGCTGCAGACGAGTCGGCACAAACTGCTCCATTGCTGGCGCCCGACAACATCAGCTTTGATTTCGCCCGGATTCTCATTGCCGATGATATTGATTACAACCGACAACTGATGTCCGTTTTTCTACAGCCTTATGGTTTCGAACTGCAATTTGCACAAAATGGCAACGAAGCGTTGGAACGGATTCAAATGAAGCGACCGGATGTCCTGCTTCTGGACATGAAAATGCCCACGCTGAGTGGCGAAGAACTTGCTGAGATACTCAAGGGGAGCGAGGAGTACAGGACGATACCCATCATCGCGGTCTCTGCATCCACCATGCCAACGGACGAGGCGCGCATCCAGTCAATTTGCGACGGATTTCTTCGAAAGCCCATCTCCAGAGAACAGCTGCTGACTGAGCTTTCCCGCCACATTCACCATTACCACACGGAGCTGATGACCGATATTGAAGGTTCGAAAGTCAACCAACCGTACATTGTGCCTTCCGTGCAAACGCTCAAAGAGTTTTACGAGCTTTCCATTGATGGTGATATGGATGGAATCTGTCACCATATTGATTCTCTCCTTGCGAAAGCGCCCCAATACGCAGGCTTCTGCGATCCACTCAAAGTTCTGGCGAAAGCCAGCGACGATGTAAAGTTGGCAGACATCCTCATTGCAGAACTGAATGCCCACGTACCGGAAGATGAATTGACAACATAAATGGTTTGCCCTCCTTGCATTAAAACGCAAAAACAACATGTCTGCTAAAAGAATAAGAATGGTTTATTGCAGCCTTGCTATGCCGGCGTGAATAAGCTTTCGCAGTACCCGCAAAGTGTCCAGTTCCCCCAGAGATGTGGCAACCACGAGCATTCCCACATCCCATTTTCCGTTCAGGCGCCCCCCGAGAAAAATCTCTTTTTGACTGAGAGGCATCTGTTTTAATTTCTCACGGGGCATGGTCAGTACAGGGGTCAGATGTGGAGGCATCTGTTGATACAGATAGTTCAGATGATGTTCCCGCAATGTGCGCACCAAATCCCGCGCGTCTGCATTGTCGGGCTCCAAACCCAAAATAGTGGATAGCAGCTCCCTGGCTTCCTCAAACTGATTTTCCGCCAGCAGCACACGTGCATTCTCAATCAATTCACCAATAGGTCCCAGTGCGTCGTGGTTTTCCCTGGCATCGTTCATCCTGTCGATGACTATTTTTTTATCGTGGTAAAGTCTGTAGAGGCGATCGTATACGGTAAATCGACCCAACTCCAGTTTCATGCACAAATCGCCAATGGACATTGGTTCATTTGCCTCGGTCAACGCTTTATGAATGAAATCGTCGCTCTCTCCTGTTGCCTTTATCACAGTGAGATTGCTGGGAAACACTTCGCGTATGCGATTCCATTCATCCATCCGACGCATCACATCCAGCAGCGCATTTTGAGTGGAAATGGGTTTTTCAAGTCGCGCGCCGCTATTTTCGTTTGGAACATCCTCATCCAGGCCATTCGCATCCTCCGACACGTCATTGCCATGCTCCGGTGTAAAATGAAAATTGCCGTCCGTGACAAAGAGCAAATCCATGAGTATTTCCATGGCATAAGAACGCTCGGAGTTGACCAGTGTTGCATAGTCAAGAATACCATTGGCCACCATACGCGCTTTAATCGAGCCCATCTCGCTTCTGGGTTGAACCAGTGTCTGCAGCTGCGTTTCGGTGATCTTTCCATGTCGCAGCAGATAGTGGCCCAAATCCAAACGCAAGGATTCTCCACTGATACCCACCATGTCACCATTGCGAAATTCGAGTGTGGTCTCTTCCATATCCATCGTCACCACAAGATGCCCGGTAGCCTTACTGTCCAATATCCACTGGATGACGTCTGTCAAAGGCATAGTGTCAAATGTTCCAAAAAGTGCCAATCACAATTCCTTTCCGTTGCCTGACAGGCAGTGACTGTCAGAGAGCACCTGCGCTGCTGCATTCCCATGGACGCCCAAATCCGCGGCAAAATCCAATACAGTGAATCTGCCTCGAATTTCCCTTGCGTGCAAAAAACTATATTTGAGCTGAGCATCAGAAAGTCCGAGAGCTTCTACGGTGACAGGGCATTGGGCTGCCTGCAGCACAGCGCGGATTTCGGCTGCCGATTTCAGCATCGACAGGGATTTCCAAATATCGTCCCAATGGGATTTCACATACTCCAGTTCAAATCGATAGGCATCATCATCAAGGCGCTTTTGCTGCATCTCGTCGGCTGCCAGCTCGCCGAATACCCCATGGCGTTTGATAACAGCACGTCTCTCATCCGCTGCCGACAATCGCGTCGAAACCAATGTATCTATGTCAATGGAATCCGGGGACAACTGTCGCAAATATTCATAGAGGGTGGCGGTCACGATAGTGGCCACGCCCACCTGCGCACCGTGAAAGCCTTCGACCCGGTTCTCATTTTGTGCCGTCATGTCCCAATAATGACTGATTAAATGCTCTCCTCCGGACGCCGGGCTTGACGAGCCGGCGAGTTTCATTGAACACCCGCTAAGCAACAATGCTTCGGTCAGCACTCTGATGGCGTGAATGTCCCCATGTGCCAAATCAGCAGCACAGGCTGCGGCGCGTGCTTCCGCTTCCGCAACGACCTGCCCCGGTACCGGGCAATAGTATGTTCCCCGCAACAGGGATGAGAGCATAAAATCCGCAGTACTGACCGGTTTGGATTCCAAATCGCCCAGGCCCGCCTGAACAAGGTGCGCCGGTGCACGCTTCAGAATGTCAATATCGGCAATCACAGCGACTGGCTGGTGGCAATCCACCGTTTGTTTCAGGCCGTCTTTCATGATGGCTGCAATTGCAGAGGTATAGCCGTTCATGGATGGCGCCGTTGCAACCACCAGATACGGGATTCCCAAACGATATGATGCAAGCTTGCCCAAATCGTTTATCGTTCCACTTCCGACAGCAACAATAAAGTCTGTTTGATGTAGTTGACGTTCAACGTCAAGCACTGTTTCATATGTCGCATGCGGTCGTCCACCTTCGCCGTCAGGCACGACACAGAGGGTCACTTCAAACCCTGATGACTGCAATCGTTCCTGCACATCATGGCCGGCAACAGACAGAGTGATCGCATCTGCAACGAGGCCGGCTTTTTTAACCGTTATCAGCGAATTCGCCAGTTCCCCGACGTGACCAATCGCCCCCTCGCCGATACCAAATTTTTGTATATCAATGGAATGAATCTTTCCACAGGCACAACGCGTTGCAAAGCCCGCCAGCTTTTCGAGATTCGTGGGAACAGCCGGATAGCCGTCATTATTTTCCTGTTCATTGCTCATACTGACTACCAAACCTATTCTTCAACAATTCAGATTGACCCGTTCAACGCTTTGACATCATAGCCATATCCTCGCAAATATAGGAGCAATTTATTAGGAATTATAATCCATTTTTCTCCTGCCGCTTCGTCGACTATTGCCCGAATGTTCGCGAAACGAGAAAAACCCGGGGAATAATTGACAGTCCACCAACACCTGCTAACTTAAATTGGTCGTGTCCTTGAAAGATGCAGAAACTGAAAAGCACGCATGATTGTTTTAAACGCGAGGTGCCAATTGATTACTCTCCCACTCTCAAGCGGACATTGTTCCTTTTCAACCCCAAAAAAAATCGAATGAATTTAAGTATACATGTCCGGTCTGTAAGCTGAGGGGCAACAAGGCGTTCCAGTCGCCGCAGGTAAAGAAAGCTTGAACCCATGAATCGACTATCCAGTCACCAACTGCCAGCCATATTATTGGTCGTCTGCGTATTTGCAGTGGCGCTGTCGTCAGTGGCGCAGGTTCATCCCAAATTGCAGGCGGCAATTTTTATTAAACTTCTAAATTACGATATGTCTCTTGCAAGGAAACCACAGAATGTCATAAAATTTCACATCGTCATTGATTCAGCCACAGCAAGTCAGCAAAACGCGCTTCAAAAGGAATTCTCCGTCATTTCGAACCAGAAAATCAGTGGAAAACGAGTTGAGGTTGTGACATCCGATATAAAAACATTGGTATCAGATACCTCTTTGGACCAGGGCGCCGCACACATTTACTATCTTCCCGATGGGTCATCCGTAAAAACGTTAAAAACAGTGCTTACTTCAGCCAAGCCATGGAAAATAGCGGTGCTGGGCGGAAATTCTCAGCTGGTCGAAGCCGGTGCTGCTGTTGGAATCAGCCTTGACAACGGCAAGCCGCAAATAATCGTAAACTTAAAGCAGAGCAGAGCACAGGGAATGAACCTGTCATCACAGCTTTTAAAGCTCGCCAAAGTGATTTAATTTTCAAAAAAAAAAACAGCATACCGGCATGCAGCTTTTGGGAACCCCCAAACAGTTCAACACGCTCATCGTCTGAACAGATCCAGTGTCCGTGGATGCGACGGGGAGCAAACTGGTGGATCACGTACCTTAAAAAAATCGAATATCTTCGCCTGACCGATGGGCGTTTGGGAAAAATTTCGCCAGATTCCCAATGGCACCGGTTTTGCGCCATCTATCAACAGTCTATTGTAAAATCCAGTTTCATTAAAATGTCACTTATGGCATACACTCCCCATGAGAAACGCTCAAACACTCTGGCAGACGGCGTTTCTGGCTGCCGTCAGTGCCTTCGCAATAGAGTTTGTGGATTGTCTTCTGGCCGGTTGCGGCGTTGGTGCCGTCAATCTTGCCCTGCGCGTCAGCCCCTGGAGTGTTGTCGTTGCGATAATTCTGCTTTATGCCAGTGAAGTCCTTTCCGCAGGACGACCTGGAAAGGCACATTTTGCTGCGTTGCTGGCGTTGGCCATCCCGCTGGCAATATCGTCGGGGAACCATCTTTCCACAACGGCAACAGCCATTCGGCTGATTGGGTACAAATATCGTGTGGTCATGCCAATTGCATTGATGGCAACGATTTATGCCAGCTACTTTTGGCTGCTTTATAGATTATATAAACTCACCGAAGCGAAAGTCGGTCATCGATTGCTTGGCGGCGGAATCTCCCTATCGAGCGCTCTGGCACTGTTTGTCTGTGCCGTATACCTTAAAAAGCTGCATTATCCTCTCGCCCTTGCAGCGCTGTTTTTCTGCTGGCTGAATCTCCAGATCTCCGGACGCATTGGCATTGGAATGCTGCCGTATCGGGTGGCACGTGCGGGGGCCGCATCTCTGGTGTTTATGGGAATCGGAATGATGCTATGGCCCATTTCCCTGGAGGATACATTTGCCGCATCGGACCAGGGGATTTTCGCTCGGGATTTAACCTCCATCGGCAGAGCCCATACTATGGATGAACTCGTGGAGCAGACAGCCCCTCTTAAACATGTGCCGCGCTCAATTGTTCCGCCCGCCGCCATTTTACCGCATTTTCCAGGTAGTTCCGTTGTATTGATTACTGTTGACGCGCTTCGACCAGACCATTTGGGATTCTATGGATACAAACGGAAACTGTCACCAAATATAGATACTCTGCTGAAGGATTCGGTGGTCTTCGATCACGCTTACAGCACCGCGCCGACCAGTTCTTTTTCCATCCCCTCCATCCATACGGGTGTCCCCATGGAACAGCATCTGAAAAGTGGGGCGCCAGTGCCCCCGCTTCTTGCCGCACTTTTGGCAAAGCTTGGATATACGACCATTGGATTGTATCCGCCCAAAGTTTTTTCGGTTGGGCCGTCCCTGATGGGCGAGATTGAAAAAAGCCGGTTTGGTTTTCAGCACACTGAACTGCTTCAAATGGATGCTCAAAAAGATGTTCAAACGGCATTGACGCATTTGCATCAGCATCAGACCAGCCAACCGTTGTTTCTTTGGGTTCACCTGTACGACCCGCACCTGCCGTACACCTGTCACGATTCATCATTGGGCCGAAGTCAGGAAGAGTGTTACGACTCCGAAATCCGTTATCTGGATGGGCATCTGGCCAGGTTGCTGGACGAAGTGGATCGGCTATTGAACAAACCGGTGATTGTGTTTACAGCGGACCATGGCGAAGCGTTTGGCGAACACGGTCGATTTTATCACTCTACCGATTTATATGATGAGCAAGTTCGTGTTCCACTCGCATTTCGGTTGCAGGATGTCTCACCGCGACGCGTGAAGACGCCGGTATCGAATGCGAGCATTGCCGATACCATTATTTCCCTGGTACAGCCGGAATCCGCCGCTCAGGATGACGATTTGAGACCATTTATGGTATCCGAGGCCGCACCGCGCCCAGTGATATCGACCATTGGCATGAAACGCGCTGTGATTTTCAATCAACACAAACTGATTTGTGAAAAATGGCCCACAGGCGCGTGCGCACTGTTCAACTTGAATCGGGACCCCGCTGAGACAAACAACATCGCCGGCAAGGACGTTGGCAACACCGTGGCGATGTTGGGATTGCTCAAAGATGCCGCAAACCATGAACTGGCCGAGCTTAGGAAAACGGCGCCGGAAGCGATCATACTGGGCCGTCTCAAGAGGCCCGAAGCCATTTTGGGGCTGATCTCCATCACCCAAAACGAAGATTCTCCGCATGTGGTGGAAGCCACACGGCTTTTAGCGCTTCTTAGGCAACAGTCTGTGGAAGTACACTTAAAAAAACTCAGCATGTCCCAAAAACCGAAGGTGGCCGCATGGGGTACCATTGGAATCGCCCTGCTTGGAGAATCCTTTTCTCAAGACGCATTATATCCCTATTTAAGCCAAACGTCGGAGTTGGGATATTGGAGCGCGATTGCACTGGGACAAAACCAGGACCCCAAAGCCCTGTCTGTGCTGGTCCAGCTGCTCAAACACGATGAACCGGAATTTCGAGCCCAGGCGGCGCTCGCCCTTGGGAAACTGGGCGATCCCCACGCGGTGCCGGCGCTGATCTCATTGCTGCAAATTAAACAGAGTCGATGGGCAGCCATTGAAGCGCTCGGCAGGCTGGCCGATCGCCGCGCGCTCCCAATTCTCTTGTCGCTCAGAAAAAAAGAACCGGATATCAGCAACTTGCCCCGTTACGAAAAAGCCATTGCGCAAATCGAAAGTAATTGAAATTTTGTTTCGGTCGCATTGAGCGCTCCTGATTTTCGTGTCATATTATTGCGAGAGTTTTCATTGACGGACATTCCATGGCCCAAACTGAAATCAAGAGGTTGTCGTTGAAATATCGAAATCTGTTCAAATCACTGAAATTTAAGGTATTCCTGATTTCCAGCGTCGGGATTATCATTGTCAGTACGTTATCCACAGTTTTATTCAGCTATTTCTTCGTTACGGAATCTGAACAGGGACTCGCCGATAAAGCCACTTCTCTGGCCAGGCTCCTTGCAGGAAATCTTATGTCACCGCTGGATTTTGAATCCATTCTGGGCAGAGTCGGCGAGTCCGAAGAAGGAAACGTCATCCTGCAAACAGCAACACGCGACAAGGATTTCACCTATGCCGTTGTATACCGCACGGATAAATCCGTTTTTGCAAAGGCGGGAAAAGTTCCTGAAAATCTTTTGAAAAAAAGAAATCAGTTTACCGAAGGCAAAGGAGATACACGGATTCTCAACGCAGACGTGATCCATGCTTCATTGGATGTAAAAAAGGAAAAGAAAAAGCTGGGGACGCTTTATATTGGGCTTTCAAAACAAGCGCTGCAGGCAGGGACCGCAAGCATTGTCAAATACACTGTTATTTTTGCCACCAGTCTTTCCGCGCTCTTTATTGCGGTGTTTTTCTTTACCATTTCCGGTACGACGGTGAAGCCCATCGTTACCATTACACGCCTCATGAAACGCCTGGGAGATGGGGATGTCCGTCCGCTGGACGATGTGAGACTGGGCACGGACACTACCGAAATTGTCGAAATGTATCAGGCGCTGAAGCACGCCATTGATGCCATGCGGGAAAATCTGGAATCCATCTCGCATGTGGCCGAAGAGCTAAACAGCACTGCGGATATTATCCTGACAAGCTCAGCGGAATTATCGATCGCTGCCAACGAGCAGGCCACGGCCGTGAATGAAACCACCGTCACCATCGAAGAAGTTGAAAAGACAGGCCACCTCACCAGTGAAAATGCCAAAAATATCCAGTCTGTAGCCGACCGGACCCAGAAAATATCCAATGAAGGTTTGAGTGCAGTGGATATGACTCGCGCACAACTTGAAGACATTCAATCGCAGGTGGAAAACATTGTTGACAGTGCAAACCGATTGAACCTGGAACTCGAGGAGGTGGACCGCATCATTGCGTCCGTGGCGGGCGTCACCCAACAGTCTCACACCCTTTCCATCAACGCTTCCATAGAGGCGGTCAAAGCGGGGCAGAAAGGTCGCGGTTTTGCAGTGGTGGCCAATCGAATCAGAGATCTTTCACAGCAGTCCCGCGAAGCGACGGAGCATGTGCGTGGCACACTGACGGGGATTCAGCAGGCCATCGTCAGCATGCTCACGATTACCGAGCAGGGACTTTCGTCAGTTCGTCGCGGCGTGGAAAGCATGGAAAGAACGGGAGAAGTGATTCAGCGGCTGGGTGAATCCATCACCAATTCGACCGATGCGGCGAGGAGTATCGCACACAATACATTTCAGCAGGCAACGGGTCTGGAGCAAACCGCGCGAGCCATGAACGAAATTAACGACTCGACTCACAAAAATCTCTCCGGCATCGAGCAGCTGCGACGCAGCGGCGAGGAGCTCAAAGATCATGCGGTGGCCATGAAAGCCCTTGTCGACCTCTTTAATATCAACAATATCAACGAACGCAAGTAATCCCGACGTTTCATAATTCAGTCTTTGAATATAGCCGCACGTGAACCGTGTTGCATCGACGCCCTTATGCAAGGAACATTTGCGATTTTGCCCAAATTACTGTATTTGAACAGACACTGAGCGGACACTGCGCGATTGTTCAGCTGCAACCTGTTTAATCGATCGGACCCAACCACAAGGAGAATATGAATGGGGAGTTTTATTGTAGAAGGGGGAATTCCACTAAACGGCGAAATCACCCCATCCGGCAACAAGAATGAGGCACTGCCCGTGCTGGCAGCCGCTGTTCTGGCCACAACCCCTGTTGAATTAAGGAATGTTCCGCACATCGGCGACATTCACACAATGATTCAAATACTCAAAGGGCTCGGAATTCAGATTCGAAACGACGCGGACGACTCACTGCAAATCGATGCATCCCATCTGAACGCAGAGGAGCCGGACCAGTCGCTATGTGCAAAAATACGCGCTTCGTTTCTTCTCGCAGGTCCGCTGCTCGCCAGACGAGGCCATATCACACTACCGCGTCCGGGAGGGGACAAGATTGGCCGACGACGTCTGGATACGCACATCCTTGCCTTAAAACAACTGGGCGCAGAGGTTGGGATTGGCAGTTCATACCATCTCACGGCCCCCAATGGACTTTCCGGCGCTGAAATATTCCTGGATGAAGCATCTGTGATGGCAACAGAAAATGCGCTGATGGCCGCTGCCGCCGCGGATGGCGATTCGGTTATTTACAACGCTGCCAGTGAACCACATGTCCAGGGGCTTTGCCATATGCTCAACGGTATGGGCGCTCACATCACAGGCGTTGGCAGCAATATTCTGCATATTAAAAGCAGTACAACGCTAAGCGGTTGCAGTCATCGGATCATGAGTGACCACATCGAAATTGGCAGCTTTATCGGTCTCGCCGCTGTGACCGGTGGCGAAATCGCCATTAAAAACGTTGACCCGGAACATCTGAGAATGATTCGACTCACTTTTCGGCGCCTCGGTGTTGATACGGTGCTGGATGGCACAACGCTGACCGTCCCGGCAAATCAGAAAATGGAAGTCCGCCACGATCTCGATGGCGCCATTCCGAGAATTGACGACGCGCCCTGGCCGGGTTTCCCAGCGGATTTGACGTCCATCGCGGTCATTACCGCCACACAGTGCAAAGGCACGGTTCTGATCCACGAAAAAATGTTTGAAAGTCGCCTCTTTTTCACAGACTCACTTGTTTCCATGGGCGCCCAAATCGTTTTGTGCGACCCTCATCGCGTTGTCGTCAGCGGACCGGCGGAGCTGTGGGGGGCAGAGCTTTCCAGCCCGGATATTCGCGCCGGCATGGCACTGCTGATTGCGGCATTAAAAGCCAACGGACGATCTGTAATTCACAATATCCGTCAAATTGACCGGGGATATGAACGAATTGATTTGCGACTCAAAAAACTCGGCGCACGATTGGAAAGAGTTTTAGTTTAACGTTTCTCTAATCCGTTCTCTTGACATTAATTACCTGAGCAATTATGCAGTAACACGCGAAATCAATATATTCTTTCGAGTTCACCAAAACCGGGGAATTAAATCTACCATACGTAAAATTACGGAGGAAACCAAGCAAATGAATGAATACCTTTTTACCTCAGAGTCCGTGTCCGAAGGGCATCCGGATAAAGTATGCGATCAGATTTCAGACGCCATTCTCGATGCCTGCCTGAAGGATGACCCTTCTTCCCGCGTGGCTGTCGAAACCCTGGTGAAAACCGGCATGGCTGTGATTGCCGGCGAAATCACTACCAACACATGGGTGGACATGCCCAAAATCGTTCGCGACACAATTCGTGAAATTGGATACAATCATTCTTCCCACGGTTTCGACGCTGATACATGTGCAGTGCTGACCGCCATTGAAAAACAGTCTCCCGACATTTCTCAGGGCGTCACTTCCGGCGAAGGTTTGTTTAAGGACCAGGGCGCCGGAGACCAGGGAATGATGTTCGGTTACGCCTGCGACGAAACAAAAGAGTTGATGCCTCTGCCCATTTTGCTTGCGAACAAACTGATGAAAAATCTGGCAACATTGCGCAAGAAAGGCGCGGTGGATTTTCTGCGTCCGGACAGCAAATCACAGGTGACCTGCAAATATGTGGATGGAAAACCGGTCGCTGTGGAAACTGTTGTTGTATCAACACAGCACGCGGAGAACGTGTCTCACAAAAAATTGAGCAAATGGATTAAAGATGAACTGATTATGTCCACTATTCCAGCGAAGCTGATGACAAATAAAACAAAAATATTTGTGAATCCGACGGGGCGGTTTGTTTATGGCGGCCCCTACGCGGATGCCGGTGTCACCGGCCGGAAAATTATCGTGGACACATATGGCGGCATGGGTGCCCATGGTGGCGGTGCATTCTCTGGAAAGGACCCCTCCAAAGTAGATCGTTCGGCGGCATATTATGCCCGGTACGTGGCCAAAAATATCGTGGCTGCAAAATTGGCGACCAGATGCCAGGTTCAGTTGGCATATGCCATCGGTGTGGCGCAGCCGGTTTCAGTGCTGGTACAAACTTTTGGAACCGGAAAAGTGGAAGAAGCCATCATCTCTGAATACGTGATGAAAAACTTCGATATGCGTCCGGCCGCTATCATTGAACAGCTGGATCTGCTGACTCCTGGATATATTGAAACCGCTGCATACGGTCACTTTGGTCGCAAAGGAAAACGATTCACCTGGGAAAAAACAGATCGCGCCCAGGAACTGAAGGCCGCTCTGCTGTAGGACACACCATCCCCGCCTCCATCATCAGGGAGACTCCCATCAACGGGCTGAAACACCGCCGCAACTGATACAAAAATTCAGGATGTGCTTTTCCATCGTCATCAAGGGGCTGTATCGCGCAATTATATTATTACATTGACTTTTCTTTGCACGTATACTGTGAACGTCGTAAAATTCAATTTGAAATGACGAGCTGAAGTATCAAGGGAGACCACATGAATATTAATTGTCCGGGCTGCGATTTTGAATACAAACTGGATGAGCGCAGAATACCTGCCGGGGGCCAGAAAATGCGTTGCCCCAAATGTCGCACATCTTTTCGCATAACTAAAGAGGGTGTCGCGCCGGAGACACCTGCCGACGCAAACACAACCGCTTACAGGAGCAGTTCACCCAGCATGCCTCCAGTGCTGGGACGCCCCTCGGCGCCCCCAAAATCTCCCGCAGAAATTGACGACCCGTTTGCTGAAACGGATATGGCGCCTCGTAATACGGCCAGCGATCTTTGGGGCGACCCGTTTGCTGACAGAAAAACAGGTGCACCCGCACAGAATTTACGGAGCAGTTCCTTAACATCGTCGGATGAAGCGTCCCTGCCCGCGCTGAAACACGGAATAACCGATTTGCCTGCACCGGCCGACCCGGTGGATTTACCGGTTCCACGGGACGTTGTCGATTTACCGACTCCTGCTGTTCTGGTGGATTTGCCAACCACACAGCGCATATCTGATTTACCCGCACCGCGTACGGACATCGATTTGCCGGCCGTTAGAGGCGTTTCCGATTTGCCGGCGCTCAGTGAATTTTCAGATTTGCCGGCGCTCAGCGATTTTTCAGATTTGCCGGAACCGATTGCAATTTCACCCGAGAGAGACCGGTTTGCCCTTTCAACCGACGAGCCCCTGGAAGACGTTGCGACCCGGGAGCCCCTGGATGACTTTGGCGATATCGGCATTGAACTGGACGATGACGAATTGGAGGAATCCGAAAGCATCGCAATGCCCCCTGGCAAAAACCCTGTTGCCTCCAACTTTTCGGGTCGCCCCGTGCTGGATACCGGTGACTTTGATTTGCCACCGTCCACCGACAATCTGCTTGAAGAAGGGGACATCGAGGAGAGCATCGACGTATTCAGGCAACCCGTCGCCCCCCCTCTGGCGCAGTCTGCCACGAAAACCACCACCGGCGCCGGCGGCAGTATCGCGCCGCGACATTCAGGAGCATCGCTGCCTTCCATAGATCCCGATGATTTCGAAATTCCCTCCCCTGCAGATCTCACCAGCGAAGTGCCGGATGCACGAGATTCATCCGAAGATGTCTTCGGATTCCCGGCTGAGGGAGGAGGACTGGAGGACTTCGGGAATATCGATTTGCAGGGAGATATCACTGGCACTCACCCGATGACAGGACGGCCCTCTGTCAGTGCCGCTGCAGGCTCCATCGATTTTGGCCAGCTGGATTTTGGGGAAGACTCCGGCGAGGAACCGGATGAATTTGATGCCTTTCCGGTACAGGACGAAGAGAAAGATGCCAGTCCGCGTCCATCTCGTCGCAGCACGGATTCATTGGATTTGGATGACATGCCCGCTGTGAGAGGGACACTGGATGACAGCGCATTTGGCGGCTTTTCCGCTACCCCATTGAACAACCAAAGTGATGTTCAGGCATCCTCCGCACAGTCCAAAAAGAAAGCCGCGTTTGAGGGGCGCAGAAAATACGAACGCCAGACCCGCCGAACCAAAATCATTATTATGCTGCTGCTGCTCGCGTTGGCGGCGGGTGGCGCGGGACTTCATTTTACACCATTGGGGCTTTTTGGCGTGAACTACCTGGTGAGTCTGCTGCCCAGCGCCACAACGGACGAAGTCGTTCGCAGCGCATTTGATGGCGCCATGAAGTCTGTGGACAAAGATACATATCACAGCATTGCAAACGCGATTCACGAACTTGAAATCAAACGCAATGAATTGCAGCAAAACGAGGATTTACGAATTATTGGCGTATACCTGAACGATTGGTATCAATTGCGCTTTGGCATTTCCAGTGACCATGAAAAATCGGCGCTCTCGCTTTTGAAAAACATTAATCTGGAGCAATCTGAATCGCAATACGCGCCCATCGCTCGCTACTCAAGGCTCATTCTGACTGAAAAATCCAAAAGTGTCATCGATGCGCTCTCGAATAAGCCCACTCTTTCTTCGAACGAATCAGCGCTGCTGGTCATGGCATACCTGAAAAGCAATAATCCACAGGGGGCACTCGACAGCGCGCGCAAAGGTATCCGGAAAAGAGCCACACCGAGATTTGAGTATTTAACTGCACTGGCCGCAGCACGACTCAACAACACTGATCTCGCCCGCTCCACGCTTGATGCGTTGATTCAAACGGCCCCGGAACACTTTGATGCCCGGTTGCTGATGGCCAGAATTCTGGTTGCGCAAAAGGAAAAAGACACTCCGAAAGTGACCGAATTGCTCAACCCGGTCAATGAAGCGGATGACACACGCGCCAGCATGGCGCAAAAGGCGTCTGTTCATGCCATCATGGGGCAAATGCTTTTGCAGCTGCGGAAAACGGAAGACGCCAAAAAAGAATTCGCCAAAGCCACCAAACTCAACCCGGATGATGCCCTGGCACAGACCGGACAGGGGAGCATCGCGTTAATGAGCAGCGATTTGCCGGGCGCTGTAACTGCCTTTAAGCGCGCACTTCAATTGGAACCTGAAAACATTGATGCACAACTGGGCGTTGCCGAAACCCTGATTCGTCAGAATAAAGCCAGCGAGGCTCGTGTCACAATTGAACCCATTGTTCAAAAACACCCCGGCAATGAAAAAGCGCACTATCTCTCCGGTGCGATTGCGCAAAATGTGAAACAATACGAATCGGCGATGGCATCTTACAAAAAAGCCATCGAACTTAACCCGGATTATATTGAGGCATATGTGGCCCTTGCCTCGATTTACGCCGAAACAAACCGCAAAGAAGAAGCCATGAAAACGCTGGACGATGCTGCCAAAGCGGTCCCAGGATCGGCCCTTATCAAATTGACACTGGCAGATGGTCATGCCGAAAACGAAGACTATGCATCGGCCATTGTCAATCTGAATGAGGCACTTGAAATTGAACCGGACAACCCCATAGTCCATTTTAAAATGGCTCAGATGTATCGAAAAATGGAGGAGCTTCAGGATGCGCAAAACGCATTGGATGAGGTGTTTCGAATCGATCCCAATTTTCCGGGGCTATCTGTGGAACAGGGTTATGTATTGGAACTGTCGGGAAAAATTGACGACGCACTCAAACGATACGAAGACGCATTGAAGCGAAACCCCGATGATCTTTCCGCAAAAACCAGAGTGGCTGCGGCTTCCATTTATCAAAACAATCTGGACCGCGCCAAAGAGCTTCTGGTGGACGTACTCAATGAAAATCCCGAATCTCCGGACGGAAATTTTTACATGGGGGAAGTATTTCGCCTTGAAGACAGCAGTGCGGATGCCATTCCATATCTGAAAAAAGCCACAGAGCTGGATACCGCCAATCCCATCTATTTTGTCCGCTACGGTGCAGCGCTTTTCAGGCTGAACGATATAGGTAAAGCCATTCAGCAATACACCAAAGCCCTTGAGCTGGATCCAAAAATGGCGGAAACCTACCTGAGAATGGGCGAATTGAAATTGCGCTCGGGCTCTATTCAAACGGCCATCGATAATTTTGCCAAAGCGTTGGAACTCAACCCACAAATAGAGGACGCATACATCTTTACAGGTCAGGCATACGAGGAAATTGCGGATTTAAAATCCGCCGCGGCCAACTATCAAAAAGCGACCAAAGCCTTCCCGAAAAATCCAGAGGGTTTCTACCGGCTCGGGAAAACATGGCTGCAGACCAAAGGGAACAAAGGCGGCATAGGGCCTCTGGAAGAGGCTGTAAAACTTGCACAAACCCAGAATAACAAGCCCTATTGGCTCACGGACGCCTACTACTACCTGGGGATATCCCAAAAATCCATCGGAAACAGCAAAGGCGCCATCGCTTCTTTCAGGAAATATTTGGAAATTGCCCCGGAAGATGCTATCGACCGCGCTGAAGTAAAAGCAGCATTGGATGACCTGCTGTATTAGAGGAAGCGATTATGACAACGGAAATGAAACTGCATCTGGCCAGATACATGAAGTATTTGGACGAAGGCCGAAATGTATTGGTTATCACAGGAAATGTGGACGAAATTCTGATTAGCCGACATCTTTACGAACAACGCCACGGAATCAACTCGGCAGACGGCGACACACAGCAGCGACTGCTGAATGTCTGCGCGCTGGCGGCCACCAGTTTATCCGACAGGGAATCCTGGGGATGGACACTGACGCTGAACGGCTCAGATGAGGGGTATTTCGTGGGGATGGAACCGGAAGGCATGATATGCACGCGTCAAAAACCTGCAGACCCCAACATGAACAGAGTTTACCTGCAGCGGCAAAAAAATGATGGTCCCCTGATGCAAAGCCATTTTGAACCCAAAACAGACTGCCCGGTAAAAACCATCGAACAGTACTTTAACGAAGTGGTGCAGACACAGACTCGCGTTGCGGTGCATGGCAAAACGGGTGTACTGGTCCAGGCGCTGCCCAACGCGGATTTCTCCGCGCTCGAGGAGATGGACGATAAGAGGGTGGTTCAGTTGTTCACCCAGAAGGAAGCCAACGGCGAGCTGAAGCAACTGCAGGAATTTTTGGTATTCTACGAATGTCGCTGCGATGAAGAGATGATTTACAAGATGGTGGACCAACTGCCCGATGTGCAAAAAAATGAACTGTTTGCCGACCAGAACACCATCGAGGTTGAATGTCCCAGATGTGGTCGCAACTATACCGCCACCCGCAACGATACGCCCAACTGACCCAATCAATAAAACAGAAAGTTGGCCTTTTCAACGGCGCCGTCAGGTACTTTTGACAGAGCGGTTTCGATGCTCAGATTGATTTCCATCTGACGGCAAAGCAGTGGACGCCATTCGCGGCTCCCTATACTTCGCATTCGCCATATAGAAATGCGGCATTTTTAGAGATCAAAATTCCAGAATCATTTAAGCTGCCCTCAATACATTAATCAGAGTGTTTTGTGGTTATCTGCAGCCGCCATTTGCTGAAAATCGGCTGCCCAACATACTGGAAGGAAATGGGATGCCCTTTACGAACACAACTTTTCGCACGTGTTTCTATTTTTTCATTTTTGCCATCGCGTCAGCAGGAACGACAGGGTGTAAAAAATCGTCCGACGCCAAAAAGCCAAATGACGACGTCTGGTCTGCCGTAGTGGATACAACACTGATATCCATTGTAAATTCCAGCGATACCGACTCATTGTCAGACACGCAAACAGACTCCGTCACCTCCAGTGAAAGTGAAGTCATCCCACCCGAAACAGAAAGTGATTCTGTGACGGATTCGGCAACCAGTGCGGATACAAATCCACCTGCACAGGAAGATACAGGTACCGGAGAAATCTTTGGTGACAATACAGACAGCGATTCTGTATTGGACAGCAAAACCGTACCGGATAGCGACACACAACTGAGCACAGACACTTTATTTGACTCTGAATCTGTACCGGACTCGGACAGTGTAGAAGATTCGGACACTCTACCCGATTCTGACACTCTACCCGATTCGGACACTCTACCCGATTCTGAAACAGGGAGTGACACAGAAGAAGATACAGATACAGATGGCGTTGTTCACACCGAAACGTTCATTTCTCTATGGGACAACAGTATCGAGGGCATTTTTGGCATTGGCAGCATCTCATTGCCGCTGGTCGACAACGGAACATATGATTTTACTGTGGACTGGGGAGATGGCGCCACCGATGTGATCACTGCTGCCACAGACATGGCGGCCACGCACACGTATGACGCCCCCGGCGTGGTCACATTGCAGATTAAGGGTATCATCGAAGGGTGGCAGTTTGCTGTACCGGAACCTTCAGGGCCTTTGGCGGTGAATCAGGCTGCCCATTTCGGCGATGCGCAAAAGCTGCTGGAAATTCAAACCTGGGGGCCGCTCTCGCTGGGAGATACGTGGGGACAGTTTGCCGGTTGCAGCGACCTTTGGATTTCAGCGGAAGATACGCCCAACCTGTCGCAAACCACCAGTCTGCATGGATGTTTCTACAACTGTGCGCAGCTGGCATCCCCGGATTCTCTAAACGCCTGGGATACCGCCACAATTACCGATATGAGCGCCCTGTTTGCGGGCGCCACCGAATTCGATGAATCCCTGGACAAATGGAATACATCCAATGTGACCACCATGCAAAGCATGTTCTCCAATGCGACCGCATTCAACTCACCCATTGGCAGCTGGGATACGTCCAGTGTTAACAACATGCAGTCCATGTTTGCCGGCGCCACATCGTTTAACCAGGACCTTTCCAAATGGGTCACCAGCGGTGTGACCACCATGATATCCATGTTTGGCGGCGCCAAATCCTTCAACCAGGACATTGGCAGCTGGGATACCGCCAATGTGGTATCCATGATCGGTATGTTTGCAGGCGCCATCCGTTTCAACCAGGACATCGGCGGCTGGACCACATCAAAAGTGACCGATATGACCACCATGTTCTCCGGCGCCAGCGCGTTCAACCAATACATTGGCAACTGGGATATGCGCAATGTGCAGCAGCTGAACGCCATGTTTTCAGGTGCCCAGTCCTTCAACCAGGACATCGGCAACTGGCAACTGGAATCCGCCACCCGTCTTTTAACCCTTCTGGCATCGGCCACATCGTTCAACCAGAATATTGGTGATTTGGATATTTCCAATATCGCATCGCTCCAGTACATTTTTGCCGGCATCACCCTGGATACGGATGTATACGACGGCATCCTCACTGGATTTGCCGCCCAGGACGTGCAGGACAACGTTGTCTTTGACGCAGGAAATGCCACGTACGCCGCCGCCGAGGCCGCCCGCACCCATCTCATCAGCGTGCACCACTGGACCATTAATGATGGTGGACCCGCATCTTCGGATTGAGCCTTTTCGATTTTGGTGCTGTCGCGATAAAACGCAATTGAGGTTGATATTCATGCGGCAGGTCCCTAAATTGTCCAGGGTCGTGTTGGAGGACGACCGAACACAACACCTGGACCCATAGGTAAAAACGAGTGGTAACGTGGAACAACAATTATCCCATTCCATATCTGTTGGGGAACTCGCTGAGTTTGTGTGGCGCGCGGGGGATCTCAAACAGGGACGGGATGGTCCGGGCGCACAGGAAGGGGCCCGGGCGCACCGACAGCTTCAAAAGGCGAGAACAGATTTTCAAAGCGAAGTGCCCTTTCGCCGTCAGGTGACGAGATACGAAATCACCCTGGCGGTGAGCGGCAGAGCGGATTTGGTATGTGACCATTGCAATCCCCCCATCATCGAAGAGATAAAAACCACGCTGCAAAGCCCCCTGCTCATCGATGGCAACAACCCGGTTCACTGGGCGCAGGTCAAACTGTACGGACACATGTTTGCAAAGGCGCGCGGCGGGGAATCATTTGAGCTTCGGGTGACCTATTACAATCCGGAGACCGAGCAGCTGCGAACGTTCAGCAACACCCTGTCGGCAGTATCGCTTGATGCGTTCTTTCAGGAGACTACCGGCCTTTACATGGACTGGATGGCAAAGGTGTGGACCTATCGGCAACAGCGAAACGAATCGCTAAAGAATCTCCCCTTTCCCTTTGCCACACAAAGGTCAGGTCAGGGGCCACTGGCAAAGGCGGTGACCAACCTCCCACACACTCACCAGCGCCTGTTCGCCGAAGCGCCCACCGGCAGCGGAAAAACCATGGCAATTGTATACGGCGCCCTTTGCGCCCTGGCCCAGGACGCGATTTCTCAAATTCTATTTTTAACCGCCCGCACTGTGGGACGCGAAGCGGCTGAAGGCGCGGGGCAAATCATTGCCGAAAAAGGCGCCCAACTTAAAATACTTTCATTGGTTGCGCGGGATGACATGTGTATCATGGCCAAAGGCACACGGTGCGGCGGCGATGACTGCGCGCTGGCCAAAGGCCATTTTGATCGGGTGCGCGGAGCCATGGACGCCCTTTTTGAGCAGAAAAGTACATCCACGGATACCGTAAAACGCGTGGCCAACGCCCATCACGTCTGCGCATACTGGCTGTGCCGCGCCATGGCGCCTTTTGTGGACCTGATTGTTGGCGACTACAATTACTTTTTCGATCCGGGAGCCACTCTGCTCACGCTAACCGCCCCCATATCTCCGCCGCGCATGCTATTGGTCGACGAAGCACACAACCTGCCGGACAGAGCCAGGCAAATGTTCACCGCCGCGCTGTTCACCCACAAACTCAGCCGCACCGAACAGGAGCTGTCCAAACAATACGCCTTCCCAAAAAAATGTCTCAACCGATTGCACGGGGCCATTTCGGCCGCTGGACAACACGTCCCCCTGGGCGAAAAACGCATGGTCAAAGACGAATTGTCAAACGCCATAACCGTTGCCCTCGATCAATTTATCGACGCCATGTCCGCTTGTCTCCAGGATGCCACCTTGCCGCTTCCCGAGAATCTTTTAACGACCTTTTTCGATACACTGGCGTTTGTGCGGGCCGTTGCGAATGGCGGCGACGGCGACCGTCTCATTACAGCCAAAGAGAGCACCGGCGAAATACTCACCCATTTTTGTCTGGATCCGGCGCCAAAGCTCAAACAGGTACTTAAAAAAAGCGGCGCGCTGGCGGTATTTTTTTCGGCCACACTCTCTCCCATCGAATACTATCGCCGCATCCTTGGGGGAGATGAGCGCGACCGCTGCGCTATTTTTTCATCGACGTTTCCACCGGAAAATCGTTGTGTGGCCCGCAGTGTCGCCATCTCTACCCGATATAAAGACCGCACGCGCACCCTAAAAGACGTGGCTGGCTTTATCCGTACCACAGTACTGTCGCACCCCGGCAACTATCTGGCGTTTTTCCCTTCATTCGCCTATCTGGACATGGTGCAAAGCGCCCTTGATTTTGCAAATGAAAAAGTCGACGTACTCCCTCAGCGGCCATACCTCTCAGATGCAAAAAAACAGGCGTTTCTCGCAAAGTTCCGTACCAAAAGACGCCAGCGCCATCTATTGGGTCTCGCCGTATTGGGCGGTTTGTTTGGCGAAGGCATCGACCTGCCCGGAAACCAGCTCATTGGCACCGTGGTGGTCAGTCCCGGGCTGCCCATGGTGTCTTTTGAACAGGAACTCATCCGCACCCATTTTGAACAGACCGACCGCATGGGCTTTCAATACGCCTATCAATACCCCGGTATGAACAAAGTCATCCAGGCCGCCGGCCGCGTCCTGCGCCATGCAAAAGACAAAGGCGTCATCCTGTTCATCGGAGAACGCTTCGCACAACGCTCATACGCCATACTTTTGGAAAAACCCTGGCCGGAAATTCGCAGTATCAAAACCCCCATGGAATGGCAGGCGTTGCTGGATGCATTCTGGGGCGGATAATCGGGATTTTTCACAGTGCACCGAAAAATGGTTGTTTGCGCTCAGTTGTAATGAATCCGTTTAAGCCAATTGCCGAAGACTTCTTCCTGACCATCAACAAAACCATCGATCAAACCGTACGTGATCTGGTACAGCAGGTTCACAACGGCAACGGCGAAATCAGCAAGCGATTTAACAGCACCTGACAAACCGCCGGAGTTCAACAGACTTGCCACGGGAAAAAATTCACTCGGGGGCGGGATTGGATGTTTGCGACAGCAAAAGAAATAATCCCGGCGAGACCTGATCCAGTGATTATCGGGAATGTATGGGTATCGTGCCATCCGCTGCAACCCTTTCCAGGCAGTTATCAGTTGCTGTAACGTCGAAAAGCCACCTCAATACGGCAGATCTACTATAGTGTCCGCGCCCCAAAAACAATTCAATCGAGATTTATCCGCGCGAATAATGCCGGCACAACGATTGGTTTGCTTCTTGCAAAGTATCTGCTGCCAAACAACAAATTAAAGGAAAGGATATAGAAAATGAAACGTATTCATGGGAAATGGATATACACCGCCATAACGATAGGCGTGATCGCGTTGAACTCTGCTGCGTGCGACACCACCGTCAATGAAACGCCCCTCAACGCAAAAAGTAAAAATGTAATACTGACATCACAAAATTCCAATATCGAAACATATGTTGATTCCTCAGCCGCTCCACTTCACGTTCAAATCAGAAAATGCACTACTGATTCACCGGCTACCCGCCACAGCGAAATCGGTTGCCGAGTCGATCCGGAGTATGCGCTCGTCGGTGGTGGAGCTCAAACCATCACATACCTGCCACCCACATACAATGGCTATAATGGCAGCAGTTTCATTACAGAAAGCCGACCGCTCGATGATCGAACCTGGCAGGCCTCCTCAACTGATCACCTCATTGAAACTTCGCACGACCTCAGCGTGTATGCCATTGGATTGCGGCTTGAGGGTGTGAACACAAAAAATCTAAGAGAGGCCATTCACTGGAAGCAAATCGAAGTAAATAACGATACAGCAACGCTGCAGGTCACTCCAGGCACCCAGCTGATCAGCGGTGGCGTGGCCACCTCAGCCGATCCCGACGCCGCATTCGGCCGATTCGTTACCGCCTCCCATTTCGTCGATTCCACCCAGTGGCCAGGGTGGCAGGCGGCCTCCACCGATCACATGGTATCGGTGAATGGCCAGACAACCGCATGGATACTCGAAATAGATGATCAGATAATTGAAGGGTTCGGAAAACTGGAATTCGATACGCTTGCCGCAGACCCGGTATTCGTCAACCATGGGATTGCCACCAGTACGGTTCAGGTTAAAACCGGCTGGGCGCTGATTGGCATCGGGGGTTCTGCCTCCAGCGATTCATCCACTGTTTCCTCCGCACGAATGCTCACCGAAATCGCGATTGGCGACGACCACCGCAGTGTGCGGGTGACCTCTCGCGACTATATCAGTCTTGCTCCCGGCAGTACGCGTGCATACGCCATTTTGGCGCGAAAAGTGGCCGGCACCCACGGATTATGCAACCCTGGCGCCAGGTTATCGCTGAATGTCGACAGCTGTGTCGACAGCATTTGTGCCGAGCGCAATGAATGTTGCACAGATGCATGGGATGACGAGTGCGTCGAAAAGGTGGAATCCGTTTGCCACCGGTCCTGCGCCGCACATACCTGTACCCCCACCGTATTTGAGCCGGAGCGATGGAATTACAACTTTGGCACCCCCGAAGCGCCGATTTACATACACGATTTCAAGAACGTGCAGTCCAATTGCATGTACTACGCTTTGAACAAATATCCCGATGGAAAATTAATGGAACCCGGAGGCGGCTTAAATACGGACCTTTCGGTCATCCACTACTGGAACACCGTCACGGAACGTCGAATTGCACGGATTGAAGGAGAAGGGTTGATTCCCACCACTTTTAACGGTCAATGCACGGAGAATCGAACAAAGGTGTTTTACACTGATGAAGGAAACGGTGGTTTTCACTGGTACCGACAGGATGCCGGCAAGCAATGGAGTGACAAGGCGTCGAGCTCTGGTGAGGCAATGCTTTCGGCTGAGAAACCAAACAGAGCGACTACGGACCCACCATTTGCAGATCGACCGCTTAGGGGGAACGAGAAATACTTCTGCTCCTGCAATCAACCTTTACCGGATATTGATCCGCCATTCAATCTGCCGGCAGGTCAGTAGTCAAATGATTGCGATTTTTTTCACCACGAGTTCAGCAACTGCTGCGTTATCGAGAACAAGGAAAAAACAGATGAATACTGAACAGTCAACAGACCATGTGACACGTGTTAAAAAAGCGCGGGTCAATCCGAACAGCCGTTTTTTTTCAGCCCCGATGCCCATCGCCGTCAACGTGGAAATGTTTGTGTTCGCTGCGTTGTCGATGTTGGGTTGCGAGGAGTCGGTGCATACGGTCGAGGTGAAAATGGCAACCCCAAAGTCAGGTATTGTCAGCGATGAGACCCTCTTTTTGGATTTGGATACCAAAGGCCCCTACGACAGCGTTGTTCATGAGTACAGTCTCTTTCCTGCAACATATGAAAATGGAGAACCTGTCGTTCATGGGGAAGTGGATCCCAAAGTAACCATTCTGGCCGAAGGCGACGACACGGTTGAGACAGACGTTCGCGGAATCGTCTATATCCCGACCAGCACCGATACGTCTGTTCGCGCCGCTCCCTACCCTCTGATTGTCTTTCTGCATGGCAACTATAGTGCCTGTCGGCTAAAAAAAACATACCGGATATTCCGCCCGAAAGTTGTTTGTCACTGATTCCCGAAATCGAATATACCAGTTTGGCTAATGGCCAGTGTGGTTGCGCAAGGTACGAGGAGACGCCGAGCCACCGGGGGTTTGATGGACTGGCGACCCATTTGGCATCTCATGGATTCATCGTTGTTTCCATTAACGCGAATCTGGGAATATTTGGAGACCGCTATATTGAGTCACAATCTGCAGGATACGAAAAAGATAAATACAAAATACTGACTCGAGGCCGTTTGGTTCTCAAGCACCTGGCGTATCTCAGAGACCTTCACGATGGCACGGTAATCAGTCCGGATATGGGGACAGACCTTTTTGGAAAAATCGACTTCAGGCATGTCGGTTTCATCGGCCATTCTCGAGGCGGGGAAGGCCTTCGCGCAGCACAGTATCTTTACGAAATACAGGACCCCGACAGCTACGCATCCCGTTTGAACGATATTGTCATTCCCAAATCCTCTGAAATCTCCGGGGTTGACGTTGTAACAGATCTGGTGATTCGAGGTTTTTTTGAGTTCGCGCCCTCCAACTTTGGACTGTCGCATCCCGATGCCACCAATGATACGCCTTCCCCCTTCAATGCGATTGGCATCCCGCGCATCGTCGTGGTGGGCACCTGTGATTCCGACATGCGTGACTACCGGGGTGTGGTTCCGTTTGTGGAACGGCGAACGCTGGACAGTTCCTCGCAGGCGTTTTCATCTGTTTTTACGATACCGGGCGCCGACCATAATTCCTTTAATTCGGAATGGAAACCCGATAATTACACGTGCACGACGACGGCGTGGAATATCGATGCGACCGAAATAACCGCCATTCAGCAACAACTCGCCAGAAAACTCGTGACCGCTTTTGCAAAAGGCTTTCTGAGCGACTCCAGCGACCACAAAACCTACCAGAATGTGTTTGATTCAAGATATCCGCTGCCTGATCAACTGGACACAATGACGCCATATCCGATGGTCAGAGAGTCCATATGGCATCACAAAACCCGCACAGCAACGTTGGGGGATGCTTTTTTGGGTTCTGCAGGTGTTGACGAGACAGAAAAAATACCCGACATGAATGCAACTGGCAACGAACGAAGATTAAGACATATTGGGGAGGTCACGTCGGGGGATACCTACAGCGCACTGTTCGCGGGTGGTTCTGTTTCCAGCAGTACCGCAGCATCCCTGTCCATTTCTGTGGCCCCTTACATTCAAAGAAATATTGCACGTTTACAGGAACCGATTGATTTTGGCGTTCAATTGATTGGCGAAAATGGCGCTATTTATCCGCGTGTTAATGTCAGTAATTATGTTCGACTGGACCATCGGATTAACACCGTCATTGGTTGCACAATGTATGGTGAACCATATGGGGACCTCTGTCGAATTAATTGGAAAGTAAAACAAAACCTGCCTGACGTAGATGCGGCAAAATGCAGTTTTGAGCTGACGAAACAACCGGATTGCGTAAATTACGAGGTCGAGGATACGAACGGTGATGGCGAGGGCATCTGCTATTTGTACTGCAAGAAGCAAACCGATGGACGATATCGTTTATTCGACCAGATTTCTATCCCACTGTCGGATTTTCATCTTCCGGATAACCAGAAGATCACTGGACTCCGTTTTCTGTTTGATGCGTCACAGGAAGGAAATCTGTTTCTGGATAAGACTGTCACATTCGAGTTGAAACCAGCGCGAGGAGACGTGAATGGCGACAGCCAGATTACCGCTGTTGATGCGCTTATGGTTGCCCGACACTATCTTGGACTGACTGTTTCAACACCTTTCGATGTTGATTCGGGCGATGTGAACTGCGATGGAAAAGTCACCATTTCCGATGCGGAGCTGATTGCGAATTTCAAACAGGACGTATCTGAAGCGTTCAAATGCGATGACATCACGCCTTTTGATCCGTGTCACTGCAACACCGGCAAATGCGCGGATTGCACACTTCAGCTTCGCACGTGCGATGTAACGCCAGGGTGTGCCGAAATTGTACAATGTACGTATGAAAATCCGTGTCGTTTCGCCCATAAGGACTGCTACAACGGCTTGAGCTGCCACCAGATAACCGGATTGGGTGAAAACAGTGCCGCAGGACGGGCAGCCAATGACGTGTTCAGCTGCATGGGCGGATGCTGATTATCCACCATGCGTCAATAGGAATCCCAATATCCCAATCCAGCAAAAAAAAAAATCATTTTGAAATTATTGTTGAAATCTCAAAGATGCATTAAAAACAACGCAGATAATGGTTTTAGGCAAATAAAAACACAGCCCTGTAGGTAGTCAGGGCGACTTTTTTAAGTCCCGTATCCATCGCCCCGGTTTCATCGGTGAGATGTCCATTTTGCCTCATGGATAAATTTATCCGGAGGTAAAAAATGGAAAGCGGCATCACAACAATTTTCTTTGATGGACAGTACTGGATTGCAATGGCTGAAAAAAACATGGTTGACGGCACCCATCTCTTAGCCAAACACACGTTCGGCCCCGACCCCACCTGGAATGACATTCAGCACTACTACATCAACATTTATCCCAGACTGGCATTTCGCCAAACCACCAACGCCGACGTGCCACTCAAAAAAAAGTGGAAACACACCGACGCAAACAAAAATATTACCCGCTCACAACAGGCCTACAGCGCCGCACAGGAAGCGTGCCTCCAGCAAAAAAAGAAGCAACGAAAACAGCAAAGAGACTTAAGCAAGCAGGAAAAATACAACCAAAAGCAGGAACGAAAAAAAGAAAAACGGCGTGGGCGGTAGGCACATCCCAGCAAGGAAGACGCCCCAACGGCACTGGCAGCCGGTCGAAATCAACCCAACGAGCACGAACAGCAAACAAGCGGAAAAAGAATACTGTCAGCTTCAGTATTTGGCGATTTTTAGCCATTTCTGTTTTTGGGGCAGGCACAGGGTTATGGAAAAAGTGTGAAGGGAGAGGGTTTTCCTTCTGAGTCGTGCGAAAAAAGCCGTTACGCGATATTGGTAAACACTTCCTGCACGTCTTCGTCCTCGTCGAGTTTGTCGAGGAGTTTTTCGATGTCCACCATCTGCTCCTCTGAAAACTCCTGCGGCTGGTTGGCAAAGCGCTGGCGTACCGCCCTGGTAACTTCGATACCCATGCCGTGAAGTGCCGCGTCCAGAGCGCCGAAATCGTCCCATCCGCCCAGAACGGTAATTTCTCCGTCTTGCTCTTCGAGCTCCTCAAGACCCGCGTCAATCAGATCGAGTTCGAGCTCTTCGAGATTCCTGCCTTTGGGAGCGGGGAAAATGAACACCGATTTTTTGTCAAACATAAAATCCAGTGAACCGCTGGTGAGAATCTGACCGCCGGTTTTGTTGAAATAGGATTTCACATTCGCCACGGTTCTCGTGTTGTTATCAGTGGCGCACTCGACCACGACCTGGACGCCGTGAGGACCTTTGCCTTCGTAAATAATTTCGGTGAAATTGACGGCGTCTTTGCCGAGCGCCTTTTTAATGGCACGGTCAATATTGTCTTTGGGCATGTTCTCCGCTTTTGCGTTGGCAATTGCGGTGCGCAGTTTTGCGTTCATATCCGGATCGCCACCGCCCTGTTTTGCTGCGATAGTGATGGCCTTACCGAGTTTAGGGAAAACGCGGGACATCTTTCCCCATCGTTTCAGTTTCGCATTCTTGCGAAATTCAAATGCTCTACCCATTGTCTCCTCTTTCATTGCGAGTTTTCGTAGGGTGAATATACGTCATCTAAGATGCGTTGGAAAAGGTTAAAAAAGGGAAATTCATCGTCGCTGACATATTGTGTCGGGGTATTGATTTCGTGAGCAATGCCGGCGGCCAGCTGCCCAATGGATTCGAGCTTTTGAGATTGAAGCAGGCGCTGCTCCAAGTCACGTTCTCGCGACAGTCCGGCC
Source organism: Deltaproteobacteria bacterium (assembly GCA_016935665.1). Lineage (GTDB taxonomy): Bacteria > Myxococcota_A > Polyangia > JAAYKL01 > JAAYKL01 > JAFGXQ01. The sequence continues at coordinate 428 of JAFGQN010000071.1, read as the reverse complement.
GAATGTGTGATTGACAACGTCTCGTATCTGAACGGCGCTCACCAGCCGGATAACCTTTGCAAAAGATGCGCCCCGGAATACTCCACAACGGAATGGGAGATTCACCCCCCCCGGTACCCCGTGCGACGAAAATATGCTCTGCGACTACCACGGCACCTGTTCGATTAACATCGGCGGCGAGTGACGCCTCCACCTTTGTCCAGACCCCAACTCAACTTTGGGTGTTTGATAATTGTGTCGAGTGTAACCACCTGACCCCGACGCCATCTTCAAACACCAAATCCAGATTCCCGCTCGTGGATGCACTTTCGCACCCGTTTCATCCAAAACGCCAACACACCGTCTGTAATTTATTTCCCAATATAAAGGAGGGCTTGTTCAACCATCCGATAGGTCGCTGCGCTGCGCTCACGACCTATCTTTCATTG
>JAFGQN010000070.1 GCA_016935665.1 Deltaproteobacteria bacterium | reverse complement strand
CGCCGCATTTGGGACCAACGCTGTGCAGCTTCGCGCTGTATCCGTATTATCACGCACAGGTCACCGAACCATTGATACTGGACAAACTTTAGAATTGTCGCATGGTTATTGTGTTTCAGATGGCAGAGTATTGCGTTTTGGCAACACCCAATTAATTGAACCCGATATGAACCGCATTGGCTGGAATTGAAAGACACCTGCAAGGGGGTAATTATGACTCAGGGAAATATTACAGTCGAAGACATTTTGAAATATGCAATTCGTATCGAGAATGAGAGCCAATTATTTTACCGGTCGGCTTCGCAGCGCGCCATTGATGATGCGGTTAAAGTGTTGCTACAGGAACTCGAAGCTGAAGAAGTAAAGCATGAGCAACGCTTGAGTGATATCCTGAAGGACGTACAGAGGCTGGAGATCTCAGCCTTTGACCGAACGTCTCTGGAAAAATTGATCTCGACGGCATCGATTGACAATGATGATAGCCAGGAAGGGGTCTTGCGGGTGGCCCTGGAACGCGAAAAAAACACGCGCGACTTCTATGCGCAAATTTTAACCATGACCAATCTTGAAGCCCACGTAATAAAAGTGTTTGAAGAGCTCTTTGCCCAGGAACAGGGGCACTACCAGCGAATCTCTTCCAAATTGAAAAAGCTTTCCAGTCAGATGCCCAAAAATCCCGAAGCCGCGATACTTTCCAATTCCCCGGAAAAATGAACCGTTCATTTATTCGCTTTTTGTCCCTTCAACAGTTTCTATAAAATAATTCACCCAAACGTCGATTCAGATGCTCCATGTCATATAAATGTGATAGAAATGTCACATAAATGTTACACAAATGTTACATCGCAACATGATCATAAAGAAGGCATTTTAAGGCGTGACCAACAATTATCACCACTTTTATTGCGTCTCACATCAACCCAGCACTTTTTCATCCCTGCACTGGAGTTATTGACCTATGGATAGTTCGCAAACCTTCAGTGCCGCCGCAATAGTGGAAATGGTCTCTTTTTTTCTGGGTGGATTATTTATCTTTTTGCACGGAATGAAGTTCATGTCCGATGGTGTTCAGGCAACCGCTGGTGAGAAACTCGGCCGAATGATTGCAAAAGTGACGGACAATCGACTTGCCGCATGTGGAACCGGCATTTTTGTGACGTCATTGATCCAATCCAGCTCGGTGACCACAGTGATGTTGATTGGCCTGGTAAATGCCAGTGTCATGACCCTTTCGCAATCCATTGGCGTCATTCTGGGTGCAGATATTGGTACAACCATCACTGCATGGATTGTGGCCATAAAAGTAACAAAGTACGGATTGTTAATTACCGGGGTATCCGGTTTCGTTTATCTTTTCACCAAAAATGAGCGACACCGATTTATCGCCATGCTGATAATGGGTCTGGGGCTGGTATTCTTTGGTCTTCAGCTAATGGCTCAAGGAGTTGAACCGTTTCGTCATCACGAAGAATTCATATCATTGCTGTCGCGTTTTTCTCCGAAAACATTTCAGGGAGTCATCAAATGTGTGTTGGTGGGCTCCATTGTGACGGCTGTCATTCAATCGTCGTCGGCCACTATCGCCATTACCATCACACTGGCACGAACGGGCATGATTGACTTTGATACGTCGGTCGCACTTGTGCTTGGACAAAACATTGGGACGACAATTACCGCGATTCTGGGGTCTCTTGGAATGACTATCGCCGCAAGACGTGTTGCCTATGCGCACATTTTCATGAAATTCGCCGGTGTGATACTGATGCTCCCGTTTTTCTTTTTGTACATGCAGCTGCTCAACAACATTATCAGCGACTCTGCCGGAATTGCCACACGAATTGCCATTGCCCACACGGTGTTCAACATCCTCTTGGTTATCGTCTTTCTGCCTTTTACAAAAATGTTGAACAACATGCTCATCGCAGTCTTCAAGGACAAGGGCGCCGTCGTAACATCCAGACTGACTTCTCTTGACATCGGAATGCTTGACTCTCCCATGATTTCAATTGAGCAGTCCCGTTTGGAAATCTTGAAAATGGGACACGTCGTAAGTGAAATGTTGACTGGAATACGCCAATGCTATGTACAGGGCATTCCCAATCGAAAAACGTTGAACACGCTGTTTCAACAGGAAGAACTACTCGACAAAATGCAGACGGAGATAGTGGTTTTTCTCACTCATATACTCACACTTCGAATATCAAGCAGTGCCGCCAAGGAAATACATGAACAACTTCGGCGTGCAGATGAATATGAATCTATTGGCGATAATTGCATTATGATTCTGAAGTTCATGCTTCGACTAAACAATGAAAAGCTGTACCTGGATGAGGAGGAAAAAACAGACGTGCTCGCATTGCACGATGAAGTGATGACTTACTTCGAGGTGATATACAAAGCTCATCAGCAACGGAATGTTCTAATTCTGCCCAACGCACGTGTGTTGGGAGATGCAATCACACATTCATTTCGTGAAATGCGGGAGCGACATTTGTTGAAGCTTTCCCAAAAAAAACTTCCGCCTCTTGTCTGTACGCTTTACCCCGATATGCTAAGCAGCTATCGTCGCATCAAAGACCATCTGGTCAATATCGCCGAAGCCATTGCGGGTTTGAAATAAAAAAAAATGAGACGCCGGTATCATATCCGCCTGAATGGGAGACGGTGTTGATTTGGTTCCAGCGAAGAATCGGTTGATGCAGGAAGGGGCGTCTCAACTTAAGGACACAGAGGGGCGATTGGTATACTCCGGGGATGACTTATTCCGCGGATTGATGGCGTCCGAGCCAAAATAGCGGACGAGTGCCACAATCGATACAATCGCATATGCCAGATTCCGCATACCCATACGTCACACCCCGCATTTTCACTGGCCTTGGCCCCGGCTGCATCCAATCTTTTTCGCGCCGTAAAACCCAGCGGCGCACTGAGCGTGTGCCGGACACGACGCTGTACCATTGACGCATTCTTCCACATCCTCACACACCACCTGGGCCTGTGACCATGCACCAGTGGAACTGAACGTCACAATTGAAGCGCCCGACTTGTCGGGTTGGTAGCCGGACTGGCAAGTGATGGCGCAATCACATTTTTCAACGGTGCCTGGGACACAAGTCAATTCGGTGCCGCCATTTTCTTTGGCGTTTTTTTTACTGCATCCCGTGAATGCGATGAGAACCAATCCGCATCGGAGAAGATATGCAATGCCTCATTCAATCACACAATTTACTCGATATTGAGTTGAATAGAGAAAGTGAAATTATCAAAATCACCTCAATCCGAACAGGGTGCGGATCTCCCAGGTCGACGGCATGATCTCCTGAAATCAACGGGTTGCATCTGATATAACCGGCTAACAAATTTATTTTATTCGATTTTCCCGGCCCAAAGCCGCAGTTTGTCAGTTATCACTGCGGCACGTGTCCAGGCGCCACACTTTCCACTATCTTGAAGTACATTCCTGAATTCAACTGCCACCAGATTGTCTCGCTACTGAAAACGCAGGAATACAAGACCGCATTCTTCACACCACCAATGCTCAGTTACGACAACCTGCACAACACTGGCCGGATGAATTGCCTGGTGCATCCGAGCCCTGCGGTCGGGAAACGTTTTTACGTCAGCAACTGCTCCACATGACTTATAAGGGTGCGGCTGATGCTGTACTCGGTGCTGTCATCGACAAGAACAACAGCATGTTTTCTTGGTGCGATTCTTGTGAGACAACGAATCCGGGAAACATTGACAATGGCGTTGCGATGAACGCGCAGAAACAGTTCCGGGGGCAGCTTTTGCTCCCAGTCTTTTACCGTTCCTCTGACAAGATGCTCCGCGCCGGAGATGCGTTTGATTAACAGGTAATTGCCGCCGACAGTGGAGATGCTCTGTATTTGCGAGCAGTTAACGAAGAGTCTGCCCGTGCTTGCGGCAATAAAAACCTTGTCATCTTCACGACATGGCCCGGCCCCGCCCTTTGACAGGGACGGCACTGGCAAGCCGCCGGGCTTTCGTCGCAGACGGTCGAGGGTCGATTCCAGACGGGTCATGGCAACCGGTTTCGTCAGATAATCAAGGGCATTCACTTCAAATGCGCGAATGGCGTATTCATCATGAGCGGTTACAAAAACCACATCGGAGGCGTCACTGAATAATTCCATCAAATCGAATCCATTGCCGCCGCGCAGATGAATATCGAGAAAGACAACATCCGGCTGACACGCTGAAAGAATGCGCTGTGCTTCAGCGACGCTGCCCGCCTCCCATTCCACGCTGAAGTCCAGGTGTTCCCTTAAAAGAAACCGCATCTCTTTGCGGGCAAGCGGTTCGTCATCAATGACCATCACTTTAAAAATCAGATCATTCATAGACTGCCTGATTTATCACAGAAACGATGTCCTGACCATCAGTCACCGCAGGCCGGTTGAACTGCAATGCGAATTTCCACATAGTTCCAGCCGTTTTTCTCGTACTGTGTCACAGCGCCATCCCAGAATTTCAGCCGTTCCCGCAAATGATTCAGTCCAAAGCCGGTAGATGGCCCTGGCGAAGGAATTTCCGGAGAAATCCATTTACCCGAATTGGACACACATAAAATCAGGTCCCTGTCCTCCAGACAAATGGTGATGGCCACCTGCAATTCGTCGGGACATGTCTGTTTGCCGTGTTTGATCGCGTTTTCCACCAGCGGCTGCAATAGAAAGCAGGGGATGCTCAGATTTTCTGTTTCAGGTGACACATGAAACGTTGAGGTCAGATAGTCGCCATACCGGGCCTGTTCCAGCGTTAGATAGAGGCGCACCATTTGCAGCTCTTCGGCGACAGTGACCGCTGTCCGGGTGCGGTTTGCAATGGTGATACGGTTCAACTCGGCCAGAGTGGTGAGCATCTCCCTGGCGGTGGTGGGATCATCAATAATGGACGCGCGAATGGAGTTCAGCGTATTGAACAGAAAATGGGGCGCAAATTGAAACCGAAGCTTTTCCTGCTGCTGAAACCGGGCGTTCCATTTGGCTTCGGCCTCAGACAAACGACGCTGTTCGAGTTCGGCTGCAATGCACAGGTGTTTTTTCTGTTGAACAGACAACTGTTCGACGGCACTGAACGCCGTGGAAAACCGTTTTGAAAGCGCCATGGACTGAAGCAGCATAAACAGAAAAATGCCAATAAACACCAGCTCAACGGTATTGAGCACCCTGCCGATCAGCAGCATATCGTTTATCGACATAGCAGTAAGAACAACATATCCGGCGAAGGCCAGGCGTGCGCCGGGACGGCCTTTCACCATCGCTCTGCAAATGGCCGCGAACGCAATCAGAAGCGCAGGCGCAACAAACACAAGCATGTACACCACCATGGGCTCAGACAGCTGCAGCGGCAACATGCATGATATTAACGATACAATACTGAACACTGCAAATGCCGCTTTAACCACGCGTCTGGAAATCACACCAGCAAACAGAGACCGGATGAAATACAGATTGACCGGCATTGACATGTAAAAGGTGAAGTGGTCAATGCGTCGCAGAAAAGAAATGGGAATATCGGGAAACAGCGTTGCCGGCATCCACACCGATGTGGTGGTAACCGCAAAATTGAGTGCCCACAGCCAGCTGTAAATGCTGAGCAGCAGATTTGAGCGTTCCTTGCGGCGGAACAGATACACCAAAAAATGATAGAGTCCCATAATCGCCAGCGCTCCCAGCACAAAATTACGCCAGACCCATTCAAAGTAATGCGACCGAATCTGCTGTTTCCGGGGGCCCAGCACCGGTGACTGCAGCATTCCACCGGAAGACGCATGAAAACTGGATATCTGGACAACAATCTCAAGAGATACCGCATCGGGTATTTTGGCGCTCACCTGCCGGCTGTATTGCAACTGTTCGTGATGAATGTCGGTGCCAACCCGGCCGGATTCCAACAACAGATTGCCATTAATCCACAGCCGATACGCTGACCACACATCTTTCATCCCAAGCGCCAGGGCAGGTGTTTTCGCGATATGAATCCGTAACCGATAGGTGCCAAAACCCGCTCGGGCAAACAGCGAATTTTCGTTCTGGTGTCGAACCAAAGGGCCGGGTATTTCTGCGAAAACCGGTTCCCTGTGAACAGCATCCGTCGAAAAATCCGCTGGTGTGTACAGCTGGCCGGGGTAAAACTCCCACTGTCCATCCAGGGGAATCGAACCGTTGTGATAAAATGACCAGTCGGTTAAATCAAGCGTACCGGTCTCGGCGGCAGGTGCGTTTGACGTTCCGCAACCCGATACTGCAAGCCATATCACTGCCAGAAAACACAACTGTCTGAACAGAGAATCATGCGCTGAATCATGCACTTTGCTCCAATGCAGTGCGGTGTAACAATTCGGAAAGAAAGAAAAAACAGGCGGCATCCAGAGATTATGCCTTTTCATAATTTGATAGGCGACCGTTTTTTTAGCAATCCGCATTATTTCGCATAGCAACGCAACTGTGCAATTCATCACATAATTGCCATTTCATCACAGTCTGGTTGAATCCGCGGATTATTGCATTTTTACTGTATTGTTGAAAACAGATTGAAGAACAAATCATGAAACTTCAGCCTGCGGGACAGTCAGACAAATATTGCATCGCGATATTTTTGGATTTTACCGGTTTACCATTGAGGACAAAAAATATGTATACGCGCGTCAACATTGCATTGTGTTTATTAAATCTGGCAACTGTCGCTTTTATCGGCTGTTCGAACGGTGGTAATGGCTCGAACAGCGAAACCGATTCGCAAAACGATACTAACTCCGACAACACAGCGACGCTTCCAGAGATGGACAGTGACAGTTTCAACCCTGTTTCCACGGATTCAGCCCCTGGCGCCGACACTGACACCGACACCAGTACAGACTGGACTGCTGATACGCTTTCTGACTCCGACTCTGACGGCGACACCTCAACACAGACGTCCGGCGACTCGGACGCCAGCCAGAACCACACCGGGAACGTCACCATAAAAGATTATCTGTCCTGTGACCGGGATGCGGACTGCCCGGTGGGATTTGGCAGCTGTATCCGCGAAATTCCTCTCAACAGAATCGGAAAGGACGGTGTGTCATTCATCTCTGTGAGCGACATTTTTTTGCAGATTGAAAAAAGCGGCGTCTGCACGCTGGCCTGCACCAACAGCCCAGGGGACTGCAACGCGCTGATGCGTCCAGATGGTTCCGGGAATCCCGTGCCATACACGTGCCAGCTGATCGCATCGACTGCATCGCCCTATCCATCGGCACCGTCGGACTTTCCCTTTGAGCAGGAACTGGATTTCTTCGAGATGAAAGCCGGTGTGCCCTATGCCGCTATCTGCAGACCGCCTTTTGAGCTGCATCCCCTTGTCAGCGATGATTTCTGCAACCCCTGCAGTGGTTCCGAACAATGCGCCAACGGGCTGTGCTGGCAGTTTTTTTCAAAAAGAGAAGGGACGCCGGAAAGTCTGGGCACATGCCTGATGGCCTGCGGGGACGGTGAGGATTGCCCTGCTGGTTTTCTATGCGACAGCACACTCACCGGCGATGGCGCCTTCTGTCGACCTTTGGAGGATACCTGTACGGGGTGCCGGGATTTGGACGATGATGGCCGGGGTGTTGGACAGTGTGGCGGTGGCAACGCCTATGCATCATCGGTCGATTGCGATGATTTCAACAAAGACGCGTATTACGACAGTACCGATATGACGCACGCCTTTCCGCAGCACTGCGGGCCGTTTGACTACAACTGCAACGGATTGTCCGATGACCAGGAGCAGACCGGCGCCGATGTGTTTGGAGAGGTGCATTGCGGCGCATGTTACAGCGAGTGCATTGGGCCGGTGGCGCACGGCATATCAATGTGCGCTGAACGGGATGGCGTCCCGCAGTGCACGGCCAGATGCGTCCTGTGCGAGGATTGCGTTGATACCGATGCGACCGGTATGTGCGACGACTGCATTGATTCGGTAAAGGGGTGGGTGGACTGCGATGGAAAACTGGAGACCGGCTGCGAATTGTCTATCAGCGATGCCACCAGCCTCTACTACGCGGATGTCGATGGCGATGGACTGGGAGATCCGCTGGCGCCACTTTTTCCTCAACCCGTGTGCGGCGGCGATGTTCAGCCTGGATATGTAAACAACAATGACGATCCGTATGACGGTGATGTCACCCAGGCGGGCGCTGATTGTGTCAATCCCGAACTGGATGGCGAGTGCCGTATTGGTAAATGGGAATGGGTGACCAGTGGAGAGGACATGGCAGTCGAATGTGTGCCGGTCAACACACCGGATACCTATGAAACCTGCGACGATCTCGATAATGACTGTGATGGTTTTGTCGATGAAGACGCCACGTCAGGCATCTATGGCGATGAAACAGTTACCGTTGGCGCATCCTGTGGCGGCTGCGGGAATTACTACGCCTGCCAGAATGGAGCGATTGTGTGTGCATTAACGTCGACAGAGAAGGAGGCGATTGGTGATGGCATTGATGCAAACTGTGACGGTTTCGACTGGGATGCGAACCGGACCATTTTTGTCATGTACGGCACTGCGACCGGTACAGATGGCACAAAAGACAATCCCTTTGATAACCTGAGCGATGCATTTGCTGAAGCTGAAAAACGAATGGCCGCAGGCGATGCAGGCGTGGATATTATTGTTGAAGCGGGTATGTATAACCTCGACGAACTTGCCGAACCCAGGCTCATGGATGGGGTAAACATTTGGGGCGGTTACAAAAAGGAAACTGCGCAAGGCGTCAACACCTGGACTGCGCCGGCCACGTCTGGCGCCACTGCCACTTCGATTCTAAGGACATACCGAGGAGGGGCGGTCCAAAAATTTACCGGAATATCCGGATACGCCATCTATTCAGAGACGGTCGTCAGCAACGTGAATATTTCGGTTGAGAAGGAAGATGCAAATCTGGCCGATGGCATCAGCTTTTACGGAATGGTGTGCAACGAATGCGCCGGCCTCGTCCTGACCCAGGTGGAGATATCGGTTTGCGCTGCCAATAAGGGCGTCAAGGGCGATAATGGCGCCGATGGCGCAGGGCGCAGAGACAACAGTTATGCGGCCTGGGACGGCAAATCCGTCACTGCAACCAGAACAGGTGCGATGCCGTGCAGCAATTGTTCGGCAGGAGCGGGCGGAGATGGCGGCCAGGACGCTGCGAATATCTGGAGCGCCCCAGCAGAACCGTTATCGGGGAAGGCAGGAGCGAATGGCAGCCGCGCTACCAGTTTAAACGGTCAAGGGGGAAAACCAGGTGAAACACGTGGCCAGACAGCAGAAAACGGGCGCGTCGGTGCAAACGGAACCCCGGACACGTTCGCATTCTTTTATCCTGAACAACTCAGATTGAGTTTTCTCGACGAATCAACCCACCCCCTCTGGACCGGTAATTCAGACATAATTTCAAACATACAGACATTCGGCGCCGGAACGATTGGCGGCGATGGCGGCGGCGGCGGTGGCGGCGCCACCCAGTACTATTGGGCCGGCGACAACTGGGTGTATCATGCATGGGGCGGCGGCGGCGGCTCCGGGGGGGCCTGCGGACGAAACGGCATCAACGGTAACGGCGGGCATGTGGGAGGTTCAGCTATCGGGCTGATTTTGCTCCGATCTGCTGGAATTCATTTGGATGGCATCAGCATCACGGCGGGAGATGGTGGTACAGGCGGGGAAGGCGGAAATGGCGGCAACGGGGGTAACGGTGGCAACGGCGGGAAAGGCAGCAAGGGCGAAACGCGCCCCTACGAAAGCCTTTTTATTTACGGTGGAAACGGCGGATACGGTGGTGGCGGCGGCGGCGGCGCCGGGGGAAACCCTGGCCCCGGCGGTGCGGGCGGAGATTCTATCGGAGCGCTGTGCGACGCGATTTCATGCGACGCATTGATAGGTTCAGACGCTGACACCATTGAAATTAATGCTGCCGAGTCCGGCGTAGCAGGCAACTGCGGTGCACCGGGAAAAGGCGGCGCGCCAGGAAAAACCGCTGGTGTTGTTTCGGCCAATGCCGCAGCGGATGGCAATACATGTTCGGTGCCGCCTGCAAATACTCAGGGGATGAAATGCGGGGTGTTCATGCTTAGAGGCGATTGTCGGGATGAAGCGGTTATGGGAGGTGGACTATGAAAATAACAAGCCGTTTTTATCAGTTGTTCAAATGGGCCGTTATCGGGTTAGGCCTGCAGGGTATGGCGCTGCTGATGGTCGCATGCGATCGGGGCGGCGATGACACTGCACCCGAATGCGTTACCCGCACGGATTGTCAGACAGGCAAGTGTGTCCAGGGCGTCTGTGTGCCAGACTCGTCGTCTTCAGAAGACAGCGCATCCGAACCACCATCCAGCGACACATCAGATACCTCAGGCGATACCACGGACACTCACCCGCAGGAGACAGACAGCGATTCTGCAGATACGGCACTGCCGATAAACGCAACCACCCAGACAGACTATATACAGTGCAATACCGATGAGGACTGTTTGTCCGAGCCCGGAAACTGCATCACATCGGTTAATTCAGGTACGCCTTTTTCAGGCGCATCAGCCAGCCTGCCACTCTCGTCGGTGTTTCCCAATCTGACCGGTTCGGGTGTCTGCTCACTGGATTGCACCCTTGACGAATCAGTATGCCAATCACTGACGGTTGTCGATGCCCGGGGCAAGACGCATCCGTTTGTGTGTCAGCTGGTTGCCGCCGGTGCGTCTCCCTATCCTGAGCAACCGGGAGATTTTCCTTATGACAATCAGATTGATACCGCTGCAATGGCCGCTGGGCAGGCATTCTCGGCTATCTGCCGTCCGCCGTTTGCGCAGGCCGACACTGTGCCGTCATCGTTTTGCAGGCCCTGCCTGAAATCATCGGAGTGTTCCGATGGCATATGCTGGCGTTATTTGTCCGACGCGAAACCCGACAGCGACCAAAGAGGACTGTGCCTGATGCAATGCAGCGACGCCGGCAACTGCCCCGCCGGGTTCAGCTGCGATGTCGCGCAGAACGATGCCACCTACTGCCGTCCAGATGAAAACACGTGCAGCAGTTGCAGGGATTTGGATGGCGACACCTATGGCGTGGGGCACTGTGGCGCCAGAAGCGATGGCCTGTCGCCGGTGGATTGCGACGATACCAACCCACTGGCGTACTTCAATCCACACAGGATGGATCATCCCTTCCCCGACGCCTGCGGGGCCTTTGACTACAACTGCAACGGTCTGTCCGACGACGCGGAACAGATTGGCGCAGATGCGTACAACAGCTTTCATTGCGGCGGCTGTTATAACGTTTGCGGTGGCGAATCCGAAGGCACCGCTGATGCCAATGCGGCTGTCAGCGCCTGTTCGTACAATGCATCAGCACAGACCGGGGAATGTCGCATAAGCTGCAATGATGCCAATTACGCCGACTGCGATGGCGACGTCGTCAACGGCTGTGAAACCGCCATTGGCGAAAATCTCTGGTTTCCAGACAATGATCAGGATGGACGGGGATTCGCAGCGGATAGCGCGCTGGAAAATCTGAACGATTACTTTTATTGCGCAGGCGCCGCGCCCGAAGGATATGTAAAGAATGCCTGGGACGTGGACGATACCCAGCCTGCCTCTGCGGGGACGCCATGCAGCACTGGAAATCCCGGCATATGCAGTGACGGACTGTTGCGTGAAGTGGACGGCAATATTTTATGCGAAGGCATCGAGCCGGGCACGTTCGCTGACGATGACTGCGACAATGTGGATGACGACTGCGACGGCGAAGTGGATGAACACTATCTGCCGGTGGCATGTACCATCGAGGGTATCAGTCCCCCATGCGACGAAGGCAAAATTGAATGCATCAACGGACAGCTTGCCTGCATGCCTGCCTTTGTCCCTGTCTCTGAGGTGCCTGACGATGGCAAAGACGGCAACTGTGATGGGTTCGATGGCGACAAAGAAGCCGTTTTTGTGGCCCCTGGCTTATTGTCTGACAATGGCGATGGCACCATGGAAAACCCGTTTACGTCACTGAAGGACGCGATTACAGAAGCCCGGATCCGCGGAGTTGATGTATATGCGGCGTCGGGAACGCTGTTGCTCGAAGAGAATGTCCGGTTAAAAAACGGCGTGGGTATCTATGGCGGTTACCGGCGTTTTCCCCCGGCAGGAGAAGAGGCGTGGTCATTGGACATTGATGGGGCAGGCGTTGTGCAAAGCCGCTCCATTTTTGTCGCTCCCGCAACAGATGGCGACTCTGACAAAGCGATCATCGCGCTGGACCTCTTTTACGATGACCGCACCACTGAAGACACCGACACCGAAACCGACACCGCGACCGACACTGCGACCGGCACCCCATCTGAGACGTTGGGAATTATCGAGGAAACCTGGCTGAAAAATATTTCTGTTTATACCCAGTATCCCGCTGATCCAGGCGTCAGTGTTTACGGAATCAGATGCAAAAACTGCCCCGAGCTCAGAATGAAAAACGTTTTGATTCAAATGTCAGATGGTTCTGATGGCAATTCATCAACCAATAACGCGACTGCCTATGGTTTTAACAGTGATGCGGGTCTGTGGACAGGCGCCCAGTGGCCATCATCTGAAGTTGGCGGATCATCAATCGCAATATTGCTGTTCGATCATCCACGACGCCCGACGTTTTGTGACGCGGGCGACAAAATCGGCATTTCCAGGGGATCCGGCGGCGAAGGAATTTATGGTGGCGTCTCGATTGGCATTTTGCACAACGGCGCCATGGAATACGAGCCTTTTGATTTTTCCGTTGAAACCGGCACGCCCACAAACGGTGACGGAACATCCGGTTTGCAACGAAAAATTTTTTAAACAGATTTGCAGATGCATTTCACTCTTTGTCCAAACAGGATTGGGCAAAGCCGGTGACATATAGGTTATCTCACACAATGACAGAAGGGCTATTTACCAATGACAGGACATCCAAAAAAGTTTCAATTGCATCGGTGTTTTCTCGCACTGCTGATTATGTCGGCAGTGATGGGATGTAACGACGAAAAGCAGGACCAGGACAACGAGTTTGTTACCGATACAGTATCCGCCTCGGAACGGGAGCCGCTGATAATTGCATCACACGCTGGATGCGCCATAGATGCTGACTGCGCAAACGGGCTGTACTGCTTTCTTGGCCACTGTGCGTATGACTGCAACAGCGCGGAACAATGCGGCGCCGGAGAAATCTGTTCGAAAAGAGGAAAGTGCACCCTTCCCGCCTCTGAGCCGGACACATCTGGCAGTGGCGCTAAAGCCAACCCCGCCAGTACTTTGGCGGCTTCCGGCATTGTGGACCAACGCGAACCTGATGCTGACGCCGCCGGCGGCGAAATGCTCCCGCAACCGGAACGGTTGTCGCCATCGCCTCACATGACAGGTCTGTCTGGGGCGGGCGTTGCCGGGGAGGTGTCGGTTATCAACGTGCCCCCTGGCGCATTCACCGTGGACATGGGGCAGACGACGGTGGCATTCATATTGAAACTCAATGCCATGCCGGCCGACAATCAAATCGAGTATACGGTGAGTCGCAGTGATGCGTTGCCACTGGCGGTTGAGAACACACCACCGCGCTAGGTGCTTCGAGCCCCTGTTGTCGTCCAGGAAAATGGCGAGGTCATCGCGACACTGCAGATTCCGGTCGGGAAGGCAAGTCCTTCAATCGAGGGTGAACCGGTGAACGTGGTTATCAACTCAACACTGGGGTCATTCCGATTTTTAATGATTCCGCAACAGCCGTTTGCGGGACAGTATGTGGGCACGGCCAAAATCAGTGTGTTTGGCGGTGTTGGTTTACCGGTGGCATTCAGGATTGTGACCAGCCCGGACAACGCATCTCTTGCCAATGCCAGCCAGGCATGGCTCCTGCTCGATGTATCCAGGGGAAATCTGTTTTCACCGGTTGAAGCATATGCCAATGCGCCTGAATATCTGACGGCAGAATTGATTTACGATACGCTTATCAGCAAGTGGGTGGCGGTTTTCGAGAACGAATTTGTACTGGCGGATTCCGCATTGAGCAATACCTCAACACCGGGACAGATAGGCAGAATTCTGCGATTTGAAATTGAGCCCTTTGAAAAAGACATGATTATTGGACGCTTTTCTGATCGCTGGGAAGGCTTTTACAGCAGTCTTTCCGCTTCGGGTGTTGAGGAACTGGTGGATGTTGTGTTTGAAGGCGATCTTGAGATGACGCGGCAGGGAGATGCCCCAACGTTTACAGATATGCGGGTATCTGAAAATCTTAGCATGGCGAGTCCCGGTGCGATTCCATCTCCTCCGACCAACAGCTGCAGCGATGCGACGCTGTTTGCCGGCTGTGGGGCCATCACTACCAACATCGAGTTTGAAAATGCATCAAATGATCAGCAGATAGCATGCGCCCTTTCGCTCGCCACTTTGGCCCTTGGCGATGGCAATCTGATGAGCAAACAGCTGGAAGCCTTTTTGAACCCTGGCGCCCCAAACGCCACCGCTGGCAGTTTTTCTGAATTTCTGGATGATTGCGCCAAAGGGACCAATAACACATGTGTTCCCAATGCCGGTATACTGTGCGCCCGGCAACTGCTGGCGCATGCATATCAGAACCAGTCAGAGGAGGCGCCTCAGGCGGCGGAGTTGGTTAAAAACTATTCGCTCATTACCCGAGAAGCATTTCTTGGACGGCAGCTCGCGGCCTTTAAGATTGATACGGATACCCGACTGGAGTGGTTGAAGACCAGCGACTATCCGGCGATTGTGACCAGTGCGGTGAAGGATCTTATCGGCGGAATGCTGAGCGAATGGCAGGCCGGGGTACTCGATGTGCACATGGCTGTTTTAGGCGGCTATTTTGACGCATCCGGTTTGGCGGTGCTCACCAGAACAACCAATGACGAGGATGCGAAAACTGCGCGTGCGCGACTGTTCTCCGAAATGATTCAGGCGTGGCGCAGCAGCGCCGATGCACTGTCTCTGGCAACGGCCAGATGGGACCATCTCTATACGGAAGCCGGAGAACGGGAGATTAAAAGTGAATACGTGACGTCTCAGATGTTCGATCTGTATCTGATGGCGGGCATATTGACAAATATCACCAAAGACAGTGGAAGCGGTTATCAGGCAACGGCGTTTGGCAACGGTTTCGCTCAGCTGATGCGCCGTGCCGGCATGCTGTCGTTGTCATTTGATGACAAAATATTTTCAAGAGACGCTGAAATTGTGGTCTCCACCTCGTTATCACCGGAAGATCAGGAAACAAAAAACACCTCGCTTCTGGCGAATCTTCAGAAAGAAGCCACCGCTGAAATTGCCAGAGCATCTCAATCAGTACAGACCGTGCTGGCGGAAACGCAGGCGGCCCTGCTGGATGAAACCCAGCTGAACAATCAGCTGAACAACGAAATAAATGATTTGAGAACTGAACTGGTCGGCCTTTGCGGCCTTCCTGTGGGGTGCTCTCTTGAGGAGTTTCGCACCAACGAACAGTGTCGTGTGCTCACTGCCGCCGGACAGTGCGGATTCGCAGTTGAAAAAGAGTCTCTCAGAATCATGAATATAGATGCGACAACCGCGAGCGGTTCCGACGCGGAACAGGCATTGCTGGCGGTATACGAATCCGGGAACAGCGTGAAAATCGCCAATGAGGAGGTCCGTGCATTCAATGAAAAGCTGCAACTTGAATTCACCGCGTTAAACAGATTCATCGAATCGGTTAAAAAATGGGATTCAATGCGCGCAGCGGGATTGAAGGAACTTAAGACGCTGCTGGCGGATCAGGGCGCATGGAGCAGCCAAACCATGAACGAACTGGAAGCCGCAATTAAGGCAAAGGCCGAGAAGCGAGGGGCCCAGATTGCACGGAATGCTTCATTTTACGGGGTGTGGACCGGTGTCAGGCTCGCGGGGGCGGCAACCGACCTGGCACTTGAAACCGGCGCTGCAGCGTATCGCGGGATAGAAGCCAACCTTAATTTAAGTGCGGAAATCGCGATTTCCGCCGGAGAAACTGCGGCCGAAGCGCTGCCCATGGTGGTTGGCACCGCCAATGACGCAACTTCCGCAGCCCGCGCCTCAGCGTTATTGACCGGCTGCAGTACTGCCAATGGTCTTCGCCAGGCGGGTATTCTGGCCAACAACAGTGCAACCGCGCTTGAAATAATGCTTGAATACAATCAGGCCATCAGAGAGGCCACGCTCCAGACCTGGGAAGAAGGCGCAGCCCTCGCGGACGCAATCACGGAAGCTGAAATTGCGGCTCTGGAAGATCAGCTGGAACTCGCCGCTGCACAGAACGATGATGAGATTGGCGCGCTGCAGGAAATATACGACGTAGCCGTGCAGCAGCGAAATAACGAACTGGCGTATTTCCGCGATCTCGATGAACTGGAACAGCGCCGCAAACAGTACAAGCAAATGCTCGAAGACAGTGCCGGATTAAGTTTGCGCGTCGAACGCGCCAAGGCAAACTTTACCCAGCGCGTCAATGCGTATCTGAAGGTGGTGCAAACAGCGGAGCTTCAGGATGCCCGGCTCAGAGATCTTGAGGCCCAGCGTGCCGATGTCAACGGACTGGTAGGCAGTCCCGCGGCGGTTTTTGCGAAATCGAATAAGTTGTCTCAAGCAGAGACGCGCCTGCAGCGGGCCAGGGAAAAGCTGATGGATTGGCTGGTGGGTCTGGAATACTATGCCGTGCGTCCCTTTATGGACCAGCGCGTGCAGATTCATCTGGCAGTGAATCCCTACCAGCTGGAAGACATCGCCGAAGAACTGAAGCGCCTCGAAGCCAGCTGCGGTGGTGCTCAAAATACGGAGACGACCGAAATTTCCGTCCGCAGAGATCTGATGAATCTGACCAGTCCAATAGTGGATGAAGTGACCGGTGAAGAGCTGAGTGCTGAAGAACGGTTTCGAAGAATTTTATCAGATGGCTATGTGCCCATTGACAAGCGGGTCCGGTACAGCACCGATTCAACAATTGGTGATTTAATCACCGACACTGGCCGTGTACTGTCGTCGACGTTTGATATCAGCATGTCGGATTTTGCCAACCTGGCCTCCACCTGTAACGCCAAAGTGGTCTCCATTGCCATTCAGCTGGTTGGCGATATTGGCACTGCCAATCCAACCGTGACAATTCTGTATGACGGCACCAGCCAACTGCGTTCCTGTCAGCCGGGCATAACGGAATACGTGGAACTGATTGGCGAGGAACTGACCAACTTTGGCGAAATCACGATGCTGCGAACCCCTGGGCGCTCCATTTCACCACTGGCGGGAATCAACGGGTGGCGGACAGAAGCTTCGGCCAATGCCACGCTCGGCGGATTGCCGCTGGCATCTCAGTACACGGTGCTCATCGACACCCAGATAGGTGAAAACGCCAGACTGAACTGGAATAACCTGCAGGATATTCTGTTAAACGTGACCTACAGTTATCAGGATGTATTTCCCCAGGGACAATGTAATTGACGGTTTGCCATGCGGACGCATGGACCGCATGAACCACGGTTTTACGCGGCGTGGGATTCTTTATATCTGGCGATGGCAGATTTGGAGACGTTAACGGTCAGGACAATAAGCAATGCAAGTCCCGCAACCAGCATTATCACTTCGAGCACCATCGTTCCGCTGCCAATGATCGCAAACACTGCCGCTTTTCTTTTGGCATCCAGGACAATCAGCGCGGTGGTCAATACCACAAGGACAGCGCCAATGATCACCGATGAACTGTAAACGGCCCAGTTTCAGGTTTCAGGCGCAGGTGTGCTGTAAGGACCTCTTGAACATGTTTGAAAAAATTGAATCAGGTGAGGTTTATTTCAGTCCGCCGTCGAGATTGAGGATAGCCATCATCTCCGCCTGGCCTTTGGCGGTGGCTTTCACATCGGATTTGATGTTGCCAAGGGCTTCTATTGCTTCTTTGGCAGCCGCAGCTGCACAGGTAATTCGAAGCGGAGGAATATCGATGTTTAAGTCACCGCTGGTAAGTGCTTCACCAATGGCTTTCACCTGGACACCAATAGTTTCAACAGGCGGCTCGATGTCGAGGTCTGCGTCACCGGTGACCAGGCCTTTCATTTTAAAGGCGCCCTGGGCAATGCTCATCATGGATTTTTTGAAAACTTCCATTCTGGCTTTGAAGTTGGCTGCGGCGTTGGCTTCACCGTCGGCTTCCAAACTGGCTTTAAGCGCGTAGCTGATTTCCAGAGAGGGTGGCGTGCACTCCAGGCTGGCATTGGCCTGCGCAGATGCAGACGCCTCACAGTCGGCTTTGGCTTCGCATTTACCTTCTGCAGTGCAGGACGGCGGGGTGACATTGCCTTCACAGGAACCGGAACATTCGCCTTTGCACGACCCTTTGCAACTGGGGGGCTCGCCGTTGTCACATTCAGCTTCGCCTTTCAGTTCAACTTTGCATTCGCCTTTGCACGATCCTTCACAGGTTCCATCCGCGGGAGTGTATTCGCAGGAGCCATTGCATTTGCCTTCGCATTTGCCCGACCCCTGAATGGTGCATTCGGCATCGCATTTACCTTCGCATCGACCGGAGCAGCTGCCGCCGTCAATAGTGTCACCATCGCAGGTTCCGGTACAGTTGCCATCACAGGTGCCTTCGCAGCGCATGCCCGCCTCAACAGTACACGACCCGGAACATTCACCTTTGCACTCAAAAGAAGGACCGGTTACTTCACAGGAACCGGAGCATTCGCCTTTGCAAACGCCTGAAGCATCGAGTTCCACTTTGCATTGGGGAATAGACCCGGAATCGCAGCCCCCTTCACAGGAACCGGAGCATTGACCTTCGCAGTGCACATTCAATTCTCCGGCCTCACATTCGGCGCTGATCTCGCAATCGGCCTCTGCCTGACATTTTGCTGACGCTTCCACCGCCAGACTGGCATTGGCGGTACATTTGGGTTTCTGGAAGTTCACACTCAGGCCGGAACTGACGCCACCTTCCACATGGGCTTTGATGTCCGCCTCAATGGCGCCCTTCACTTCTGCAACTGCGTCAGCCGTGTTCATGGTGGTCACATTCAAACCGTAGAGTTCGGCCAATGCTTTAATTTCGGCATTAAAATTGGCATTGATACTGCCGGTAGATGCCTTTAGATTACCAATGGCGGCAAACAACCCATCCACTCGGGCATCACCGGTGAAGTTGACACCGCCGCCCTCAACAGTGGGGCACTCGCCACACAAGTCCTCGGTGGCGTCAAGTGGATTACCTCCCCCCCCTGGGCCGTCATCACACGCGCCACCGGTCAGATATGCCGCTAGAACTACGGTTAATATTACTAAAAGCGTTCGTTTGATTATCGTTTGTTTACTCATACGACTTCCTCCTTAAAGGAAAAGTTAACAAGCCAACGGCATCGTTGTCTGTCATTGGCTATATTGTCATGACCCGTTCAACAATCGGACATAGTGTACGCGTTTTGTATCGTTTGAATTGCATCGTTTGGGTATTCATTTTACATCGCTGCTTTCCTCTGAGAAACCAACGCATGAAAGAAACCCCTTTGACCCTTTGGAGCATTAATGAATTCATTATTGTGGGAATCTTTTTTCGGAGAAGGAGACGAATTCCATCTCCATAAAAGAAAGTGCCCCTGAAGAGTTTTATTTGCAAAACAGATATTCCGGTTTTTCTGGTCGTTTCCGTTTCAATTCTTACGACAGTAAACTGCACTTGATGATCTTCTAACAAACCGGAACGCGAAAGACAACCGAATTTCAGGGGGCGATCTTCCAAAAACAGTCGGCTGCCGACGTGTTGCGTCGATATTTGCTGTATTCTGATCGACTTACTGGCCCCACGTACATGGCAGGCGAATGGCACTAAAGGCCGTTTGCTATACAAATTTCACATATTCTTCGGCGATTAATGGATTCCCCCACGCCGTCTCGCTCCCCCAACGCCAGAGTATTGCCAATATTCCAACCCTGTTTATTTGGGGACATCGTCATTTTTCCTTTGGCATTTACAGCGCATTGACGTGCCGCGGGTATGGGCGAACTGGTTATTTTTTTTTAATACCCCACAGCTCCGTCTGTCCCACGGGGCGGTCCCCCTTTGTCATTCCCCCCACTACCATCACCCGGCCATCGGGCAGCGTGACTGCAGTTGCAGACCATCGCCCCCATTTGAGTCGGCCGGCGGATTGCCATTGGCCTGTCGCGGGATCCCACAACTCGGCCTCTCGAATTGGAATATCGGGAGCCCAATAGCCCTCACAGGCTTCTTTGGCGGCGCGTCGCTCAGCGGCGGCATTTGCGAATCCCCACCGTTGCCCACCTGCTATCAGTACCCGGCCATCCGGCAGCAACGCTGCAACGTGGGCGATTCGTCCCATTGCAAGATTCCCTGTGGCCTGCCAGAAATTGGTGTTCGGGTCGTATATTTGCGACGTTTCAAGCAGCGCCTGTGACATCATCCAGCGCCCCCCCACAACCAAAACACGACCATCAAGAAGCAATGTTGCCGTAAAGTTGTCGATGGGCCGGGCATCTTCCATACCGCTGCGAGAAGCCTTTTGCACCGTTACCATTTTGCCGGTGGAGGACCACCGATTCGCTGCCGGGTCGTATACTTCGGGAATCCCACTGTGGATAATACCGCCCAGCACGAGAACATGGCCGTTTTCAAGGCGCGTTACGGAGGGGTAAATCCGTTTTGTCTTCATTGAAGCAACCGTTGTCCATGCTCCTGTATACGGGTTCCATATTTCTGCGCTCAACAGTACTTCAGAAGTCCACGAATTGCCTGCAGGTGCGCCCCCCACCACCAGAACGCGACCATCTGCAAGCAGCACTGCGCCGTAGTGAATGCGCTCTTCGTTCATACGGCCTGTATGAGTCCATGTATTGGTTACCGGATTCCAGATTTCCGGTTGCGGCGAAGACATATCATCGGCACCGGTCGTGCCTCCTGCCACCAGCACACGACCATCATTTAACACAGTGGCGCTATGATTTGCACGGGGCGACGAAAGCGACGCCACGGTTTTCCACCGATTGTTCACGGGATTCCAGATGAATGCGCTTTTCAGATATTTTTTTCCCTTAATTCCCCCGGCGACCAGCACCCGACCGTCCGGAAGCATCGATACGGAGTTTCCCTCACGCGCTGGCAAAAGCACAGCGGCCGGGCGCCATTTGACCGGCATCGCTGTGGACGCAGACTTTTTAGGGGCAGGATGGATGCCAGCATGACCAGTCGCTGTAATCAGCGTCAGGAATATCCAAATCAAAATATCATATTTCATGGACGTCATTTCCTGCACGAAATATAGTACTCGTCTTCGTTTGTCCACTGAACTTTTCTAAATTGGGCATCTTCCAGTTTTCCAGCTACGTATTCGATGGAGTACCTGTTGAAAACATCCTCATGGGCTATCGGACGACCTTCCAGCTCGTCTTTGTGAGCCATGTATATACGGTTGCCTGTCATTGATGGCAAAATGGCCGCTAAACAGTTCGAGGTAACTGCCAATGGCCGGTGGTGGGAAAGAAATGAGGGCTTCGCCTTTCAACGCCACCACCTTAGTGTATTTGCCAAACCCGGTGGATTGCAGATGGCCGGTGATATTGGTGATTTTAATTTCGCCGTAAGGAGGCGCCACGGCCTGTGCCAGCATTGCATGTCCCGTAACGGAGCCAGTAGGCGCGTCCACCAGTAGACTCAAATGAAGAATAGGTGCGCCGGGCATACCCTCATTTCCGGCGACACAACCAACCAGGAAGAGACCCATTTTGTTTATTGTGTTGATTTCGCTTCAATCAGATACGTCAGGACGAATTCATCCATTCCCTTTATAATCGTGGCTGTTTTCATCCATTATAATCATGAGACGCAATGCCTGATCTAACTGCGTCGAGCGGCTGTTTCTCTGCCTTCCTATCGGATACGATTTAAAAATTCCCCATCCCTTTGACTCGACTGTTGAAGATGGTTTTTTCCCTTAACAAAGTGTCGTCATCCTTGCCGGCGCTTTCGTTCAGGCAGCGATGGCAGCAGGACGGTGGAGAAATACGCGATAACTATAATGCCGCCCACCATGGCAATTCCGGTCGGCTTAAGAAACGCATCAGGCATCAGCACCGCCGGCAACGCGGCCATGGCGGCGAAAAGAGGCAGCGTGAGTATATGCGGTGTCAACGCTGTGTCCTTTTACTCGGTTTCACAGGACGCGTGGTCATTCCGATTTTTTTATGCCCGTAAAACGCGTGCACGAATGCAATCAATGAACCGGTCAATGCCAGCGCGAGTAATGAAAACATTGCCATGATGTAACTGGAAAACTTGGCCAGTACACATGGAATGTATCGCTGTTTTTATTCAGCGTATGTTTTATTACGCCGGCTGCCGCCTCACGTTCAGGCAGGGTTCCCTCGGGCCAGCCACACACTTTTGCTTCCATCCATCGCGCCCATGCGATCCTGATACCATCGCAAATCACAGGGAGAATTTTTCCAGTTCTGTGCGAGGGGGTTCTCCACTTTTTCCGGATTGGCGCCCGAAATTAACGGCACGTACAGTTCCGAAATATCGGGAACATGGGCGTGTACTTCAAAAGCGAAATGCATCATCATGCCGTCCACAGTCACCACCTGTTTCACCTGAGGCATTTTCGCCAGATCGCGCTCCGGGTATGATGGTGTTGGAAATCCGGGAGAGGCACTGCAATCCACATTGATTTTGAAGCCAGTATCCGTTTCCATCATCATACGCAACGAACGCCAGTGAAGACTCATAATTGTCACGGCGTAGGCCACAACCAAAAGGGGCGCCAGCCAGGCCACAAAACGGACAATCCGATGCGTTCTCAGAAAGCCAATGGTGGCACGGTATCCAACAAACCATCGCGCGGTGCACTGTGATGTCTCGTTCATGGACCACAGCAGTATAAAGCGAGTTCTCCCTGACAACCAGCGCGGGCACATTGTTCTTTACAAGGGTGCGCGTGACGCTGTCCGTAAAGCGGCTTTTAACTGATGGGACACCTCCGATTCACTGATTCCAGACGGTACGACCAGAGCTATCTGTATACCTGTTACTGCACAACCGGGGCCGAAAGACAACATAACACGCATCCCTGTTGGTGCTGTCAGTGGTGTGGACAGGGGACCGTTTATCACCCATACCCATGCATGCACATCGTTTATTCACGATACATCGACGGGAACCGTGTTTGGCGCGAACCTGAATTTGCAGGTGCCCGCCGAAGGGCTGCTGGTCGTGAATCGGTGCGGCATATCCAAACCACATTTTCTGATATAATTTCTTTGTTTGGGATGCTAAATTCTGTCATCGACATTGAACGTGAACGATAACCGGGCAATTGCATTTAAAAGAATGGCCACGGGAAAACATATCCCTTTTTTCCCAATTGGTTTTCTTTGGATGTACTAAAAGAAGGAACACAATGGCATTACCATCAAACTGGCAAATACCGGCCGCAATCCGGATTCGATTTGGCGACAAGCGCGCAGGCAAACAACGCGCCATGATGGCAGAGGGGCATCTGTTGCTCATTTTGCACAAGGTCCCCACCAGCGATATGAACGAACGCGAACCCGCCTTCTTCTGGCGCAAACCCAAAGGCGAGTGGGAATCGACAGAGCGTGGACAGGGGTTGTTCAGTCTTCAGAATCACCTGGAAGAATACGAAAAGGCCGAAGAACGGTTTGACACCGCATTAAAAAAAGCAACAGATGCCGAAGACTACTTTCAGATTCTGCAGGAACTCGGCCCGGTTGTTCACGCGGCCAGAAACCTGCACCTGACGCTGCAATCCGCCAGGGAATCGATAAAAGAAGACCGCAACATTATCGATTTCAGAGACCAGGCGTACGATCTGCAGCGCACCCTGGATTTGCTGTACGCGGATACCCGCACTGCCCTTGATTTTTATATGGCGCGCAAATCCGAAGAGCAGATTCGCCAGGGGACCCAGTCCATTCAGAGTGAACAGCGGCTCAATATTCTGGCGGCCATTTTTTTTCCCATTACGGCCATTGCGGGCATTTTTGGGATGAACCTGACAAGCGGATTGGAGGATTTACCAACCGTCGCGTTCTGGGCAATTTTTGGCGCGGGCCTGCTGCTGGGATTCATCACGCGGGGATGGGTCAAAAAAAAGAGTTGATTCCATCACTCAGAGTACGGACTGCGAGTCGGCAAAAAAAGGTATACAGCGTGGCACTGTTGTTTCAACAGCGCAATCCGCGTCTTAACCTGTTAACCCATACAACATGCCAACTATAACCCAACGAAGAAGACTCTGGCGCCACTGTTCGACACAAAACCATAAATATGGGAGTGAACACCCAGTCCGCTTTGAGCCTCGGAGGGATGATCAAATCGAATATGGTGATTGGTGCATGGATAGTGGCCAATTTTATCCCCAAAGACGATGATGAGTTTTCTGGACCATTGATGCACGGAGGAGAAATGGTCCACTCCTTGAATCGCAAGTCCACCAATCTGCAGTTGGCGCCGTTCTTCGAAATCCTGTTTCGAACCGGAACCAGAGTTGTTCCCTTTGTTCAATTGGCCGCAGGAATTGGTATGGATTACCAGAAAAGCGACGAATCCACCAATATCACGTCCTCGCCCACACGAATTGATGCTATCAAGCAACGGTCCATATTTGCGATTGGTCATGTCAGAGGCGGAATACATCTGTTTTTTATTTCGAGGTGTGCCATCAGTTTTTCCGTTGGTGGTCATTTTACAAAAGGGAAATCGAAATGGGAACCCAATATGGATGATGCAGTCGAATTGGATACCCAGCAATTGCGTGTCGATTTCGCCATGGGAGTATCTGCCTGGATTTGAGATTCCTCCGCGCATCAGATTCATTCGTGCTGGATTATGCAGGTGCCCGGACAGTCATCGCCGAAGTTGCAATTGCCGTCGTCACATTCTTCATACTCCTCCTG
This sequence comes from Deltaproteobacteria bacterium, assembly GCA_016935665.1. Taxonomy (GTDB): domain Bacteria; phylum Myxococcota_A; class Polyangia; order JAAYKL01; family JAAYKL01; genus JAFGXQ01. The sequence goes on along the minus strand of JAFGQN010000070.1, from coordinate 42,762 downwards.
GACGCGGCCATATCCGCAATAAATTCCCCAATAACAGTCCTCAAAGCATTCGCCATATCCGCCATTGTTTTCGCCGTCGTGGCATTGCTCTCCTGGCTCAACAATTCCATTGCCGCAGTCCATTGGGACACATGGTTGCCGAAGAAGGTCCGGCGGTACGTTGATCACATTCGGATATATGCGGCTGCTCGTTCCACAGTGCACTGTATTTGAGGCTCCATTACCCGCTCAGGAGGAACCCGTTTGTTTTGACAAAACCGACAAATCGCTTCCGTCGCAGCTTCTGAACCTGACCGTTCGGGTATACTGCCGGAAAAATCCGATTCTGTAAAATCCCTATCTGACGGTTCGCTACAGATTTGCTATCATGCGTTTCAATTTGTCTCTGGACACAAGCGTGACGGGAATGATTTCGGAGGCGAGGGCCTGTTGTTTGGCGGCTTTGGTGAATCCGCCGTTGGTGACCACCATGGCCCGCTCGCATTTGTAGTAGGTGGCGCCGGCAATGGCCTGCTGTACCGCATCATTGCCCACTTTGTGCACGGTGCGGTCGTAGTTTTTGGCCTGCACAGCAAAGCGGATGCCATCTTTTTCAACGATGAGATCGGCGCCAAAATCTGCTCCTTCTGTCCCCACAACTCTCGCTTTGTACCCCGATGCCTGAAACACTTTTTTTAAGTATCGCTCAAACTGATGGCCCGACAATTCGTCCACATGGGCCATGGTGCGATTGTGCTCCCACTGCCTCACCAGATAAATGAGCAGCACAAACAGCACGGCCATGGCGCCCACCAGCCATTCATCCATCCGAAAGCGCAAAAACGCCAGAGACGCCACCACCAGAAATACCGCGGATGTGCCCGCCCAGTTTCTGATTTTTCCACCACGGGAATAGGGGCGCCGTTTAGCCCTGTGCAGTTTATTGACCACCTTGTTCTCTGTACGCTTTGACTGCCTTTTCGTGCTCGGCCAGCGTGGTTGAAAATTGATGCCGTCCCTCTTTGGATACCACAAAATACAGGTAGGGGACAAACGCCGGTGATTTTGCGGCGCTTAGCGCATGCAATCCGGGAGCGCAAATGGGTCCTGGTGGTAAACCTGCATGACGATAGGTGTTGTACGGGTTGTGGTCATCCTGCAACTGTTTACTGCCCAAAACACCCTTGAATGTCAGACATGATGGCGCCCGTGACGTCATAAACGGATTGCAGCCATAGACCACGGTGGGGTCTGCCTGAAGCCGTCCGCTGGGGAATTTATCGGGGGTCAGCCGATTGCGATACACACCGGCAATGATGGGCGCTTCGTCGGCGACTTTTGCTTCGGCCTGCACGATGGACGCCAGGGTCACCAGTTCCAGCAGCGGCTTGCCCTCCGGCAGTTCCAATCCCAACGTTTTTTTAAAAAAATTTTCCCGCATCCTCTTCACAATCTGCGCCGCGGTCACCGACGGGTCAAAATAGTAGGTATCGGGAAAAAGAAACCCTTCGGCGCTGGGGCCTGGAATGTTCAGTTTTGTCAGCAAATCGGCGTCAAAAGTGGCTTTTCTGAATTCGTCCACCGTCACCAGCTTTGCATTTGCCATCGTTTGGGCCATTTGACTGAGGGTAAAGCCTTCAGGGATAGTGACGCGCACTCCTTTATTGATGCTTCTCCCCTGCAGTGTCCGCACGATTTCTTTGGGCGTCATCCCATCGGTCAACAGAAAATCGCCAGCTTTTACCTGTCTGAATTCACCACTCAGTTTGAGCCATAAACCGAATTTACCCGGGGAGGCGATCACTTTTACATCGCTCAACTGACGAACCAGCACAGTTGGCGAAACACCCCGTTCAACGGTGAACGCCACTTCTTTGCCCACGCCCGAATGCGGCGTTTTGGGATAGGCCCAAAACACATCATACGCGGAGTATCCGATGGCGAAAACAAACAACAATGCAAACGTGACAAGGCGACGCCGAATACGGGAGCGCGGTTGTGACGTGTTATCCAGGGTCATTAATGCAACTCAATATCGCTGTTGCGCAAAAGCCGTTTGGTGGCTTTCAGAGGGGATACCCCCTCCAGCATTTCATTGGCCGTGCGATTCACTTCCTTCATGACATCCAGAATATCCCAATTGGACAGGGTAGCCGCCTGTGCGGCCAGCGCCCCATACTGTTGCCCGGTGCGCTGCATCCGCGAAGCAATCCCCTCGTCTGTAACCGCGGTAATCTCCATCACATCCACGCCTTCGAAAATACGCCGGATGGAGCGTTCGGCGAATTTTTCTTCCTGCAGCATGTGTTCCAGACCATTGACAAAACCATTGGCCATTTTGTCGGCGTGATCCGCGCGCACATCCAGCAGAACAAAACTCAGCAGAGTTTTTTCACTCATGAACAGCAGCGCGTCCCACTGTTCAATCCGGATAATATCCGCGTACCAGTTTCCCAAAAAGGCATCCCCCGCCACCGGCTCCGAGAGCATCTCATCGGTGAATGCAAACAATTGACGCACTTTTTGTGTCAGGCGGAACTGCAGCATAGAGCCGACCTTTCAAGAGTTAATGGTCAGTCCAACCGTTTGATTCCCAACTCTGTAAGTTGTTTGTCGTCTACTTCGGAAGGTGCATCAGTCATCAGACAACCGGCCCTTGTGGTTTTGGGAAACGCAATCACGTCACGAATGGAATCCAGTCCCGACATGATGGATACCAGTCTGTCGAACCCAAACGCAAGACCACCGTGGGGCGGAGCACCGAAGGACAAGGCATCGAGCAGGAATCCAAACTTATTGCGGGCTTCTTCGTCGCCAATACCCAATGCCTTGAATACCTCGGCCTGCACGTCCTGGTTGTGAATTCGGATGGATCCGCCTCCAATTTCCTGTCCGTTCAACACAATGTCGTACGCCCGGGTTTTTACTTTGAGCGGGTCAGTGGACAGCATGGATACATCCTCGGGTCTGGGTGATGTAAAGGGATGATGCATGGCCGCCAGTTTTCCCGTTTCCTCATCTTTTTCAAACATGGGAAAATCGGTCACCCAGGTGAACCCAAACTGACCTGGATTGACCATGCCCTGCGATTTGGCCACATGGGTGCGCAAACGACCCGCCGCGGTTCTGGCCACAGACGCATCCATGTCGGCCACAATCAAAGCAATGTCGCCATCTTTCATGGCCGCCTTTTCGAGCAACGCTTTTTCGAGAGCGACGTCCACAAATTTGGACACCGGCCCGCTAAACGCACCATCGTTGCGTTTGAGCCATGCCAGTCCCTTTGCGCCGTAGGTTTTAACAAACTCGGTCAGTGCATCCACATCCTTGCGGGAAAATGAAGCGCCGCCCGCAACCACGATACCTGTCACCAATCCACCACCTGTGGCGGGCCCTGAAAACACTTTAAACGCCGAGTCTCGCGTGTCTTCGGTAATATCAAACAGCTCCATTCCAAACCGAACATCGGGATTATCCACCCCGTATCGCGCCATGGCCTCATCGTATGTAATCCGCGGAATCGGCGTTTCAATGTCCACGTTCAAAATGTGTTTAAACATCTTTTGCAGCATGCCATCACACACGGCCATGATATCATCCGGAGTGACAAAACTCATCTCCAGGTCAATCTGGGTAAACTCCGGCTGCCGGTCCGCTCGCAAATCCTCATCGCGGAAGCATTTGCAAATCTGGAAGTAGCGTTCAAACCCGGCCACCTGCAACAGCTGTTTGAACAACTGGGGCGATTGGGGCAGCGCGAAAAATTTCCCCTTGTTAATGCGGGAGGGAACCAGATAATCTCTGGCGCCTTCAGGAGTTGATTTGGTCAAAATGGGGGTTTCCACTTCGATGAAATTTTCAGAAGCAAAGTGCTCCCGGGCAATCAGTGCCGCTTTGGAGCGCATCAGCAACGCCTTCTGCAATGGCGCCCGTCGCAAGTCCAGAAACCGATACTTTAGTCGCACCTCTTCGCCCGTATCCACATTGTCCGCAATCTGAAACGGCATGGGCTGCGACCGGTTGAGCAGGGCCACATCTTTGGCCAGAACTTCAATTTCGCCGGTTTTCAGATTGGTATTGGGCTTGCCACCGCGGGCAATCACGTCGCCCATGATGGCCACCACATATTCCTGGCGCAGCGACCTGGCCACTTCCAGCTGTAAGTCATTGAGCTGTTCGCTGCCCAATACCACCTGACAGATACCGCTGCGGTCCCGCAAATCAATGAACAGCGTGCCTCCCAAATCCCGCACCGTATCGACCCAGCCCATCAAAACCACCTGCTCCCCTTTATGGGAAAGCCTAAGCTCTCCTGCTCCGTGACTTTTTTTCAGCTCCTCAATAAATTGCGCCACCTTTGAACTCCTTGCATCATTTGTTTTCGAGATGTTGTGTTGCAGCATCTCTTTTGCTGTTTCTTCAGCCAATAGCAATAATCCGGCGATTTGACAATCGGACCATTGTAAAATCGAATTGGTCTCTTGTTTCGTGACCTGAACATGAACGACGGGAAACCTGTGAATGCACCATCCGGACAACGGCGACCTTGAACCTATGGCAGTTCGGTGATGGGCACGGTGGCAAAACCGCGGCGCTGATAGTAAATGGCGGCGGCAAACGCATTGTCAATCACAGCCACCTCGCTCACCAGATTGGCGGCGTCCACGGAAACCCAATCCAGGGAAATATCGCATGCTTCCTCTCATGGCGTCATCCTCGATTTGGGATGAAAAATGCGATTACACCACTGCAGCAAAAATACATAAAAATTGCAATAATGATTTCCAAAAATTTGTGGAACCAGTCAGGAAAAGGCACGCCGCAACGTTGCCCGTGTCAGCACAAATTGAGAAGAGTGCCCCGCTCGTACCACTTCCTGCCCAACCAGGTGAAAGCCTTCTTCCATAGCAATACGACACAGCACATGACGCTCCATGCGATGGGCACGGGATGCGAATGTGCGATGCACACGCCCAAACACCCCCCGGTACACAGGATGAATCCACATGAGCATTCCCTCTGGCTTTAAAAAGAGACGAAGCCGCTCAAGCTCCCTGGCCACATCACTGTCTTTGGGCATGGGACGGGCCACTACCAGTACGTCAAACGCCTCTGGCGACAGCGGCAACTCGCGGTATCGCGCTTCCACTGCCAACGCTGGATTGTAACGATGATTCCGGCTTTGAAATCGAAACAGCGGTTTGAACCTGTCCCCCACCACTACCAGACGATGACCCATTTTGGCCACTTCCCGTGCCACCCGCGTGTCCCGACTGATCAACACGCACACATTCGCGCGCTGCTTTCCCACCGCTCCTTCGATGAGATGCAAAACAGTACTGCCAATGTGCGCTCGTTTTTCCATCTGTATTTCAAAAAAAGTTTCGACTATTCCGGTTCCACCCGAATCTCAACCCGTTTTACGTGACGTGCATCCGCATCTATCACTGTAATGTTGGTTTGTCCAACACGAATGCTTTTTCCCCGCCGTGGAATTCGGCCAAACGCATTTACAATCACTCCGCCCACCGTCTCATATTCGCCATTGTCCGGCAGCGAAATGCCCGTTTCCCCCTCGAAATCCGGAATGGTCACATGGGCGTTGACTTCCCATCGATTGTCATCCACCTGGCGGATTTCGGTTTCTTCCACATCGTGCTCGTCGTGAATTTCCCCCACCAATTCTTCAATAATGTCTTCGAGAGTGATAATACCCGACGTACCACCAAATTCATCCACCACAATAGCCAGGTGCGAGCTGCGCCGGCGCATGTCCGTGAGCAGCGTGCTGATTTTCTGAGTTTGCGGTGCGTAAAAAATGTCTTTACGAGTGATATTGCGCACCCGATTTTCGGTGGGGTAATCCTTGTTTTTAAGAATCTGCAACAAATCCTTGGCATACAGGACCCCTACAATATGGTCGGGCGTCTGGTCGTATACCGGCAGTCGGGAATGCCCGCTGGCCACCACTTTTTCGAGAGCATCTTCCAACGTCGCCCCCTGCTCCAACGCCACCATTTCCGTACGAGGAATCATGACCTCTTTTACAATCGTCATGCCAAAATCGATGGTTGCCTCAAGCAGTTCCACCTGATTTTTGTCGTCAAACACTTCCTGATCGAGACCCCGTCGAATGTGGTATTTTATTTCGTCTTCAGTGGGTACCGGCTCGTCGTCATGCAACGGCGTCCCTTTGGACAGCAGCAACGGCAGCCGGGAAAGCGGCCAGGCCAGCGGAAACAGCAGTTTATCCAGCAGCCAGACGATGCGAATCACAGGTACGGCCAACTTTTCCGCGTGGTGAATGGCCAGACTTTTGGGGGTAATTTCCGCGAAAATCAGCACCACCAGAGTTAACCCAAACACGGAAATGGCCTCAGCCCAATGGGGGGCCAGTTTAAAAGCAATGCGATAGGCCAGAATGGAACAAAGGATGTTGACCAGATTATTGCCTATCAGCAATGCAGCTAAAATCCGCTTTTTCGAAGAAAGCCAAATTTTCAAAACCGCAAACCGCGCGGGATTTTCAGCCATCAGCAAATTGGCCCGGGTGGTGGATATACTGGTCAGTGTCGTTTCTGAACCGGAAAAAAAGGCGCTGAAAACCAGGCATATGGCAATGCCAACAAATTCAAAAAGCATAGATGTAGATGTGCCGTCATCCATAGGACACCAGCATGCGCGAACCCCATTGGGGTGTGCAGGTAAAAGTCCTGGGTTTATGTAAAGGAATATGCGTCTTCATTCCAAAATGCTTCAATCAATTAACTCGTGCACTGGAAATGCTTTCATGTCAACAACCAGACAAGAATTAAAACGCAGGATACCACAACAATCGCCCCCACCACAATTAATCCCAAATCACTTTTTTCGTCCTCGGGCAGGATCATTTCGTCGGGCATGACCGGTTCATTGACCTGCAGCGGGTCCGACGGACCGGTGGGCAGGGACGCCATTGGATCGGTGTCACTTGCATCCGTGGCTGGCGCCGCCGCTGAAGAAGCCAATGAATCGCCATCAGAATCATCAACATCCACGTCGGATTGACCTTTGGAGGGGGCAGTGGGCGACGAATCGGTCTGGAGAGACGCCAGTTTCGCCTCCGGCGCCTCATTAAAAAATGACAAATTGGTGCAAAAGGAGGCGGTTTCCTCTTCCGGCGCATTTTGAATATGCAACAAACTGGGGTCCAGCGGATGCTCCAGCGCCAGTGTGGTCTCGCCCATGGTCACCGTACTGTCCGATTGCAATACGATGACGTCTTCTTTCTGCTCGTTGTGTAAAATCAAAGCTCGGGGATTCACATTCCGGATCACGATTGTGTCATTTTCGCGAATCACTTCGGCGTGTCTGCGTGACAACTGCCGGTCTTCGAGGGGAATGTCCGCCTGCCTGGACCGCCCGATAACCGCCACTGACGGCGAGGGCAAAAGCTCAAAACGCTTCCCTTTGTCGGGCCCGGATAGAATCACCAGCGTCGGGGTAACCGGAATGGATGTCATGGACAACACCGCGCTCAGCATCTTCAACGCATGATTCTGCCCCAGATGTCGTTCAGGCGCCGGACCCTGCGACACCCCCAGCTCAAACCTGATTCGAAAATGCGCCACCATAAAAACATCACCACCCAACAATTTTTTGGGACGATGAGCCACCAGCTTTTTGCCCTGAATAAATGTGCCGTTGGCGCTGCCGGTATCTACCAGGTAAAAATCACTTTCCTGCAGTCGAATATCCACATGACTGGTGGACACACTTAAATCCGGCAGACAAATATCACAATACCGGGCACGCCCAATGGTTACCTTGTGCTGCACAAAGGTGCGACTGAAATGCTCCTTTGAATTTCGCGTATCTGTAATTTCCAGTCGTATGGCCATGGGCTGAGATAAATGGAACACCCGCTATTGCGGTGCGGATGTCCCGGTTCCGGTATCCTTTGCTGATAATGCTGTGGACGTTGATGTACTGGTGGACGTATCCCCTTTTGCCTCGGTACTCGAATCCGTATCGGTGCTGGAATCCGTATCCCCACCGTCTTTAAGGAACTCATACTCCGATGGCAGATACTCCGCATCGGGGCCATACGTTTCGTTGGGCTTGGGCATATATCCTTCAATCACCGTCTTCTGATGGCCGCGAATTGTACCTTCGTGCACCATCACGGGAACCGGATTCACCAGTTCGTACTTATACCCGCGAGTATCCAGTTTAATGGTAAAAGTGTTTTCCTCTTCGGTTTCCTCATCTTTAGTGGTGATGATACGACTGTATCCCGCCGGAATCTGCCCCACGCGCTCGAACTTCTTGTGGTGAATCACAAAATTGAAAAGACGAATGGCCAAATGGTTGTACAGCCGATGACAGCCATGGGAATACCGCCTTAAAATCGAGTTGTAATCCACCGACCCATGACTGCGGATACCATTATCCAGGTACCTGAAGCTGCCATCCTTTTTCTCCACCTGTCGATAGTGGAAAGCGGCCACCAGACCGTATGCCGACGCATACCCCGGTCCAAACTCACTGTAATTGGGGACTTCGTAAAGCTGATGGCGGTACGATACCTTTTTCGTCAAATCGCCAATGGGCGTGCTGTCCGGTGGCATCCATACCGGACCCGCTACAATATCTTTCCAGACCCTTTGGCCTACGTCCGAATTTTTGTATTTGAAATACTCGTACCCATCCGGCGCCAGCTCCGTGCGCCACGAGCCAATGGTGGTGTTCATGCGCACCAACGGAATATCCTGCCCGTTCCATTTTACATACAACGTTGTGGTGGGCATTTGCCTGCGCGGCTGGCCTTTCTGTTTGCCCTCCATGGTGTACGGGTATTCGTACCACACATCACCGCGATCGATTTCAGCGTGGAAATCCATTTCATCGCTGTAATACGGGGGCAGCTTTGGCAATGGAACGGCGACATAAAGTGTATCGAGAGTCTCATCGGTGAATGATTTCAAAAACGCCACCACCTTGTCCGGCGTTCCCAAATCCATGTGTTTCAATGTCAATGCGGTGAATTCGGCCACCAGATTGGGCACCCTCTGCTCCTGGCCGCTCTCGTCTTTGTATGTGGCCGGCTCACCTTTTGCGTTCAGCGCTGTGCCGTCCTCGATAATCTCAGTGGCGTCCACCACACGCTCATTGATGACCCGCACAAACGTTTCGTACAACCGGGCTTCCCTGGATTTGCCAAGGGCCTGCAACGTATCTCCGCCCAAATATCCCCAGCCGAAAATGCGATTCTTTCGCTCAAACTTCACCAGGGCTTCATGAGTGCGCCAATCCAGTCCACCCGAAGTAAATTTATCCGTATCTCCGTCCTCATACAGCCCCTCGCACAGCAACTCTTTTTGCGCTTCCACCAGGGCCTCATACTGAATGCCCAGTTCAATCAGCTTTTTCGATTGTTTGTTATTGGGATGATCGAATAAAAGCGCGGCGTCGGTGACTCCCAGCCGCTCCATCTCTTTTCGCATCTTCACAGCAAAACTGCGGGTGCGTTTCATCTCGCTTCTGGCCTGGTCATTGGAGCGATACGCCAGAAATCCATCGAACGCCTGAATGGCCTTGTAGTTCACGTCGTTATAACAATCTTTTCCAATCTCCTCCACGGCGCGACGCCGCAACACGGACAGAGACGGAAGGATGCCATACACTTCCAGATAATGCTCCGCATCTCCCGCGCCGCTGTGCTCGGGATCCGCTTCCTCTTCAGGAATCTCATCGGTTTCAGTATCAGTGTCGTCTTCGGAATCCGAATCCGTATCCGTTTTTTTCAAAGGTGCCTTGAGTCCCAATCGCTCGCGAATATCCTCCTCACTCACCCCTTCGGCCCGCAACGCTGCGATTCGGGCTCTTTGCACCCGTGCCCGCTGTTCGTCGTGAAGACGCTTGGCCTCCGCCAGTGATGGCGGCAAATAGGGCCAGTCATTGGCCAGTTTGCGAAAAATGGGGCGATAGGTATTGGGTTTACGCTCCTCGGCGTCATTGCTGCGTTCCGAAAACAGGAACGGCACCCAATAATTGCTCAAATCAATAACAGTCAACCCAGCGTCATGCGCCTGACTCTCCACCAGTTTCTCCATTTTTCCATTGCGAAACGCCAAAACGGTTCGCCCCTCGGGGGGAGGTTCGGGCTCATCGTCTCCTTTTTCGAGAGTTCCCTTTAAAGAAGCGGCGGTATCCATCGAAGGGGATGATGTTGCGGACGTATCAGATGCTTTTGTCTGTTTTGGAGCGGTATTTTTTTCGCCGCCACAGGCCAAAGCAATCAATGCAGATAGAAATACAATACAAAAGTGTCTCATAAATACCTTTCAAACGCTACTAACCGATACCTACCAGCATTTCCGGTGATATCTCAAGTTTCTGCGTGGAAAAGCAGTGAACAGTAGCATTCTGCCTTGAGAACGCACAAAAAATCATAAACATTTCTGCGAAATCATTTCAATTACATCAATACTGAATAAATTAGTAAACGAACGAACGACTGAGTGGATTGGTCAAATTCTCCTCGAATACGAACAATGCTGCAGTTCATCTGAACCTGCAATGTCTGTGGCTGTCGTTTAGCTATTGCATCAAAGAATAGATGGTAAGACCGGTACCAAAAATCGCCATGGATTCAACGATACCAATATTGAGGAAGCCGGAACCGATTTCACCGGTTTTATTGATCATGTCGATGGTGCGCGCGCTGACAACACCCTGAAAGAATGCGGACGCCATGTTGGCCAAACCAATCGCAAATGCCGCCGGCAAAATATTGTTTTCTGCGGTCATTGCTCCAGGCTCAAGACCCATAATAATGAAAAACAGAACAATTCCGTACAGCGCCTGGCTCATTGGTGCATACGCGAAAATCTTCAAAGAACCGGCTGTTTTCCGGGAGTTTTGAATGTTGCTCATTTCAGCGGTAGTGAGGGCTTTGCAGTAGTGCAACCCTCCGGCTGATCCGGCCAAAGAAAGTCCCATTACCACTGCTGCTGCATTAAAAAGAATCATATCCATTGCTTTTTCTCCTTACCGACAAACGGCTTATACCATTCGCCGTTCCATTCCATACCGGCGTGATTGCTAAATTCCATTGCTTTGAGACGGGTAGCGTGAATCAATACACCCATGACCGCCAAAATCAGTCCGAACGCGTGTCCAAGAACAGCGCCCACAGATAACAGATTGAACAACATTCCCAACACAACTGTGACCAGCCCAACGATGGGAATTCGTATATATGAAATTAAATCCGAGAATCCACCTATGAGGTCGAAAATAAAAGTGGCTGTCTGCGATTTCATCCCTGCCACGATCCCCTGACTGGCATTGCTGAAAACAAACATCAGCGGGATGCTCACTGCGAGAGCCGGCGTCAGATAAACGGGTAGATCTTCTTTGAAAATCAGGAAACAAATAACCTTGTAGATGCAGTACAGAAACACGATATATGCGGCATGCCCAATGATTTCCAATGTTTTTCGTCTCTGCCAGCCCTTCATGATGTGGCCTATGGACAGATGGATAATACCCAGCGCAAAACCGATTTGCATCATTATCTGGATAGAGTTGCTCATTTTGCCGGTTTCCAAATCAAACGCCGCCAGTTGGGGCACTGTCATATCCCTTAATCCCGGCAATCCGGCAAGAGTAGCAGACCCGAACCATACCCCTGAAAGTGCGCCAAACACGATGATGGAACTGGATAGCAAATATCCCAGTTGGAAATAGCGGGAATCCGCTTTTCCCTTCAATTTCAGATGCGCAAATGCGGTTAATCCCAGATAGATAAACCCATATCCCGCGTCCCCAACCAGCAATCCCGTGATGACCGTATAAAAGAGAATAAACATGAAACTCACATCCATTTCTCTATAGCCGATACGCATGCCGAGGAACTTGTAAAGCATATACACCGGCTCCACAAACTTAGGATTGCGCAGAAGGGTTGGCGGATGGTCCGTTTCATCGGGATCGTCCATCCGGAAGCCCCAGTTATTGGCTTCGACCATTTTTTTAAATTCAGTCACTGTGTCCTGGGGAATATACCCTTCGATATAGGAGACATCGGAAATCTCATCCACCGCGCTGAGGAACGATTTTACCTGGTAAAACTGAATGCGGTACCTTTCCTCCGCCAATTCCTTTGAAATGATGTGCATCCGTCCGGTCAACCGATGCAGGTCTGCTTCGAACTGATTCAATTGCGCCAGCAGATGTTCTTCTTCTTTGCGCAAATCGGTCACTTCAAAATCCGGCAATGACACTTCTGTGGCGTTTTCCAGCGCAGCATCCGCGCTGCTGGAAATAAGCGCCATTCTGACAACCTTGGTATCCCGGCCAACCACAAACAAATCTTCCACGGCGGACGCGTTGAAGTTTTTGAAATCGCCAAGTGCCATCTCAAACAATTTCACATAACGTCCATGTTCCGCGATTTCCCTGACGGCCTGAATGGACACATCGCTCCAGTGTTTATACCATTCCTCCACATCCTGAAGCTGAGCAAGCTTGGCCCGGGTACTGTTCACTTCCCCGGTCAGGTGTAAAATCCGCATGGTGTAGTACTCGGCGTTTTTCTCACGTGCACCAAATTCCTGAGCCTGCGGATCGCCATGCTGCTGCATAATGGCAAGCGCTTCTTCCATTTGCGCCAGCATGGTTGTGGTTTCGTCACCGAGCCCAAAATGGAAAGCGCCAAAATCACGAAGGTTTTCCACAATGGCATGGGCATCCGCGTCAGACTGATTTTTGAAGAGCAACGTAACCTTTTTCATAGGTACAATCATGCGGCACTCTTCCTTTCCTGAAGCTTCTTGGCACTCTTGGCAATTACAATTGCTGCAACCCCCTGAGCATCAAGAGCGGTCTTTATTTCACGGATGGCCTCTTCCGTTTCGGGAATCAGCTTTTTGTCAAACAGATTCACCTTCTGATTGGCCTGCTCATATCCGCGACGAATAGCGTCCATGCGTTCTTTGGAAACTCTCAGACGCGCATCTGTTTCAACCACATTCTTGACAGCCGCAATTCCCTCTTCAATCCAAAAGGGATAGAAGTGAAAATCGATTTGGAATTCATCGAACTCAACACTATCAAAACAGGGCACGGTGGTTCCAAAAATGTTTTCCTTTGAGATATTGACTGCTTTCAATCGAATAAACTCAGAGACATCCACCTCAACATCATTGAACAGAGCAATCCAGGGATCAATACTGTCAAGAAGTTTCTGACGCTCAATGGCCAACTTGTGATAGATCGTTTCCTCATCCTGCAGCATTCGATTGAGGGCGGCGCGCTGTTTCTCGAAAACCGGCAAATACTTTTTAAGACTTGCCATTTTCTTTTTCATCCCGCTCAGCGCAACGCGGTTTTTCTGTACTTTTTTTCCTGCCATATCAGGCCGCCTTCTGCCGGGCAACTTCACACAGTTTGTGAAACATTTTTTCGCCTTCATCCCGAATAAAACTGGAGCGACGAATCAATATTGTCAGTTGCAGCATGTACATGAATACCGCACGCAAACCCCAGTCATTCTCGGGCGCCTTTTGTTCCTCAATAAACTCCCAACGCAGGCGCAATAACTTTTCCTCACGTTCCAGCGGATTGTTTTCCCGGATAAAACCTGGGGGGAGGATGGATGTCCCGCTTTTATTTTGTCGCAGCAGTTCAAGTTCCACTCTGATACGCGCAAAGAATTCCGCAACATCAGCAAGGATTTCACAATCATGGAGGTTCACCTTACCCAACTCACCACGACACACCATCTCAAGCCACTGCACCTGATCTTCAGGAATCCAAATCCGCGCCTCTTCGAAAAAGTCCTCCGGCTCCGGACATTTTTCCATCTCCCATTCCAGTTTGGGAAAGAGTGGAAACAGTTCTTCAAAGCCCATGCGTCCCCCTTACTTCGAAAACAGCATCGATTCAGTCCGTTCGGACAGGAACGGCGCGATCATTTCTTTAATCAAATCTTCTGTCAGCTCGTATTTCACCGATTGACCCTGTTTCTGAACGCTGATTCCCGGGAAGCCTGGCGCGGACTGAATGACCAGCCCTTTACCGAGCTCATTGCCGACTTTCGCAAACACCGCCTTTGTCAGTTTATCAATATCGACACTATCGCTCACCGTAACAGTGGCCTTCGTATCCGGAGAAAGATTCTGCGCAAACGAAACAAGCATTTTCTCAACCATGGCGTCATCGTTCATGGCGTTTTTGACAATCGCCCCCAATGCATCACCGAGCAACGCATTGACCGACTGTTTGAGGGAGGTAATCAGGCTTACCCCCGCCTGCTTCGCACTCGAATTCGCCATTCTCTTTATAGATTCCGCATCCGCTTTTGCTTTTGCGATTGTATTGTCTGCCTCACTTTTTGCTTTCGCAATAATGCTGTCGCCTTCTTTTTTTGCCGCTTCCAATATCTTTTCGGCTTCCTGATTTCCCTTATCCACACCGTTTTTCTTAAGTTCTTCCACCAGGAGCGCGAGATTTTTTTCTGTCATCGAATTTCTCCTTGCTACGCCTACACAGCAGGCCAGTATTTATCAACCAGTTGCCCTTTGAGAGTTACCTCTTCGCGAGTAAACGTCTCAGCCAAAATCTTCCAGATTTCGTCAAGTGCATTCTCAAGTGGCATGGCCACGGAAAGATCCATAATCCGAGCCTCGAATTTCTCGCCAAATGTCAGCAGCTTTTCCTGAAACTCTTCAATTTTGAATCCCATGCTTTTCAACTCCCGAACCTCCGCACAATCCGCATACAATCCGGCGCAATAGTCGGCAATGGGCGCGTGATCGCTGCGGGTCTTTTTATTGACCTGCTGCTTCAATCGACTCAGTGATCCTGCCAGCTGAATAACGCTCCTGTTGAGATAGAACTGCCCTTCCGTGATATATCCGGTATTGTCAGGCACCGGATGGGTCACGTCATTGCTGGGCATTGTGGTAACCCCCATGATTGTTACCGAACCGCCATCCGTGAAAGCCACCGCTTTTTCATATCGTTTGGCCAGCTGTGTATACAGGTCGCCGGGATATGACCGGTTGGCAGGAATACGATCCATTGCGTTGGCCACTTCCTTCATGGCGTCGGCGAATTTGGTCATATCGTCGAGAATCACGAGCACACGCTTGCCCTGACGCGCAAAATATTCCGATACGGTCAGACAGGCATCCGGCACCTGCAGCGCAATCAGTGGTGAGTCCTGGGCCTGATGCATATAGAAGGCACATTTACTGAACACACCACCTTCTTCGAGCGATGTTTTATAAAAATCGTAATCTTCAAAACGCATACCGATTCCACCGAGGATAACCACATCCGCATCCGTATTCAGCGCGATTCGCACCATCAATTTGTTGTAGGGCTCCTGAGATGTAGTGAAAATTGGTATCTTTTGACTTTCCACCAGAGAATTAAACACATCAATCATGGGGATACCCGTTCGAACCATGTTATCGGGCACCTTTCTGGACGCCGGGTTAATCGACGGCGTAATGATCGACTGCTCATTTTCGGTTACTGCCGGGCCGTTATCGATGGGCTCCCCCATACCGTTGAATACACGACCCAACACGGCTTCGCTGCAGGCCACACGCTGTGAACGGCCTGAAAAGGTGATTTCGTTTTCGGTGAATACACCACGCGCACCATCCAGCATTTGCAAAAAGGCTTCACCGCGGTCTAGTTTCACCACAATCGCCTTGGCGCCACCCACATTTGCCATATCTCCCACCGCAACTCCAGCGTTGGCCTTCACCGTGATAATGTCACCGTTTACCGCGTCAATGCGCGTTTGAATTGTTCTGACAGGTTGTACTATCGCAGATTCTTGCATCGTTTACCCCTTATGTAGTCACGCGGCTAAAAACTTCGCTTTTGTCGTTTTGTATTCGGCACTGTTAAAGGCCTGGCTGTTCCAGGTAACAAATTCTCCCATCAGTCTGCGGAAAAATGAGTTGGCCGCTTTCTTATCCTCAAAACCGTAATCCTTCTTGTCCAGATAATGAAGCACCACATCGAGCGCTTCTTTCTGACGTTCCACGGGGCAGGCCGCATCCACGTCGTCAAACGCGTTCTGCTGCAGATAGACTCTGTCCGCGAATTCCCCCTGAAGATAAATGACATAATCATCCATTGAAACCGCATCCAAACCCGTCACTGCGATCATCTCTTTGATTTCAGCGGACCGGCGCAATGTCGCCAGCAGTTTCTGAATCGTTTGTGCAGGATGAACCGTGACATTCACCTTCGAATAACTGTCGAGCGGGTCAATGGCCGGGAAACGACGCGCATCGCCGCGGGCACGGGACAGCCCAAGGAAAGTGGGCACCACGCTCAATGTCCCCTGGGTCACCGGTTCATCAAAACTTCCGCCCGCCGGGGAAACCGTACCGCCAATGGTGAGCGTTCCCATATTGCCATCTTTCAGTTTCAAAGCACCGGCGCGGCCGTAAAATCCCGCAAGTCGCGTATCGAGATAGGCTGGAAACGCTTCCTCGCCGGGAATTTCTTCCAGACGCCCCGAAAGCTCACGAAGCGCCTGCGCCCAGCGCGATGTGGAGTCCGCAAGAAGAAGTACATCCAATCCCATCTGGCGATAGTGCTCACCCACAGCCACAGCGGTGTACACCGATGATTCACGCGCTGCCACAGGCATGGAACTGGTGTTGCAGATAATCACAGTTCGTTCCATAAGCGAACGACCGGTCTTGGGATCCTGTAATTCGGGAAATTCTTTAATTGTTTCCACCACCTCACCGGCACGCTCGCCGCAGGCGGCAACCACCACCACATCAACAGAAGAAAATTTCGCCATGGCCTGCTGGGTCACTGTTTTGCCGGCGCCAAATGGTCCGGGAATACAAAAGGAGGATCCCTTGGCAACGGGAAAAAGAGTATCGATGATACGCATTTTGGTTACCATGGATTCTTTTGGCATCACCTGCCTGCCAATTTTCACCGGCACCTTGACCGGCTGCAGGAAGGACAAACGGATGATTTCCTTCCGTCCCGACTTCACATCCTCGAGAGTGGCGATGTCATCATCCAGATTGTAGTCGCCGTTGCCAACAATATTCGCGATTTTGTATTCGCCGGCCAACGTATAGGGAACCATTATTTTGTGATCAATAATGCCCTCACGCGCTACCCCGACCGTATCACCGGCCGCCACCTTCTCGCCCGCTTTGGCCGTCGCCTTGAATGGCCATTTTTTTGCGCCATCAATGGTGCGCGCCGTTTTACCACGCAGCAACTGATAGCCATACTGTTCAAACAAAAGGTTCAACGGATTTCCCAGACCGTCGATAACAGACCCCAGCAGTCCGGGGCCCAGCTCCAGAGTGAGCTGTTTACCCGTGAATTCGACCGTTTCTCCCAGAGAAAGTCCATCGGTCTCTTCGAAGACCTGCATAAAGGCAATCTGACCGCGTATCTTGATAATCTCGGACTGAATGCGTTCGTCGCCGTGAACGATGTAGGCGATTTCGCCTTTTGCGATACTGGCACTGTCAGAGACCTCCACCTGTACCAGTGATCCGTCAATCGTCACAACCGTGCCTGTTGTCATTTTTTTCGTCATAGTCCTACCTCTTTATTGATGCGTGGAACAAATGGTTTCAAAGGGAACCGCTTTTCGTGCTGCCTGGAACAGAATTGCAATACGATCATCCACCGTTCTTTCGGGGGTCCCTGATTAGAGAATCCATAACGCGGTTTAATCATCTGTCTGGCCATTTTAACCTGTCTTAAAAAGCAACAAAGTGTTCGCCACTTGCAATGAATTTCCGGTCATCTACGGCGAATGGCATAACATAATTCAAGCCATTCGAAAACCGTAAAAGTCACAGATTATTGGCTTAATAGCCATTCACAAATGCGCAATCACCATGCAAAAATGTACAATTGACACAGTTGTTTGTTCAATTTTACGAAGCCTTTGGAATTCGAAATTTTCTTTCGCTTTTTTCCAGCCAAGACAAAAAACTCAGATTTTTTTTATTTAATACGAGTGTTGTTCATGCAGTGTTGCAAACGCTGATTTGACATATGTGATTTTACGTCAATCTTTTTTAAAGCGTAATTGTCGCAGCAAAGGAATCATTCATGACCCAACCGAAACTCCTGCCCGTGCTAAATCAGTTTGGCGAACCTTTGAAAACCGTTAAAAGCGACAACGGAACACTGCAGATCTGGACAGTCCCGCCCATCGTCGCGTCTGTCATCTCCGGGTACGGTTCCCTCGACTTTGCCATGGAAATCGACAAACAGTATCGGCAACATTATGTGGCTAATAAAGACATCGTCACTGTCCACGACTGGTCACATATGACCGATTACGACGCTGCGGCGCGCAAAGTACTGCAGGTACTCAATAAGGATATGCAACAAAAACAGCGTGAACTGGTGATTCATCTGGGAAAGGCCGATTCTCTGGTCCAGAAGGTGGTGCGCACCACCGCGGAAACCATAACCCGGTTTCGCAAACTGCCCATCGAACTTTACAGCGACGACGATGCTTTTGAGCAACGTGTTAAAGAATTAATCGCCAAATACTGACCCGCCTTTCAATAACAGTGTAAAAGTCCATTTCACAACAGTAACGGTCACATGGCAATCGTGGTATGCTTGACGGCGAAAGCTGGTTTTGTTCTTAATCCGGAGGCTCCCACGACAAGTCGCTTGCCGATTCTTATCAATTTCCTTCTTTTTCTTCGAATGCTTACTGGATGAGGTTCGGATATCGATCACAGTGCCAATTCTGATGGTGGTCTGAATCACTCTGTGAGACTGAGGTCAGTCAACTTAAAGGACGGACTTATAAGCCGAAGCTGACCCTGGTCACTGGTACACACCGCTGAACTGCTGTTTAAATATATGTCCGATGCAATTGATAATTCCCCAATCCCAAACCGGTGGACGCCTCCCCATCATGTAAAAATCGGCCAATGGGCCTTGTGTCTCCCAGGGGTTTGGATGCTGGCGCACGCCATTTATACCGGATGCCAAAGCACTGGAAAGCTGTGACATCGCAAATGGTCTGGCCGAAGCTCTGTATCGATTTCTGAAAAAATCCCATCAAACGCGTGGGTGGGCATTTTGCCGGCCAATATTGCCCATGGTGATGTGAGCAAAAATGATCAGCATGATATCGCTTACAAGTATGTGGGCGATACGCGCCAGTTCGAATTCACGGCGCCAAAGAGTGAAGGGGCATACGACGTCCGATTCAATAACCCGGCAACCAATAAAGAACTGACGCATACCCGTTTTTCAGAGGCGGTGGATAAGGCCGCTGCAAAACTGACGCTATCCAAAAACGTCTTTGCGCCTGGTGAAAAAATTGAAATCAAATTCAACGCGAGCGCCACGTATCCCACCAATTCGTGGATTGGTATTCTTGAAGCGGATAAACCCCATGGCTCTACCAAAACCAACGATCAGCACGACATCTCGTACAAATATCTGCAGGGAAAAACCAATGGTACATTCGAATTTACCGCCCCAAAAAAGGAGGGTCAGTACGATTTTCGAATGAACGAAACCACCAACGACAAAGAGCTCACTTCAGTGGCGTTTTCTGTCGTAAAAACGGGGAATGTTTCTGACGCCAAACAAGCGCCAAAAGATGCCGGCGCCAGTAAAGAAGCGAAAAGTCACGAAATTGATGAAAATGTCGATGTTACCGGCCTCATCAACGACATCATGACCATTCTCGACTGGGAAGCAGCGCACACAAAATCAAACTAGACGGATAATCCCGTGGTGCTCTGTCTACGACAGCATAGAAGGTAATTTTCGAAATGGTTTTAATTTTGCATTAAGGACACATCGCGCAGCTGTCCTTTGCTGTGGGGGTCAATAATAAGTGGGGATCTCGCTGCTATCTAACGAAATGATAATTTGTCTTTACTTGATGTACCAACGTCATTGATGGGTGAGATAGATTGCGATTCGCAGTCAATGCCCGACAGCATCTCTTTGGAACGCTGCATGGCAAAACGATAAATCTCTTCTCTGTCCGCAGCACTCATTTTTCTAATTTCTTCATATTTATTGTGTGTAGACATTGTTTGTACCTCTTATGACCTACTTGCTATCCTGCATTTCAGGCGCATTTTCGACCAGCACCATAGCAGCCTTTTCCACCTTTTGATAGATACTCTTTTCATCCTGAGCACCAAGAGGATACAAATTTTCTCGTTTAAAATCCAGATCTATGTATTTTCCGCTTTTTCTATCTTTTCGACGCCGATTAATACCAAACAGCTGGCTATATCGTCTTGGTGCGACGCCACCAAAGGAATCGAATGGAATTTTTCCATCTTCGTTGTCCCGAAGTGGGTTCATTATTGCGTCCGAATGAAGCTCCCGCGCAAGGCTTTTGTCATAGGGTTCGAGATACACAACTCTTCGAATTCCGGCAGCAATGATGTGCTTTGCACAATTATGACAAGGGAATGTTGTACAGTACAGTGATGCCCCTTTCAGGCCGGGGATTTCTTCTCTGGCGATGGACATCAATGCGTCCATTTCAGCATGGACAGCTCTGGAGAATTCAATAAGAGAATCAATGGGCGAGTGCTTCAGGATTTCCTCAACAGATTCTCTTTTTTCAGGGGTTAAACCGAGAGACTCTCCTATCTCAGTGGTTAGGCCCTGAATGATATTCATCTTGTGATGATCGTTATAGCATTGTCCGGCCTGGGCCCAGCATCGGTGATCTTTTCTGGACTCAACAGTGTACAGCCCACCACCGTATTGCGGCACATCATTTCGGCCGGTAGCAATTAGCTGCCCCGAAGAGTTGACAATGCTGGCGCCCACCTGCCTTGCCAGACACCCGGATTGATTCGCCGCATTGGCGGCAATGCTCATAGCGTATTCATCAAGTCTCGGTGTATCGACGCCAACAGAAAAAATCAGCCGAAGAAGCCGTTGCGCCTCGATTTCAAGATTGTCTGCTGTCGCATAATCATTTGAAAAGAAATAGTCCGATTGAGTAATCGCCTTAATGGTGCTTTGACCGTGCTCAAGACCTTTTTCTCTGGCGTCTATTTCTGAAAGCACATTGAATTCTTCACCGGTGAATCCCTTTTTCTCCATCAAACGTCTTTTTCGCACGGAATCTGTGGAGATGACGCCAATGGCAAAATACGAATCCCCAAACAGCTCCCGTAAAAAAGCCACTTCCTCGTGATGTTTCACACTGTCAATCAACCATGCGATTCGCCTGTTGTCCGACCGTTGCAATTCCTGCCATATGATATGGGATACAGATACTTTAGTTATTATGTCATTCCCAAACCTGGAGCGAAGCTGGTTTCCCCTTCTTTGCAACATATATATGCGCCGCGCCGCATCGGATTTCAGGCCAGTATGATTGCCGTCCGCTTCTTCCTCAATGACTTTTTTGTAAAACATCTCCAGTACAACCTGGCTGATATCCACAGCAATACACTCATACCCAAATGACGACAGTGTCTGTGCAATTTTCCGACGCACAAGCGACAACCCGGCACCAACCTGGCCACATATGCTAAATACCAGCATTGGAGAACGATCAGTTTGTTTCATCTCATCCCCTCCCGGGACAGGCGTAAAATCACTTTTTCTATTTTATCCATAGTCAGAAAAATATAGCTGCAGCTAAACGCCAAGTCAAAGTTCTGGAAAGTGTGCAAGTCAGGAACTGATTGGATTAACCATAAAAGAAAAGAAAAATTGAAGTTGCTTACCCCATGCCATTAGATGTGGATTTTGATTCGCATTCTATTTTTTCTACCTGGTCAGATAGTTCTACCCAGATTTTTGCACCTGCGGCACACTGCTTCTGTAAAAACTCGACATATTTTTGCGAGATTTCTTTTTCAGCCTTATTAGAAGAAGGAAGTTCCTTTTCTACATATTTCTCTTCATCGTCCGGATGTCTCTGGTTGGCAAAACGAAATTTGATGGAAATCTTCCCATCATTGTCCATGCTGGTGATGAATTTGTCCGCTTCCAAAAATACACTTGCCATTGTTTTATCCTTTCTTTTATCTGCCGAATTGAACGGGCAGTTTTTTTTATTGATTGCTTACACATCCCAGCCCACGTTGGGTTTCTGCAAAGGATGCCGCAGCGCCTCAACCATTTGCTGCCAGCCTTCCCCCGCACGCCTGTCCCAATCGATGACCCATTGCCACTCTTCCTGTTCCAGGTATGCCTGTTTCATGGATTTGGTATTGCAGTCTTTTTTCTCTAACTTTTCCTGCATGGTGGCTTCCGAATCGGGCCAATCCGGTTCAGGACCATCTTTCCAGAGATAGTCGAAAATAGTATCTGGTTTAATTGAACTGTCTGGGGGAGTGAACCATCCTGGTTTCCCGAGAGTATCCATTGGCCCCCCCGCAGTTTTTTGAATAACGCGGGCAAATCTTTTTTCCCAACCGGATGCACTGCTCGTGTTGGATTCCTCAGCATGCTTCTCACACGCTAAAGCCAATTGTCCCACTCTGGACAAAAGGTCTGGAGGGTAGATGCCCAGCTTTTCATCGAATCGCCCCTTACGGGTAGCAGCATCATCCAAAGCCCGCATATTGTTTGTGGCAAGCATGTATACGTTGCGCTGACGCTTTGCCGCACGATACAGGTCTTTCAGCTTTGGCAGCATCCCTGGTGTTAAGTATTCAAACACAGTCGTCGGTACTTTCCCGTCTGGATCTCGGTGCCATAGGATAGGATCAAATTCATCGAACAAAATGACTGTATTGGTAAGCATGCACAGCGCCTGAAACAAATTTCTGGCCGATCTTTCTGCCTGCTCCGCACCACCAACTACAATATCACTCGGCGTAATCTGTACGAACTGCGCCCTGGCAGTTTTTGCCAGCGCTTCTGCAATTGTGGTTTTTCCAGTGCCAGGTGGCCCATGCAGAACCGCTGAAAAAATTGGACGTTCACTGACCAGGGGTTGGTGCCCCAGCAAATGATTCTGCATGTCTGCCAGCATGAAAGCGACGGATTTTTTTTGCCGTAATCCAAAGTCGCTGACAATCATTTGGTGAAGCTCTACATCAAGCTCTTCCGGGGATTTCACATCGACATGTTTATAAACACACTGGTTAATCACTTTATCAAGCAAAGCTACGATTTTATTTAACGCCAGTGTGCACCAGACTGACACCCACCGCTCTGGCTTTTTGGGTTCTGTGGGCGTATCCATTGTCCAGCCGATGTTGTCGGTATTATCAAAGATAAATTTGTTGTCATCAAACCAGCATATCATTCGTTTGACAGCTTCTTTGAGCCTATCCAGATCTAAATGTTCCCTGGGATTGGGAGGATTGAACTCCTTAATTGCTATAGCAAGATAGTGAAATACCTGTGGGCAAATAATATGAAGCAGCCATCCTTTTTGGCCCATTGAAAAAGGATGCCCCGAAGGCAGCTTTCCTTTAGGCGAAATGAATTCAAGTGCGCGATAAATAGCGTCCACTATTCTTTTGCTATCCCATTTTTCTTTAACGCACCCATATCCCACCGCAGAAAATACCAGCTCAGCAATATCGCTCTGAAAAGCGTGTTCATCCTGAAAACTCAAAAAACGATTCATCGCATTTGAGAAGTATCTTTTTGACGGCCTGATCAGTTCTTTAAATTTATCATGGCAGGACTGAAGCTCTTGAACTGCATTATGCCAGTTGACACTATCCCAGGCAGGGGTTCCACACAATGCGGTGCATAAAACCTCAAGACGTTTCCTGCAGTGAAAAATAGCGTTTTTAGATATTTCATGGGACGCATTTTCGAAGGGAATCTTCGCATGCCAACGGATGGGGTTTTCACTATATTGCTGTGCTTCTTCAACGCGTCTTTCGTCGATTTCCTGCAGCGCCTTGTCTATTTCATTGATTCCGTCTTTCAGGAAAATTGCGAAATCCCCCGGAAAAGACTCGACGTATTTCCAGACATTATCCTTGGTGATATTTATTTGTGGCCCAAAAAATTCCCGACCTGTCAGATCCTGAAACTCGATTGTCAGGTTCATTTCCATATAGTCGTTCACTAATTCTTTCCACGCGTTCGGCTTGGCAATACGATTGCTTTCAATCATTTTTCGGATAGAAACAATGTGCGCTATCTTGTCGAGCAATTGAATCGTATTGTTTATCGCGTCGCAAAAGCCTTTTACCGCCAGCACACATTGAAGAGTCATAAATGACGTCGCTCTGGCGCCTTCTCCCGCTCTTGTACCGCCGGTATTCATTTCAGGGGGTTGAACATCGTAAAATTCACGAAGCACCCGGTACAGCGACAAAACGGATATTTTAGAAAGAATATGTCCCTGCGAACGAATTAATGCGTGCAAAATTCTCGCGGCTTTATACACTGGTAAATCCTCCTGCGGCCGCGCCAACACGTCATTTTCCGTATGTATCACTCTTTGGATGTAAGTCCTGCTGGTATCACCTGAACAGCTATCATCCGATGGATCTATTTGCAATGCGAGAGCATGAGAGCGCACCACCAGAGCATTGGAAATAGTATTATCACTGTCCCAATCATTGTTCCATTGTTCATTATCTGCATCGCATAGTCCCTTTACCCCTTTATGCATTAATTTCTTTGCCAGCGTGCGATAATAGTCCAGCTCTTGCAATGTGCCCAAATCGTCGTCGAGTGTGGTGCTCATGTCGATTTCCCCCATCAATCTTTTTTGACTACGCGATTATTTTTAACTGGCGGGCATCACTCATATAGATTGAGAATCAAATGGATGACTCAACGCGGAGTCTCCGTTTTTAAAAACGCTTTTTGCAATATCAAAAAAACAAAGCGTGCATGTGATGTCCTGAACCCTACATCGGCAGAGAGGGTTATAAGTTGAATTAAAAAACTGGAATTTTACGAACTGATTTTTTATTAACTTCCGGCAAACATAACCCAGGCTGCCCCTGATCACCGGTATGCACCGTGGAACTGCGGCCTGAATATACGTCCGATGAAATTGATTCGAAGCGGCAATGGGTGTGAAAACTTTGTTTGGGCAACAGTCCCTCAAGGTGAGCCAGGAACGGGTGCCACAACGCGTCACATACCTTTTAGCCGGTGACTCTTGAACAAACTACATGGGAGTACCACCTATCGTCAGATCACCGCCAAAGGCATAAATGCTTCCCAGCCATTCAATAGCCGCAACGACGCCACCTGGAACAGGAGGAAATGATTCAGTCCATATGTCAAGTGCCGGATCATACCGATAACTCGTCACGAGATAAATTCTGCCGTTCAGTACCGGCGAGCCGCACCACCCGAGATATGACTGCGGAGTTGGCAATGGTGCCAGTCCTGTTGTCCAGCTATCTGACTGTGGGTCGTACACTTCGACCGTATCCACCTGAGGTATATTGGCAGCTTCCCCGCCAATCACGTAAATTTTACCGCCAACAACAGCAGTCGTTGCATGGTTGCGCGCTGTTGCCATGGCACTTACCTCTGTCCACCCATCGACGTCAGTATATTTTAAAACCGTTGACTGGAATGACCCCCACCAGCCACCCATCACGTAAAACGCGTTGTCCACTACAGCGGAAAACTGACCAATTGGATAGTTCGGAAGAGGCACACCTGAAGACCAGGTATTGTTGGACGGATCATAGATGAAATGTGTATTCTGGTATGTCCCACCTTCATCCCAGCCGCCAACGGTATGAATCCTGTCATTAATAACACCGGAATTGAGACCGAACGCCCTTGGCGCCGGCAGCGGCGCAAGAGATCCGCCATGGTTGATGTCGGTCTCCCAGGTATTTGTTGGAATATGATATTTTTGTACATTTGTCGAAGTGTTGGACCCCTCATTATCGAGCCCGCCTCCGATGATGTACACAGAATCCATATAGCGGATATAGGAAAACGCACTTGCCTTTACGGGCATCGGAGCCAGCGTTGTCCACCCTGTCTCCGGAACAATAACAGGCGCCACAGCATCGCCGGTCTGGATGGCAACACTCGCCTGATTGCTGCCTCCGCGCCCATCAGTTACAGAGACCGCAATCGTACAGTCGAGACCATCGTTGTCGTTTGTAAGTGTAAATATCGGGTCTTCCAATGTGGCATCGCTGAACACACCAATACAATCAGATGTCCATGTAAACGCCAGCGGATCTCTATCCGGGTCTGCAGCTGTCAACTCAAGAGACGTCGATTCTCCCACATTGATACGGGTCAAAGAGGGCACAAGATTCGCAATTTCAGGCCAGTTGTTGATATTCAGATTCACCGTGGCGCTACCGCTGCCATAATGCACCTGAACGTCAACACTAAAACTGATTGTGGCCGTCGCACCGGATGTATCAGCCACGGCAACGGTAATTTCATAATTTCCTGGAGTAGTCGGTGCTGTCCACGTCGTGTTCCAATTGTCACTGGTACCAAATGATCCCCCACTGGAAGACCACGAGGATGCAAGGACATCGCCATCGGGATCTGCAGCTTCGGCACTCATCCACACTGTGTGTCCTGGTGCTATCTGACTGGCAGAAAGGGACAAGGAAGTAAACCGGGGAACGGCGTTGAAAAACGGATCCGGTGAAATGGATGGTTGCAAAAATACTGTAACAGAAGCGGTTGCGCCATCCACAATAACAACCCCGGATGCGGCGCCATCGTACAGCAGCGCATCACTCGAATCATACGCGCCAACCGTGAACGTACGACCTTCACCAGCCGGGATGTCATTGACTATACCTGTCCATTCACCGCCGGTATTCTTTGAAAGTGTCGCAGTGATGTCTGGAGAGATATAGTCGCCATTCACGCTTACTTCCACTCGGGCAATATCCGCAATGGAAAGCCCCGCTGCCTGGACTCTCAACGCTGCCACGCCCTTCCCCATCGTTGCGAAAGCGGCCAAATCTTTTTCGCTCGAATCCTGATTGCCAGTTCCCTCACAGCTGATAATCATCGATGCAGCCAGTATCCATACCATCTTAAAAAAAAGCATTCTTTTCATACATTCTTCCTTTCGTGGAGTGAAACGTTTGTGTTCCACCTCCTGTTTTTTTTCCGTCACGTCTTGAATGATTTCCTAATTTTACTCTATAGAGGCAGCCGGGCAAACGCAGGCGTGCACAATCTCCTGGCATGGGGAAACCGGGGATATAACCAATGACTGGTCAATGGTGTGACGTTCACAGCGGCGACCGTGTTTTTTTGTTTCATGACATTGGCGTTTGGTTATTTTGATAGGGGTATTGGAGACGGGCATCAGGTTCAAAAGTACTTTTTGCTCAATTAGCACCAGTGCCATACGACTCAAAAGTGCTTTTGACCGGGATTTTTATATGCCCATTGCGTTGAAAAGTACTTTTCAATGAATGATGGCGTCTGCCAGGGCGAGGAAAAGTGGTTTTGAGTGAATGGGCAACTGGGACCACTGGGTAAAAACCGGTTTCGAATGGGTGATGTGCTCGGTACATCGATGGAAAAGTGGTTTTGACAGGAATGGAGGCGTTACGCCACGTCCACCGCAGCTTGTTCGGAAGGTTCTTCGACGTCGAGGAGCGCGTCGTTGGCGTCTTCAACCGTTTGGCCCGGTCGCCTTGAGGAGGGGCGCACCCGTTTGGCCAGTTCGTCTTCGCCGGCCAGTTTAAGCAGAGTGGAAATTAAATCGGCGGTGGCGGAAAAGCCTTTGTCGTAGGCATCCATGGCCTCCCGTTTTTCAACCAGTTTAATGTCGGCCTGGCGCACATCTTCGCTGATGGCCGCCAAAGCGGTTGTTAATGCGGCCACTTTATTTGGTGCCTGGAATAATATTCTGTTTGCATACGAACTAACGATTCCACAATCGTACGGAATGCGCCAATGGGATTTTGGGGATAATTTGGATTTTTATTTGGGTTTCCTGTTCGCAAAGCAATAGTTCCGACAGATTCAGACAGATTCCGCTGTCCTGAGGAGCCAACGTCCAAACGTGGCGTCTCGAAGGGCACGGAATAAAGGCGTGTCAGTTTTCTCCCAGTGCCTCCAGCCCCTTCTGAATCGCCCCCACCAATTCCCCATCCACTTCCTGTCCGGCCGCTTCAGCGTTCTTGATATAATTGCGCAGGAATATTCCCATCCAATTTCCATATGCCGCAGGCAACCGCAAAAAGAACGACGCCAATTTTCGCACTGCCTCAAACATCGCTTCCAGCGCTTCTTCGCGGCACCCGAGATCACTGTACCTGTTTCCAAGGTTGTTGAGCGACATCGCCAAATCAGGCATAAACGCATCGGGACGATCACTCGCCAGCTCTCGATACTTCTCAACTGCCTCCAACGTCGCTTCCAGCGCTTCTTCGCGGCGCCCGAGATCACTGTAACTGTTTCCAAGGTTGTTGAGCGCACCCGCCAAATCAGGCATAAACGCATCGGGACGATCACTCGCCAGCTCTCGATACTTCTCAACGGCCTCAAACGTCGCTTCCTGCGCTTCTTCACGGCGCCCGAGAGCACTGTACATATTTCCAAGGTTGTTGAGCGACATCGCCAAATCCGGCATAAACGCATCGGGACGCTGCGCCACGAGGTGGCGATACAAATCGGTCGCCTGCCTGTTGACCCGAAGCGCGTCTTCCCAACGGACGAGTTCGTTAAAAGCGCTACCAAGGTTAAATAACGCAGACGCCAAATTTGCAGTCGCAGATAAATTCTCATCCTCATCAGGAGGGAGCCCCATCGACTGCAGGTGCCTATCTGCCGTTTCTGCTGCAATCCGAGCTTCATCTTCCCTGCCTGCTTTTATCAGCCCGCTCACGGCGCGGGTGTAGGCCTGAGCGATGGCCAGGGGCGCATCCGGTCGCTGCTTCTCCAGTCGGTGCGCAGCGGCCAGTGCCAGCTCCGGATCGCTGGGGGGGTCCCCACTGGGGGGGGACCTAAATGATGCCTCGGTCATTTCTGCATTTTGGGCCAGTCCTTTATTATCCGCGTCAAAGCGTGGTGGCGTGAGCTCGATGAGCATGGTTCGCACCGACCAGAGATCCGGCGCCGTGTTTCGAAACACATTTTTCAAATTCTCCGGCGCGACCAGCACCAATCCATTTTGAAACTTTTTACGAAGCCGTTCTCGTCGCTCATTTGTTCGAAGAAGGAGTGTTTCCCATCCCCGTTCCCAGGGACGCGCCGTGCTCGTCGTATCGACTTTATCTTTGTGCAGCGCCTCAACCCACATCAGGGGGCTGGGCACATCCGGGTTGTCGACGAACGCTGAGATCAGATCAACCAGCGCATCCGGCGTCTCGGGCTGTTCCACAGTGAAAGGCCGTTGCATCGTTTCAAGTTGTTCGACAACCCGTTGTTTCAACATTTCTGCGCTAATTTGAGACGGAGAGAAAACAAACACCACCCAGAATCCATCGGCCCATTCAAGATGACGCTTTAGTTCAAACCATGCTTTTTCGTTTTCGGCGCCCCAATTGAACAACGATTCAACCATGATGCACACACATTTTCATTTACTCTGCTTCAAACTGAGCCAGCTCACGGACGTGTTCGGCAATCAACGGATGGACATCAAACCACTCTTTCCCATTGCGGTAACACAAAATCAGGTGGGTATCGAAGAAACGGGAGAGATGACCGAGGTCGCTCCCCGCCATCAACTCCGCACGATGCGTCGTGGCAACGCGATTGAGCCACACCGCATCATCCCGGGAAATTGGCAAGTAGCTGTTTCGGATATGATGTTCCGCCATCTCGATGGTGGTTTTATCTATTGGCAAAGATGAGGCCTGCCGCAAACAGCGCTGCAGCAGCCGAAGTAAATCTCTCAAATAACCACCAGAGGCGAGAATGACCCGTTCGAGATTTTCCTTTGAACCAAACAGCTTTTGCCAGTCACCACGTTTGCCAACGAGTTCGACGAGTGCCGCCACGCCGGTCTGGTCCGGGGCGCCATCCGGTTGCCGCACTTTAATGCACGGCAAGTGCTCACTGTTGCTGTACAGCGCCGCCACCCCGGGGGACCGGATTTTAAGCCACGGGGGAACCGTGTACACCACGTGAATATACGGCAGGCGCAGCTTGTCGGCATGCCCCTGGAAGACGGTCTCCACCGACGCGTACACATCATCTTCATTCACTGAGGTGCCCCTGATCTGCTCAATGGAATCGAGCAAAAGCACAACCTGGGTATCGTCACCGTGTTTATTTCTCAGCTTTTTTATGCAGCTTTCAAGATACAAACGCACATCATTGGCCAGAGCGCCAAGGTGCCCTTTCATTTCCTGCTGAAGTTTGCTTTTAAAGCTGGGGTCCTGCTTCAGATTTGCCTTTATGTCGACACCGGGAATTTGTAAAAACACGCTTTCAAAATTGATTTTCGTTTTGGTAAGAAAATTACTTATCCGGTCCCAATAATTCTCATGGGACGGATCGTCTCCAAGGAAATCATCTTCGGCAAGCTTCTCACTAAACGCGCCTGCGATTGCAATCAAAAAGTCGCTGATATCGATTGGTGTCGACAGGTTTAGATACTCCTGCATATCGCAGCGCAATACTTTGTATTGACCATTTTGCGCCAACCGCTGCTGCAGACGTCTCAGTTCGGTGCTTTTGCCTGTGCCACGGAATCCGCTAAACAACTGGGCGGTTTCCAGCGTCTCTGCCCACTCTATCCCCTTAAGCAAATCTTCTACCGGGTCGGGGTGTTGCGCAGCAAGCTTGTAAAACGGCTGGTACCAATGTTCTTCAGGGTCCAATGGCCTATCCGCCAGGGCCTGGTAAAATTCCTTTAAAAATTGCTGTTCATCTGGTGTCATGGGGCGACTATACCACAATCCTTTTTGTGTACAAAAGTTTGCGAAAAATATCGCAGCCCACCTAAACCATGCTCTGGAAGGCGTTGCTCAACCCCTTCCCCACTGCTTTATTTGGGGGAAAGTCTACCAGCGGAATCACACCGGAAGTCGCTCTACCTGATTTGGTTATCGACGATTTTTCACCTAATTATTGTAATCAGCGTAGGATGTATACGATTTCATTTTAATTTGGCGGGTTCATCCGGCATTTACGCTGGGGCAAGCCATTGCAAGGAGCACTGATATGGGCGACAAAGGCGGAAAAAAAGACAAAAACAAAATGGCGAAACAAAAAGAAAAGAAAAAGAAGGATAAAGACCAAAAAAAGAAGGATAAACTCTCCGACGAAAATTAGACCTGCGTCTGTCGGCCGTTTCGCACTATCTCACAGAACGCACACCAGTGATGATGTGCTTTGAATTGATGACGGGCGACAAAAAAACGACTTGGCGTTTGAACTATATTCGCCCGCAGAAAAAACTTAGTTGTCACAATCGAGGCAGGTAAATTCCACCACGCCACTGTGCACACCAAAGCGGTCAGCGGTGTGGATTTCGAGGTCGATTAAAAAGCCGGTTTGCCGCATGTTCTGCGTGCAACAGCCACTGCAATCATCATCGCTGCACATATCGTACACCACGACATCAATCTCCTGACCCTCAGGCCCCCGCAAGCGCAGCGTTTTTCCGTTGTACTCCCCAAACACGTCAGAGTGCACCGATGCGATATTGGTGGCCGCCACCCAGTCGGGGCTCATCTGGTCGGGGAGCCCGGCAAACCATCCCGCCCATTCACAGCCATTGTACTCGTCGCATTCCTCGCTGCCTTCTTCCGGATACGATTCATACCACGTCAGATTGGCTTCCTGCCATTCCAGGTCATCGGTGTTTGCCGTGTCGTTGTCCCTGTCATCCCCATCCGCCGAATCGTCGTCCCCGGAATCGTGATTCGTATCATCGTCGCCGGTATCCGTATCACCGGAACTGTCATCTCCGGAACTGTCATCACCGGAATCGTCATTACCGGAATCGTCATTACTGTCATCATCATCACCGGAACTGTCATCTCCGGAATCGCCACTGTCCTTTTCGATTTCGGACTCACTGGACGATTCCGAGGCACAGGCCGCTGCGAAAACGATGACCAGCCAGAGTACAATGTATTTCATATAATTGCCCTTTCATGAATTCGCCCCCAATCCGCTCAACCTGTATTGTATTGGATATTTCACACCGTGTCCTTGCACAATGCGGCTGAACCGATTGTATATTCCACTCAAATTCAATAAGCTGAAATCAGCATGCTGACGCACACCCCCATATTGCTGGAGCCAACCGGAGAAACCTCCCCGTATGTTTTTGGATTTTCCGAGCATCGACATCCTTTGGAGTCCGTCTTTGACATCCATTACGAGCTGGAGGTGGGAGTGGTGATGCAGGGCGTCATGCATCGTTTCTGGGAAAACACGCAGCGTACCCTGTCAGCCGGGGACATCTGGATGACCAACGTGTGGGAGCCGCATGGGTTCCGGCTTGCCGAAGTGCCCTGTAAAGTGGCTGTTTTTTTATTGCGCCCCGAACTGCTGGCGGCACTTCATCTGGGTGTCGGCCCCGAAACGAATTGGTTTCATCTTTTCGCCCTGCCCCCAGAGGCGCGTCCCACCACATCGGCGCCGTATAAGCGCATTCTCCAACAGCAGCTTGAATTCATGACTCTGAATGAACGGGGCGACGCCACTCCCCCGGATGACCATGCCACCCACTCATATCTGGTACTGCTTCAGTTGCTGCAGCATTTGAAAAACAACGTCAACGGAAGTATCCCTTTTGAAACAGAAACCATACACACCATTTCGCCCGCGCTGCAGCTGGTTTTCAAAGGCCATCACATTGTAACGGAACTGGAGGGCGCCCGGGCATGTCGTATGTCGACCAGCACCTTCCGACGCAAATTCAAACAGACAATGGGCGTCACCTTTGCACGCTTCGCCCTGCACCACCGGCTCAAATCTGCTGCGCTGGCATTGCAGGGTCCCAGTTCCATTGACGAAGTGGCGCGGGAATTCGGCTTCTTCGACACCAGTCACTTCTATCGCGTGTTTAAAAAAGTATTCAAGAAAACCCCGGTCGCCTACCGCACCCATCTCGCCAACCTTCCTGCGGCTGAAAATATGAAAGTCTGAATTTGTCTTTCCGGCGTTAAGACAAACACCCAATAGAATAGAATTTGAAATGAGTGCATTTACAAAAAAGATGCGCCAACCATGGAACGTACGTTGTAATCAAAGAACAGCCGCTCTGCTCCTGTGATGAAGGCGACATCGCAGACACGAAACCGTTTTTTACTTTTATTTAATAACGAAGTGGCGATGAAGATGAAAGTGACAGAAAACAGACTGTTGCAGGAATCGAAACTTCTGTTTGGGCAACAGCCCCTTAACACATGACCCCCTACAACGGTTGATTTGTTATAGAATGCGCCACACCACAATGTTTACATCGCCCGCGGCATCTTCTTTGCCGGTCAAAATCAGTATTTTTCCGTCAGGCTGCTGCGCCATTTTCGGATGTCGTTCGGTATATGCATCGCCGATGACAAGGATGCCCTCATTTGAACCAAAACTCATGTCGCGAATGCCGTTGGCGTCCAGCCGGAGAACGGCCACATCAAATTGATCGTCTGCACCAAGCAGTTCCAGAGCGGCGATGATTGAACCGTCCGCTGTCACGAGAGTGTCCTGGACGCGGGCCAGCTTGCCCAGACCCAGGACATCCTCATTCCAGTATCCGTCGCCTCCCCCAAAAGATGTATCAAATGAACCGTCCACCATATTGATTCGCGCTATCACGGCTTCCTGCACATTGAGGACGTTGTCACTTGAACCGCCGAGAATCAACCGGTTGCCGGGATAGGCATTTACAGAGGACCAGTAGTCGTTGTTGCTGCCCCCGGCCAATTCTCCGTGGGCGAGCGGCGCGCCATAGGCGGACACAATGTTTCCATCCGTGTCAAGCAGCCATGAGCAGCCATCGTCCTGAATCCCCCCGGAATTGCAGATGCCCGCGACCACCATGGTGCCGTTGGAAACTGTTTCAGGTATGTTGCTGTAGCCCCGACCCCCCGAATAGATTATACCCCTGGCGGGGTGGTTGAAGCCGGGATCCAGCGCCGACCCGTCCGCCAGTACACGCCAGGCCGCGGTATAAAAATCTGTTCCAATATAGCTTTGCCCCGCAATAAATATGTTGCCGGTGGCATTGTCATATTTGGCATTGAAAACCGAAATGTCATCTCCCTCATTGAGGGTGAATGTTCCCGACGCCCCAAACATCGAATCGCTGACACCACTGGTAGAGACCTTCCACAGCACGCCCTCTTTGGCCGAGACGCCATCACTGGTGCCGCTGATGAGCAAATCGCCATCCGGCGCAAAAAGAATTGTTGACCCCGCGTCGGAACCGTTGCCTCCGGCAATATTATCCCGAATGATGTATCCCGTCCCGTTAAATGTCATGTCCAGTGTTCCCTCTGGTGTAAGCTTCATTAAAACGAGGTCGGAATTGGTGCCATTGGAGACAAATCCGGTGACAAAAATGGCACCATCTGACGACACCAGCGCATCTCTTGCGTAGTCGTTCCCCAACGCCGAAGGGTGTAGAAATGTGCCGTTATTGGCAAAGGTCTCATCCAATTGGCCTGTAACTTGCGCGATATCGGAGTCGGAGTCGGTATCCGCGTCGGCCGATGTATCGATGCCAGTGACGGTATCGGAGTCGGCGTCGGAGACGGAGTCGGAGTCGGCGTCGGAGACGGAGTCGGTATCCGCGTCGGCCACTGTGTTCGTGTCAGTAACTTCTTTTGAACCTGTCACTGTATCCGCATCTGTTTCGGTATCCCAGTCAGTGGGGTTGACTGTATCGGAGTCGGTGTCCACATCCGTATTGTCATCAGTGTTGGAAGGAATAGTTTCAGATGAAATATCTACAATATCGCTGTCATTGGCATGACCCTCAAATCCGATTCGGCCGCAGGAGAGAACAATAAAACAAAGCAGACTCATAAATAGCAGGTGTCTCATTTGTAAATTTTTACCACAGTAGTAGAATTATTGAAAATTAAATCAAACGCGTCCCAGAAAGATTGATTTTCCCAAACTCAACGACGAATCCGCTGCCGTTTGCAAGCCCTGATATTTCTGTGTCATCCCTGATTGTGGCTCTGCTACGCGGGTCATCCAGCGCTTTCCGTGATCCCGTGATCCCGTCCCGGTTACTTTTTTTTCTTTAAATGCAACAAATCTCGAAAACGGCCGATAGGGGGACGTGACATTGCCCGGACAATTTTTACCCAATACGACCTATTTCATCACCAGACACACCACACTGATTAAATTCTGGTTAAAACCAACCATGCAAACGACTTAAATCTTTCTGTATTGCATCGCCATGGCAGCACAAAAAAGGGGGGACGCCGCCCGAAACTGCAAAGCGTCAGCTCCACCTGCCAGTGTCACATGAAAACATGCGGCCTGACGCTTTTGAAAAACTGATTGATGAAGATTTAACCTGGCAGGAAAAAGAAATCGCAAATGAATTCTGCCCGCCTGCGTCCACTGCCGCCAAATTGTGCAAAATGGGCATTGCAGGGCAGTCTGCTTGCCTCTGGCATAAATAAATCATGCTGCGCGACATACTGCATGGCGTCGCACACCCGAAATTTTGTTTTGGAAACAGCCAGAAAAATAATTACCCGGGTTTGGGACTTAACAAACCTTTACCATCGGTTTGGCGTCCCCGATGATTGTTCGGGTGCCGTCTGGAGCGGTTTCCACTATCTTGCCATCAACGATTTCAGTAACAGTATTGCCGCGACACAACGCATCCTGGCAGGCCTTCCTGGTGGCGCTTTGGGCAAGTGTTGGAATGAACTTTTCCAGATAATCAATTTCGTTATCTGTTCTAAAGAAATTGGACTGGATCAAACAAAGCTTCCATCCAAGGCTTCGCGATACAGAAATAATCACGTTGTTTGCTTTTGGTGCGGATCTTGGTTTGATTTAATCTGCTGATATTTGTCTGATGTAATCGTAAGAATCATGGGTCGTTGAGAGGTACGTACGAGGAATGGCTAAGCTGCAATCCTCTCTTGGTTGGATGCTCGGGATATCATATTTATTGAGTCCTTCCTCCGGAGGAATTCTTGCGGCTGCGAGTGGCGAACAAATGTCTGACCGCGAAAAAACGTTTAGCATCGCTTTGCCGATTGCCGGGAGTATGTTGATGGCTGGAGCGATTGCTTTGTTTAAAAGGAACCAGATGCACACTCAAAGCATTGGCTGCCGCCATCCAACGCGCCACCAATGAAGCATGCAGTCTGTCCACTCTGCAACGCGCACTCAAAGAGCTCTTCGAAAACGAATACATGAATATCTCCCACGTGTACGGCAACAACATCATCATGTACGGAGGCAGAAAACGAAGAGAACAAATCGACCCGGCAGCAGCGAGTAGGCGAGCGGAGTTGTACACGCCCAAGGGGGCCCGAAAGGCCATTCTGCAGTACATTGGCTGCTTTTTGAAATATCAAGGCAGAGATGGGCGCGTGATCCGTGACCGGATTGCCCTTGAACTGGGCGAAGGCACTGCTTTTGCGGAAGAGCGCAGCGGATACAATTGGGAAAGGCTGGTGAAAAAATGGTGGCGGCTGAAGAAGCACCAGCGAAGGACGATTGTCACTGGCGAGATTTTGCCTCTTTCTCGGCAACCAGGAAAGGTTTCAGCGCCTGCGAAAATGCCGCTGAAACCAGTTCTGAACGTTGCATTGTACGCAGAACTGCCACCACCGCCATCAGAACAGGATGTTTTGCGAGGCTAGCAACAACAGCTCAGAACCGGGGGGAGCTTACAGAGGAAAACTGCATACGAAGTGCAAGTTTATGTGGGGTGAAATGGTAAAAATTCCCCACTGCAGAATCAGTTGCGTTTCCTTTGTTGCCATTATTAGTGTGTTTTTCATCACACTAATTTTGAAATAATTGGCGACG
Source organism: Deltaproteobacteria bacterium (assembly GCA_016935665.1). Taxonomy (GTDB): domain Bacteria; phylum Myxococcota_A; class Polyangia; order JAAYKL01; family JAAYKL01; genus JAFGXQ01. The sequence goes on along the minus strand of JAFGQN010000070.1, from coordinate 5,907 downwards.
TCACATTGTACCCTATACATCCATGCCATGACCATAGCGGTATTAAAAGAGATTCCTCATGACAAATACTCTCTTGAAAACCGCGATACAAATTTCAAGCCACATCGCGAATTTTTATAAATACCCGTTGTATTGTTCTGCTGTTGATGTTTATATTCGCAAGTCCCATAACACCAAGTTTTATTTCGATGACATTCAGACTTCATGGCTCATATTGCACTGCGAGGCCGATATGGAAAAAAAAGATATTCTGACACTTCTGGGTTCCCTTCCCCCAAAAAATGATACGTGGATTGGGCTTGACAAAAGCAACTTCGGATTTTCCCATCATTCGAGCCACAATCAAGAAATAGACAGTTCGGGGACACTGGGAAAACCAGCACTTGAAAGTCACGATCCCGACAAAACGGATATGCACAACGACGAACGATTCTGCGTTCCGGAATCGGAATTTCGGCGTTTGCGGTCAATCATCGAAAAATCGAAAGGTGGGAGTATTCTGGTTACCGGATATCGCGGAACAGGGAAATCATCGCTGGTCAACTACACCATTTCGCAAATCATCAAGGATGGCAAAAAATCACACCATCTGGACCCTCGCGGACAATCGTTTTATGTACCAATTCGCATCAATTTAAGCACCTCCCGGGATCCAATGGCGTTGGTCATGATGATGATAAAGGAGCTCGCCGAGTGTTCACGAACTGGTCGTTTTGATGGAAACGAAGCGGAGCGCATTGAACACACATATGACCGATTTGTGAAAATTGAAAAAGATATGCAAACCATGGGGCATGAGGTGTCGCCGACATTTTCCGCGTCATTCCCAATGGGGCTGTTTGGGGTGTCTGTGACGGAAAAGCACTCTGAAGTCAATGCTGTTTCATATGAGTATCGTGGCTATACCTTGCATGAAGCGCAACAGGATTTGATTTTGTGCATTCGCAAACTGTACGATCGCGATTACAAGTTAATCTTTATCTTCGATGAAATCGACAAACTTGTCCCGGATAGTCCAGAAGACACACCATCCCATAAAATTGCATCCACAAAATTGAAGGAAATAAAAACCATTGTTTCCAGCCTGAAATTTTTACTGAGCGAAGCCAACGCTTTTCATATTTTTATTGCCGGTAAAATTGTCGACGACAGTTGGCAGGAAGATCAGAACAAAGGCGAAGGCATATTCGAGTCCATTTTTGTTCAAAATATTTATGTTCCCAGCACCCTCACTTCAAGGCTAAAGGCGCCACAACTGCACCCAAACAACTCTGAAAAAAATGGGATATCAACAATATCTTTGTACAAACACGCACTTGCGGCTGTTGGTATTTATCCAGGCCATTGGACGTACAATACTGGCCTGCTGGTACTGCCCCATTTTTCAATTAATGAGCTATATCGACTTGTTCTACGATGCAAGGACAGCTATGTTTCGCAAAACATCACTACCCGCGACGATGAAAACATTGACACGCTCATAGGGGAATTAGAAAAACTCTTAGACAAAGAGGCAGATGAACAAACAAAATCTGCCTGTACAGAAAAACACGCCAGACGTATTCGTTATTTTCTTCGGTATTTAACTTATCGAGGTAGAGGAATTCCGCGAAAAATTTTACGTGAATTCTACGGAATGATTCGCGATCGCGACGACTATGAGAAGGATGAGGAGTACTGGGAAAAAAGAGGCAAGGTCAAGTACATCGTCCATTTGAAAAGCGATCTGCGAAAAAAACTGAAATTCTTTGCGGACATAGTGATGGTATTGGAATCCCGCCGAGATTTCTTTGAACAGCTTGATGACAAAGCCTGTGTCGCAGTGTTTCACTTTATCGATTATATCTTCAAATTTTACAATAAGGGATTTAGCTGGAAGGATATTGAAAACGCCAATTTCATGACCCATAGAGAGGAACTCTATCCCAGTCGAAGATTGATGGAATATATTCTGAATTTGTTTGAGGATCGGTTTATCATGCGGCTCGATCCGCGGAAACACGAATATCAGTTTCTTCCCCGTGTTAAATCCGATCTTGAATATCTGTTTATGACATTCGGTGACGAACAAATGGAACTGCGGTTTACTCAAACAGATGTGTCTCATGAAATTCAACTGTTACGTGATACCATTTCAAGGGTAGAGCAGTTACCCGTAAAGGAGCGTCTTGAAACAATCCATGTGCAATATCGGCTTGGTTATCTGTATGAACTTTTGGAGAACCATGAAACCGCGAAGTTGGAGTACGAAAAAGCGCTACGATGGGTTCAGGTTTTCATGGAGGATAATCAGGTTTCTCAGCTCAATCATGCAGCTGTTTCACACATACAAGTCGTTCGGCTTAACCAAATCGTATCTGTAGCGGTTGATATTATTGGAAGGCTGGCATGTATTCACCAACTTGATTATGAACACGAGGAGGCCTATCAATGCTACCAAATTGCACTGGGTTATGTCGAAGCGGCGAACACTTACAGTGTATACTCGCAGCAGCAGATTACTTACGATGTGTTTAGAGGCTGTTCTACTTTCTCTCCCATACTGGGAGAAGTTGAACCTTTGAAAAAAAGAATCCATTCGCCAGTGTCTTTCGTTGGTGACTTTCAGGCAATAATGGAGTTGATGCTACCCGGTGATGAAAAAGACCAATTGGGTTATTTGCTCAAAGCCATTAGCGGTAACGGTACGTCTTCTTCTGAAAAGGATGGCGGTATTCAAACGCAAAACACTGGGCCAATAAGAAACCAGCTGGAGCCAATTCGCGCACTGGATATGCTGCGCGGTATTTCCCTGGTTGCCGAAAAGCTGTGGCACCGCGTCACTGCTAATTTGTATCTGCTTGTGGGATTGGACTACGCCATTCGTAAAAACGACGATGTTGCTATTTTACGACAATTGATATTCATTGCGCAAATAATGGTAAGGCGTCGCGATTTTGGATTGGCACTAATGTTTTACTTCCTGGCTCTGGAACGACTCTATTCTGCTGCGGCTTCCGAATTGAAAAGACCATGTTTCAGCAGTATTTATAAGGGACAAATTTACGAAAGTGTTGGTGATGTATTTGTTGCTTGTTCCAACGCGAATAAAGACCTGAACAAAAGGACGAAAAAATCATCGAATCAAGAAACTAAACAGGATTTACTCAAAAGAACATTGAAACATTTGGGTATAGAGTATCAAAAATTGGACATCGAACACAAATGCCTGAATGGAACTTTGCCAAATCTTGATGAACCCGAAGCGTGGTACGGTATTGCTGCTGAACAGTACAAGATTGGTGGGCGAAAACGATATCGATTTGATGTGTTGGTTAAACGTTTACGCTGTCGTCTCTGGAATCTTGAGGAATCCCCGCGGGGGACAGATACTTCCGAATGGAATAAACTTTCACTGTCTTATCGGTTGGACAGCAAAAACTTGAGTGAGATTGCTGTACGGCTAATCGACAATTTAATTTTCAAAGAAGTTGAAAGTTTTTTTGAGAAAGATGTTTTCTATTGGGATATTGAATTCGAACGCTTCGTCATTTTAACAATTCATGAATGGATGTCGGACAACGAAAATAGTTTGGAACACAAATTTAAGAGAATAAAATTGCGTAGAATAAAATCGCATAGGACAAAATCGAAAAAAGCAAAGGCGGAGGCGGAAAAGACAGAAGCGGAAAAGATAAAAGCGGAAAAAGCAAAAGAGGCAAAAGAGGAGAACGACAAGGCTGATTCTATAAAAGATTCGATAATAGATGATGCATTCGAATTTGTACGCAATAAATTCCGGACCGCACGTGATAAAGAAATTGAAAGTATCGCGAAGAAAGAACAACGCAATATTCAGAGAGACACCGATCAGCGTTTGTCGACTATAGATCCGCAAAGCTTTTCAGACTTGTTTTCATCAATTGGAGAGTTGGCCAGTAAAACAACACGCAAACAGGAAAATCAAGTCTGTTCTCTTTTAGTAAGCAAGGATTCCGTAGACCGTCGTAAAAAAATCATCATCGTGATAATAAAGGAGCGATTATTCAAACAATATGAAAAGAAAAGGGAGCGAAAGTTGTATGATGCCACAAAGCAGATCGTGGAAGAAATAATCAGTAAAGCCGAAAACTCAGACTCTTTTTTAAACTTGAGAGATCTCCTGAAGCAAATTCCTAGTGTACAACCATCCCGTTTCAACTGTTTATCACGAAAATTTGTATCAGCCGCTTCACATGTTTCTATTCGGAAAAAAAGTAACGCGACTTTCTGTTCGTCCGTTGCAAAGAAATTACATTTTTCACCTGTCGATTTGAAAAAGGGCATTACGCGAGTTTTGGATGCAGAACAAATTGAAGAATTCTGGTCCGATTCCAGGGAATGCAGCGCTATTGTCGTAGCCCCAAGCGACGTACCCCATTTTGTGGACATGAAGATTTCCGATCGGCGCCGCTTAGCTGAACTAATATGTCTCTGGGGAAAATTTTATGCTGTGATGGCACAAACAAAACTTTTCGAGCCATTCGTGTCTTCGAGATTCATTTTGCGGGACTATCTGAAACAGGTCATGGCTTTAAAATTTGAAACTGAAATTGGCGAAGAGAATGAAGACTTGGATAAATATTGCACCAAAAAAGATTATGCAAAAAACAGGCAACATCCTTTGTGGCGGTATGATAAATCATCGAACCCACCTCTGAACGTAAAAAAAGTAACGAACCAACTCTCGAGCGACGAACAAGGGGACGACGAGCAACGCAAAATCCAGTGTCAAAATGCCTCTTTCTACGCTGAAATGTTGTACCTTATTTCAAATGAATATTTCCTGGAAACAATTGAGGATTCGCAGTCGATTGAAGCGAGCACATGCCTGGGTGAGCTATACTTGTTTCTGCTCCAAGACTGTGACAATGGCGAAGATTCCAAAACTCGTAAAGGGACACTTTGGATTGCTTCCTATCGCTACTTCAATCAGGCCTTGAAAACCCTGTTGGGAAAGAAGCAACCCACTCGCCACAACTTTCTTCGCATCCGTCATATCTGTATCCATTTCCTCCAGCTATTTAAGGATCCGGTTTACGAAGGATTTTGTCAATGGGCACATGATACAGAGCTATCCGCTCTTGAAAGCAGATTCAGCAAACATCGGCTGAGCCTAAAGAGGGACTCCATGGAACGACTACTGAGCAAAATGGAAAATGAGCTCAAAGAATCAGAACGACAGAACTTTCGGCTTCCCATCAGCTTTAACCCCATCCAATTTAGTGTACTCGACCGGGAAACGCACTACGACGTTTGCGTAATGGCCAGAAACAATTCAGATTTGGCGGAGGATTGATATTGTGCATCTTTCACTAAAAGAACAGTTGGCGCTGTGTACTGACGGTGCAATTTTTGAAAATGTCCTCATCCATTTATTTATCTGCATTATTGTAGTGGCACTCCTGTATGTCTTCCTATGGAGAATTCCGATTCAATCAAAGTACCGATATTCTCTGGGCGAAGGCAAGGTGCGAAGATACATTCAATTGTTTTACGTTCTTGTATGCTATGGTGTTTTCTTCGTTGCCCTGCATAAACAGAATGACTTCCTGGCAAAATACATTGTGCCTTTCAGTAATCAATTAGGAACTCTGGATATCGTCAACTATAAAAGAGAGTGTAAAGACGATTTCGGTACGGAATTGCCAGAAGAAAAACTTGACGACAACGGCCTTTGCGCAACCATCGCTGCATGTGACCAAATTGCCGAGAATATAAATTCTGCAATTGCATCTTCTTCAGAATACAAACGAGCTCAGTTTGATTGCTACTATTCCAGTTTACTTCCAAAGGAGGGATTCCTGGAAGCGTACAGAGATTTGTTTGAGAGTGAAAAGAATATCAAGATTTCGGATGCTGGCATCAATATGGTAGAAGAAATCAATT
>JAFGQN010000069.1 GCA_016935665.1 Deltaproteobacteria bacterium | reverse complement strand
CCAGCGGAGGAGCCGGATGGTGGAAATCTCCTTGTCCGGATCTGGTGAGGGCTTCGGTCGGGCAACCGGCCGGGGCTACTCGACACACTTATTCTGGGTCTGAAACGCTCTCAGATCATGCGGCGATTACAATCGTTGATGGTATTCATGTCATTGATTTTTTTCCAAAAGGTCGACAGTCGTTCACTTTGATATAATCCCCGCAAAGTCAGTACAGAATGAACGCTTTCGTATGCCACCGTTGACCGTATCCTTTTGCTCTGATCATTATAAGTTCAAACGCAGGCCATGCGGTGTTTGACCTCTACTGCGTCCGGCTTTTTTGTCACATAAGATTTGGTTCTGCGTTTTTGTGGAGCCATCTTCAAAAAACGACGTTTTTCCTTCATTGGAAGGTGGTTTTGTCCAAACCTACGCAAACTGCGACAGCTTCTTTGTGGACTGTTTCTTCCTTTCGAACAAATGGAAGAATTGTTGGCGCTTCCTCTGTGGCCATTGTTCCAATTTTTTTTGGCAATCCGTTCCAACGTACTTCACCATCGTGGGACCATTGCGTGCGCCGCCCGCGCGGGTGACCTGTGGTGTCATTGAACAGTCCCATGGTATATCGTCGCCTACCCCTGGGATACCGGCGGTGAAATGATGTCCGCGAGCGCCACGCTGTTTCGCCCTTTTTCTTTGGCGACGTACAGGCACTTGTCCGCGTCCAGCACCAGGGATTCTGCGGTGGATGTAGCGGGATATACCGATACGCCAATACTCAGTGTCTGATGCAGATTGGTCGCAGTAAAACCGGTGGACTCGCATCTTTCGCGAATGCGTTCTGCCACTGTGACACTGATGGCCGCAGAGGCGCCTGGAAGCAATACCACCAATTCTTCGCCACCGTAGCGACACGCAATATCAGCGGAACGAATGGTATTTGAAATACACAGGGCGACCTCCTTGAGCACTTCGTCACCGGTTGGATGACCGTAGGTATCGTTCACTTTTTTAAAGTGGTCCAAATCAATCAACAGCAGCCCTAAAGAACTCCCCTGTTGCTGAGCAAGAGTGAGCTCTGTCTCAAGAATTTTGTCAAAGTACATTCTGTTATACAGCGATGTGAGCTTGTCGCTATACGCCAGGTTTTCCATGGCTCGATTTTTCTCGTGCAGCGAATCCTGCAGCTGTTTGAGACGCAATAGATTCCCCACCCGCGCACGAAACTCCGCTTTCACAAACGGCTTGGCCAGAAAATCGTTGGCGCCTGCGTTCAGACATTCTATCAACATATCTCTGTCTGCTTCGCCCGAGACAATCATCACCGGTATGAAATCAAAGCGTTTATTTTTGCGAATCTGCCTGCAGATTTCGAGACCGTTTCCGTCCGGCAGGGTCAAATCGATACTAATTATATCCGGAACCAGCACCGTGGCGGTTGCGGCAAAATCCGCGGCGGTTTTCGCCCAATGTGTTTCCACACCCATCGTATCGAGCTGCTGTAAAATCATATGCGCCACGAGTTGACTGTCTTCAAGAACAATCGCTGTGGCACGTCGCTGGTGAACCTGCTTCCGCTTGAGCAACGATTCAACTGTTTCGCGAAGCAATCGCGGATCGACGGGTTTCGCCAGAAACTCAAGGGTCCCGGACATAAACCCCTTGAAAGCGACGCGGGCATTGACGTTGCCACTAATGATTACGATTGGTATGTTGCGGGTTGACGGGTTGGCCAAAATGGCTTTGCACATCTCCAGTCCATCCATTTGCGGCATTTCGAGATCCACCAATGCAATATCCGGTCTCAGTTTCTCAATAAGTTCTTTGCCATCCAGCCCATTTTCAGCCGTTTCCGCATGGATGCCAATCGCTGCCAGCTGCTGTGTGAACAATTGACGCACAACCCGACTGTCATCCACCACAACTGCCAGGGGCATCTTACGGCTGCTGCGGGTATTTTCCATTTCGAGTCGATTCACCAATTCCCACACACGGAATTCGTCTATCGGGCGAATCAGAACCGCGTGCAGCAACCCCACATCGACAAGGGAGGGTATCTCATCGGCATCCAGGCTGGTCACCAGCACCAAACGGGCGTTCGAAGTGGCTGGGGAGCGTTTAAACGCAAGGATCATTTCTGACAGTTGAATATGCTTGGGGTGACTGCCGAAGAAAATCATATTGGGCTTGATGTCATCGATTTTCTGAATATCCAGGGCAGTCGATGACACCACCGTCATTTCATGGTGAAAATCGGTGAACAAATCCATCCAGAATCGTGTAAAAATCCGTGAATCTTCTACTGCCACAAGTCGCATCACTCATCCTGTTCAATAGTTCTTCAACTGCCCAATCCATATGAGTTACGACAATTCTCCATAATGAGTTAACAGGCAGAATATATTTATATGGAACATTCTGGGGGCGAAAAACATCATTTTTAGACAACCCAAATATTGAAGGGAAAAGGAAACGTCGAATCAGGTCTCTGGCGACTTTCTGAGCACCTCGGTCACCGCCCTGGTCAACGTACTCATTTTAAAGGGCTTTTTAAGGTACTTGCCTGCCCCCATTTTTATCGTCTGTTTGACATCCTCGGTTTCGGCATAGCCGCTCACGATAATGGCGCAAAGCCCGGGTTGCATTTTTAACAATCGCGCATACGTTTCTCTACCGCTGATGCTGGCCGGCATAATCATATCCAGCACCACCAGGTCCACCTTGTGTTTTGCCACATACGCGCAGGCCGCCACTCCATCGGCCACCGCGTGACAGACATACCCCACGTGACTGAGGATTTCACAGATGAGCGTCCGCTGTTGGGCTTCGTCATCCACAACCAGAATCTTTTCACCGTTGCCCCGCAAGAGGGCCGATGGGCCATTTTCGGACATTTCTTCCGGTCGTTCACGGGTGGCATGCAGGTAAATATTGAAACATGTCCCCTCAGAGTTGCTCTGGAGGTCAATGTATCCATCATGGTCCTTGACGCAATTCCACACGACAGCCAGTCCCAGGCCTGTGCCACTGCGTCCCATTGTTTTCTTTGTGTAAAACGGTTCGAATATGCGCTCCAAATCATCGGCATCAATTCCGGGCCCGTTGTCGGAAACGCTCAACACCACATACTCCCCGATACGAACGCTGTCGTAACTGGCCAATGGTTCATCAAGGTAGCGATTCGATGTGGATATGGTAACAACTCCGCCTCCTTCAACCGCCTCCACCGCATTGACCACCATATTCATCAATACCTTGTAAATATGCACGGCGGACCCGCGAATATGCAGTAAATCCTCTTCCAAATCCGTATGCACATCCACTTGCCTGTGCTTGGCGCGCAATTCCGCGAACTCCGGCGAGCCAACGTAGTTTTCAACCAATTGATTTAGCGCAATGACCAGGGCAATCGCAAAGTCAGCATTCTTAGGCCGCCAGTACTTCCAGGATGTAATCCGGGTCATAAGCGCACCGCTTTCTCTTTTTG
>JAFGQN010000068.1 GCA_016935665.1 Deltaproteobacteria bacterium | reverse complement strand
CGCCAGTGGGGGCACCGACGCCGCGACAGATCCGGCCAATTGTGCCGCCAGTCCCACTGCGATAGCCACAATGGAAAGCATCAGCCGCTGAGTCAAACGCGTATGCCGAAGCAGTCGAAAATTCACGAGAATACCCACATCCCGATGAGCGCGCTGCACCGTTCTCACCTTCCAAACCATTAAAAACAGCCCCATCAGAGCTATGATGGCGGGAATGAGCCGGCTGTACGCGGGGGCCGGTGCAGCTGAATCCAACTGAGCCGATTCGCTTTCGACACGTGGCGCCACTTTGTGGTCACGCTGGGCAGTTGAAGCTGCTGTATTTTGAACTGATGGCTGTTTTTTCAATGCCACCAGATGCGCATCGAAATCCATGACCACCTGCATGGGATACCATTTTACTGTTCTGAATTTCCTGAATTTGACAGTATCGGGGGTGAGCACTTCCACCTCGTAGTCCCGCATGGCATCATTTTCGAAATCAATCTCTTTGCCTGGTCCGGGCAGGTGAACCTGAACACTCATGCTATCGGTGCCGTGGTCCCAGACAATGGGTGTCCAGTCCAGTCGCGCCCGACCATTGTGAAACTGAAGTGCGCCTGTTTCCTGGAGGTTTGTCTCATGGACCAGCGTAAATACCACAGCGCCTTCATTGATGGATTCCCGGTTGGCCATTACCACGCGCTGACGTCCGTCAAACAGCGTTTTAATTTTCACGTGGGTGCGCAATCCGCCTTCGATGCGCGCGAAACATTTTTCTTTCACCAGCGTCCTGGTGGCCTGCGGCGCCAGATCAAACCCGTGAAATTGTCCTCCGGAAACCTCAAACCGCGCAGAGGTGGTAAACTCCGATTCTCCGGTTGACTGAACCTGCAGTTCCACATCCACATCTGTCAACCGCGCACGGGTCCAGGCCTGTGCGGCGCCGGAAAAGAAAACTATCAAACCAACTACAACAACGCGGGTAAAATAATTCAATAAACATGTTACAAATTCGCCCATAGACTCATGTTATTATTATAAAATTTTACAAGTCAAATTTTGTGACCAAATGTAGGTTTCACCACCATTTCGCCCCCTCGAATGACTCATTTTCTTCAAATCCCGCAGTTAACTCTTTGCGTTTTTAGAAAAACGTCTAAACTCTGCCCCCGTGGATGAAACGAGAGTACAAAGCGCCCTTCTGGGCTGGATTGTCACCCTGGCCATCGCCATCTCAGTGCTGTTGCGCCGTGATAAAGACGTGCGCCAGAAACTGTTTATCCTCCTGTGCGGTAATCTGACGTTTTATTATTTCACACAGTTTTTATTCCATTTACTGGGGATTCCCATGCTGGAACGCCTGTCGCTGGTATTTGCCACGCTGATTCCACTGGGCGGGATTTTCTTTTTCAAATCATTCAATCTCACTCAGCGCCGATTCCGATTGATTCGCGTCGCGGTTTTCCTGGCCGTTTCTCTTGTGGCCATCATCATCTATCCCACCAGTCTAAAACCGGCAGTGGGCCCGGCCATTCTGGCATATGTCACCGGCTTTATGCTGGTGGCACTGCTGGATTTAAATGTTCAGGCACGCACTGCGGCCACTCGGGTCGATGCGGCTCGCATCCGTTATCTGGCGGGGGGCGGATTTTTCGTTATCAGTTTACAGGTGCTCGACAAAGCTGGACATGTTTTTGATATATATATTCCCCCGGTAAGTCTGGCTATGACTCTGTTGTACCTGTACTTTATTTCCCAATCCATTGTGCGCTACCGGATTCTGGACCTGTACGAAATGCTGGGACGTTTGGCGGTGCTCACGCTAATGGGGTTATTTCTGTCGCTCATTTATTTTGCCCTCGTGCATCTGGTGGGCACGGGAAAGGGCTTTTTGCTCAACGCTTTTTTAGCCTCTTTGATTATCCTCCTCCTGTTTGATCCCTTAAGAGATTTGGTGGAGCAGAAAATCTCCGACTTCTTTTTTGGGGAGCGACTTTTTCTCGAACAGAAGGTGGCGGATTTGCGCTTTAAACTGGCCCACGTAATCAACACGGAAACCATGGTGGAAGTGCTCATCTCAGGCCTTGAAGATTCCAGACGCATTACCCACGCCTCCCTGTTTCTTTTTGATGCCCACGGCCGCGGCTATGATCTGAAGTCGTACGTGGGACCTGCGCCAGAGGCCGATCGGGTGGAAGCTACGGTGGCCCGGCGCTATCTGCGATCCTTTGCCAAAGGCGGTTCTCTGGCGAGGTCCAATCTGGATTCAAGACGCGAGCGGTCTCTGCAGGTGGGCAAGGCGGAAACAACAGATGACATCAGGGAATCCCTGCGTTTATTGCGACAGCTCAAAGCGGACGTGGTGCTCTTTTTGGAAGGCGAGCAGGATTTGCTCGGATTTCTCTGCGTCAAAGACGAACGCATCAATGACGCGTTTTCGGCCGAAGAAATCAATTCCCTGGCCGGTCTGGCGTCGCAGGCGGCGATTACCGTGGAGAACTCTCAACTCTATCAGCAAATGAAAGAACGGGACCGTCTGGCTGCGCTGGGGGAAATGTCTGCGGGTCTGGCCCACGAGATTCGAAATCCTCTTGGCGCCATTAAAGCCGCGGCGCAGTTCATTGAAGAAGTCATCGCCGAAGAAGACGACGAAAACGAAGACAGCGAGTATCTGGGAATCATCGTGGAGGAAGTCAATCGTCTCAACCGTGTAGTAAATGATTTCCTATCGTATGCAAGGCCATCTTCCGGGTTGCCGGTACAATTGAATGTGAATGAAATTCTGGGACGCACCGTTCAGGTGTTTGAAGCTGGGCAACGCAGTGATCTGCATATTTTCATGGAGCTGGGCGAGGATTTGCCCGGGGTGTTTATCGACGGAGAGCGGCTGCATCAGGTATTTCTCAATCTTATCATCAACGCGGAGCAGGCCACCTCACATCAGACCGAAAAGCGGTTGGAAATTTCCACCAAATCGAGAAAACTGAGACGGATGCAACGGGGGCTCTCCAGCACCGACTACGCCAACTATGTGGAAATCCGTTTCGCAGACAACGGCCCGGGAATCGAACCTGGTGTGCTTCAAAATATTTTTATTCCATTTTTTACCACCAAATCGAAAGGGTCGGGACTGGGACTCGCAGTATGCCAACGGCTCATTCGCGATGCCGGTGGTGAAATTGAGGTACGCAGTCAGCTGGCCTATGGTTCCATTTTTTCAGTCGTCCTGCCCGTCACCAAAGGCGACCGGGATTCAGACGCCGAAACGGCCAAAAAAGACTCCTCGCCCCAAAAGACAACCGATTCGAATGCACCGGCACGCGATTCCCGTTCACCGGAGCGACATTCCCGTCCCCCTCAAAAGAAATCCCAATCCCGAGATTCGAACGCCGGGGCTCCTCACAAAGATTCAATACCGCCCAAACCGGATTCACAGCCCCCACAGAAGAAAACCAAAAAGTCCAATCGCAAGTCACGGATAAGCCGAAAACGAAAATTGCGTTAAAATCGCCGTCGGTTTGGCAGACTGCGGTTCACTTCTCCTGCTGCATCTCCGCATATACCTCGGGAGCTTCTCTTTTAAGGCAGTTTTCGCAGATGCCATGACTGAATTTCACGTCGGAGTGTTCTATGAAATATCGGTCGAACCCCGTCCAGAATCCGTCATCATTTCGAATGGATTTACATTCACGGCAAACGGGAACCAGACCTTTAATGGTCTTGATATTGTTATATGTCTTTTCAAGCGCTTCCAGGCGCTTCACCAGCAATCGGTTGTTGATGGCCCGCATTCGTTCAAGGTTAATGGACAAAATGGCAACGATGATGAATGCCTCCGAGAAAAAAAATCGGGTCCCACCGCCAATATTGGTCATCGAAAAGCGATGGGGGGAGAAAAGCACCCACAACGCGACGCTAAAGAGGATAAGCGTGGTCACCGTGGCAATTCGAGTGCCCAACAGAAACGCGGCAATGAGGGGGAAAAGGAATAGCCATGACAGTTCGGACGCATCCGAAGAGGGAAAGAAAAACGATTGAACCAATTGAATGAACAGCAAGCCAACAAGTATGGCAATGCCAGTCCACGGATGTCGGGCGCGATGCTGATACCACACAACGACCATGACCAGAATACTGATAACAACCTGAACCATCGCTTCTGCATGATAACCGTTTGCAAAATCTCGAACGATAAACCCCCAGAGCAGGGCCGCGCCAATCATCCCGGCGTAAACAGCGAATTTAATGCGAGTGCGCTCGAATGTATGTTTCCACTCCAGAATCGGTCTTAACGACGCAGGCACCGAAAAACCGTCGTTCACCTTTGCTGCTCCTTTTTTTGCGGCACATGTTTCACATAATCCGCTGCTGACGTGCGCGTTGGTATGCTGCTTTAAAAAACCTTCCAATTGTCGCCAATACCCTTTTTCATCCAGTATTTTTCGGCAATAACTGCAAATGGGCACCAAGCCTTTGATGGTCTTCAATTCCACAGTGGCATTCTGCAACGCGGCGTCGGCAGCAAGTAAATCCTGCAGACTGCGCTGACGCAGATGTTGTGCCAGCGCCGAGACGCCGGTAAAACTGCAAAGGGCCGCAAGGAAGCGCAGTATGAAGGTATTCGACACCGGAGGCTTGCCAAACCACTCAGAAAAAAAGCATAGAAAACCTGAAATAATTAAAAACGGAACAACCCATATGAGCGATTCTTTCATTCCCAATAGAAAAAACAGCGCGCTGGGCACCACAAAAAAGAGGAGAATGGCATCTTCCATATTGGCGGTTGAAAAAATAGCAGTACCGATGCAAATAAAAATGGCGGTTGCCAATCCCACGCGAAACGCGGTCTGGTCCTTTTTGAAGCGGCAAAGCAACACCAACGCCACGAACAATAACCCAATGCTCGACAAATCCAGAACGGTCTCAATGCAAACTCCATAATTCAACGTATTGTAAATTATAAAAAAGCCCTGGATTCCAATCCCCATGAGTGTACTCCACGCCCCGAATCGACGAAGCGCATGGGCGCTTGCCAGAGACGAATCCTGCTGCGTTGGGGGAATTCTAAAACAGTTGGACACAAATGCCTTTATCCCGGAGGTTGCCTGGTCATAGACAATGACACATTAATTGAGCAGCTAAGCCTGTCAGTGTGGCGATGCAATCAGAACGCTCGACCACTCTTTTTGAACATTCACACTGCTCGAATATCTGAACAACCCGCTCCCGAGGTTGACCGGGGAATTTTTCTTTAATCACCGCTCCCCGGTGTTGGGTTTTAGTCGAACACTTGATGGTGACACAAACTGGACAACGGATCAACAGTCTACCTGAGTCTTGCTCGAAGTTCCTCAATTTCCTGCTCCAATGCGCTTATTTTGGCATCGCGAAACTTCAGCTCCATATCCCAGGCAACCGCATCGCCCTCTGTCTCTTTCAATTGACCCGTGAGCATGCGCACTTTCTTTTCAAGTTTGGTCACACTGCGCTCCCGCTGTTCAAGCTGATCGGTCAGCGACTCAATCAGTGGCTGACTCTCTCTGGTCCGTGCCTCCAACTCTGCAATAACGCCATCCTGAGTTGCCGCATTCCGCTTCAATTCGGCCAGTTCCGTTAGCACATCCTCGGACACCCCCTCTGGCGCCGCAGCTTTGGCGGTCTCCAGCTCCCGCCGCAATTTATCTATTTTTTCCACAGCGGCCTTTTCATTTCCTCTCGCCTGGCTCACTTCCAGATTTTTTGCAGCGAACTCCATTTGCATTTCGGCCAGTTCATCCTTGGCGGCCTGCAGTTCTTCGTCACGTTGCTTAAGAAGATTATTGAGTTCCCGTGTGGTATCCGCTTCTGAAGCAGCTGTCTCCAACCGACTGATGGTGTCGGAGAGCTGCACTTCTTTTTGCCCCAAACGCTCCTGAAGCAGTTGCGTTTTCTGCTCCAGCGCCTGTTGTTCCAGTTGCGCCGCCTTCAGATCCTGCTGCATCAGCAACAATTGGTGCTCCAATTCCTCGTCGGAAGAATTTGCCTTTTCCTCCAGAGACGTCATGGCCTGCCGGAGTTCCTGTATTTGCGAATCCTTTTCAACCAACTGCCTGGACACACTCTGCATCTGAGCGTTCTGACTGTTCAACGCATCGATAGTATCCTTTAAACGAGACTCCAGCGAAACGATTTCCTGTTGTTTCCCTATTGCCGATGACTCTCTTTGCCTATCCTTTTCCTGTAAATCGGCACGCAATACGGATAGTGCATTCACTGCCGCATCTCTGGCCACTTCAGCGTCCGCCAGCTGTTTCGCGGTATTTTCCAGCTGTCCGCTGACATCCGCCAGTTTTTCTGCCAGGGATTCCTTTTCGCTTTCACTCGCGCTCTGGCTTTGTCTCACCTTCTGTTCCGTCTCAGCCAGTTCGCTCCGCAGTACCGAAAGAGTGTGGACCGCAGCATCGCGACCGGTTTTGGCGTCTTCCAGTTCTTTCATGCGCACATCCAGCGCAACTTTCAGCTCTTCGGTTTTCCCTGCCCATTTCGCCGCATCCGCTCCGGCATTTCGGCTGCGCTCCTCTTCCAGTTTCAACCGATCACGCAAATCGTCCACGGTAACAGATAATGAACTGATCCGATTATCCGCTTCACTGCGCTGCTTCTCAGCGTCCTTTTGCAACCGGCCGAATTCATCTTTTAACCGGCGCAGCTCTGAATCCGCCCCATTGAGATTGACCTGCAACCTGTCCCTCTCCCCAAATGCGTTGTGCAGCTGATTGCGCAAATCCTCCAGCTCATTGCCCACCCCCGACATTTCGTTGCGAATACGCTCATTCTCAATTTTCGAATTGCCAAGCTCACTCTCCAGCTGCTGCATTCGCTGACGAGCGCTATCCAATGACTCCTGCAGCCGACCGACCTCATCTCCTTTGCCGGCCACCTCATTTCTTAATTGGGCAAGCTCATCTTCTGCCCGCTGCAGCGCCTGCCGAAGTTGTGACATCTCGTCATTCTGACCAGACGAATCCTCGCGCAACTGGTGCAACAACGATTCTTTCTTCTCCAATTCGCTCTGCAGATGGGCAACATGACCGTCCTTGCCACTCAATTCGTCGCGAAGTCTTTGAATTTCCACATCGGCGCCATTTAAATCACTGCGAAGCCGCTCCAGCTCACCATGGCTTCCACCCAATTCGCCTCTAACGCGCTCCAGTTCCCCGTGATTTTCATCCAGCTGCTGACGCAATCGATTTATTTCGGCATCGGCGCCAGCCAAATCATGTCTCAAACGCCCCAGTTCGCCATGGCTGTCCCCCATCTCGCTTCGAATCCGCTCCAGCTCCCCATGACTCTCCCCAAGCTGTTGGCGCACCTGACCCAACTCACTGTCCGCGTTCTGAATATCCTGTCGCAACTGATGAACTTCCTGCAGCGATTCGTCCAGTTGCTTTTTCAGCTCGCCTCTTTCATGGGACAGCTCACTGTTTCGATTCTGCAATTCGTCCCGATGGGTCTGTACTGCATCGAGATCCCGCTGCACATCTTCCCGTGCCTGCTCCTGCTCCCGCAGCGCCTGCTGCAAATGCTGGTTCTCCCCTTCCGCGTTGGACAGTTCTGTCTTCATCCATGCCATTTGCTGTGTGGCGTCCGCCAGCTCTTTTTGCGTTCTTTCGAGCGCGTCGCGAGTGGCCGCTACATCTTCGCGCATGGCTGTCAGCTCAGTGTGCTTATCGGCCAGCTGCAGCTGGAGGGATTCCAGCTCTGCATTGATTTGTTCAACGGTTTGCGCCGGGCTGACCGCCGCATCCAGGTCCACATTCCGCTGCCGCAATTCCTTTTGCGCCTGTTTCAACGCTGCAAGGATTTCGTCGTAGGATTCCGAAAGATGCGCATGTTTTTTCTTCAGGTTCTGAAGTTCCTGTTCTGTCTCAATGCGCGCCTGATGCTGCAAACTGCCCAGTTCATCCCGGTTATGCAGTTCCACTTCCAAATCCGCAATTCGCTGTTGAAGCGCGGCCATGCGCTCATTTATTTTTTTCTGTTCGGTTCCACTGGATGCGGCATCCAGTTCCGCTTCCAGGCGCGCTCGGCGGTGCCCCTCCAACAGGCCACTGGTTTCCGCCAGGGCATGCTCCAATGTGGCATACCTGGCGATGAGAGCATCGAGCTCATCAGCGGTTTTCTGTGCCCGCGATTGCCAGGTTGAAATTTCCAATTCCGCTTCCACCCGCGCGCGATGATGTCCGGAAATGGACCCCATGGCGGCGGCCAGCTCTTCTTCCAGATGACGACTCTGAACGATGGCGTCATCGAGTTCCTGTTTTAACGCCTGCTGCTGTTTTTCCATGGCCGCCAGGGCCAGTTCCGCTTCCACCCGCGCGCGATGATTCCCGGATACGGTCCCCTTTGCGGCTGCCAGTTCGTTTTCAAGTAACGCGGCTTTTTGCTCATTCTCTTTGGCCACGGCGCGTTGGGTATCCCTGTCCTCCTTTAGCGTTGCGGCCAAATCCCGCGCCTCTGCCAGCTCCGCTTCCAGCGCGTCAATTCGGGACAGCATTTGCGCCGCCTCCGCTGCCGCCTGCGATTTTTCAAAAAGCTCTGCTTCCAGCGAAGCAATGCGCGACAGGGTTTCAGCACTCGCATCGCCCACCACTGACGCTGACGCCAACTGATCTTCCAGCTCCTTCACCCGCGCCAGGGTCTGTTCCGCTTCATCCGCCAGTTTCGATTTTTCGGCCAGTTCCGCTTCCAGCGCCAAAATTCTGGTCTCAACCTCTTCGGGTATTTCATATGGCGCCGTCTGTTCGGCAGATTTGCTGGCCAGTGCCTCTTCGAGTTCCGCAATACGGGCTTCTGTGGCCCTAAGATTTGCGCGCACCGTTTCCAACGATTTTTGTGCGTCACCGTGTCTTGCTTCCAATTCTTCTGTGCGCCATACCGATGCCTGCAGGTCGCTTTCCAGTTTGGCAATGCGCTTGTCCCGAACCGCAATTTCACCCGACGACGCATCGGGCGCGGCCGATTGCTCCTGCAATCGGCGCTCCAACTCGGTGATGAGCGAATCTTTCTTTGAAATCAACGATTCCTTTTCGGATATCAGATTTTCTTTTTGCGCCAGCAATGCGTCTTTTTGCGCCATGCGCTCGGTGCGCTCTTTGAGCGCCGATACCAGTTCATCCACCTTCTGCTTTTCATCGGCAATCTGTTTTTCCAGACGGGCCACACTGGTATCGGCTTTCTCGCTGGAAGAAATGGCCATCGTTAAGTCGCGAATCAACGCTTCTCGACGTTCCAACTCCGCCTGAGAAGCGGCCACGGTCGCGCCAAGCGACTTCAACCGCTGTTCCAGACGCTGATTCCCTTCCGCATATGCCTCCGCATCCAGACTGGCGTTTTCTTCCAAATCAAAAATGACTTTTTTGGCTTCCGCCAGCTCTTCCCTGAGCGTCGCGTAAGCAGCCTGCTGCGCTTTATCGTTCGCCCTGGCCTTCGCCAATGCGCGCTCCAGCTCTTCTGTTTTCTGGGCTTCTTCCGCCTGGGCCAGCGCTTTGCGCAATTCCCTGTGCGCAGTAGCCAGCTTGTCGCTCAGCGCATCTTCCCGTTTAACAAATTCGCTTTCCTTCTTTTGAAGTTCCCGAACCACCCGACGCAGTTTTTCCAATTCTTCGGTTTCCAGCCGGGCGCGTTCAATGACGTCATCCCGCGCCTTCTCCGTGGCTTCCAGGCTGGCCTGGGTTTCTTCGAGAGCCGCTTTGAGCTGATTCAGTTCTTCCTTTATTCCTGCACCAGCCCCCCTGGCAGACATCTGCTGTTCAATCTGTGTGGCCTGATGTGCCTTGCGTTCATCATCGTACTGTTTGGCCAGCTGCACCGCCCGCGCCCGCGCCGCTTCCGCCTCCATGCGCTCTTTCTCAAGATCGTTTTCCAGCGTTTCAATGCGCACTCCCCGGGTGCCCATCTCCAGTTTCACTCGCTGCAACTCCGCCTTCAGTTCATCGATTTCTTCCGCAGAGACAGCGTTCTTTGCCGACACATCGCGTTGCCGCATTTCGTCTTCGAGAAGGCGCAAATCTTCTTCGAGGCGCTCCGCTTCTTTTTGCAAATTGTCCTTTTGCGAAAGCAGTGCCTGATTCTCGTCTTCCAACCTGGACAACTCCGACGACCATTTGCGCTCCGAATTCGCTACATCACCGAGCAGCTTGTCCTTTTGAACAAGTAGCGCTTTGTTTTCATCTTCCAGCCTGGAAATCGCAGACGTCCATTTGGCCTTCCCCTGTGTGGTTTCTTCCTGCAACCTTTCCTGCCGAGCCTGCAGCGCGCGGTTTTCGTCGGTGAGCCGCAGCACTTCCGCAGCGGCCCTGGAGTTTTCGAAATGGGCCGACGAAAGCGGGATTTGAACAATGGAATACCCATCCACATCGACCGGGGTCTCACCGCAAACCGCGATGAACCATTCGATTTCCTCGGCATCGCTGTCGAGCATGCTGCCGTCAAAACTGATAGCGCTGTCCTCCTCCGCCGACAGGTCCGATACGGCGTACCCCAAAAAGGGCGCCTGACCTATCATCTGTACACTTTCAAAAGTCTGGGAAAGCACATCGTACAATTGATAATAATCGATGGACGACTCACTGTCTGTGACAGACAACGCCGTTTCGCAGGTGGGATTGGGAGAGGCGGCAATCACGTGCCCACGGCGTCCCACCACACGACGCAGCTCTTCGAGCAAACCGGTAACGTTTTCGATATCAGCCAGATTGGGAATCACCGCCACATCGAACATACCATCGCGAAATGCCAGTTGGTCAAAATCAACGGTTTTGAACTCCACCGGTCCCCGGGCGATGTGTTGATCCATCGGGGATTCCGAAATGGTGCAAACGTATCTGGCGTTAAGACTCATCAGAAACTCGGCTGCATCCGGGCTATCGCTCACCACAATGACACGGCGGTGAACGAACAGATCGGTGAAATAGCAGAGCCTTGCAAACAAATCGATGGGTTTGGTTTTATCGCTGGTGTATGACGTCATATCGTATCCTTGGATGAACTCAGTCTCCGGTTTTTTAAAAGAAATCCCTACTCTAGCCGCATAATTGAAATTGGCAATTATTATACTATTTTAATTTAATAAGGGTATCTGAACAGATGCCCCGTATCGTCGGATGTGGACATTTTTTTATTTATTGCAGGGCAATGCCATGGAAAAGATGCCACTATTTTTTTGAAATAATGCATTTCAGTGGGCGTATACCTCTCGAAAACGGCGGGACGCCCATAGCTTTGGACACGGGAACAATAAAACGGTGAACGAACAATTTCAACAGACCACGTCCGCAGAGCAGCAACTGGTGAAAGAGGCGTTCGCCGGTGACAGTGCGGCCTTTGGTAAACTGGTGGTCATGTATCAGACCCCGGTCTACAGTGCCTGCATGCGATATCTTGGAGGCGAAGATGCCAGGGACGCAGCGCAGGAGGTGTTTATGAAAGCGTTTATTCATCGGGAACAGTTTGTTCAGCAGCGCGCAGTGCTCCCCTGGTTGATGACCATCGCACGAAATCTGTGCATCGACCGATTGCGCCGGAGGCGACCTGAAACCACCATTGAACAGTCCACGGAACCCAGAAGCTCCTATGCCAGCGCCGAAGAACAGATAGCAACAAAACAATCCCTGGCAATGGTAAATGAACAAATGGCCAGACTGCCCAGCGGACAGCGGGAAGCCATTGTCCTTCATCACGTGGAGGGTCTGGCGTACAAAGAAATCGCAGAGGTGCTCGATATTCCCGAAGGCACTGTGATGACCTGGCTGCATCGGGGTCGCAAAACGCTGCAGAATGCATTGAAACAGCTGACATAAATGGAGCGGGAAAGCCGCATTTATGGAGAAAGTTATGGAAAACAAAAACGAAATCAACAACGGCAGCGCCAACAACACAACTTCTGATAACGCAGTCGAAGTACTTGACGACCTGTTGCGCGCCTATGCCCACTTCGATGTGCCGTCGGATTTTCTGACCGATACCATTGGCCGATTTGAACACGCCATCCGGAAGAAAGTCGCGCTGGCCCTGGGTGTGGGAATCGGCGCAGTGCTGTTGTTCGCGGTCACCATCCTTTGGACCATCATTTTCAATTTCAGCCTGTTTTCCAAAATCATAGATCAGATGGCCAGACTCTGCCTGTTTACGCTGAGCACCATTTTGGATTTGTGGCATCAGATGCCGGAATTTGGCACCGGACTGATCATCAGTCTTTGGATAGCGCTGTTTGTGTGCGCCGCCCTTTTGCTCAAAGCATTTCGGCTGGCCACTTTTGAGGAACCGCATGCGGACAGTCCGCTGTAAAGCAATTGTGAACGATTCGTTCCATTGAGAACGGGAGGATAAAATGAAAACAAGACCAATACATGTAACGGCACTGATAGCTGGACTTCTGATACTGGGACTGTCTTTGCCACTAACGGCACAACACATGACAGATGACAGTGCGGGGAATTTGGTCGAATCAACGGATTCGGACGGCCCGGTAACCGGCATCACTTCAGATACCCCTCTCATTTCCATCAATGCCGACAATGTTCCCATTGCCGACGCACTCAAAGAGATTTGCCGCAAAGCGCGCTGGGGTCTGGTGCTCGACGCGGACGACGCGTTGCTTTTGCAGAAGGTCACCGTTTTGTTGCCCCAAAAAAAGCAAGCCCATAAAGTGCTGGCGCTGGTACTGTCTCAAAAGGGTCTAAAGGCCAGTCTGTCGGATGGTGTACTTCATATCACCGCGTCACCTGTTTTGGTCACCAATGCATCGCCCGATAGATCCAACGACACGGAACCGGCGGCGGATACGGCCACTTCAATCGACAGTGACTCGGAATCCAAAAATTTTGTGATCAACGATTTGGCCAACTTAAAGAATCTGAAAAACCATTTTAAAGACAAAATAAAACAGCGCCGCAAGCATCACGAAGACAGCGATGACGATGGCGTCGAGCGGGTGGAAATGGGCGCTCCCATCGTGATTGCAGCGAACGAAACGGTTTCCGAAGCAGTGAGTATTGGCGACTCTGTCACCATCGAAGGCCGGGTGAACCGGGAAGCTGTGGCGGTGGGCGGAAACGTTTTGGTCAAGAAAGGCGCCTATGTGGGCCGCAGTGTAACCGCCGTTGGGGGCGACGTTCTGGTGGAGGATGGCGCGACGGTAAACGGCGAAGTGGTGGCTGTGGGCGGCAAGGTCACCGTGGAGGACGGCGCAACAATCAAAGGCGATCGCGTGAGCATCAACGTTCCCATACCGGCCATTGGTAGTCTGGCGGGTCTTGTGGGTATGGGGGCTGTGTTCTGGATTCTGGCCGCGATACTGCGCTCGCTGGTCATCCTGGTGGTAGCGCTCATCATCGTATGGATTGCGCCAGGACGCGTCAACGTGGCCAAAGAATATCTGGCAAAGAAAACCGGCTGGTCCCTTTTGAGCGGTCTGCTCATTATGTTGGGCACTGTCCCCGCTATCGTTCTTTTGGCGGTTACCGTGATTGGGATTCCGCTCATCCCGTTTTTGCTGCTGTTCCTGTTGGCCGTAGTAATATTCGGCCTTTCGGCCATGTTCTCCTGGTTTGGCTACTGGATGCCTGTATTTAAAAATAAAAAATCACCCACAGGCGCTATTTTGCTGGGCTTTCTGGTGTTTCTGATCATTAATATGATTCCTGTCGTGGGCGGCATCTTCCTCCTCTTCGCCTCCCTCGCCGCCGCTGGCGCCACGTTCCTTTCCCGTTTTGGCAAAAAGTCCCGCACCCCTTGAAAATAGAAGGAAACACATATCACTTGACCAGTCTGGTCAACTATCACTGGACAATGCATGGCGCA
This sequence comes from Deltaproteobacteria bacterium, assembly GCA_016935665.1. GTDB lineage: Bacteria > Myxococcota_A > Polyangia > JAAYKL01 > JAAYKL01 > JAFGXQ01. The sequence goes on along the minus strand of JAFGQN010000068.1, from coordinate 17,781 downwards.
CCGGACGCACGCGGAAACACAATGATGTAATTCCGGTCGCTTCGTTTTATCAGCAATGTGCAATTTTTGTCGGTTTTGTCCTTAAAAAGAGGGTACCATTCCGCATCCCGCACAAAGTCGATATTTTCTACAATTGCGGGCACCACCAGGTCAATTTCTACATATTTGTTTCTGGGCAATCGGGTCAAAATAGAAGGACCAAACGCATAGCGGTCCCACGACGGGTCCGGATCTGCATCATTGTGGATGGCGCCGCTGTAAACAGCTATTAACGGTTTGGATTTTCGATGCGCGCTGGCGCGAAAATCCATTACCGACTCAATTTTTTCGCCGGTTCTGCGGCCAATCAGTTGCAGCAGCCTGTCATAGTCAATCTGGTCCGATCCATATACTTGCCGATGGTCCTCACAGGAAAGTGTAAGGAAATGGGGAAAAACGCCGCGCTGTCGGGCGGTTTGAAACAATGTCACGGTTTCATCTTCTGTGGTTTCCGCGCGATGGGTATCCTGCTGCACCGTTTGCAACACTTCCTCGGTCAATGCCTGACATTGACCTTCGGTGACCAGTGCCTCCACAATAATGTCCGATGTAACCGATGAGATGGCGGGAAGGAGCGAAGTGGTAAAACGGTGCAGGGCAGATTCAATGAGATGACCAGTCTGACTATGATATTCGCCAAACCCAATCACCCGAGGGCGGGTGGTGGCCACCACATCGAGGAGGGCGTCTTCGGCACTGTCGTAATATCGGTATTCCAGATACCTTTGCATCGGGGCCGCGTTTGCTTTGGATTTGTTGCCGGATGCCTCATCCGACGCCGTTGGGAGACGTTGCGCCTGAACGACGTTGGGGCCGGCGGGTGGAATTTGCCTCGCGCAGGCCGGTAATATGAATCCGACCCAAAACAGGAACGAACCAAATACTGTTTTGTTGAGCGTCATCAAAGGCTCCTTGCAAAAATATTGCGGTGGGAAGGAAACCGATTTCGTAAAAGTCATATCCATCCCCGCCTTAAAAACAGCGACACCCATTTTCGATTGGAGTTCCCACAAATCTATTGTCATAAAAATTGGAACAAACAGAATATTTGGGATATCCGCGCGGCTGCACAGAACGCACCGGCACATATTTTCCCAAATAAGGAACGTCAAATGCCGAAATGAAAGCAACCACGAAAGGAATTTTTAAAGTGGGGAGATTCACACATATCCCGATAATTCTCAGTCTGTGCACAGGATGGTTTTTCGGATGCCATCGAGTCGAAAAGGTATCGGCCGAAACCGCCACAGAGGAATCGAATGCCCGTTTAACCGTTGAAACAGAGTCGGGGGACGACACGATGTCCTCAGATGCAGGCGAAACGGCTCACCCGGATTCTGAAACCGCTTCATCTGTTCCAAACTCTGACAGCGACACCTGCGACGCAAAATCCTGTGACACCGCCCAAACGGATGGGGGCGGTCTGACGTGTCCTTCAGCGACTCCAACCCGAAAGTTGGGCACCCTTCCAGGAGACATGGATCCTCTTGGAATGGATTCGGATTATTTAATTTTTCACCACAGAAATTCAGCTTCCATGACACTGCTGAACAAACAGACCGGAACGGTGACAGAGGCCCAATCTGACTTGTTTCGAGACGTCAACGGCCTGGTGATGGATAGCGGCGTATACTATTTTTACAAATCCACGCCGCGCGACCCGGGCGTCATATACCCTGTTGACCACGCCCTGATGGATTTGGACAATGAACTGGAAGAACGTGTCATTTTGCTCGATGGGCCCCTGGTTGGTGTGGATGTGAAACAGGGACAGCTCTTTTATCAGGTATCCAATAGGGATGGGCTTCGGTCCATGGATGTAACCACCGCTGAAGAACGCGTTTGGACAGAAGATAAAATCAGCTCGTTTCATATAACCGACACGCACGTGGCCTGGATGACACAAACGGACAACACCCAAAAAGAACTGAAGCGAGTGCCTCGTTTTGGTGGCGATGCGGAAGTCCTGGCATCCGGCCCCATTTCCGTTGTTGAATATACCGACCACCATGTCCTGCTAACCACATCTGGCGGCGCAAAGGGGCCCCCTGTTTACTCGGCAAAAGTGGACTCGGAATACCAGGGCGTGCTTTGGCTGGTACCGGATAGCACCATTGGATTGGATTTCCCGCAGACTGTATCCGACAACAGCCGCATTTTAGCGGATGCACACAAAATCTCAATCTTCCACAATTATCTGTATGCCGTCAATGACGAAGGGGAACTGTGGCGTTTCCCGCTGTCAGATAATAATGATGCTCCCATCCGACTGGACATCCAGGGCGCGTACGATGAAGATGACTACGCGCAATTGCTGTTGATGGAAAGCCAAACGATCTATTGGCTCGCAGGGCCAACGCGAGGAACGAGAGTCACTGAAGACGACGATATCGCGGTGTACAGAACCTGCCTTGATACCGAATGAGAAACAGTTGGTCTACAAAATGGGTTTGTACTGCGCCATAATTTTTAACGCTGCGTTGATACCGTCCAATGCAGCGCTCATGATGCCACCGGCGTAGCCCGAACCCTCGCCCGCCGGATAAAGTCCCTGGAGTGTCACGGATTGGCGCGTCTCTTTATCGCGAACGATGCGCAACGGGCTGGAAGCGCGCGCCTCGGGAGCAATGGCCACCGATTCGGGATGGATGAACCCGGGCAATCGCCTGTCAAAAACGGGCAGCGCCCGCACAATGGGATCCAGGACACACCGTGGGAACAGGGTATCCAGGGACGTGGGGACCAGACCAAACACAAAGCTCGAATTGGGGAGCGACGTGGTTGGACGCCCTTCCACCAAATCCACCAGTCGTTGCGCCGGAGCAGTATAGTTTTCACCGCCGCGCTTGAAACAGTTGTTTTCCAGAGTCCGCACAAACCCAAGGGCGCTATCCTTATCGGTGGCGCCATAGGCTTCCGGCGACAACGTCACCACAATGCCGCTCGACGAGAAGGGGGAATTGCGCTTGTGGTACGACATGCCGTTCACGCTGAGATGTTCGGGTTCGCTAACGGTGGGAATGGTATGGCCCCCTGGGCACATGCAAAATGAGAACACCGGAATATTCCCGATGCGGGCGGTGACTTTATAATCAGCGGCCCCCAACGCCGGATGCCCGGCCCCTTCGCCGTATTGCAATTTATCGAGCCACTCCTGCGGATGCTCCACCCGCACCCCCACCTGAAACGGCTTGGGTACGATTTCAACACCGGCGGTGGACAGCATTTCCCAGGTGTCACGGGCGGAATGCCCGATGGCCAACACCGCCACTTCGGTGTCGATGGCGCTCTGGTTGGTGACAATACCCGTGAGTTTTCCCTTTTGATGTTTCAGACCCGTCACGCGTGTTCCCGTCAGCAGCTTACCGCCCATTTCCTCTATTTTTGCGGCAAGATTGGTCACCACGCCTTGCAGCAAATCCGTGCCGATATGGGGTTTGGCGTCTGTAAGGATACGCTCGGGCGCTCCCACGTCCACCAGGGTTTGCAAAATATAGCCCACGATGGGATGACTGAGGGATGTGGTCAGCTTTCCGTCCGAATACGTCCCGGCACCCCCTAAACCAAAGAGCACATTGGATTCGGGGTTGGGAACCCGCGACCTTTTAAATTCGTCAATATCCGCCATGCGCTGCTGCACCGCTTCGCCCCGCTCCAGCAGGATGGGCCGATACCCGTTTTTAGCCAGAACATATGCGGCGAACAACCCGGACGGCCCCGCCCCCACCACAACGGGTGAGTCCATCAATGGCGCACTGCCGGTTTCCACCTCGAGCAATTTGGGCACATCGGGCGGCGTAATGTCCTTATTGAACACGTCGCGTGTGGTGACGCAATCCACGGTGTACACCAGACACACCGGTTTTTTACGCGCATCGATGGACCTGCGCACCAGTGTGACGGATACCAACTCGTCTTCTTTGAGCGATAGATGTTGTAAAATGCGCACTTTCAATGCGGGCAGGTTATCCCGATTGTAGCGAAGGCGAATGCCGTGGAGTCTGAAAATCATGCAGTGATTACTTCCAGGCCTTGTACTGATTGATCAGGCCGTTGGTGGAACTGTCGTGCGAGGCGATGTCGCCATCCGCTGTCAGTTCGGGTAAAATTTTGTTGGCCAGCTCTTTACCGAGCTGAACGCCCCATTGGTCGAAGCTGAAAATATTCCAGATGATGCCCTGAACGAAGATTTTGTGCTCGTACATGGCGATAAGCTGTCCCAGGGTTTGGGGGTCCACTTTTTTAACCAGAATGGAGTTGGTGGGCCGATTGCCTTCAAATACTTTAAACGGCACCAGGTCCTTTACGGCGTCGAGCGGTTTGCCCGCCGCTGTAAATTCCGCTTCCACCTGTTCTTTGGTTTTGCCGAACGCCAGCGCTTCGGTCTGCGCAAAGAAGTTGGCCAGCAGTTTGGGATGATGATCGCCAATGGGATTGTGGGAAACGGCCGGGGCGATGAAATCACAGGGAATCATTTTGGTCCCCTGATGTATCAGCTGATAAAAGGCATGCTGACCGTTGGTGCCCGGTTCCCCCCAGATGATGGGACCGGTCTCATAATCCACTTTGTTGCCGTTGCGATCAATGTATTTGCCGTTGGACTCCATGTTGCCCTGCTGGAAATAGGCCGCAAAGCGGTGCATGTACTGATCGTAGGGCAAAATGGCTTCAGATTCCGCCTTGTAAAAGTTGTTGTACCAGATGCCAATCAAAGCGATGAGCACCGGCAGATTGTTTGCAAAATCGGTCCCTTTAAAATGGTTGTCCATCTCATGGGCGCCTTCCAGAAGCGCGATGTAATTATCAAAACCAATGGCCAGCGCGATGGACAGGCCAATGGCGCTCCACAGCGAGTAGCGACCGCCCACCCAGTCCCAGAACTCGAACATGTTGGCGGTATCAATGCCAAACTCCGAAACCGCCTCGGCGTTGGTGGAAAGAGCGGCAAAATGTTTGGCCACGTGTTTTTTATCGCCCGCTGCTTTGAGGAACCAGTCTCTGGCCGAAAGGGCGTTGGTCATGGTTTCCTGGGTGGTGAAGGTTTTGGAGGCAATTAAAAACAGTGTGGTTTCGGGATCGACGCGCTTCAGCGTCTCCGCAATGTGAGTGCCATCCACGTTGGAGACAAAGTGCACTTTAATACCATCAACGCTGTATGCGGCCAGCGCCTCGGTGACCATCACCGGACCAAGGTCGGAGCCGCCAATGCCAATGTTCACCACATCGGTGATTTTTTTGCCGGTATAGCCGGTCCAGTCGCCGGAGTGCACTCGGGCGCAAAAGTCTTTCATCTGATCAAGCACGCGGTTTATGTCGGGCATCACGTCTTTGCCATCCACGATAATGGGGGTGTTGCTGCGATTGCGCAGGGCCACGTGGAGCACCGCACGACCTTCGGTCTGATTGATTTTGGCGCCGCTGAACATGGCGTCAATGGCGCTTTGTAAATCGGTTTCCTCGGCCAGTTTCACTAATGCATTGAGAATGTCATCGGTTAAAATATTTTTAGAGTAATCGAGCATAAAACTGTCGCCAAAGGATTTGGACATTTTGGCGAAACGGTCTGCATCTTTGGCAAACAGCTCCTTGATGGTGAGCGTTTGGTTTTTATCGAACAATTCCAAAAGGATTTTCCAGGCGTTGGTGGAAGTTGGGTTAATATTTTTCATAAATGCTCCTCAATATTGTTTTTGCCGTTTCGCGCGGCCAAAATCGATTAAACGCAGTTAGAATCGGCCGCTTTGTACTGCATTTAGGCATTTTTCTCAATTACCAAATCAAGCCTCCCCCAAAAGCGTAACAATCGTTCAGCGTTGACGACAATCGCGAATATCGTCATATTTCGAGATTACGTATGAGACTAAAATTAAAACGCCCATTGATAATATTCGATCTCGAAACAACTGGTACCGACCCACAGCGGGATCGCATCGTGGAAATGGCCGCCATCAAACTTTGGCCAGACGGCACCAAAGAAGAAAAAAAGCGCCGTTTCAATCCCGGAATCGCCATTCCCAGAGAAGCCACCGCCGTGCATGGCATATCCGATGCCGATGTGAAAGACGAGCCCCACTTTTCCAAGGTGGCCAAAGGTGATCGCGGGGTTGCGTCGTATTTCCGCAATTGCGATTTGGCGGGATACAATATCATAAACTTTGATATTCCCATGCTGGCGGCTGAATTGGAGCGGGCGGGGGAAAAGCTCGACGTCTCCCAGATTGCGGTCATCGACTCCTATCGCATTTTTTGTATTCGGGAACCGAGGGATTTGTCCGGCGCCATGCGATTCTACTGCGGCAAGCAGCACGGCAGCGCCCACGAAGCCCTTGGAGACGTGGAAGCCACACTGGAAGTTTTGGAAGCCCAGTTAAAACGCTACACCGACCTGCCCGATACGCCCTACGAAATCGACCAGGCCACCCGGGATCCCGAAGAAGTGGATCGCCGCGGCAAACTCAAATGGGTGGATGGTGAAATCGCCGTCAACTTTGGCCGCCACAAATCCAAAACGCTGCGGTTTCTGGCCGAAACCGAACCCGATTATATTCGCTGGATGATTGACAACAAAGTGGTGGACGATGCCGTGCATCACCTGCACGACGCACTTCTGGGCCATTTTGCCAAACAGTCCGCGGATTGAGCCAGATAATTCCTGAAGGAATTTTTTCTCCGATGGCAAAACACCCTGACCCATGGGGGCTATCAGTGCGTCGTTATGCGCTCGTGAGCGTTGTTTCTCAAAATCACAACCCGCTTTTCCAAATCCTGAATAGCCGCTTCCCAGTCAGGCAGTGTGATGTGCTCTGTATCTGTTTCATGGGCCTCTTCCACCGCGTCTTTTAACTGAAAGCGAAAGGAGGCGATTTTCACATCAACAACCTGTTGTGAAAATGGTCCATCGAGCAACTTTTTCAAGGCGGTATCATATGCATCGTGGAAATAACAACCCAAACTGTTTATGAATGGATCGCAGGATGGCGGCATATAACCTGGCAACTTCAGACTGCCACTCACGCTGGGTTGCACCCTGCAATGAACCTGGTGATCATCCCACTCATGCCCAACGGAAAGGAACCTGTCGGCCGGATCATCGTTCCACTCTTTTATCAGAAACGAATTGTCCAGATCCCATGGGATAATCCACAGTTTAAATCGATTCAGTTCTTCGTATATGTAAAAATTGTGATTGCCACATTCCCTTTGCGAAGAACAATAAAAATGAACCGGGCCATCGTCTGCGCGGATCGTTCTGTCCACGGCAAAAAACGTCATTAGATTTTCGGTATTCCATGTATTTCGAATCGACTGGGCGCGCGCGTTGGCATTGTCTGAAATGAGCTTACTGCTAAACGTCACTATTCTTTCCATGGAAGGACTTTCGTCTTCATTGGTTCTCAAACCGGATAGAAAATCAGATGCAGCTGGCGGCTCTTTTTTCGAGGGGTTGCTGGGCCAGATGGACTTATACAGATTGCCCTTACCGTCTTCGAAACGTTTTTTAACAAATACCCCGTCAATGTATTCAACGTTCAAAAATACGCCATTATAGTGGCCATTTACATACAGCCGAATATACGCCACCCTGGGAGACGCAAGGCCCATCTCGCGATACAAATCATACCCCAGGCGTTCCCGCATCATGGATTTATCCAGATTCATGGCGTGAAACTGCAGCTTTTTCATTCCATAGAAACGCAGGTCGTTGTTATATTCATTGAAACTTATTTTCATGTTCAATTTGGGACATATTTTCTTTCCTCCCCTCCCGTCCGCATTCTGCGGATCTGTACAGGATGCCCAGGCGCCGCGACTGCCCTTGTATCGAATTCCAACCGGTCCATACGTAGTCCCATTAAACGACAGGGTTCCTTCCACGTACTGCTCAAGGGTGGGATCATTGTCCAGGAACGCCAGATTTTCATCTGAAAGATTTAACTCAAATGTCTTCACCTCGTCGGACGCATAAATGTATGCCGCATCATCATCGGGCGTGGGCACAACACTGTCCACTTCATCAACTCCTGATGTCACCAACGGTGCACTTAAGGGCAAACATTGAGACTGAAATATCTCATTTTTGGCTTTGTTGTCGCATCCGCAAAATAAAATCAGAACAAACCAGTACGTTCCAACCGTATAAAAGCACCGACTTGCCATTTTTATCATCCTTTTGTTTGAGAGAGAGAACAGCAAGTTTACCAGAATTTCCTTTTCAAAAAACCAAATTTTAAAGATTGAGCGGGACCGGGTCGATCTGTCTGTGAGATGTCAGAAAAATATCGGATAGTGCAGACGTACAGATTAGTGCAGTATAGGATTTTAGTTCGATTTAACTTTGAATTTGACTGAAACAAGTGGTTGCGCATTCGCACCATCAAATGTTTCAGGCTATTTGTTTCCGAATGAAATGCAGTTGCATCACGCAGCTTACCGATTGCAGCTGAGGAACTAACCATTTAAGTAGTCAATCATAACTATGAACTGCAAAAAAATAATGATACGGCCGTTGTTTGGGTAGATCCCTGCAATAAGGTGCTATGTGGAGCAGGAAAGGTTTGGCCAAGACTGAAAGAAGTGGCTGAATCTGTAAGTCTTCATGAAAACATCAATCGAACTCTGGATGTTGCTCGACTTACAGGCTTAAAATTTTTTGATTAAAAAAAACGTTTTGGCTGAACTTTTGATTTTTTTCTTGTTTATAAACAACGCGTAGGTTATATTGACAACATGCCACGCCCAAAACTTATTAGTGATGATGAAGTACTCGACGCAACCCGGCGGGTGATCCGAAAACGGGGCCCGGTTCAGTTTACGCTTGCTGATGTTGCCGCTGAAGTCGGTCTTGCCCGTGCAACCCTAATCCAGCGATTCGAAAACAGAGCAGAGCTGTTCCGACGTGTAATGACACGGGGGGCTGAACGACTGGAAACAGAACTCGCCAATATGCCAGGGGGCGCCGGTGCTCAGGAGGTCTGGCGTTTTCTGAAAACGCTCGTATCGGTGCTCGAAAGTGAGCGCATCAACGAATATCTTCTAACGGTTGTAGAGGAGATGTCCGACCCTTACCTCGCTGGCCTGGCACGCCACCGTGTCCTGCTTATCCGCCAGGCCATTGCTGCACGTCTGCCCGAAATTACCCACGGCCGCGAAGAGATTGCGCGGCACCTGCAGGCCGTGCTTCAGGGCGCATCAATGCAATGGGCGGTGGAGCGCGATGGTGAACTTTCCTTTTTTGTAGCCGAGCGAATCCGAACGGCCCTGTCGCTGATCTTCCCCAAAGAGATTTTCAAGCATCAGGATAGCGCCAGGGGAAAGCGCTCAAAAGGAGTGAAACAATGACATCAGATGCAAATCAATCAACAGCGCCTTTTAAATCACTTACACAGGCGGACCGCAAGGCGAATTCTGCCAGTGCCATTGCCGCGGCGGTAAGCGTTGCCGAAAGTTATGGTGTTAAGGTTGTGGAGCCAATAGTGCTCGCCGATCGCTATGCCATTCGGGTTCATCTCAGCCCTGCACCGCTGGTGGCGCGAGTCAGTACATTTACGGCACTGCTTCGTCCACCAATCGAGGCATGGCTGGCACGCGAGCTGGACGTCACCCGTTTCCTGCATGAACGCGGGGCGCCCGTAGTTCCGCCGAGCGACCTGATTCCCCCCGGACCTTATTTAAAAAACGGCTTTGCAATCAGCTTCTGGACACACGTAAAACCAGTCTCGGAGGAATTGCCGACTCCCGAGGTAACCGGAAAGATGCTTGCAGAGCTGCATCAGGTACTCCGGGACTACCCTGGGGAACTGCCATTGCTGGCGCCACCGTTAAACGATATTCCCATGGGGATCGAACGTCTCGAGCGTATGGGAGGCATCCTGCCGACCAATGAAGTATCGATGTTGCGAAAGGTCGCCGATCGCCTGCTGCCAGCCATCCGTGAGGTGACGACGCCTATTCAACCGCTCCATGGTGACGCGCATGCGTACAATCTGATTTCCACGGACAGGGGACTGCTATGGAACGACTTTGAAGACACATGCAAAGGCCCCATTGCCTGGGATTTGAGCACGCTTTTTGACACGGAAGGAAAAATGCTCGGCGCGTATCCGGGTGCACCGCCGGCATCCGAGCTCGAACTCTATCAGCAGGCACGGCTGCTTCAGGGCGTCGTATGGGTATTCGCGCTTTCACCCGAGATCGATGAATGGGTGACGCAAGCCCGCGAAATGCTCGATACGGTGCGCAATCTCGCATGAAACACACGGATGACCGGACGCATTATCATACTGTTTCTTCTCTTTCTCGACGCACTCGGGTACGGTCTCCTCATGCCGGTGTTGCCGGGAGTCGTGCGCCGATTCAATGCCGATCCGTCGTTTGTCTCACACTTTTTTGGATATTTCATTGCGTCATACGCTGTGGTTCAATTCATTGCCGCACCGGTGCTGGGCAACCTGTCTGACCGCTATGGCAGACGACCAATCCTTCTGACATCCCTCCTGGGTGCGGCGGTGGATTACCTGCTGATGGCGTTTGCGCCGAATCTTTATCTGCTCTTCATCGGCCGAGTGGTTTCCGGCCTGACTGGCGCCAGCATAGCAGTGGCCAACGCCTATATGGCCGATATCTCTGACGATAAAAATCGAACTGGCAACTTCGGTCTGGTGTCTGCCGCGCTCGGTCTGGGTTTCGTTATCGGGCCTGGCGTGGGCGGTACGCTCGGTCTGCTGAATCCGAAGCTCCCATTTATCGCCGCAGCAGGAATGAACCTGATCAACTTCGCAAGCGCCTTGCTGTTTTTACCGGAGTCTCTGCCAAACACCTCACGCCGACGACTATCGGCTGCGCAATGGAACCCCCTTGCATCCCTTCGGCAGATGTTTCAGATATCATCCCTCGCCATTCTCTACTGGGCATATCTTCTGGTGTACATGGCAGCGCGCGCCACATCAACAATGTGGACGCTTTTCACCGAAAATCGTTTTGGTTGGTCAGTGGCCGAGATTGGCGTTTCACTGACTTTCCTTGGGTTAATCGTTGCACTGGCGCACGGAATACTGCCTCGTGTGGCGGTCGCCCAGCTGGGTGAAATGCGCGCGCTCAGACTCGGGCTTATGCTCAGTACCGCGACATACGTTGCCATCGGTCTGGCGACGAAGGGATGGATGCTGTACGTAATCATAATTGTGTCCGCTTTTTCGGCAGTTGCAGGCCCGGTCCTCCAGTCCCGGATGTCCAGCGCAGTTCAGCCAGACGCCCAGGGCAGGCTACAGGGCAGTCTGGCATCAATTGCGAGTATCACCGGAATTGTCGCACCGCTGATCTACACTGCCGTCTTCGCGGAGGGCGTCCGACACGCGCAAAATATATTGCTCACAGGAATGCCATTCTTTGTTGCTGCCGTTTTTTCTGTCATTGCGTGGCTTTTGGTAGTTGCCGGCGCCAAAGGCATCTGATTTGACTGCGCAACCGCACACCGTTACCACAGTAAACCCGAATCAAATGAACATCTGTTGGCAGGAGAAATGAAAAATGTGTTCAAATTAAATGACATTGAGAGTGCTGGATGCTTTTTTTCCAATTCTTTAGGCGTATCTGTAAATGAAAGGAAAAAACAGGCAACGAAGTAACCAACCGGATTCGGCAAAAGGCTTGCCAAACAGTTTATCGGCGCCGAAAGAACCGGGGACAGCTCTTTGATTCCTTGTCTTATTGTCGAATTTCCATTTTGGGTGTGTTCTACCTGGAAGGCGACCTGCGGGTAAAAAATCGAAAAATTCCTCGTCGGGGCCCCGTCGTGCTTTTAAGTTGCTCCTGGCACCTTTCTATCTTGTGACGAATCGCCAGGCCCCTCGGCCGAAAAAGGGATGCAATCTTTATGAGGTCAAGGGTCATTGCAAAGTGAATGCAAGTCATCGCGAAAAAAGTTTCAAAAAAAAAAACAGTTCCAGTTATATTGCTTTTTTTAACGCGAAGCGATTGACGCTTGCCCATAAAGATAAACTCAATTTGGATTCGTTTACGTAAATTCGAGTATTTTCAGTACCCGACAACTTTTTGTGGAAAACCATTTTTCGAAGTTAAATCCGTTCAATTCAAATTACTCAAAGCCTGATGTTGGTTTGTGATACCACGGCTTTGGGAGCCATCGTCAATTAGTTCCTTTTCCCCCGTCGCACGTCCGTTTTCATGCTACATCATTGCTCATCACCCAAAGGAGATGCGATGACACCAACTGCCCAAAAAACATTGTTGTTTCTTTTTGTCGCCGTTCTGGTTGGCCAACTCACCGCTGCCTGTTCCGAAAAACAGGCAACGCTCGTCCTTGCGTTTTCGCCGTCGGACGCCAGCGTCACTATCGACGGCTATCGCCCATCCACCCTCAAAAATCCGCACACGTTTCAATTTTATCGCCCCGGGGACTATCGGCTGGAGGTCTCGGCAAAGGGGTATGTACCTGTCGCCATGATGATTTCGGTAAAAGCGGGAGAATTGGTGAAACAAACGATTCAACTGGTGAAACAGACAGGAGGTTCAGACACACCCAACGTCATCGCCACCGAACCGGAGGAGCCCGCTGCGCCACCTCCCACCGACCCGACAGCCGGCCATTACACGCCGGGGCCTGATGAGTTCAGACTCAATATTACGAGCGAACCGATAGGCGCAAAAGTGATGGCAACGGCATCGGGCGGCAAATCAACGCTGGTTTTAAAAACGCCCGCCTCAAAAATACTCTCCCGTGATGTGCCGTGGCATCTCACCATATCCTTTTCGGGCCACGAATCTGTAACGCGAACCATTGTAGCGCCACAGGACGCCGCTGATGTCAATCTTCATGTGAATCTCATTGCCAACAGCGTGGGGTCGCTCCCGGGTGGGCCCATTAAAACTCCACCCCGGCAACAAATCGCACCAACTCCCACAGAACCGTCTCCCCCACCTTTTACGACCAATCCATCGGAGGGACTGCTATCGGTCGATACCGTACCCTGGACAGCGATATCCATTAACGGAAAGTCCATCGGAAACACGCCCATACACGCCTATCCGCTCTCACCTGGGACGTATAAAATTCTCATGGAAAACCGCGACCAGTCCAAGCGAAAAATCCAGACCATTCATATACAGGCGGGGCAGCACATTCGATTAAATCAGGAATTGTAGGCGTTTCCAAATCGCTTTACTCACTATCCCTGTTTCGATGCGACAATTCCGTGTTTTCTACATTGTTCAAAGCCAATTCCCCGATTTCATACAAGAATGTACAGGATTGGATTGCGGCGGATCATTTATTGCCGTAAATTAACAGTTTGCCAGCGATGGAGCTTGACAGTGTGCACATTGGTCATTATGCTCCCTTCGCCCTTTTTAAGGTTCAACGACTGGAGCGTGTGCCCAATGGTTGCGCACAGCAGGAAAAGAAGATGAAACAAAAAGAACTGGAAAAATTTAAGAGCATTCTCATTGAGAAAAAAGAAAAGATATTGGGAAATGCAGTGCACACCTTATCCGACGATATGACACTGGACGTGGCAGACCTTCCCGATGAAATGGATCTTGCCTCCAGCGAATATCTGCAATCTTTTCAGTTTCGTCTGCGCGGACGTGAGCGTACTTTCCTGAGTAAAATTGACGACGCGCTTCGCAAGATCGAGACAGGGAATTTTGGTATTTGCGAGCATTGCGACGAAAAAATTTCGGTAAAACGCCTGGAGGCCAGACCGGAAACCACATTGTGCATCAAATGCAAAGAGGAGCAGGAACAGGAAGAACGCCAGTTCGGCGAATAGTCTTCTTCAGTCCTGCCTGATTGCATTTTCATGTCTGTGTCAGAGGATTCCTTTCGAGATTTTTGTTACCGCTGTTTCAAACCCAAACAGACGTGCATCTGCAGTCTGATAAGCCCTGTGAACAATCAGACACGCATCCGGATTCTCCAGCATCCCCTTGAACGCCATCACCCCATCGGCACCGCCCGGTTTGCTACTCTGGGACTAAAGAATGTCGAGCTGAACACTGTTTATGGCGATTCGAACGGGTCGCTGGAAACGCAACCGGAATCCGGGCCGAACACCGGTCTGCTGTTTCCATCGGAAGACGCGGTTGCGTTGGAGACTGTGTCGGGAACAGAGCGACCGGATACATTGATTGTATTGGATGGCACCTGGTACAACGCCGGTAAACTGTATCGGGAAAATCCCTGGCTTAAAAAGGTTCCCCACTACAAATTGACCCCTGCTGCCCCCAGCCGATATCGCATTCGCATGGAACCGTCCATGGATAGTATCTCCACTCTGGAGGCCATCGTGGAAGCGCTGCGTATACTGGAGCCGGAAACGGACTGCACATCGCTGCTGCGTGCATTCGATACCATGATAGATAGGCAGATCAGGTATATGCAAAATAGCGATGGCACTCAACGACGCAAACGCCCAAGGCGACGTCTCAAACGATGCATTCCAGGGGTGCTGATAGATAACTTTGAAAATCTGGTGGTGGTATACGGTGAAAACATCCGCACTGAAGACGGTCAACGATGGCCGGCATCCATCTGCGCTTTACGCATGGGCGATGGCGCGACCATGGAACAGTTTATTCAACTTCCTGCGCATTTGGCACATCACATGACGGAATTGTCTTTCGGCGGCATTCAGGATATCCATCGTCAAAGGGCCGTCTCACTCACAGATTTTGTCCGCATCTGGAAGAATTTTCGACAGGCAGATGATGTCCTTTGCGCGTGGAACAAAGGGACATTGCAAAGCTTTTTCAGGATGCCCGAATTTCCGAAAGCGCCGTTTCTGATTCTCAAAGCCGCCTATGGCAATATTGTTAAAGAAAAATTTGGCATGCTCGAAGAGGTGATGACTGAACATGCGCTTACACCGGAGCCCTGCCATTTTGGGGGCAGAGCGATGACGCGCATGGGAAACGCCATGGCCATGGCCCGATATCTGCATGAACAGGGCATTTTGGATTTTTGCAAATTCTCCGCGAAGTAAAAAAATGAACTCCTTTGCGAGTCCACCTACACATCATATACAAGTGTTCGAGCCAATTTGACCATCTCAGGGAGCCATTTCATGAAAGACACATTTAGAATTGAAACTGTGCATTGTCTGGTACTGTGTCTCGGCGTTCTGACGTATGCAGGGTGCAGCAAAAACAAATCTTCCAGTGGCGACAGCGAGAGCGCGTCTGAAAGTGAATCCTTTAGCGCGAGTGTTGGAGATGACAGCGACACTGGAACCGATACCGAACTGGTGTCTGGCGACATTTTCGCCATGGATAAAGTGCATCAGCTGGACATCACCCTTCCCGAAGCCGATTGGACAGCGCTTCGCCAAAACGCGCGCGACGAGCAGTTCACACAGGTCGATGTAACCATCGACGGGGAACATGTGGGCATATCCGGCCTTCGCTTCAAGGGAAGTTATGGCAATCTGTATGGTTGTTTCAACAACGCCGACGAATTGATTTGCAACAAACTTTCGATGAAACTCAAGTTCAGCGAATACGAAAAAGACCAGACGTTTCAGGGCATGAAACGCCTCAATCTGCACAGCATGGAACGGGACGAATCGCTGCTGGCGGAATATCTTGGCTACGATTTGTATCGCAACATGGGCATCATGACATCCCGCACATCATATGGGGAAGTCTCGGTAAACGGCGAAAACCTGGGCCTGTTTGCATTGGTGGAGCAAATCGACGGACGCTTTACTCAAAATCGTTTTGAAGACAATAACAACAACGGCGATTTGTACAAAGAGGCATGGCCGTTTTACGACGATATGGAATACTTTGCCCAGCACATTAAAACCAACGCGGAAACAGCCACCCATGAAGAGATGCTCGCGTTTACAAAATCGCTCAAAGAAGCCACAGACGACATGCTGCCCAGTCTGGTTTCCAGTTACGTGGATGTGGATTACATGTTCAGATACATCGCCGTGAACGAAGCCATCAACAACTGGGACGGCATCATGATGTGGTATTGCTTCTCCGACGACTCGGAATGCGGCAACCATAATTACTATTGGTACCAGGAAGAAACGCGACCATTTTTCTGGCTTTTACCATGGGATTTGGACAGCACATTCATCACCAGGGCATGGAATGGCAATCCCCCGCGTTGGAACGATTTGGATGTGAACTGTGATGAACGGGTCACCCTGCCGGAATCCACCATGAAGGCGTTCCCGCCTGCGTGCGATCCGCTAACCCGCGGACTGGCGCTGATGGGGAATGAGCCGTTTGCGGCAGTTGTGAATGAACTGCTCACCAATTATTTCAATGAAACCGTCCTGTACCAAAAAATTGACAACGTCGTATCTCTGATAACGCCCGCAGTGGAACGGGATCCGGACAGAACCCAGTCATCGTGGACAGGACAGGTGGCTCAATTGAAAACCAATATTCGTCGTCTCATCCAGCGCATCACTCAAATGCGTGACGGCATCCCCATATCGCCCATGTATCTGTCCGGGAGCGGCGCAACCGATTTTGAATCTGAATCGAACTCCGGTTTGTACATGACCACATTTTTACTGGCCAATCCGGGTAGCTCTGTGGAGTTCGAAATTAATGAAGCAACGCCTCTAAACGGTGAAAAAGATTTACGCATGAATTTTCTTTTTTTCGATGATGGGAAATCCGCCTGGGATCACTGGGCCTTTGGCGAGATGATGCTGGACAGTCTTACCGACATGTCATCGCTCGAAGCATTGCGCGTCACCGTGGTGGCGGATACGGAACGGCAAATGGCATTTCGTCTGGGCAGTCTCGAATCTGCTACGCAGGAGTCCGGCGCCAGCTGGGGTTGGGAATTTTCAGTTACGGACACCCCGCAAACCATCGATTTGCCCGTGACCGATTTAGCCTATCCATGGTGGTGGAGTGGCGATGAGGATAACATCGCTACCATTTTAGCCAATGTAAACGCCCTTCGCGTACTGGCAGAACCCAACAATGTGGGCGACAATGGCCTCATGAGCGAACCCGAGGATGCATTCGTGCAGGTGGACGATATTCAGTTCATTATGTCCAATGCCAATGCGGATGATACCGACACGGATTCCGATACCGATTCAGACAGCGCCACCACAACGGACACAGACACGAATTCAGGATCAGATACAGCGACAGATACGCAGTAACTCACATAACAACATCTTTTATCGCAGATTCAGTCTCCAACCAATTTCACCATCGGCAATGCGCCCACTGTACGTATCAATTGGCAGCTGTCTGGTATCCGCCGCGGCAGCTGAACTGTACTGCAACTCCCCGCCACCGCTTCGAACATCCTGCGTCGATTAGCCTTATCCTTAAAACAGCCTTTTTTGCATCTTGTCCAAAATCTGTCAACGACAGGTGGCGACCGCGAAACAGTGTGCCATCTTTTTTGTACAGATTGTCATGGGGCGTACGAACCAACAAATGATAATGATTGGGCATTAACGAAAACGCGTGAACTTCTATTCCATAGCGCTCAATGGTGTTGTGAATCGCAAGCAAAAACGCTTTTGCGTCTTTGTCAGCAATGAATATCTTCTCCCGGTTGCGACCACGATTCATCACATGATGTCACGCTCCGGGATAATCTTCTCTGGCTGCTCTGGGCACGACACAACAAATAGAACGCTGTCAGACAAATGTGTCGAGTAGCCCCGGCCGGTTGCCCGACCGAAGCCCTCACCAGATCCGGACAAGGAGATTTCCACCATCCGGCTCCTCCGCTGG
>JAFGQN010000067.1 GCA_016935665.1 Deltaproteobacteria bacterium | reverse complement strand
CGGAACGGGTACGGATGAAGACACCGGAACGGGTACGGATGAAGACATCGGAACGGGTACGGATGAAGACACGGGAACCGGTACGGATGAAGACACGGGAACCGGTACGGACACAGAATCAGGAACAGATACAGGTACAGGTGCTGAGCCAGGTCAAATTGGCGAGGCGTGTGAGCGCACCGATAATTGTGTCGATAATGCCGTGTGTCACACCCTGTTGGGCATATGTGTGGTATCCACATGCATCGGCCAGCCGGATATGACCCCCTGTGAAACAGCAACCGCGCCGGACAGAAGCTACGATATTTGCATTAAAGGCGTTTGCCAGTCCTCCGGCTGCGGCACGGCCGTGTGCAATGTGCCGGGCCTATACTTTCCTCTGGCCGATACGGGTCAACAAAAATGTTTTAATGGCGATGGCGCATTGGACAGTTGTCCCGCCGACGAAGATGTCGATTTCTTTGGTCAGGACGCCCAGTTTGGATGGGATTTTGACAATCGTGTAAACGAATCGCGTTATACCCTTCATTTGGATACACACGATGAGCCCATGGTGCAAGACAACGTTACTGGCCTTTTTTGGCAGGGGTGTCATGGGGGATTAAAAGGCGAAAATTGCATTACAGCAGATGAACGAATTGCATCCCAGGAAATGATATGGACCGATGCGGTCACATACTGCGACACTCTGGAATGGGGCGGCTATGAAGACTGGCGCCTGCCTGACGAATTCGCCCTGCAGTCAATTGTGGATTATGGCGTTTACGGACCCTCTATCGATAACGTGGCCTTCCCGGCAACCGTAGAGAAGCGCTATTGGTCGTCGTCTTCATATGCCAGCGATGAAAACAACGCGTGGTACGTGGGCTTCACTAGTGGCAGCGTGTCCAATGTCGTCAAAGAAAGCAACTTATACGCCCGCTGTGTGCGGAGCGGACCGTGAGCGGCCAGTTTGAGTATTGGAATCTTAAACCATGGTGAAAAAATTACCCGGTGCCCATATTCCGACAATGCTTTGCTTTGCCTTGACTGTTATATGTGGCAGCGGTCGACAAATGAATTTTGAAATGAACGACTATATCCGCTTCGGTTTGTCATGCCCGAGAAAACGGGCATTCTGTGTGTTTAATCAAGATTCCCGCCTGCGCGGAAATTAGCGTTGTTGTGCTATGGAATTTTACTGCCCGGAATGGAAATACCGCTGCAGTGAACAGCAATGGAGCAAAAATATGAAACACTTTTTGTTTTTGTTTGGAACAGTTGCGATCGTTTCTTTTTTTGATGGAGGGGCATCCGGACAATCGGTTCGATTTGTCAGGGATATATCGAAACCAAATGCACCAGTGGTGACAGACTCTGTAACAGGGCTTGTCTGGCAGGGGTGCACCCTGGGGCAAAGCGGCGAGGATTGCAGCGGCACCGCCAGAACGATGCCCTGGCTGGAAGCGCTGGAGAATTGTACTCACTCAACCTGGGCAAATTATGACGATTGGCGACTTCCGAACATCGCTGAGTTGCGTAGCATTGTGGACAATGGGAGGTCTGGACTGGCGATAGATACCGATTACTTTCCCGGGACGATGAGCAGTTTTTACTGGTCGTCGTCTTCCTATGTCAACCTTGGAGGCTTTGGGTGGAGCGTGCAGTTCAGTAACGGTAGTGTGAGCAGCAGCGGTAAGGATCGCTTCAGCTATGCCCGCTGTGTGCGGAGTGGACCGTGAATGGGCTCTTTGAACATTTGAAACTTTTTACATCGGTTTTTAACAACGGCAAAGGCTGTTGAAATGGAGAGTGACGTGACAAAACAGATTGGAACCATAAAGTGGGGCATCTTCAGCCTGGCGTGGATGTCGTGTACCGCCATTGTGGCGCCGTATGACAATATTTTCGACAGCGAGGTCTCGCAGGAAAGCGACCCGATAACCACAACGGACGACACCCAAAGCAGTGACATCGATTCGGAATCATCAACAACTGCCGTGGGTACAGACAGCAACACGGAAACAGAAATTGATACGAGCACAGACTCAGGATCAGACATCCCAACCGATACAGGGACACAAACCGATGCCGGAACAGATAGCGAAACCGACGCCGACACTGCGAGCGACACAGAATCGGACAGCGTAGCCGATACCGAATCGGACAGCGCAACCGATACGGCACCGGAATGTGAGGGATGTTGGATTGCCGGCCACTGCTATGCGGATGGGGATACCGATACCGGTACAGAGAACAGCTGCCATTTTTGCGACGCGGAAAGTTCAACGGACAATTGGACCAACAAAGCGGCGGGCGCCACCTGCGATGATGGCAAATTCTGCAACGGCGTTGATTCCTGTGACACGGCCGGTGTGTGCCAGGCGGGCACTTTGGACCCCTGCATCAGCTCTGCGGCGCCCTGTCAGAAGTGCGATGAAACCAAAGACGACTGCAGCGGGCATCGTTCGAGTCTGGAAGTATGTGACACGGATTTGGAGCCTACTGCCCAGTGCATAATTGAGGGGGGGCAGAATGTTCACGTGAGAAGAACCTTTTATCAATATTGCAACGGTCACTCTGACGAATGCGCCGGTGATACCGACGTTGATGTTGACACCATTGGTTGTGGTTCATCGCCCTGCATTAAGGATCCAATTGGGCCGCCATGTCAATAACCCCATCTGAAAACAATTCTTAATTCATCAGGTACACGCTCCGAGTACTGAAAATCGCATTGCGTCAGCAAAAAAAAGTACTCCAGGTACTGAAAAAGGCATCGTGGCAGCAAAAAAAAAGCACTCCGAGTACTGAAAAAGGCATCGTGGTAGAAAAAAAAAGTACTCCGAGTACTGAAAATCGCATTGCGTCAGCAAAAAAAAGTAGTACGAGTACTGAAAAAGGCATCGCTGCAGCAAAAAAAAGTACTCCGAGTACTGAAAAAGGCATCGCTGCAGCAAAAACCATTACTCCAAATGCTGGTTGCGGGCCCTGGGTCAGTTTGGCGTGAACTCCACTGCCCCCAAATCCAGAACGGTACTGCCGTTGCCGTCGCCATCGGTGATGCGGGGGTTGCCGAGGATGTCGAACGGGACCGGTTCGGTGATGTTGCCGTCGCCATCCAAATCCAAAAGGTCCTTTGTGATGGCGGCCACATCTCCTTTGTCAACTGACATGGAATCGGCGGTGGGGTGCCAGATGTCTTCTTCTGCGCCGTTGAGCTTTGGGGCTATATCAAATACGTTTTTGCCGCAGCGCATCAGGTCGCCTTTGGTGCAGCCGTCCTGCAGAATTCTGGTGGAGATGGTCATTACCGCATCGATGGACTGATACAGTTGAATGTCTGTTTCTCCCTCGCCGGTGCGGTTGCCCCAAATGATGCTGTTGTCAATCACCGGCGTGGAGTTGCCGCTGCTGGTGATGGCGCCAAATGCGCCCCCGGTGGTGTTGTCCACAATGGTGCAGTTTTGAATCTGTACGCTGGACCCTTTGGAGCCGGGAGTGGTGGCAAATCGGTCGTTGCGAATGGCGCCGCCATCTTCGGAGGCGTCATTCGCAACGAAAACGACGTTGCTTATTAAGGTGCGACTGCCCGCGTTGTACATGCCACCACCGGACCGTGCGTGATTTTTTTCAAATACACTTCGGAACAAACGGGTGTTCTCGCTGGCAATGACATAGGCGCCGGCGCCTTTGTCCGCGTGATTGTCTGCAAAGCGACAATTGTCAATGCCCGGGTCGACCCCCCCCACGTACAGAGCGCCACCGCCCGAATCCGCAACGTTGCCTTTGAACACACTGTCGCAAATCAGGTTGCCATCCAGCGGTTCGCCGGCAGACGCCACGCCCAGTGCGCCGCCATTTTTAGCGGCATTGTTTTCAAACACACAGTTTTGCACCACGCTGTGGGTGGACCGCATAAAAAGACCGCCCCCGGTGGAATCGGCCCGGTTGCCCTGGAACGTGCAGTTTGCAACGCGAAATGACACCTCCACCGCCAGCAGGCCGCCGCCATCGTCGTGGGGATCGCCATCACCGTTGGCATTACCGCCCCGAATAGTGAATCCATCGAGCGATGCGCCATCGGTGACAGTAACCACATGGTACACATTGTCGGCGTGCATGGAGAAGGTCTCGCTGTCATTTTGACCGATGTCGCCGTCCAGAATTGTTTCGTTGGCAGCGATATTGCGTTCCTTCAGCTGACGTTCATCGCCTGCAAATCCACCATACAATCGCACGTTCGATTGAAGCAAAAAGGTACTTTCCCGCGTATCGCCCGGATAGTATCGGCCTTTGGCGACCCATATTTCTGTTTCGGCTGTATCTGCCTGCAACAACGCGGTCTGTACATCGCCAAACGCTGTCGCCCAGCTGCGACCGTCGGATGCCGCGCTGTTTCCATTGGCGGCATTGACGTACAATACAGGCGTTTGGCAACCTTCGCCACCGTAGCCCATGGGACAGACACATGCGCCCCGAACGCACTCCAGGGAAGTCCCGCACCGATCCTGCACCGTCACAGTGTTGCCGCAGTCGTCCAGCGATACCACGTTGTTATTATCATCACATTGCCAGACCACAGCAACGCCGCTGGTACAATAGTACTGACTATCGCTGTCGCTGCTGGTTGTGTCCGTTGATGGTGTTTCAGAGTCGCTGTGACCGTCTGACCCTTTGGTGACAATTGCCGTATCAGAGTCCGCCTTTTCATCGGCAGCGCCCGAAGCGGTGTCGGTGACATCCGTCTCGGAACAGGCATCGGTGGCAGTGTCGTTCCCGGCGTTGCAGGGCGCAAGGGCGTTGCTGTCCATATCTGTCTTTTTCTCTGAAAACGTATCTGTGTCCGTGCCGCTTACCGCATAACTGCTGTCGGTGGAGGGCACACTGCTGTCAATGGGAGATGTTTGGTCCTCACTTGCATTGTCTGGCGCTTTTTCCTCAACACAGCCACAGCAAATCAGGACAACCGGTATCCAGGCAAGTTTCCACATGTTAAGCTCCGTCTTTATTCTCTAATGGCAAGTACTGAATTTAAGTTCCAGGGAGCGATGTACAGCCAACGCCAATTTTGTTCAATCCGAATATGCGTCCTATTAGTCGCAGTGCCAGTCTTTTTTGCCATATCCGCAGAGGAAATTTTATAGAACGGTATGTGATGAAACGCCGCAACGGCAATTTCAACGAAATTGTAACAAATACCTCACTTTCCGCCATGAATTCTGCGGGATTATGCCCTTGCAAGGATGGGTCCTTTTGACTATAGTCAGCGCGAAATTTCAATCGTGTTAGAGGAAATAACCTGCAATTTTCAAATAAGGAGACATTTATGAGCACAATCAGCAGCATTTGCGCCCGCGAAATCCTCGATTCTCGCGGAAACCCCACTGTAGAAGTAGAAGTCGAACTGGATTGCGGCGCCATGGGCCGCGCAGCCGTTCCCTCCGGAGCATCCACCGGTGAAAACGAAGCCCTCGAACTTCGGGACGGTGACAAATCCCGCTATCTGGGAAAAGGCGTCCTTAAAGCCGTTGAGAACGTAAACGAGATTATCCAGCCCAAACTCCTCGGCATGAACGCGTTGGAGCAGGTAATCATTGACAAAACCATGCTTGAGCTCGATGGCACACCCACCAAAAGCAAGTTGGGCGCCAATGCCATTTTGGGCGTTTCTCTGGCCGTGGCCAAAGCTGCTGCAGATTGTATTGGGATTCCGTTGTACCGTTACATCGGCGGCACCAACACTGTGACACTGCCCGTTCCCATGATGAACATCGTTAACGGCGGTTCTCACTCGGATGCCCCCATCGCTTTCCAGGAATTCATGATTCGCCCCGTTGGCGCCAAGTCCTTCCGTGAAGGTCTGCGCATGGGCGCCGAGGTGTTCCACGCCCTCAAATCCCTGCTCAAAGCACGCGGTCTCTCCACGGCTGTTGGTGATGAAGGTGGTTACGCCCCCACTTTCGATGGTACCGAGGATGCGGTTGAGACCATTCTTAAAGCCATCGAAAAAGCCGGTTACAAAGCGGGTCGCAAAGAAGATGGCGGCGACATATCGCTGGCGTTCGACTGCGCTGCTTCCGAGTTCTACGAAGATGGCAAATACAATTATGCCAAATTTGAAGGTGAAAAAGGCGCCGTACGCTCCAGCGCGGAGCAGGCGGATTATCTGGCGGAACTGGTTGCCAAATACCCCATCGATTCAATCGAAGACGGCATGGACGAAGGCGACTGGGACGGCTGGAAAATTCTTACCGACAAACTCGGTGACAAATGTCAGTTGGTGGGGGACGACCTGTTCGTGACCAACGTTGATTACCTGAAAAAAGGTATCGAGCTGGGCTGCGCCAATTCTATTCTCATTAAAGTAAATCAGATTGGTACATTGACCGAGACTCTGAATGCCATCGAGATGGCGCACCGTGCCGGTTACACCTCCGTTACCTCTCACCGCTCCGGTGAAACATCAGATTACACCATCGCCGATATCGCTGTGGCCACCAATTCCGGTCAGATTAAAACCGGTTCTCTGAGCCGCTCCGACCGGATCGCCAAGTACAACCAGCTTCTTCGAATTGAGGAAGAACTGGGGGATGCCGCGAAATACGGCTATGAGAAATAATTTGCGTTGATTTTTGGCGCGATTTTGTAACATTTTGCCCATTTCGTAGGGGCGAGGCATGCCTCGCCCCTACTTTTTTTGCATGAAAATAAATTTTTTTCTCACCGCCCTTGAAGTCATCATTGTGTGCGCAGCTATGCCTTTTGCAGGCTGCGCCGCTCCTCAGAAACCATACAGCGATGCGCCGGTGGATTTTGAGTATGAAATGCAGGGACAGACCTATGCGCTGCATCAGTTGCGCGGGAAACCGCTGCTGCTGGTTATGGTACGCACATCGGAAGTCACCAATGAGATGCATTTGGATCAAATTCAAATTATTTACAACAAGGCTGTCCGCCACATCAATGTGCTGGTCCTTAGCATCGCTCCAAATGAAGCACCCATGCTGGATATGTTCGTGGAGTTTCACGACTATCCATTTCATATCGGTATGGCTCCCTGGCGTGTGACTACCGGTCAGAGCGACCTGGGCATTCTTCCAAATATTCCCCTCACATATTTTATCGATGAGAATGGACGCGTGACAGATTTAATGATAGGGGCCACCAACGCTGAAAAAATTCTGAAAACCCTGCGTCGTTACGATATGATCCCTTGACAATCCGGGCGAGGAGATTACTAATGAGCCCGGAATATGCGACGGTTCCATCGAAGCGAGGTGAAAAGAATGCCAATTTACGAATACGTGTGCGACAATTGTGGACATCAATTCGATATGATTCAAAAAATGAGCGATAGCAGCGTTCAGAAGTGTGAAAACTGCGGAAAAAAGGCAAAACGAATTATATCGCAGACGTCTTTCATGCTTAAAGGGACCGGCTGGTACGCTACTGACTACGCCGGAAAAAAGGCGCATACAGGTTCTTCTGACACGGCGCCTGCCTGTGGGTCCGGAGGCTGTGCATCGGGCGCCTGCCCCAAAGCGTCATAAATTCGACCCGTCGAATAGTTACCTGTTCGCGATTTTTGCGACAAAACACCCATAACGAAACCTTCTTCCTCGACACCTGCTGGAAAAGCGTATACCATACATGTGTATGGTTAATCGAAGCGGAACAGCAAACCTTCCATTGCATTACGGCAAAGTGCCGGCGTGGCTGCATCAGCGTATGGCGTTACTGGGCTCTGCCATTTGTGAGGCCGTCGTTGTCAATGAGGGACGTTCCGGGTTTTTGTCCCGTTTGTCCGATCCGTTCTGGTTTCAGTCTTTTGGCGCCGTTCTGGGCATGGACTGGCATTCTTCCGGCATCACCACCTCTGTGATGGGCGCCTTGAAAAATGGTTTGCGGCACAGACAGGATGAACTTGGGATTTATGTGTGTGGTGGCCGGGGAAAGCATTCGCGCAAGACTCCCGAAGAGCTGGATGGCCTGGCCAATCGCATTGGGTTGGATGGGGACAGTCTGATACGCGCCTCAAAGCTGACTGCGAAGGTGGACAATGTAGCGGTTCAGGATGGCTATTCGCTTTATCTGCATAGTTTTGTCGTGACGCGGGATGGGCAATGGGTGGTGGTGCAGCAGGGGATGAATGATATGTCCCGGCAGGCACGCAGATACCATTGGCGATCCGCCGGAATTCAGTCGTTTGTAGACGATCCCCATGATGCCATTGTAGGTCCCAATCAGGGGTGTATTGTAAATCTGACCGATAGGCGTTCCAGACAGGCGCGCGATGCATCCGTGGATATGCTCAATGAATCCCCCGGGGCGATAACTGCCGAATTGAAGCAGATTTTAGCTGCTCGGCATTTGCAAATGCCGGAACATCATGAAGTGCGCCCCACAGATGTGTTTTTAAAACGATTGCATGGTGTGCTGGCACTTGCTCGCTCCAGTGAAACGACGCAATTTGAAGACCTGTTGCTAACTAAGGGATTGGGGCCGCGCAGCATGCAGGCACTGGCTTTGGTGGCGGAAGTGGTCTACGGGGCGCCGTCGCGTTTCGATGATCCCGCGCGGTTTGCGTTTGCTCATGGTGGCAAGGATGGGCACCCGTGTCCGGTTCCTTTGCATGTATACGATGCGACAATTCAACACCTGAAAGATGCACTCAACAAAACAAAGGTCGGGCACACCGACAAATTGCAGGCATTCAATCGGCTGGATAGTCAGATTCGACATTTGGAAAAAATTGCAACAGGCCCAGACTTTGAGGCCATCGTTGAAAACGAATGGCGACAAAGTAGTCGATATGGCGGAATGACCGTGATTGGAAAAACGTCCGACGCGGTGGAGCAGAAAATCAGAGGTAAAAACGCCTTTTCTTCAAAACAGCTGTCGTTATTTGGTCGTGGCGGGTAGCTCCCGGCTGGAAAGGGGAGACGTTTGGTTATTGTTGCTGGGGGACCATAACTGGCACGCCTGCCGGGGGAACGAACTGGAACAACCGTGCATCCAGATCTGAGTTTACCTCCGGTCCATAAAAATCCAATCTGTTGCGGTTTCCATCGTGATCTACCACAACAGATCTGGCGACGCGAAATGTGTCTGCGGTGACATACATCTCGACTTGCTTGAATGGCGAATTCTGTTCTTTGGGAACCAGGATAAGTACATATCCGTTTTTAAAATCAAATTTCTTTATGTCGGCCAGAGAAGCTTTGTATGCGTTTTTGATTTTGCCTTCTCCAGTGAGAAAGGCCAGCGCTTTTTTCAGTCGGTCTGTTCCACTCTGACCTTTGAAGATTTGAGGAACCTCCGGCTCGTATACCCACAAAGTCATACCATCATATATAAATAACTTTTTTTCGGGTCTGTTATATTCCCAGCGCATTAAGCCGCCTTTTCTGAACATAACAGTGCCGTAGGCGCGCTGATATTTTCCGGGAAACATTTTGTGTGCTGTAGTTTGAACAAATCGGGCTTTGTAATCGGAGACACCCTCGTAAAATTCCTGCACTTTGTCGACAATCTGGTTGGCGTTGAGCTTTTTCTCCTGTGCAAAAGCCGCTGAGGTAGCGAAAAATATGACGAGTGCCGTAATCGCGGATGGTTTTATATGTTTTATCTTCATGTATTTGCCTCTGTTGTTGGTTAGTGGACACTTTTAGCCGCTACATACAGTTAATTGGAACGATCTCTTCTTGCACATGTTCATCTTTTTATCCACTAAATCTCCGAAATCCCCTCTGCTAACAAATCATGGGAAGACGCATTTCCCTTTAATACTGATTTATAAAAATTCCTGGTTAATTTAAAGTGGGAGATTCGAACAATTTAGCTGTTCAAAGCAGCTTTTGTTGGGACATCCGCGTATCGTTTTTTTATTGCTGCGCATTTGGTCAGATAAAAAATGCAATTATTACAATGTGTTACGCTTGTAAAACAATATGAAACAAAAAAGTTAATTTTTTGAGATATATTTCTTGACGGGCGATACCCTGATGCGTATAACCCACCTCACTTCAGCGCTGCAGGGCAGTGCGGGAGGGAGCGGAACCGGAGACGGTGAAGCGAAGCAAAGGCCGGCAGCCCAAACCTGTTGG
>JAFGQN010000066.1 GCA_016935665.1 Deltaproteobacteria bacterium | reverse complement strand
CCCGGCCGAAAACTGGTTGCGGCGGCAGATAAACTACCGCCCTACAATTTTTTTCTATCAATTTCGACTTTGCGATTGCCCTGGGCGTTCCAGTTGAAGATTTGTGGCTTTGTATTTGAAATTTTTGCGGGTCAGGTGAG
This sequence comes from Deltaproteobacteria bacterium, assembly GCA_016935665.1. GTDB lineage: Bacteria > Myxococcota_A > Polyangia > JAAYKL01 > JAAYKL01 > JAFGXQ01. Next base: position 22,394 of record JAFGQN010000066.1, on the reverse strand, counting down.
GTATTGGTCCGTCCCGGCAGAAAACGGCGGCGTCCCATGTTATTTTTGTTTCTTCCCAGATACAAACCAGGGCGTTCCAATCCATTTATTTGCCGTCCCGGCGCAAAATGGTGGCGTCCCACATGAAAATTTTTGCTTTCTAATAACGACCGGCGGCGCTCCTGCGGAAAATCCGGGCGTCCCTGGCCGCTTTCCAGATGTTCTTATGCAAAATCGTCAGTTTCTAATACAGGTACTGGCTGTCCCTTGAACTTTATTTGGATTCTGGAGCGGGTTTGCGGGGTTTTATATCGATTGCAAATTAGATGGCCTGCTCTGTGGCGGCGACTTTTTTGGCGGCAGCGGCGGCGGCCTGGGCGCGGTTGTACTGGCTGGTGTAGCCTTTGCGGCGGTCTTCGTCTTTCCAGAAGACAAACTGGCCGCAGCGGCGCAGGGCGTCGACGGCTTCTTTTAGGTGGGTGTAGGCCTGGTCGCGGATGCGTTTGACGTCTTTGTCGTATTTGTCAGAGGTGGCGGCGGCTTTTCGCTCGTGCATTTTTTTGCTCATCTGAGCGGCCAGCTCCAGTTTGTTGAGATCGAAGCCGACCTGTTCGAGGAGCTCGGGGTTTTCTTTGCCCAGAATGGAGATGTCGTTGAGATCCTGAATCATGTCGGCATCGGTGTTGCCCTCGGCGATGGCGGCCACACGGGTCAACAGGGCAACATTGCCGTGGAAGGCGTATCGCATGGTGTGCAGGCATTCGTCCCGCAACGCATAGGCCTCGGGCGATTCGAGCTGCCACATGGCCTGCGCCTCCTGCCGCCCCAGCATTACATTTTGCCACAAACTCTGCGCTTCGCTGGCCGCGTCGCACCGCACGGGTATGTCTTCGAGCAATTCCATGGAAAAGCCCGCCTTTTTCAACAGGTCCACATCCTTTTGGGCCCATTTGTAGCCCGTGTACGCTTCCTGAATATAGGTATCCACCGGCATCTGGGGCGTTTTAATGGTGTCTTTGGGAATGGCGGTAATTTCGGCGAGCTTCTGCTCATAGGCGATAGACTGGGCAGTCATGCGGTGTCCTTTCTGTGCGCGGCAAATCCGCTGCCCCTTCGTTTGTGCGTTGAAGAGACTGGCACTGCTGTTGAGTTTGACAACGATTTTGTTTTAATTCCGACACAATAACCAGGATTGAGCGCTGGTGTCAATAGGCGATTTTATGGATGAAGGGGATTTTGTGACGGGAATCTTCTTTGCGGCATCGGTAACTGAGAGAACTCAATCTTTGAGGGATTCGATTTCTTCTTTGGAAAGTCCGGTGTAACGAATGATTTTGTCAATGGGCTCGTTATTTCTTAACATCATACGTGCAAATTCCATGGTACGAGCCGTCTCTCCTTCTATTAAACCTTCTGCCTGTCCCTGCGCCCTTCCTTCTGCCTGTCCCTGCGCCCTTCCTTCGGCTCTACCCTCGGATCTTCCTTCCTCAAAGCCTTTGAGGCGACCGTCTTCTTTAAAAGTGGCCACGTCACACAGGTATTTCATCCGCGCCTCGTATCGTTCCATGAGTTCCCGGTCGGCGGTGAACTGTTCATAACGTTCATGGGCCTCTTTGACCCGGTCGTTGCGTTCCAGTATGGTTTCCAGTCCCTTCATATTATCCTCATCAAAACAAAACCAGCTTAGCCAGTCGGCAAGCGGTGTTGTTATCATAGTACGCACCTTTTTAAACGTGGTCAAACACAGAAAATGAAGCATGAGATGGTCGGTAAGAATCAGGTCGCCAATGCATCGTTCTTTCAATAAATAGCACTGATGAACTGTTTCTGTTTGGGGAAGAAAGGTAGCGAAAGAAAAAGTCGTTTATCGGAGAAATGCGTTTCATGGTACGCAATTGGTGGCGAAATCCGTGCCAATGCGCTGTGTAGCGTAAACTACTGAAATTATTGAACTGATTTTTTAGCTGGTAAAAAATCGGTGGCCATTGGCCATTTGCTGTAACACGTGTTGGCCGGCGGCCGCCGCCAAATCATCACGATCGCAGATTTCATTGGAGTGACGCTATGTTTGCGGTAAATAACAGCATGTATCGATTTGATGATTAAATGAAGCTTGTGAAAGTCATGCGGGTGAAGATGTTTAATGTAAAGAGCGCACTGTTTGTGATGTTGGGACTGGTTTTGCTTTCTGGTTGCGACCGGAATGTGGAGGGGCAGAAGAAGCGTCGGGAAAATAGGCCGGCGCCGGTGGCGGTGGCGCCGATTGAGCGGGGCGAGATTGACGCGTTTCGGATGTTTTCAGGATCGCTGGAGGCGGGCGCGTCGTTTGTGGTGTCGGCGAAGGTGAAAGGACGGATTATGCAGGTACTGGTGGATTTGGGGGATGTGGTCACAAAGGACATGATGGTGGCGCGCATTGACGACGCGGAATACAAACAGTCGCTGGCCAAAGAGAAGGCGGATTTGATGGTGGCCAAAGCCAATCTGGCGGAGGCGAAGAGTTTGCTGGAGATTGCGGGGCGAACGCTGGAGCGGACGACAACATTGCATGAACGGGGGGTCACCTCCGATAAGGATTTGGATACAGTGCGCAGCGATTATCTGGCACAGGGGGCGAAGGTGGCGGTGTACGAGGCCGAGGTGGCAAGGGGCAGGGCGCTGGTAAATCAGGGGAAACTTCAAGTGGGGGACGCCACGGTGAAAGCGGTGTGGTCCGGCGATGACAGTGTACGGGTGGTGGCCAAACGATATGTGGATGACGGCGCCATTGTGCAGGCCAATACACCGCTGTTGGAGATTGTGGATTTAACGCCTTTAACCGCTGTGTTCTTTGTACCCGAAAAGGAATACGGCAGTTTGCAGGTGGGCCAGACCGTGTCGCTGCAGACCGACGCGTTTGGAAATGAACAGTTTGAAGGCGCCATTTCGCGCATCGCGCCGGTGTTTGAAAACAGCTCCCGCCAGGCCAGGGTGGAAGTGCGCCTGCCCAATGAAGATGAACGGCTGAAGCCGGGCATGTTTGTTAAGGCGAAAGTAAAGGTGAAGTCGGTCTCTAAAGCGGTGATTGTTCCAGCAGACGCCATTGTAACACGGGACGATACGCAGGGGGTGTTCATTATAAAGAAGGGCACACCGACAGCGCACTGGCGCGAGGTGATTGTCGGTATCCGACACGGCAATCGGGTGGAAGTGCAGGGCGAGGATTTGGACGGTCTGGTGGTGACTCTGGGACAGCAGCTCATTGAAGACGGTTCGCCAGTCAACTATGAAGCGGGCGTTTCGGTGAGGCGAAAAAGCAGGCGAGACCAATGAACATTCCATTGGCCAGTGTCACTCGTCCCGTGTTCACCGCCATGCTGGTACTGATGGCGGTGGTGCTGGGTGGTGTATCGCTCTTTCGATTGAAGCTGGATTTACTGCCTGCCATTGAAGTGCCCACGGTGACCATTTCGACCGAATACCCGGGGGCCAGCCCCGAAGTGATGGAAAAACTGGTGACCCAAATCATGGAGGAAATTGTCGCCACGGTGCCGGGGGTGGATGAACTTCGCTCCGAATCCAGCGAAGGGCGCAGTCGGGTAACGGCCACGTTTGCGTGGGGCACCAATCTGGACGCGGCCACCATGGATTTGCGCGCCACGGTGGAAAATGAAATCAACGAATTTCCCGATGACATTGTGCGTCCGCGCATTGCCAGGTACAGCATTGACACCTTTCCCATCGTGCTTATTGGCATTTCCAGCAAGCTCGATCCGGTGGAACTGACGCAACTGATTGAAGATAGGTTGCGCCATCGGTTTACCCGTATCCCCGGTGTGGCGCAGGTGGATTTGTGGGGAGGCTATCCACGGGAAGTGCGCATGGAATTGCGGCCGGAGCGCATTGGGGCGTTGGGGCTATCGCTGTCAGAGATCGTTTCGGCGCTCAAAAAGGCCAATCTGGATTTGCCCGCGGGACAGATTGAGGAAGGACGCTATGCGGTGTCGCTTCGGGCGCCTGCGCAATTTCTGAATCTGGACGAAATCAGGCATACCGTCATCACCATGCGGGATGGCGCGCCGGTAACCGTGGGCGACGTGGCGGAAGTGAAAGATACATACGAGGAGCTCACCCGTGTGATTCGCGTCAATGGGGAGCGGGGGATTCGCATCGCCATTCGCAAACAGGCCGACGCCAACACAGTGGAGGTGTCCAGGGCCATTTTGCAGACCATTGATGAAATAAACGACACGCTGCCGCAAATAAAAGTGGTGCCGGTAATCAACCAGGGCAACTTTATCGAACGTTCCATCGACAATGTGGCCCACTCGGTTTTGTATGGCGGTGGTCTGGCCATTTTGATTCTGCTTTTCTTTTTGCGCAGTTTCAGAAGCACGCTCATTGTGTCGTTCGCCATTCCCATCTCCATTGTGGCCACCTTTGCGTTGATGTATTTTGGCGGTCTCACCATCAATCTGATGACTCTGGGCGGACTCGCGCTGGGGGTGGGCATGATGGTGGACAGCTCCATTGTGGTGCTGGAAAATATTTTTCGCCATCGGGACGAACTTTGGGCCACACCTCTGGAGGCCGCGTCCAAAGGCGCGCAGGAGGTGGTGCCCGCGATTTTTGCCAGTACCATTACAACCATAGTGATTTTTTTGCCGGTGGTATTTGTGGAAGGCATTACCAGTCTCCTGTTTCGTGAGCTGGCGTATGTAATTGTGTTTGCGCTGATATGCTCGCTGCTGGTGTCCGTATCACTGGTGCCCATGCTGTCGTCGCGCTTTTGGAAAGCGAGCGCGCGGGATGATGATAAGAAAAGCGGCGGCAGCAGATTGAAGCAGATGGCTGAAAAACGCTTTTTGCGGCTGAGCACGGGATATACCTCGTTTTTGCAGTTTGTGCTGCGCCACCGATTGATGGCGGTGCTGCTGACACTGGTGATGTTTGGGGGCTCGCTTTTTTTAATTCCCGGCATTGGCACTGAGTTTTTGCCTCCCAGCGATGAAGGAGAGGTGCGCGTTTCCGGGGAGATGGAGGTGGGCACACGGCTCGGTCTGGTGGACAGACAGACTCGGCTGATGGAGCAGGTGGTGTACCCCAATGTGCCTGAAGCGGTTTCATCAGTGGCATCAGTGCGGGAAAACGAGGGAGAAATTCGCATGTCGCTTTTGCCCGCATCCCAAAGGTCGCGATCGAATACTGAGATTGCCGATGATCTGCGCAGAAGGCTGGATGGAAAAATCCCCGGCATGAAGGTGCGCACCCGGGCGCCCCAGGGACAGTTTTTGCTGGAGCGGCTGTTTGGCGGGGCCGACAGTGTGATGGTGGAAATCCGCGGCTTCGATTTGGATTTGCTGCACGAATTGTCGCGGCAGGTGGAGGCGAAGATTGAAAACGTGGCAGGCATCACCGATGTGCAAAGCAGTTACGAAGCCAATATGCCGCAACAGGAATTGGTGCTGGACCGCGCCAAAGTGGCGGATTTGGGATTTACCGCAGAAGATGTGACATCCGCCATTGAAACCGCCATTGCCGGGTCCCGGGCCGGCAATTATCGCAGCGAGGGCAATTCCTACCGCATTCTGGTGCAGCTCAAGGACGCCAGAGAGCGGTCGCTGGACGACGTGCTCAGTCTGATGCTGGAAAACAGCCGGGGACAGAGTGTGCCTTTGTCGGCGCTGGTGAATGTGGTGTCCAGCCGTGCGCCTGTCACTGTTTTGCGCAAGGACCAGGAGCGGGTGGTCAACGTGAGCGCGAATGTGAGCGGTCGGGATTTAGGGTCGGTGGCAAAGGAAATTGAGACGCGGATTTCCGATATTCCGCGACCTGATAACTGCGAACTGATAGTGGGCGGAAACTTTGAGGAACAGCAAAAATCGTTTTCGCAGCTTACGATGGCGCTGGGGCTGTCGCTTTTGCTGGTGTTCATGGTGCTGGCGGCCCAGTACGAGAGTTTTGTTAAACCTCTGATTGTGATGGTGGCCACTCCACTGGCGGCCATGGGGGTGCTTTGGGCATTGTGGCTGACCCACACCACGCTGAATATTCAGTCGGGGATTGGGTGCATCATGCTGGGAGGAATTGTGGTGAACAACGCCATTTTGCTGGTGGATCAAACGAGTCTTTTAATGCGCGAAGGGATGGATGTGCACAGTGCTGTGGTGGAGGCGGCGCGCAGACGGTTTCGGCCCATTCTAATGACATCTCTCACCACCATGCTGGGACTGATACCGCTGGCGCTGGGCATTGGTGAAGGAGCGGACGCACAGGCGCCGCTGGCCAGAGCGGTTTTAGGCGGGTTGTTTTCGTCCACTTTCACCACGCTGGTGATTATCCCGGTGATTTATCGAACCGTGTATGCGTCGGCGGTCGGAATAAAGGAGAGAGGTGTATGAATATCTCCGCCCAGTTACAAAGACGTGGGGACCGGGGTTTAACCCCGGCCGCCCAGTTACAAAGACGTAGGGACCGGGGTTTAACCCCGGCCGCTATCCGAACATGGCGGCAGATTAACTACCGCCCTACATTTTTTTTGCGAAATAAACTTCTTGTACTTGCTGCTGTTGCTGTTTTTTTAGCGAGCGGTGTCACCCATGCGCAGCAAACGAATGAATCTCCATCATCCATTACCCTTTCGGTGGAAGAAGCAGTGATGCAGGCGTTGCAGAATAACGGGGAGTTATCCCTGCGTCGATTGCAGCCCCAAATCGCCGGTGCCTTTGCCGCCATGGAGCGGGGCGAATATGACCCGTCGCTGTTCGGAAATGCATCGCACTCCCGCGACAGCGCTACCCGAACGTATGCCGCCACCGGAGAAATGCGGGCTGAAACGGAGAATCAGACCGAATTCGAAGTGGGCATTGAGCAGCGTGCGCCCACAGGGACGGCAGTGACCGCAACGGTGTCCTCTGCGCGGCGAGAGTCCAGCCGTACGGGGATATTGTATAACGCTCGACTGGGGATCAGTATTACGCAGCAGTTGCTCAAGGGCCTTCCACCAAAGGTGAATCTGGCGAATGTGCACAGGGCTGATTTGGAAGTGAAAATCAGTGAGCACGAATTTGCCGCGTTTGCGGAGGCGCTGGTGGCGGAGGTGGAAACCGCATACTGGCAGTATGTGAGCGCAAAGGAGTCGGTCAGGGTGGTGGAAAATGCCGTTGCGGCGTCGAAGGCAAAACTGCTGGATATTCAGGAACGAGTGGCGGTGGGTGATGTGCCTTTAAATGATGCGGCGGCCGCTGCGGCGGAATTGGGGATGCGGGAACAGCGATTGCTTTTGGCGCAAAAGGCTGAAATGGAACGTCGGCTGGCTTTGTTTCGATTACTTTATCCCAATCATGGAACACCATTGACAACCCCTATCCGTACGCTGAGTCCTTTAACGCCCCCCGTAACCACAATGGATTCGGTGGACGATCATGTGACGCTGGCGCTTTCCAGTCGCCAGGAACTGATGGAAGCCCGATTGCGACGCAGACAAGGGGTGCTGGAACTGACGGTGTCTCGAAACGGGGTGTTGCCCAAACTGGAGCTGTTTGTGACCCTTGGCAAAACCGGATACGCCGATACCTTCGCAGACAGTTTTTCCAACCTGAACGACTCTACCCACGATGCTGCGCTGGGAGTTCGATTTCGACATGTTCTGGGAAATCGCAAGGCCCAATCCCAAAGGACAATTGCATCGTTAAATGTGGCCAGCGCAAAGCAAGCCATTGAGAATCTGCAGCAACTGGTGAAATACGATGTGTATGCGGCATGGAACGCTCTTGACAGTGCACAAAAACTGGTGACGGTGACGAAACAAACCCAGATGCATCGGGAAACCGCACTGCGTTCGGTGCAGGCCAGGGTCGAGGTGGGGACGGCCACTGGCCTGGAACTGGTTCAGGCGGAGCGGGATCTGCTGGAGAGCGCACTTGAGGAAGTGAATGCGCAGGTGCAGTATCAGTTGGCGCAGGTGCAATTGTATAAAGCCGAAGGAACACTGTTGAAAAGACGGGGAATTGGCCTGGAATGAACCCGGTGTTATTTTTCGTCTTTCAACAGCGAATCCAGTTTTTGTTTAATTACGTTGCGGCGAAATGGTTTTTGAATGAAACCGAGCGCCCCTTGGGCAAGTAGATTTTGTGCATCCCCATCCACCGTGTAACCGGATGAAACGAGTATTTTGGCGTTGGGATTGATTTCGCGTAATTCCGTAAATGCAGCGGTTCCGTCTTTAACCGGCATCACCATATCCAGAACGATGAGGTCAATCGTAGCTGGGTTTTCACGGTAGAGACGAATTGCTTCCTCCCCGTTGTTGCAGGTGAGCGCGCGATATCCCAGTGAGGCGATAATACTGAGCAGCATTTCGCGCACCACTTCTTCGTCGTCTACAATCAGTACCGTTTGCAGACGGTTTTCAGGAAGGCTGTCCCGGTCATGGGGGGCCTTTAAATTGTCGGTTGCCGTGGATTCCAGGGGCAGATATATGGAAAAAGTGCTTCCGTTGTTTTTTTCAGACTGGACGTCCACCGCGCCATTGTGATTCTGACACGTGCCATACACTGCGGCGAGTCCCAATCCCGAGGTTTCATTGTCGGTCGAAAAGAAGGGTTCGAAAATCCGCGCGCGATTCTCTTTGGATATGCCAATTCCCGTGTCGGATACGGCGATACGGATATAATTGCCGACGGCAATGGGCATTGAGCTGGAGAGTGTTTGGGGATTGGAAATAGAAACCGTTTCGGTATGAAACGAAAGAGTGCCGCCTTCGGGCATGGCGTCACGCCCATTGATGGCCAGGTTCAGCAATGCATGCTGTATCTGCGATGGATCGCCTTTCACCGTGGATGGATTGGCCTGCAAATGTTGCTCAATGCAAATCTGTTTGCTGATGCTGTGAGAGAGCAGGCCCACCACCTCGGCGATGACCTTGTGAATATCCACCGCCACAGACAGATACTTGCCCTTTTGTGCAAAGGCCAGCAATTGAAAAGTCAGTTCACTGGCCCGGGTGGTGGCGCTGAGGATTTCCGCAGTGTATTTGCGAAGTCTGGGGTTGTCGGCCAATTCGTCTTCCAGAAGGTCGGCGAAGCCCATAATGCCGGCCAGCTGATTGTTGAAATCGTGAGCAATTCCTCCGGCCAATTGTCCGATGGCCTGCATTTTTTCCGAATGGCGCAGCTGTTGTTCCAACTTTTTACGTTGGGAAATATCCTGGGCTGAGAATGTTACGCCTTTGTCCAAATCGGTCGAATCGATGGGGGTGGAACTTAGCAGAACTTCAATAATTCGGCCATCTTTGCGCATCCATTGGGTTTCCACCGTCCCCGTGCCATGAATGGCAATCTGGCGATATTTTTCCCGGCCAACGAATTCGAATTCCTCCTGACTGGGATACAGCATGCGAGCGCTTTGCCCCATCAACTCGTCTTCTGAATAACCGGTAATTTCCTGCAGCCTGTCGTTGGCCCAGGCCAGTACTCGCCGCTTCACCATGCCTATTCCCACAGGCGCCGCGCGAAATATACTTTTTAATGTGGCTTCGTGTTCCTTATGCCGTTGGCTGGCCAGCACGGTCTCGGTGATGTCGTCGATGAAGGCAATGATCCCGTCAAATTCTCCGCGGTCGTCGAGTAAGGGGATAGCGTCGATGTTCAGGAAGCTTCTGGTATTATCGACGTGTTGAATGGCGTGTCTGATACCATGAACAGTCTTGAGAGTTCGTTGTGCGATGGTAAATGGCAGTTTTTCACTGGGCCAGGGGTTCCCATCGAAATCGGTGATGGCCCACGACGGATCATCGTAATCGCGCTGTTCAATTGTTGTTTTATTTAACCGGAGCACTTTCTCCGCGGCACTGTTGGCCATCTGGATTTTGCCGTATCGGTTAACAACTGTAATCGCCAGCGGAATCTGTTCATAAATTTTCAGCAGCAGTTGTGGATCTGATTTTGTATACTCGGACATTCCGGGGCTCCTGACCGCCGTGCTGAGACCCATCGATTCGCCAACGCCGGCAGACCAATCATCAGCATTTCTTATGAATATAACTTCGAAACGGATGTGTTCAAAATCACCCTATGTGAAAGATTGTTTTTTAAGGTGAGCGGGTAGCGTTATTGAATGATGCAGCTGCACAAGGGATGGCTCAGCGCATTCCATTCACTTCTTCATCTTCAGCTACGGCGTCATCTGAACCGATGATCACCAGCCCTGAAATCAGCAATGCTCCCAACAGCACGGCAATGGCAATCGCCAGCCACATCTGCAGGCGGCTTTTCTCCTCGTGGGATGGCCCGGGCGCAAAGGAATCATGGGGGACGACTCCAAAAAAACGGGAAACGCGTTTCCCTGTTTCTTCGCTAAAATGGCGACGCCACGAAATATCGCCGGTGGTGGCGGTGCCATTGGCACTCCGTGGCCGTCCGTTGTTTAAGTCAACCGTTGCGCTGCTTTCCTTGCGTGCGGCGTATTTCTCCACGTTGCCGTGTATCTGATCCATGGCGGGATTGGAAAAACTGTAAAATCCGGTCGTGGCTTTCCGCTTGCGACGGCCCTCTGTTTCCAGTGCCCGGGGCTCGGTTTGATGATCTTTGGCAATCCATTCGAGTATGAAGGCCAGTCGTTTGGCCATTCGAATCGATTGTTCCGTGGCTGCATCGGTCTGTTCCCTCATATAGACCGCACCACAGCGAACCAGCGCCACCATGGCCAGTTCCGCGTCAATGCGTTCTTCCTGTTTTCCAATAATGGTTTCCAGCTCTTTTTCGGATGCGCCGGCGGCGATGCCCTCCAGCAGATCCCGCCCGAGTCCGGTAAAGGTGGTGGCCACATCGTGAAAAAGAGACCTGTCCATTTCAAGACTTTCAGTCAGCGAAGAGCTACTCATGCTGACATCGGGACCAAACAACATCGCCAGTCTTGCCCGGGCCCACTCAAACAGGCCATCCAGTGGTAAAAACAGGTTTTTTTCCCTGGTGACGTTCGGCTTGATTTCGAATGTCCAGTGGCCACTGTCAATCAGTATCACCTGGAGAAATGCGGGATGGCCTCGGTCGGTTTTCCCTTCCACACCTTTGCGCAGTGCAAAACAGGGCACACCGTTGTCAAAATCCATCTCAAAAACGTTCCAGGAATCATTTACCATCAGCGTGCCTGTCATCCCAGCGTTGGCGATAACATCGATGACTGTTGGCATGCCGGTGGTTTCCACCCGGTCGGTCAGCTTTCTGCCTGCATCAATCCGCTCTTCCAGCAGACGCACCGGCGTCAATGCTTCGCCCAGGCGTTCAAATACGCTCTCAATCAGAATGACCTCTTTCCCATTCTGCTCCTGCCACCAGTTCATGATGAGCGCTGGTGTCCATTTAAGTGCGGGATGGCGATGAAATCGCTTGAACAGCCACCAGCCTGGGTCCCCGGGTTTGGCCAATTCAGATATGGCCACATCGGGACTGAATTTCAGTGCCGCGCGATATCCGTGCTCATCTGCTGTAGTGGACATGGCCTTGATATTGTGCTTCTTTAACGTTCTGGCCAGTTCTTCCCGGCGGCGTTTGCTGGCGCCCACCACCAAAACTTTCAAACCCTGAATCATAGGTAATATCAGCGATTCGGTGCGCACCTTCTCACGGGATTCCGGTTGTTTTGGGGGATTCGATTCTTTCCATGTGTCTCTAACAGCACGTATGTCTTTTTCGGAGCTTTTGGATTCAGTTCTCGCCATCATGTCATTCTGCTCGATTATCTATCTGTTGAAAACATCGTTCGAAAATCGTAAAACTTCCTAAAATATACACCGCTTCCTGAAAGAAGCATGCATAATGTGAATCGGCAGGCGGCGTAACCCGTGAAGTGAATTTAAATTGGCAAAGGACTCAATTGCCAGAGAAAGTAATAAATGGAACCCAGAGAAAGACGCATTCAATTACTGGAACACGCAGCCAGGCTATTTGGTGATCGTGGATACTACAATACATCCATATCGGATATCGTTTCTTCTGCGGATGTTGCTCGCGGGACTTTTTATCTGTATTTTCCAAACAAACGGAAAATATTTGAAGAACTGGTGGATAGTCTTTTACTGCGATTGACCAGCTGCATCGAAACCGTAGAGGTGGATGGCGATGCGCGCTCCCCCAAAGATCAGCTCGTCGATAACCTGGTGCGCGTTTTTGTGTTGCTGTGTGAAGAACGCCATATGCTTTCTATTCTTCTCCGTGGGGCCGTGGGGCTTGATCAGGAAATTGACGACAAGCTGCAGGATTTTTACCGGGAGATTCTGGAGGCCATCGAAAGTTCTCTTGTTTTGGGACAGCAGATGCGCCTGGTGCGCAATGTGAATGCCAGGATGACGGCATTGGCAGTGCTCGGGGCCGTAAAGGAGACGCTGCACGGCCTGTTGAATACCGAATACTCCCTGGAATCCGAACACGAGATTCGACAGCATGCAGTCAATATCATTGACATTTTTTCCGTCGGCGTGCTTCTGGATGGGGTCACGATACCCTGAGCCGTGCCCCCTGTGAATTACTGCGGCGCATCAATTTGCACGGGGTCAAATGCGAAAAATCACACGCTCGCTTTACAAAGCAAATTACAGACGTAAGATAGCAAAAATTTTGATGTCCCAATTGAAAGGAATTTTCATGAGTTCCAATTTTCCAGAAGTATGTTTAACATTTGACGATGTATTGCTGAAGCCCAGTTATTCCAACGTGATGCCCTCTCAAGTGGATGTATCCACGCAGTTGACCCGGGGGATTCGTTTGAATACGCCATTGCTCAGCGCCGCAATGGATACGGTCACGGAGTCGGAAACGGCAATCGCCATGGCGCGTTTCGGCGGCATCGGTATCATCCATAAAAATTTTACGCCGGAGGAGCAGGCCGCTGAAGTCCGCAAAGTGAAAAAGGCGGAAACCGGGATGATTGTGGATCCGCTCACGGTTACACCCACACAGAGCCTGTCGGAAGCCCTTGCTTTGATGCAGTCCAATAATATTTCCGGGTTGCCGGTGGTGCTTCCGGGAAGCCAGAAACTGGTGGGGATCATTACCAATCGCGACGTGCGATTCGAGACCAATCCCAATATGAAGGTGGAAGACCTGATGACACGGGAACTGGTTACTGCCAGAGAACACCTTCCCCCTGAAGAATGCAAGAAATTGCTGCATAAGCATCGTATCGAAAAGTTGTTGATTGTCGACGACAACAATAATCTGGCGGGACTGGTCACCATTCGCGACCTGCAGAAAACCGAGCAGAATCCCAACGCGGTCAAAGACGAGCGTGGCCGATTGCTGGTGGGCGCTGCCGTGGGCGTGGTGGAAGAGGACCGCGTGGCCCGTGTGGCGGCGCTGGTGGCTCAGGGAGTTGATGTCCTGGTAATTGATACCGCTCATGGACATACCGAAGCCGTCATCAATGCTGTGAAACGGACCAAAAAAGAATATCCCGAATTGCAGATAGTGGCCGGCAACGTGGCAACCCAGGAAGGCACCCTGGCATTGATTGAAGCCGGCGCAGATGCAGTTAAGGTGGGTATTGGTCCCGGTTCCATCTGCACTACTCGGATTGTGGCGGGTGTGGGCGTGCCGCAGGTGAGTGCCATTATGAATTGCGTGGATGCGGCCAGGGGCACGGGCGTTCCCATTATCGCCGATGGTGGTATCAAGTTTTCCGGCGATGTGGTCAAAGCCATTGCGGCGGGAGCGGGGACAGTGATGTTGGGAAGTATGTTGGCCGGTACGGATGAGTCTCCTGGTGAAATGGTATTTTATCAGGGACGCAGCTGGAAGGCTTATCGGGGAATGGGGTCTCTGGGGGCCATGCGCAAGGGCAGTAAAGACCGGTATTTCCAGTCGGATGCAGATTCTAAAAAGCTGGTGCCCGAAGGGATTGAAGGACGCGTTCCATATAAAGGTTCGGTGGATAATATTCTGTTTCAGCTCATTGGCGGATTGCGCTCGGGAATGGGATATACCGGTTCGCCGGATATTGCCACCATGAACACCAGACGCACCAATTTTGTGCGCTCCACTCCGCTGGGGCTCAAAGAAAGCCACGTTCACGACGTGATCATCACCGAAGAAGCGCCCAACTATCGGCTGGAACCATAAATAATGTTTGAGACAACAGGGCAAAAATCTGTAGGGGCGTTTCACGAAACGCCCTGGTATATGAATTTGCAACGGGCGTTTCGCGAAACGCCCCTGCGTTTGATTTCGGTTATTCTATTGTCCTTCCTGCTGACCGCCTGTTTTGGCTCTACAATGCCGGACCCTGGGCCCCGAGGGACGTTGCGGTTTAAAAGCAATCAGCAGGACGCCATTCTCGAAGTGGACGAAACACGGCTGGGGCCCATCGGGTCGTTTGAGCAATCCGGTGTGCTGTTGCGCCCGGGGAAACACCGCGTTGTCGTCCATCAAAATGGGTTCTTTAAAGAGTACAAACTGGTGACGGTGGTGGAGAATCAGTTGCAGGTGGTGGAAATCCATCTGACCCAGATTCCCAATTAAAGGAGTGTACGATTTGGTGGACGCTTCCGACAGGGAAACCATTTACACCGTTGCCTCGCTCAATCGTCAGGTGAAAACCGCCCTGGAGCGAACCTGGGGTAATATCTGCCTTGAGGCCGAAGTATCTGCGGTGACTTTTGCCCGTTCCGGGCATGTGTATTTTAAACTGGTGGATCCGGATGGTAAGGCAACAGTGGACGCAGTGATGTGGCGTGGAATGGCTGCTCGATATGGGAAGCATATTCAGGAAGGGGCACTTTTGCGGTGCTTTGGTCGCGTCACGCTATATGAGTTGGGGGGGCGCTACCAGTTTGTGGCGGAGCGCATCGAGGATTCCGGAGAGGGCGCCAAAGCCCGCGCGCTGGCAGAATTGAAGGAGCGACTGCAAAAAGAAGGTCTCTTTGCTCTTGAGCGAAAGCGTCCTCTTCCTCCATCCCCCGCCTGTGTTGGTGTGGTGACCAGCCGAACAGGCGCTGCGCTGCAGGATATTATCGCCGTGTCTTCGCGGCGTTTCCCAACCCGCCTGTTGCTGGCCCATGCATCTGTGCAGGGTGAGTTGGCGGTTGCGGAAATTGTGTCCGCCATCGCGTTGCTGAACACCCATCCCGATGTGGAGGTGCTCATTGTGGGACGGGGCGGCGGTGCGTCAGAGGATTTGGATGCGTTTAACGACGAGCGGGTAGTGCGCGCCGTAGCGGAGTCCAGGGTGCCGGTGGTGTGTGCGGTGGGCCACGAAGTGGATATTACTCTGGCAGAACTGGCTTCCGACAGGCGGGCCGCCACACCTTCTGAGGCAGCGGAGCTGGTGGCGCCCGATGCGGCCGTGTATCTGGAACGGTTTACTGAACTCAAGCAACGATTGTGGCTGAGCATGAAGGCCCGGATGGGATCGTCACGGGAGCGACAATCCGATGTCATGCACCGCCTCTCTTTGCGGGACCCTCGAGTGCGCTTGCGGATGCAGGCGGAAAAACTGTCCCGTTATCAAACCTTTTTCGCCGGATGGAAAGCCCGGCGTATCACGCCTGTCCAAAAGCGTATGGACGAGTTGAGACACCGGCTGGACCGTTTTGCCGCCACCGCGGTACAAAGCCGCAAAGGCGACCTTATGGCTGCCTCCGCCGGACTCTACAATTGGCCCGCCCCCGCCATGGCCAAAGCCAAAGGCGACCTCGGCCGTCTGGCCGCATCCCTCAATGCATTGAGCCCTCTGGCCAGTCTGGGACGTGGTTATTCCATTGCGCGCGACGATGACGGTCGCATTGTCAAATCCGTGGAACAAGTGACAAAGGGAC
The DNA here is from genome assembly GCA_016935665.1 of Deltaproteobacteria bacterium. GTDB lineage: Bacteria > Myxococcota_A > Polyangia > JAAYKL01 > JAAYKL01 > JAFGXQ01. Next base: position 6,628 of record JAFGQN010000066.1, on the reverse strand, counting down.
AACACATTGAGGTTATTGTAGCGGACGGGATGGTGGATGCGCATGTGGATGGAACGACAAAAAAAACTTCGTCATCGTAGGAGCGATTCGCGAATCATCCCACCGATGAATGGTTGGAAATTATGAATAAAATGAACCGTAAACAAATAATTGAGCTGGACAAAAAGTACATTTGGCATCCCTACACCGAGATGCAGAATTATATCGAGAACACCCATCCGGTAGTCGCGGTGCGCGCGGAAGGGTTTTATATTTATGATGCGGACGGTACCCGCTATATGGATGGCAATGGTTCGTGGTGGACATCCATTGTGGGGCACAATCATCCCACGCTGATGCAGGCAATTGTGGAGCGGACCAGGCAGATGGTGAATTGTTCCTTTGCCGGAACCACCCATGAACCGGCGGTGCAGCTGGCCGCCAATCTTTTGCCTCGTTGTGGCAAGACATTTTCGAAAATCTTTTTTTCGGATGATGGTTCCACTGCGGTGGAAGTGGCTATTCGCATGGCGTACCAGTATTGGCAGAATGTGGGCAAATCGACAAAAAATCGGTTTGTCACTCTGAGCGGCGCATTTCACGGGGAGACCACGGGGTGCGCATCGATTTCGGGAGTGGAGGTGTTTCACACCGCTCTTGCCAATCTGCTTTTCGATAGGATTGTGATGCCGTCCCCGGCGCAATTGGCGGACGCGACTGTCGAAGATGCCACATGGTATGTAGACGCGTTTGGAAAAGCGACAGAGATACTTACCAGACAAAAAGATGAAATCGCGGCTATCATTGTTGAACCGCTTGTTCAGGGGGCGGCCGGAATGTTGATGTACCCGCCGGAGTATCTCAGTGAGTTGCATCGTCTGTGTCGGGAATTGGATATTCTTTTGATTTGTGACGAGGTGTTTACCGGATATGGACGAACCGGCGCCTTCCTGGCCCAGCATCAGGCAAACATTGAAGCGGATATTGTATGTCTGGCCAAAGGCTTCTCCGGCGGTGAACTGCCCATGGCGGCAACAATTACAAACAATCGTGTTTTTGATGCCTTTTTGGGCAGCGCAGAAAAAACCTTGTGGTACGGCCATTCATTTACGGGAAATCCGCTGGGATGTGCCGTTGCAAACGCAACGTTGAAGGTATTTGACGATGAGCAGCTGATTGAGAATTTGCCCACCAAAATGACTGCCATTGACAATGGGCTGAAACGACTCGCGAAACATCCATGGGTGCGCGCTCCCCGTCAGACGGGCATTGTCAGCGCCTTTACATTAATGGACCCCGAAGGTGGCGATGTAGCCAGTTATCTCAATCAGGCGGGTTGGAAATTTTACGAGGAAGCGCGCAAACGGGGCGCATTGCTTCGCCCCCTTGGAAATGTGGTCTATTTTGCGTTGCCATTAACAGTGACCGTGAAACAGATTGAGGCGCTCGTTGATGTTTGCGAACAAAGTGTGCACGCAGCTTTTTCCTGAAAAGTGATACCACGTTCTCTCGACGGCCGATGTGAATCGTTCTTGTTTTTTGTCGTTTCCCGTGGTCAAATAACGGGCAGTGCATTCTGGCGCACACAAAAAAAGGAAGAGATGGATGACAAACAACAATCTGTTAAAGATGTGGGCAATTGTTTCCGTTCTTGGTTTTGTCTCATTAATATATGTTGGTTGTGCTGGAGAAGACGGCAGCTTATCCAAAGACAATAACAAAACCGGTGGTGATGGGGACACCGATACGGATGGGGACAGTGACAGCGATGGAGACAGTGACGGCGACTCAGACTCGGATGGAGATATTTCGTCCGATGGTGATAGCGATGCCGATGGAGATGGTGACGGGGATGTCTGCGATGTTCATTGTGTGGATGATTGCAATGCTGCGGGTGGTGTTTTGAAGGAGGGGGTCTGCGAAGCTGCAGCGCAGCAGTGCTGTATCATTGACACAGGGGACGCGGACTCGGATGCGGATGGAGATTCGGATTCAGACGGCGATACGGATGCCGAAGGTGATGGCGGGATGACTCTCTATTATATACGACACGCAGAGACCGTAGCCAATACACTTCCGCCCGAAGAGATGACATATGAAGCAACGAATGAATGGTCGACGCTGGGTCAATCTCAGGTGGATGCGCTTACCGACTGGTTGATGAACTCCGGAAAAGTGCCAGTGCCGGACGCGGTGCTCGTGTCGCCCACCTGGCGGGGACAGTTTACCATTTCACCGTACCTGGTCGCCATGGACATGCAGGGGGAAATCTGGCCGGAGCTGACGGAGGTGGACGAGGAACCGGTGACCGGCGATTCCATTCCAACGGAAGTGGAGCCGGAGGAATATTTTAAATATGCGGTGGAGGCCGATAATTTGACATATCGGGATGGGGCAAAGGAGAATGCTCTTTTACCGGAAGGCTTTGAGCAAGGCTTGTCAGTGGTGATGATGGCCAGAGATTTGCTTTTGGAACGCTATGGTCAGTCCGGGAAAACTGTTTTTATTTCGGGCCATGCCCACGCCGGACGGCTGCTGATGGGACTGTTGGGAGGGCACGACATGGTGGACGACAACCCGGAGAACTTTGCGTATGCCTTGTTTAATACAGGCGTGACACAGCTGGAACAGGACCCGGATTCGGGTGTGTTCGAAATAATTGATTCGAACATGAATGATCCCGAAGGCGCGCCCTCATTCGATTGGTAAATCCTGGCTCCAACGTGCATCTACAACACAGCCGTGTCCGGAAGCGATTGTTGTCGAATTCTGGGGAAGCGAAGCAAAGAACGACGATTTTGAGACAGCTTTGTGCGACGGCATGGCGTGCGGTGATTATGTTCAGTTGGTTTGGCGCGACACCACGCATTTGGGGTGTGCGGCAGTTGATTGCACCGATATGGACTCCGGCTGGCTGATTTTTTGCAATTACGCTCCCAAAGGCGATTCTGTGGGCACACCGTATTGACCGGGTTGATTCAATTTGTAAAGAGGCACATATGAAGAAAATTCTCGAAACAGCGCAATTGGCTGCACGTCTTGCGGCAGCGGAAATTCTGTCCCACTGGGACAATCTGAAAATTGATTACAAGGCCATTAATGATTTGGTAACTCAGGCGGACGTTGCCTCGGAGCGACTCATTCAACAAACCATTTTGGATGCTTTTCCAACGCATCAGTTTTATGCGGAGGAATCCGCCGATAGAGCGGCGCTCGAAAGCGAGCAATTGTGGATCATAGATCCATTGGATGGAACAACTAATTTCGCCGGGGGTATTCCACATTTTTCCATTTCAATCGCTTATGCGGAGCGCGGAGAAGTGAAGGTGGGTGTTGTTTACGATGTAGCAAAAGGCGAAATGTTTCATGCCGTTGCAGGAGAAGGTGCATTGTTGAATGATTCACGCATCGGAATATCGTTTGCGTCGGAGATTCATCAATGTATCGTCTCTACCGGGTTCGCATATGAACGGGGGCCGCTAATGCGGGCCACCTTGAAAAGTATTGAGCGACTTTTTAACAACAATTTAAGGGGAATTCGTCGATTCGGAAGTGCAGCGCTGGATTTGTGCTGGGTGGCCTGTGGTCGATTCGAAGGATTCTTCGAGTACAGTCTCAATCCGTGGGATTTTGCAGCAGGGGCGCTGATTTTAACTGAGGCCGGTGGAAAAATCTGCACCCACAACGGTGAATTATATAATTTAAACGCGAATGGCATAATAGTCGCCACTCCGGGGATTTTTGAACAATTGAAGGACTTGACCCGTTTTTCTGGATGATTCAACTATGAGTGATTCCGATATACCGAGTTATCAGGGAATCCCGGAAATGGTGTGAAAGAGCGCTTGGCAACAACAAACGACCAGTGTATATTTTGTCAATCAATTAAATATATGAAATTATATCGTGTGAAACGGATTTAATACCCTGGAGGATTTATGAAAGTCGAAGAAGGAAAAATTATTACCCTTGAGTACACGATTACCACCGAAAAAGGCGCGTTGATTGAATCTTCTGCCGGGAGAGGCGGACCGTTGGTTTTTCCATTCGGCAAAAGTGGCCTTATCCCCGGGTTGAGCGAAGAGTTGCGCGGGATGGAAAAAGGTGAGGAAAAAGAGATAGTTCTTCCTCCTGAAAAAGCAGTGGGTGAGCCAAAAAGCTGGCCTACTAAAGTGATAAAAAAATCAGAACTCCCCGAAGGGGTTTCCACAAAAATCGGTAGTATGTTTGAAGCCAGCATGGCGGGAAATCAGCAAGTGAAATTTGCGGTGCTGGAGGATCGCGAAAGCGATGTGCTGGTGCGTCTGATTCCCCCTCTTGCCGGCAAAACGCTAAAGATTAATGCAAAAATTGCGGATGTCACTGCCGAGTAGACCTTTTTTCCACAAGATGTGTTGTTTTGCCAGGACGCCATAAGGCTTCTTTTGGTTCTCTTTTGAGCTTTGTGAACCACGAAAACCGACAACATGCGTGAGAGGTAATTTCCAATGACGACAAAACAGGTAGAACACCAGCTCAAAATGACAACAGGTTTTTTTCTCGGCATTCTGACCGCAATCATGTTTAGCGGATGCATCCTGCCCCAGTCAGAATCGCTCACTTCTCGCCATAAGGTTTATCGCCGTCCTGTGGACGTGGAACATCGTGTAAAGTTCCATGTGAATCAAGTTGGGTACGATGTGAAAGGGCCCAAACGTGCGGTGGTGGAATCGGTGGGGATGGGGAGTACTTTTGAACTGGTGGAGGCGGCCTCTGGCAAGGTGATTTACTCGGGCAAGCTGGAAGTGGTGGAAGGGTTTGATGAGTGGGGAGGCGGGCCGGTATACCACATTGCGGATTTTACGGCGGTGACGAAACCGTCCAATGTAAAGCTGAAAATCAAAGACTATACATCCCATGAATTCGCCATTCAATCGAACGTGCTGTATCACGAGACATTCGAAATGGTTTTAAGATATTTCAAAAATTCGAGGGCCACGCATCCGTCGGTATGGCAGACAGACAGCAGTCTACCCTTTTTTGACTCCGAACGACGCGCTGATGTTCGCGGCGGTTGGTATGACGCATCCGGTGATATTTCCAAGTACCTTTCCCATTTGAGTTATGCCAATTTCATGAATCCGCAGCAAATACCGCTGACGGCCTGGGCACTCGGATTCGTTTATGACCGCATCGATAACAATCTGGCTGGCCCGGAAATAAAAAAGCGAATTGCGGAGGAAGCCGCGTGGGGCGCCGATTATCTGGTGCGTATCCTTGATAAGGACGGCTATTTTTATATTAATGTTTTCGACCATTGGTCAGGGGATATGTACCAGAGACGCATTTGTGCATTCGAGACTCAAAGTGGTGCAATGACCAAAGACTGGCAGGCGGCGTTCAGGGAAGGGGGCGGGTTGGCAATCGCGGCGCTGGCGCAGTCGTTCGCTTTGGGGTTCGAAGGAGAATACAATCGAGAGCAATACCTGGCAGCCGCTGAGAAAGGATTTGCACACCTTCAGAAAAATAATCTGAAGTACATAGATGATGGAAAGGAAAACATTATTGACGATTACTCGGCATTACTGGCCGCTGTGGAATTGTATGCGGCTACGCTAAGTGATATTTATTTGCGGTCTGCTCGACAACGCGCCAAGAACCTTGAGAGACGTCTGCATGCAAATGGATATTTTACAAGTGACGATTCGAACCGGCCATTCTGGCATGCTTCCGATGCGGGGTTGCCGGTTGTTGCATTGGCCAGGTATCTTGCTGTTGAAAAAGAAGAACAGGAAAGTGCTCGTGCGCAAAAAGTAATAAATAGTCATTTGAATTATCTCTTGCGCATTACCGAGGAAGTCCCTAACCCGTTTGGGTATGCACGACAGAATTTCCGTGTCGATAATAAAGTGAAAAGTGGGTTCTTCGCCCCGCACCAAAATGAGAGCGGCTACTGGTGGCAGGGCGAAAATGCGAGGCTCGGCTCCCTTGCCGCCGCAGCAATTCTGGGACAGCCGTTTGTCAACGACGATCTTGCGCGCGACAGGTTGGATGGGTTCGCGCAAAATCAATTGAACTGGATTCTCGGTATGAATCCCTTTGGGTACTGTTTTCTCAAAGGCAAGGGCGCCTCAAATCCGGAACCTTATTCTCTTTTACCTAATGATAAGCATCATGGTGATTTGGATGGAGGAATAGCCAATGGCATCACTGGCAGTGGAGTCAGTGGACAGGGAATTGAATTCTGGGGAGCGCCAGGCTTGAGTTCGCGAGCAGACTTTCGATGGCGTTGGCTGGAGCAGTGGTTGCCGCATTCCACCTGGTTTTTGGTGGCAATTACTGCCATCTCAGAGAAATGAATAATTGCGTTTCTGTTGCAGATAGACAACTCAACTCACTCCGCTTTGTTATCATTAAAAAGAGAATGGCGTTATTTTTTGGATATATTCCCTGTTTGCGATCAATAATTGCAACGATTCCATGGTTTTACGGGGTAAAAGGGAGATGATGCGCATAATTTCAAAAAAATGATTTTTTTCGGACAAAAAGGTTGACGGAAGCAACCCAGACGCGTATATCCCAACTCACTTCAGCGCTGCAGGGCAGTGCGGGAGGGAGCGGAACCGGAGACGGTGAAGCGAAGCAAAGGCCGGCAGCCCAAACCTGTTGG
>JAFGQN010000065.1 GCA_016935665.1 Deltaproteobacteria bacterium | reverse complement strand
CCGCCTGACCGAACACTCCCGACTCTCACGTTTCGGACTTCATGGCTGCGAATTCAAAACAGGCTCAAATGTTTGCAATGTTAGGGTTAAAACGGTCCCGACGAAGAAACCCCGGTTTTTCAGAAAATTTAAAAGCGAAACACAGCATATTATATGGTTGGCACCACGTTGCACCACAAGATATGGTGGCATCGGACTTTCTTCTCAGTGCGGCCACCTGGCCAGTGATCTTTTTACTGTCCGTCCCCTGCGGTCATTTTTGTGCACAACAGGTGACCTGCTGGAGAATTTAAACGATTAGAACAAGGAGTATGTCACGTAGTTGGCCATGCCGGACTGGTTGCCACTGCTGTCTTTGGGGGGAACCTGGCAATGCAGAACAGGTGTGCGCCCCAGGACGTTAACACCGCCGCCCGAGCCAAAATCGAGTGTTTGCACAGATGCATAGTCTCCGGTGCTGTTCCGGGTGGCATAGTACCCGCTCTGATAATATCCATCATTGTTTGTTGCACCCAGGGTGCAGTAAACCGGATCGGTGCTGTGGTCGATGACGTACGCATATCCATAGAGATAGTTCTGCAGATCAACGCCGGCAATTGGGCAGTCCAGATAACGTGTGGATGTGGAGTTGTTGGTCATACGGGAGTGGTAAACGTACCAGTAGGAGAAGCTGGTTCCAGCAGGATGACACGTGTAGCCGGCCTGTTTTATGTCGGCGGAGGTGCTCATGGCAAAGAGTGTCGTCATGAGAATCATACACATGAGTAAAATTCCTTTTTTCATTTTTCTATTCCCTTCTGTTGTTTAAAGCTCAGACGAAATGTCTAAGCCACTTTGAGCAATTTTTGGGATTCATTATGCGGCCGATGGCCTCAACCTCAGTTCATCTCCTGGTCCAACGGAGCAACCTGTTGAATCCCGGTTTCTGCATCCCGGGTAAAATAGAGCATGGTTTGCGGGTCGTCGCTGGACTTTACATAGATAAAACCGTTGGTGGCAAACGGGGGGGTATATTGCAGTTCTCTCAAGACGTCGCCCCGTGCTTCCAATTGGTCCATATTGATGTCGGCGCGACAGAAACGATCACTGCAGTTCACCTTTGTAAGCGTGGCCTTGCCCTCAAATTTTTTAAACACCACTGCCGCCTCGTCGCGAACCTGGGTCTCCCATGCCTGGTCTTTGGGGCCCACTGAAAGCTGCTGTTCGAGTACCGCCGCCTGTTGAATGTCCTGAGACTTTACAATCTCTGCCACTTCTTCCGGGGTTTTGTTTTCAAGGCTGACATCGATTTCGTTTTTATCTGCAGGCGTCTGACTATGGGTGTTGGCCAACTGACGCTTCAGACTATTTATCTCAGCCTGTAGTCTGGCGATTTGTAAGTTTTGCGACATGTTACTGTTGCTGTTACTGGAACTCGCAACTCCTTCGCGATTGACAACCGTGACGTCTCCAGTTTCAGTGGTAGTGCCGTATTTTGAACGTGTCATGAAAACAGACGCACTTAAAAGACCGAATCCCGCCAGAATGGCGACCGCGATAATAAGTATGCGATTCATATTCATTTCTCTCCTCATTCGAAGTGCTGGAATCAGTCATGGAGAAGACGTTCCAGCGAACAACAAAATAAAAACATATGTAGTGGTATCCGAGCCGGATCATACACATAAGAAAGATTAACTCAACAGAATATGTCAGGAGAGTGCAATTGGATGACAACAATCGCTACTTTGCGGGTTGCAGCTTCCAGTATACAAAATAGCGCTGATGGTGCACTTCGCAGAAGGGACGGAAAATGATGCTGGTGGCGGGACCGGTGTCTTTTGCCTTGTATGCAAGTGGGGAGTTGTTGATGGATTCGAGCCAATCTGCCGGGGCGCTGCTGCTGTTGGCGATGTCGGGCACGTTGATGGACGCCAAATCCAGATGGGTGTCTTTGTTGGGCAAGTCGTTGGACATGGTGTCGATGCCCGGTTCGCCAGCCAGCAGTACCGGTCCATAAAATACGGAGACCATTTTGCTGTCGTCCCGGGTACGGATGAGGCGCAGTGCGGCGGGCAGGGTTAATGTGACGTTATCGCCTGATTTCCAGCGACCAGTGGCCGGGTGGCAGGCGTCTTTGGAAATGGCATCATTCATCACCTCGCCGTTGACTTTCACGGTGGCCGTATCGGACACCCAGCGGGGAATGCGCGGGAACAGTGTAATGGGTTTAGTCTTGTCGCTGTTGACTACGGTGACGGCGACATCTTCGCCGGCGGCGGCCTTGCCTTTTTGCGAAACAGTGATATCCGAGTGGGTCAGCGTGAGCTCGCCTGGAATGTAAAGGTTCACCCAGGTTATTGGGGATGCCGCCATTCAGGCGGCGGGTTCAATGGGCAGGACGAGGGAGCGCAATTAGCTCCTTTCGGGTTGGAAATGTCGGTGTTTACTGGCCGTAGCCGGCGGCCACAATATTGGCGTGGATGGCGTCATCCACTTCGTCGGGGGGATTACCTTTGGTCATGGCGCCTTCATAGAACGTGCCGGTGCCGCCGTTGCTGCCGTCGCCGCCGGTTCCCAGAATAATGGCGCCTTCAAGTCGCTTGGGACTGTAACCGGCCCCTGATGGACGAGGGCCATCCCACATGGTCGTCAGAGACCCGCTGTTGGCATCTCCGGCTTTGAGACCGAAAGAATTTCCGGACGGTCCCTTCAGCATGGCCACAACGAAGTCCGCATCAATGGACTTGGCGCTGGGAGTATACACATCTTCCGATTGCCAGCCGCCCTTGTCGCTTTTGTACACGCCAAATTCCAGATCCGCCGCCACCCACGGACCATCTCCTTCGCCTCTGCCGCCCCAGGTGATGTCGTCGCCAAAGTAAATCGCCTCCATGGTGCCATTGCCATCGGCGCCACCGGTGGGGGTTGCGTTGCCGTAGTCGAAGCAGCACTGGTCGCTGTAACGCCGTCCGTCCACTACCATGTACATGGATTCCGGCTCATCACCTTTGGCAATGCCCTGGGTTTTTGTGGCCCGGTAGCCAATATCGGTGGAGTATCCGGTCACATAGATGCCGTGTACCGTATGGCCGCTGATGGTGGTTTCGCCTTCGGCCGCGTTGGATTCATTGCCGCCGTCAGGCAGCCACAACGCCTTTGGGGATGCAGGCAAGTCGTTTTCCATGGGGGACTGGTCGTAAATGATGGAGATTGTACATTTGGCGCCGGCGCAGAAATCATCCTGCACGGATATATCCGCAAAGCCTCCCGGCTCCAGAACCGGTACATCTTTCAATTGATTGTCGCCCCGTCTCAGTTGATACAGAGCTCCGTCATAGGCGCCGTACAGTGCGCGCGCTGTACTGTGGGCCGCCACACAGGGAGTGCCTGCCGCCTCATAAATGTCGCACGGCCCTTCTTTGGGCTCCGTCAGTTCAGTCTCTGAGTCGGTATCGCCATCGCCGTCGGAATCGGTGTCGCCATCGGTATCGCTATCGGAGTCGGTATCGCCATCATTATCAGAGTCGCCATCAGTATCGGTGTCGGAATCGGTGTCGCTGTCCCCGTCCGTATCGCTGTCTGAATCAGAGTCCCCATCGGTATCGCCATCGCTATCTCCGTCTGTATCACTGTCCCCATCCGAATCGGCGTTACTGCTGTTCGTTTCCGATTCTGAATCGTTTGAACTCCCATTGTCTGAACACGCCCACCCAATCCATGAAATGGTCACGCATAACCATAACACGCTGAGATGTTTCGTTTTTAATTTCAGATTTACAATACTCATCTGACTACTCCCTTTGTTTTTCGTTTTGTATCTGAAGACGACCAGTGTTTTTGTCTGGAACACTGCTTCGCCACAAATCATCAACCTGTCTGGTATGTGGGATCACATATATTTTTCGGGCGGCATCAGGGCTTTTTTATACAACTTATCTGGAATTAATTTGGAGAGGGGAGATCTATCAGGAGCCGCTGTTTCAGAATGCGTTGCCGGGGATGCCAGTCGCAATCTCCCTGGCAAATTCGAGCAGCGCGGTATCGCCCGCAGTGGCGCTGGCGTCGTCGGGGAGCTCTCGCAGATACCATATGACGGTCCACGTGACGGAGTCCCCTGCTTCCACCGATGCATATGCGCCCTGCGCCTCTACCTCTTCATAGCCCTGCGTGCCATACAGCTCGATTTCTCCTTCATCGGGTCCTTCGTCGCCATCTGGAATATCTTCAAACGTTTTGACCATCAGCAGTGTGCCATCGGTATGGGCCAACCAGCCGTCGGCGCCATCCGAAAACAGTTTGTAATTTTGCGTGTCGGAAATTTCGCTGTGATCGCACCACACGATGCCGTCGATTTCCTCGTTGGGATATTCAATGAACCATTCCGGTCCCGAAGTGATGTCGCCATCTCCCATGGGATAAAATGACAAACCGCCTTCGTTGACCCGGGTGATGATCCACGGCGCCCCGCTTTGGGTGTCGTTCCCCTCGTTGGTGAAGGTGTAATCCATAACAACGGCCTTGTCCTTTAAATCCAATGAGTAGGTTTTTGAAATGGACCAGGTCACGTCTTCATACGAGATGAGACCGCTCTTCATGGTGATGGCGCCGTTTTCCTCGTCCACCGAGGCAGTGTACTGCGCCGTGTACATGTCACTGGGCGGTGGCCAGTTCCCGCCGGGAAAGCTGAGTTGCGGGCCAATCAGGAAATCTGAACCGTAGAGGCTGCCGATGGTATTGTCGGCAACCATTTCCGCGCCGTTGAGTTGATAGGAAAGAATGCGCCCCGCATTGTCGGCACGGGCTTCGAACTGCCACGTATTGCCATCGTACTCAAATTCCAGAACGTATGCGCCATCCCGCTCCACCGGTCCCACCATGGTGGCTGGGGTTACGTCGGGTTCCTGTTCCGATTCAGTATCGTCACCGGATTCTGATTCTGTATCGCTGTCCCCATCTGTGTCCCCATCTGACGCTGTTCCACTGTCACCGTCGCCATCCCCATCCGAGTCCGAGTCCGAATCGCCATCGCTATCCGAATCGCCGTCGGAATCGGTGTCGCCATCGGAATCGGTATCGCCGTCGGAATCCGAATCGCCATCTGTGGTCGCGGATTCGTTTGCCTTATCGCCGTCGCATGCCATCGCGCTCACAAGAAAGAATAAAATAAGTAGTGAAGCTGGTAATTTCATTATTGTCCTCATTTGTTAATCATTGGTTTCACCCTTATTGGGGTCGATGTTCACAATACGGTTTTACCATTAATCAGCCTCAAAAAACCAGTGGTTATCATCGGCGATTGGGCGTGTGCTCGCAGTGGGGATGACTCTAATCGATGGGATCGCCGTAAAGAGTGCCGAACCCGTTGGTGCCAAAGTACACGCGGCCATGGATGCGGGGATCGCCGGTGATGCACTGGATAGTGGCGAATTTGTGGGTATCGTCGGTAACCTGCAGCCAGGTCTGGCCCATATCGTCGGAGCGGTATATCTCGTGGGCGCCGTCCACCACGCCTGAAATGAAGATGGCGGGATACTCGCCTTCCGGGGCGGCTTTGCCAAATCCCACCGCGGCGCAGAGTTCGACGTTTTCGAGTTTTGTAAAACTCTCTCCACCGTCAGTGGAGTACCACAGTCCATTCAAATCCGACTCGCTGGACCCACCCGTAACCTGCGCGCCCCCCGCGAGCCAGATGTGTCCTTTGTGGCCAAACACCGCGTGGATTTCACCGCTGATGGGCAAATCGACGCTTACTGTGGCCTCAAAGCGTTTTCCGCCGTCATTGCTCACAAAGAAAGTCCCGTCGCCAAACGCGTAAAATGTGTCGGCGTCAACGCGGTCTGATGCCACTGACGCGCCGTCGGGCACACTGCCATCCACCGGCGAAAAAGCACTGAACCCATTGTTGGCCGACACGGAGACCGGTCCATCGCCAGGGGCCCACACGGCTGTGGCGCCGTCCGCGCTCAGTGCGACCTGCCCGTTTGTGCCCGGCGCCTCACCCCAGCTTTTATTCCAGGTGGCTCCCCCATCGGTGGTGGAGGCAAATCCCTTGCCCACTCTCACCATGATTTTGGGGTCGTCTTCTGCGAAATCGATACCGGTCATGGTGCCATCGTCCGGAATGGTATGTCGTTCGTCCGCCGTGGGCGCGATGTCCAAATCATAATGGACCCAACCGCCAACGTCGCCCACCACACTTATGAGCGGCGCGCCTTCCGGGGGACTTACGAGACCCAGCACTGATGTCTCCTCAATCCCGTACGCTTTGGATTCAATGGTGATGTGTTTCCCGTTGTCCCAGTTGGTCAGATTATTGGACGCAAACAGGGTCATACCAGTGCCGTACATCATGCGGTCCGGATTGAACGGATCGATATTCAGCCCCTCGATCATCCATCCGATCTTGATGGGTTGATCCGGTGCGGCGTGTTCATTGTTGATGTTGAAATTGGGATTGTAGAGCCACGGCGCCTGTGAAAGATCGAATTCGTGAAACTGATTCATTTCGGGATACGCTTCCCACTCCCAGAGCGGACGCCATGTCTCACCGCCATCGGTGGTGCGGAACATGACCCCATCGGGCCACCACGAATTCACACCCGCCACCACAATCGTCCCTGGGTTTTGCATATCCACGCCCAATCCACCGTAGCCCCACCACGTGTCGTCCGGATTTGTGGCGCCGTCCACCGGCGTGATTTTAGTCCACTCTTCATTTTCGGATTCGAATTTCCACACATCGCCCTTATTGCCGCGATAGGGACCGGCCCAGTTGGAGTACGTCAGATACAATGTACCGTCAGCATCGAGCTTGCCCTGCTTGGGCATCAGACCGGGATAGGGACAGGCCAAAGAGCCATCATCGTTTTCCTCGGTGATGTCCCACGTTAATCCGCCGGTCATGGTAACAGTATTGCCCTCCAGAGTGCTCATGGGTTGGCCAGGTAATGGTTCCCAGGACGTGCCGCCGTTAGTGGTGCGAAAAATATTGGGCTCCCCCGGTTCCACGTGAGCGATGCCCACGTAAATGGTCTGGGTGGCCGAACCGGCGGAGCCAGTTGCCGGATCAAACGTCACCCAGCTGATGCCAGGCATGTGATTGTCGTAGTCCCATGTGTCATCCGGGTTGGTGGCAAAGGTTCCGGTGGCGGGAAAATTGTCGACTTTTGACCATGTTTCACCGGCGTCATCACTTTTCCACAAACCGTAATCCTCACGACCCGCAAAATAGAGAATATCGCCATCATTGGGATCCACCGCTAAACGTTCGCCCATGCCGCGGCCGCCCATATTACCCCCCATTTTAAACGGCATGTTGGTTTTTTCAAAACTGTTGCCCCGGTCATTGGAACGCCAGATAACACCATTGGTGGGCGCCCAGTCATTGGTGTATGTACCTGCCGCGATGTAGAGTTTGTCGGGGTCGGAGGCATCCAGCGCCACTGACTCGGCGCCGGTCCAGTTCCAATCGTCTGCGCCAACGAAGTACAGGAGCTGTTTCCAGGTTTCCGTTTCCGGAATCCACCGATACACGCCCCCCATATCGGTTTTGGCATAAATCAGATCGGGTTCAGTGGGGTGAAAAATGACGTTCACGATAAATCCCCCACCCGCACCCGTACGCACATTTTTAAACTGGTATGTGCCATTGGGGTCCACGTCGAGATTGTTGTACACTTCGGTATCCACTTCCACCCCGGTATCCGTAGTAATATCCGAATCCCCATCGCCATCGCCGTCCGAATCAGAGTCTGTATCCGAATCGCTGTCGGCGTCACTGTCTCCATCTGCATCGCTATCTGCGTCATTGTCGGCATCACCGTCGCTGTCCGCATCCGAGTCCGCGTCTGCCGCTGTATCATCTTTGGTGTTGTCGGCATCGCTGTTTCCCGAATTGTTGTTTCGGGAACAGGCGCCGAATGAAAACAGCGTGACCAGCAATATATTTAAGAAGATCAAAATGCGGTACTGATCTGCGAAAAAGACCCGCAAAGTTGGCTTAATCGGTTGTGTCATAATTTGTAATCCTCACATTGGCAAATATGGCTAAGACCTGGCGCGTTGTTCTGACCATATGGATTTTGTTTCGTCGCTGCGCCCCCATCTGTATGCGAGAGTGTTTTAACAGGAGGTAAAAAGGGACACAAATCTGAGAATCGAGGCATCTGGCGCATCTGTTGTAGCGGAACACCAGTACCGGGAGTTCGTGGGACTGTGCCGACAAATTGTGTATGAATTTGAATTCCTGAGTGGGGCAGTACGGTAAGTCGGGCGTGCCGGAAATTCAGGAGAAAGAGGGGCTACCAGGAAAGATCCACCAGGAAATAAATAGTGCGAATTTTTTGGTCCGTCTCATTGGTTTCACCAAAAAACGCACCGATAAATTTTCGCTGAATTTCCAGGTAGCCGAATCGGCAAAACAGATGTTTGGGCACCATCTGTTGAATCAAGTATCCCTCGAACGCCAGTCCCTTGTTGCCCAGTTTGTTCAGCAGTTGATCATTTGCATGCGACCATGCGAGGTGATACCTGGTTCCCCAGTTGAATTCCCCGCCAATGCGGGTTGGAAACGTTTCACTGAAGGGAAGAGTGTATCGGAATCCCGCGTAAATCGAGTGTCCAAAATTTTTCGATCCGGCACCTTCCTCAAACGATGCCATACCAAACTGTTTGGAATCCGTCCGCGTACTGGTCAATTGTTCCTGCAGTTCGGGTATGGGGGGCCCGATCATTACCGGCGTCCCGTCTGGATTAAAAGCGTCAAGGGTCATTTTCATGTTGTATGTGACTGTATGCTCGGTTGGGTTTAGAAAAGTCAGGCTGTAGGCGCCAAACAGGTCGAGACCACTATTGAATATGTTGTTGAGCTGCAGCAGAGCGTTGGCCTGCATAAACATTCCCAAATCCTGCCCCGTTGGATCGGTGGGATACACAAGGTCGGTTGCTCCCGGCAGAATAATGGGAGTATTGCGTGGCGAGAATTTGGGAATATGCCAAAAGCCAACCTGAAATATGCTGTCATCCATTTTGGGAATAGCCGTTTCGAAAATGGCCCCCCAGGAGTGCAGTATGTCGAATCCCCCATCATCAAAGAGGCTGACCTCGTTATTCATGGCAAAATTCAGGTGGGTTCCAAATGGAGAGTAGAACGTCCGCAGGTACATTTTTTTGGGCAGATAAAAAGTGGCCATGATGGTATCAATAGTGGCGTTTACCATTTGAACGCCCCACCCGGAGCGCCGCTCGGTATTTTCCCTCAATTCAGTGGGGGGGCCATCGGGAGAGGCGATACGGCCAATGGACAGGGCGAGCCAGTCTGCTATAAACCAGTCGAAATAAACGCGCTCCAGACGAAACGCATTGTCTCTGGGGTACGCATTGGCACCGTGATCAATCACACCGATTGTATTCAATGTTTCGTTAAAGTACTTGTATACGCCGAGTTGAGAATAGAATCGGAGCGACTCCCCAAAATCATACGTCATCGACAGTTTAACCCGGTGGGTCCAGGATGGCGCCAGCCAATCGTCTCGATTGCGTTTTCCTCTTTCGACTGCTTCCATTTCCCGATCCCCCGTGGGGGATATGCCTGTTACAACCAGGTGGCCGGGGATCTTGTCGAAAGTGTGGTCGGTCAGGTGAAAGAAATTAAAGTTAAAACGATATGACCCCGACCAGTTCAATTTGTCGAGGAGGCTTCTTTCCTTCAGTTCATCCTGTTCTCCCACAATCCGCTCCATGTCACTTTCCATCATTTCCATGCGCTCACGCAGCTCATTATATTCTTCCCGCGTGGGCGGTCCTGATTCAGTAGCCGCAGGAGAGGTATACTCTGTGTTCTGAGCCAGCGGTCCCACTGTTTCTTCGTTTTGTACTCCGTTGGCCGCAGGCAGAGCGGGGGCGTCGCGTTCTTCTGACGCCTTCCGTTTGTCTGTTTTCGATACGGAATCGGTCCAGTCTGACTGTGCAAATACATTAAGAGAACAAAACAATACGGTGAAAAGGGCGATCAATATCAGTTTAATCATCTCGTCTTCTCTTCCTTCCTGTTGAAATTCCAATTGAAACAGCTATGGAATCCGTTTGCCTGAGCACATGGCGCTGAATTTAGCGAATGCCCGCAATGCCGCTGTTGTTTTTCTTGCTGCTTTCCACGATGGAAATGAGATGGGTTTCCACTCGACGCAATTCCGAGGGTGAAAACAGAGCCCTGAGATTGGCATTTCGACGATGTCGATCATGGGAAAAGAAATATTTCCATTGGTTGGGTGTTTTTGACGTGGCCTTTACCGGATGACAGGAACCACATCCCTCGCTGGCTACCCTGGCACCATTCCAGTTTCCGCCAACGCTGATGTATTTTGGGGCGCTCGGCATTGAGGGCGCCGCCTGTGGTTCGGGCTTCTGTTTGTCCGGCGTAGAGGAGGTCCCCATTACTTTTGGGGAGACCGGTTCATATTTATTGGTGTCCACCTGCACGGCGGCCGGCTCATATATCCTGCTGAAACTCTTATCTGCGTTATCCACCATTGCGACTGTACGCGATTCAATATCGAGAGATGTTCCTTCTCTTTCTTCGTCATCAGTGTTGTACGCTTCCACATCATCTGTCAGTTCCATTTCGCGGACGGCCTGACGTCGATGTTTGCCGCGCTGATTCGACCAGCTGCGTCCCGTGATGTGAGCTCTGGCGGTTTGCGAATTTGCGGCGGGTGTCATAGCGACGTCATCTCCAGTGTCCTCTATTTCGGAGGCGGCTTTCTCCTCATCAACTCCGGCTGTGCCTTCTTCAGCATGGTTTCCTGCCAAGTCGGCTTTCTTTGGCGAATGTGTGGTGATGCCAATGGGATCAACCGCCGTTACTGTTCCATCTACCGCTACCGTATTGTTTTTGCCGGCCTGTTTGTCCATGGAAATATCACTGCGCCAGAACAGGAACGCCACCACGGTTGTGATAAGGGCAACGGCTGCGGCCCCCAAACCAATTCGAATCAAATGTTTTCTTGTAGCACCGGTAAACGTATCCGAACGGTCATCAGAGCCAAACGGTTCTAAAGATGGGACTCCGGTGGTGGTTCCAAATGGATTGGGGCCCATCCCCGGGGGATTTGTTGTGGGCAGTCGCATGTTGGCGCTGCTGCTGGGGGGGAACGAAGGATTTGGTATTTGTCCGGTGCCAAACGCGGACATCCCGGAAATGGATTCCGTGCCAGTCAGACGACCATCCGATGGGTAGACACCTGAAACGAGTGTCGAGAAGCCATGACGGTCATTGTCTACACCCGTTTGAATCATTCCGGTGTGTCGCATGGATCGCATTCCTTCCAACGCGATTCGGGCTTTTTGCAGCGTCATGTTCTCGTAGCTGCGACGCTTTTTCAGACGGTCGGCAAATTGCTCATTAAACCACTTTTTGACTTCGGTACTGGTTGCCATGCCAGCGCCGACGGAACTGTCATGGGCAAACTCCGACAATGCGACATGCAACTCGTCGGCGGTTTGATACCTTTTCTCCCGATCTTTGTCACAGGCCTTTCGAATGATTTCTTCCAGTTTTTCAGGGATTTCCGGGTTGAGGTCCCTTGGGGCCGGCAGCGGATCATCAACAATGCGTTTGATGGTTTCCGCCAAAATGGCCCCTTTTCCAAAGCGATAAGGCTTTTCGCCGGTGGCGATTTCAAACAGAACCAGACCCAGTGAATAAATATCCGCCCGATGGTCAATGTCTGATCGGGTGAAAATTTCAGGCGCCACGTGAGACAGTTTTCCTTTGAATAATCCGGGCGCAGTCAGTTCTGTTTGAACAACCGCTTTAGCTACACCGAAATCGATCACTTTCACATAGCCGTTGGAATCAATCATAAGATTGCGTGGATCCAGGTCTCTGTGTACAATATCCAGCGGTTTGCCGGACAAAGAGGTTGCGGTGTGAATATACTGAATGGCTTCAAGAGCCTGATCCATCAGCTTCAACCCGATTTTTAAGGGAATTCGTTCATTCTTTTTTCGCAGGACGTTCAGGATATAGCCCAGATTTTCCCCGTCTATGTACTCCATAATTATATGGAAACTGTCGTTTTCTTCTGTAAAATCGAAAATCTGTACCACATGAGGATGATTTAAAGTTGAGATGATCCGAGCCTCATCCGCAAACATTCCTCTGGAATCCGGAGAATTATCGGCAACACTATGGATTTTTTTGATGACAACAAGTCGTTCAAGTACCTGTTGATCCAGTTGAATTCCCAAAAAAATGTCCGCCATACCACCGGAACATAATTTAGTAACGATTCTATATCTGTTTTTCGTATCCGAATGCTGCGTCATTTTGCCACCATCAAGGCCATTTTCTCATCATTGTTATCTGTTCAATGCCCCCCCAAAATGAGGCGCTGTTTCCAACTGCAGTGATGTGGATTTCCTGTAGCGTGCGAATGGCACGAGATTCGTCAGACGATCAGTTCAATGACGACAGACGGAGCAACTACAGGAAATCAACCTATAACCACTATCGCGACGCCGCGGTGTACTGGAGTCAATGCCGCTGCGGCGCATGCGTATCAAGTTCATTTTGAAACAACTCTAACTTACTATAAATCGCTCACAAATAACAAGAAAGGAGTTTGACGTATTTGTGAGTTTTGCGGTCAAACGCGATAAAAAGGGCGATCTGTTGCGATCCTGTCACCCGATTTGAAGAAAAACGAGATAAAATTGAAAAGAATCTGACATCACGAATGAATGCGAAAAACGATAATAAGCATTGCACACTGATTGTTCGTTCAAGTAATATTTGTTCGCATTGCTATACAATAAATGTTCCAGTTATTTTTTATTGATGTGAGAGTGAATAGCGATAGATGGGATGTTGAAAATCAGGATTTAAGACTTTTCTTTTTGGATTTTCCCGCTTTTTTTGCAGCTGTTTTGTTTTTCGCGGTTTGGGCCCTGGGCGGGGCTATATCTTTGAGGAATGGTTCCAGTATGATTTCAATACGTCTGTTCTTCTTTCGACCGGCTTCGGTGGCATTGGACGCGATGGGGGCGTACTGGGAATAGCCGGCCGCTATCAGATTGCGCGGCGGAAGACCCGCTTTTACCAGTTCCTCAGTTACATTAATGGCGCGCGCGGAGGCCAATTCCCAGTTTGAGTCGAAATCTGCTTTGCTGATTTTGCGATTGTCCGTATGTCCCCCCACGACGAAGCGTTTGTTCTTCACGGTACGTAGAATTTTCGCCACCTCTTTTAATGAACTCAATCCCCCTTCTGTAAGCTGGGCGCTTCCGGAGTCAAACAGTACCTGGGCGGGCAGATTCACCACCATGCGTCCCTGCCGGAACACCACTTCCAGTTTGCCTGCATTTATCATGCGCTGAAATTGCCCGGAAAACCGTTTGAACTGGGCCAGTTCAATCATTGCCTCCCTTTTTTCCGCTTTGAGATCTCCCACCGTCGATTTAACATTCTGCAGCGCAGATTCGAGTTCGGCCACCTGTTCTTCCAGTGCCTGTTGCGTTTCCTGAAGTGTTTGCTCTGTCTCTGTGAATTTCACTTTTTCGCTGCTGCGCGTGGCGTTGATGCTTTCAATGTTCTTTTTGGAATCTTCGAGTGCGATAAGCACCTGCTGTTTTTCGTTGGCGAGTTCCTCCAGCTCTGATGCCACACTGGAACTGTGAATCGCCAGTGCCACAACTATGATGGCCAATACAACAATGGCTCCGAGACCAATTTGATAGCTGCGGTTGGTGGTTACCTGCTGATAGAAAGATTTCTTTTCCATTTGGTGTGTCTCCGGCGTGTGGCTGGATTCATTGGTGATTGCGTCATCAGAGGGAGTGCTTTTCTTTGATTTTTTACTCATCATTAATACCTACACTTTTTTGGGGCAATGCAATCGACGGTCAGAGACTATTTCTGATGCATATTGACCGCGAACCGCGTCTTCCTGCCTGCAATGTTGATATTTCAAGTGGTTTTCAAACCACGGTTTTCTATTGGGAACGGTTTGGGCTTTAATATTGTTCCAGATTATATGCCTGTTTTGCATGTGGCCCGTTTTACACTTTCAATCAGAAGTGCTGTCCATCACATGAAAGTGTCATTTTAATTGGGGACATGTTTTCCCTGCTCTTCACTATGCCCAATATCAGCATTAAAAACAAGTCGCTGAAGGAGATGAACCCTCAATTATAGCTGACCTGTAGAAGAGGTGTGCATGTATAATTCTTTCAGTTCCCCTGGTTGTGCCAGTTTGCGAAAGAACACGCACAAACGTCAATTTGCAAGAGCTTTTAGGCTGTCGTGGAGGCGCGCGTCATGCCGTAGGGGATGGTTCAACATCAACATAATTTTTTGATGCGACAAGGGAAAGTTGATTTGTTTTGTTCACATGAATGAGCAATTTTCATAAAAAGCAAACTTTTCCTGTATTTTTCGTGGGGTGTCCGAACCGGATCGAATAGAATGGGACACTGTGAATTTGTCTTGAACCGATCCTCTATTTGGGGGGGCGCATTTGGAGTTTTTTTATGAGAAATGATTTGTTCTGGTTGATGATGTTGTTGTTTGCCACGGTCTGGAGTTCCTGTCAGCGATCTGATTCAGAAAACGGAGGGACCGATACCGCGTCATCGGGCACGGATACAGATTCCGTCACCGATGACACTTCCGGTACTCCCTGGGTTTATGGTGGACCCAGGCAACAGGCTATCGGTTCGATAGCGCTGGTGTGTGATGAAACAGCGTTGACCTCATCGGATTGCGCAGTGGGAGCGCCAACGCCGTGTGTGCCCAAAGCGGGAAAAATTCTTTGCACTGCGGTGGTGAACGACGGCGCCGGCGTCAATGAATACACGGGTGTGGTGGGTATCGAGCAATGGGGGAGGGGCAGCGGCGTCTATCCCAAAACCAATTACGAGCTGGAGCTGCGACTGGCCGATGGGATTACTGAAAATCCCGTGCCGATTCTGGGAATGGGAAAAGAGGAAGACTGGATACTGGATGGATCCTGGACCGACCGGTCCTTCATGCGTACAGACATTGTATTCGACATTTTCAAAGAGCTGGGCGGTGATACCCATGTGGCGGCGGACAGCAGGTATGTGACGCTGACGTTTAACGGACAACCCCGTGGAGTGTATCGCGTTTCCGAGCGAGTGAAGCGGGATGATGACCGGGTGGATATTCCCGCAGATGATGGGAATGTGGGGACAAACTTCATTGTCAAACTCGACAACGATGGTCTGATAACCGATGTTTCTGTGGGGGCCAATGTGGCCAACTGGCAACCGATATACCCATCCGAAGGTAAAATCAGTGGTTCTCAGCAATCGGGAATAGCCGTGTGGCTGGCAAATTTGTCCGCTGCGATGAGCGCCGGTACTCCCTTCGAACGTCTGAACATGTCCAATGTGGTTGACTGGGTGCTGATGAATGAATTTGCCAAAAATCTGAGAACCTTCGATAGAGGATGGTATCTGTTCAAGAGTGGTGAAAATAAGGCCAATCTTATTCCGGCCGATGCGGATATGTCATTTGGACAGCCGGATGTCAGCGCGGAAGGATGGGTGCCTCACAACCAGATGACGACATATCTGTTGAGCGACAGCGCATTTCGGTCGGCCCTGGTCACCCGTTGGGCCCAACTGCGCGCGGGTCCATTGGCGGACGCGGCATTGACACAGCGCATCGACGACTATCAACTGGCACTGCCGGTGGCGGCAATCAACGCCAATTTTGCCCTCTGGCCGATTGATCAGCTGGACCTTTGCCTCGAGGATGATTTGTATACAACGCCGGAAGTCGCCGATTATGCCGCAGAAGTGGCGGCATTGCGCCAGTGGATTACCAGCCGCCTGGCGTGGATGGATGCGAATATTGCAGCATACCAATAAATTGGCCGGCGGCTCGGTTGAGCCGGTCGTTGTTTAGACGAATTCAGGGTTTCACCTCCATTGAAGAGAAAATCGGTAAAAAAGCACGTTGGCGTCCGTTGCCGGACGCGGACTTTTTTCTCCAGATTATCAAGGTGTTGCAATTGTTTGAGGTTTAGTGGGGTTGCGTTGTGTGTGGAATAATTCCACCATGGGTGGATGTGGCACATTTTCTTACTTCGCAATCACGTGCGTCTTCCGACTACAGTTAGTGAGAGCACGTCGCGCAGCGGCGATAGCGAAAAGGAGCAGAAGATGCACATTCAAGAACCCACTTTTCGAATCCCACCCCGTTTTGGGGGAACGATTCAAGGGAACGGGCCTTCGAGCTACAGGGATGTTGCCAAAACTGAAAAACCGTCACACACATCCTACAGGGACGTCGCGGATGAAGTGACCATTTCCAGCGAAGCGGTGGCGTTGGCCAATGAGGAGGCGGCAAATTCTACCAATGCGTCCGATAGGTTGCGGGGGCTTGAAAACGCCCTTGGTCGTGGCCACGGTTACAAAGTGGGGCTTTTAACAAAGCCGGCTGGTGAAGGGGGTGTGGATATATCCGGTTCCAGTGCGTTGAATCGATATGCCACTGAGCATCCTCATTCCAGACAGGAATTGGTGGACGTATGGAATTTTGCGCAGGTAAACACCAAGGATGTATCGGAGCCAACAGCCGTTCCACTTGTCGCAGAAGACGCGGTGGTCGAAGAGGAGACGGCTTTGGCAGTGGCCCCTGAGGCGCCGGTCGCCACAGCGCAATCCGAGATGGAAGAAGTGGTTGAATCTGTGGTGAAAGAGGCATCTGAAACACCTGCCGAAGAGAGTTCCGAATCACCTGACGCAACCGTCTGAAGCGTCAGATAATTTCTATTTTTTTACGATAAACTCTGACATCCATGGCACATCCGCTTGCGGCACCACGTCCTGTATCGCATCTTCGGGGTGATGGGTTTGGTACAAAATGGAGGACCACTCCTCGTCGGTGAGGCGCTCGAAATCTTTTGTAATTCTTTCGTAGTATGAAAAGACGACACCCACGTAGGCGCGGGGGCCATCGCATTGGTTTACGGCCACTGTCATGATGCGGGGGGCGCCAGTTCCCACATGCAGGATATACCCGACGGGCATCCCGGATTCGTCGGAAGTCTGCGTGTGGACATCGGCAATGGTGGGATCGTACTCCAGGGCAGCCATGGGCTGGAAGAACAGGCGTTTATACCAGCCGGCGGGGAACTCCGCTGTGGTGCAGCCGGCGTCTTCCTCTTCTATCTGAATGGCATCATTGATAAATCCCAGTTGTTCTTCAGTGTAGGGAACACCATCCAGTTGCTGCTGCGCCATTTGGCCCAGGATGTCCGCGGCAAAACCCAATTCTGTGAAGTAATCTGAAATCTCCTCAAGTAATGCCGTATGAGCGCTGCTGGTGAATTCCATCAGAGATGAGGCGACCTGTGCACCCTTATCGGAATAGTCGACAATGGCTTTGTAAAACGCTGGGTACGGATCTACATACGCATCTGGAAATTCACACACAATACTGTCGGTATACGACTGTTTGGCATACAGAATCGTATCGTGCCGCAGCTGTGACCAGGAGGCCATCTGGGTATTCAACATGCGTTTTTCCCATTGGGCCGTCTGCGTGTAGGATGGCAATTTCTCCGTTTGTGATTCAGACAGCGTTCTTAGGGATTAGAGCCACAGGTTGTACAGGTTGGCATCCCAGAAGTCGTCGTCATAGGCGCTGACAACCGTGCGCATCATGTGCAAATCGGGCGCATAGTTGGCCAGGGTCATTTCGTCTTTCAGCAGGGGGCCGGATTGATTGTTGTTAAGTACAGCGAATCCCACATCCAGTGGATTGGGCATCATTCGCATCAGCTTTCCTTTTTGCACGCGGTCGTAGACCAGGTTGGAAAAAACGTGGGAGTCCACCACAAAACGCTGGCCAAATATAAGAAACGAGGCATTGAGAGGCAGCGTACCGCTCGCCATTCCGTTGTTCATGATATGACTGCAGATGCGTTGTGCGCCAAATCCATTAGACAATATTTTCTCTTTGATTTCATCATCGGAGAAGCTATCCAGATCGGCGAACCGGGAGACATTCAGTGCGGTGAACATGTCCCCTGTTTGAAGGGGTGTCAGATTATCGCTTTCGCCCACAAACAGTTCCACCACCCGGTTGATAACATGCCACTCGGACAGGTGCGCCTGAGTCAGAAAGTGAAGTCCCAACACTGCCGCGAGTTGACGGCGCCTAAGTACCTGACTGCCGTTTGACAGGGTTTCCACCATGCGAAAATCGATACGTCCCAGCCACATCATTGCTCTGAAGTAGGTTTCGAGTTCCTCGGATTCAAGGTAATGTCCGCGGGGCTTGAACTGTGAAAAATCCAGCTCGCGGTTCTCTCCAAACAGTGTGGCGCTGCCAATGCCGGAAGCGCTTCTGGCATCATTATATAGCGCCTCAACATCGTCCTTTGGGGCAAAATGTACGGGTTGCAGTTTGTCGAGCAGCAGTGAATGGGCGATGGTCAGGTATGTATCCAAATCGGCCTTCACCTCATTGGGCAACGTCGAAGAACTGTTCAGATCAGCGCGCAGGTCGCCAAGCAGTGTATCAAGGCTGGAATACAGAGTCCGCTCCTCCAGACTTTTCAGGATGTCGTCGAACGATCGATGCATCGCGTCGAGAATGGCGTCGGCGGAAATATACACGGGCAGGTCGGCCTTATAGATTTTTGCATATTCACGGAAAAAGGAGCTGCGGTCGGACGTATTGGAAATTACGAATCCGTTTGCTTCGAGCAGAGCCAGCGCCGTTTCATCCAGCGCAAAATCGGACAACTGAATAAGTGACAAATTTAGGGCTTCCAGAGGCGAAAAATCGAGACTGGTATTGCTTTGCGCCGGGTATCGGGTCAGCAGTTCGTCGAATGTCATGTTTTCCGAGGCGGCAGCTTCGGCTTCAATTTTTTTGAGAATGGCAGCTTCATCTTCGGGAATGATTTGGGGCTCAATGGAATCGGGGATGGTGTCGGACGTTGAGTCGGATGCCGAGTCTGAGTCTGCTGTATCCGAATTGTTTTCGGGCGTGTTTTTATCGCTGTCGGACCAGCTGCAGCTCACCCACATTACGGCCATCACAATAATAAGCGTTGGTTTTGAAATTTGTTGGAACATGGTGTTCTCCCCTTATTTAATCCGTTATTTTAACAGTAATCCCAAAAAGTGCTGCGCAGAGTACCTCTGCTCTCACTGACTGGCGTCTCCCAATCGCGCAACGTAAGATTTTATTTTATTTGATAATGACTGGGGTGGGAATAACGAACATATCTGTACAATTTTCCATTGGACGTCAAACGCCATATGGCCAGTCATCGCTGTCGTGTGATTCCAATGGTTGGCGCAGTGCCGCTGAGGGCTTTATATCCGTTCCATTTCGTGATATGTTCTGCTCAATCCGAAAAGAAAACTCATTGAAATCAGTGGTCGACTGAACAACGTCCGTTGACCGAACCAAAGGATGGAAATTTGAAAAAAATAGCAATTTTATTACCGGTTATTCTGTTTTCTGTGGCCTGCGGCCCAGGTGCGGATGGCGATGACGGTGTGAGCTGCTGGGATTTGAATGAAAATTTTGTCTGTGACGACCGCAATGGCGCCAATGGCGACGAAGATATTAACAACGATAATGTTTGCGATGCTCTCGACTGTATCGGTTTGCCGGGACCAACCGGAGAGACAGGACCGCAGGGCTTGCCGGGGGAACAGGGCCAGCAGGGGCCCGCTGGTGCAAAGGGGGATGAGGGACCTCAGGGATTGCCGGGACCAACGGGCGCGCAGGGAACAGCGGGACTCAACTGCTGGGATTTGAACGCAGATGGTCTGTGCACGGATTTGAATGGCGCTGAAGGTGACGAAGACGTGAACAACGATGATATCTGCGATGCGTTGGATTGTGCCGGAGCGCAGGGGGAGCAGGGAATTCCAGGGCTTGATGGTCTGGATTGCTGGGATTTGAATGCGGATGGTCTATGCACGGATTTGGAAGGCGCATCGGGCGATGAAGATACCAACGGAGACGATGTGTGCAACGTGGAGGATTGTTTCAGCGTAACCGGTCCACAAGGCGAGCAGGGTCCACAAGGTCTGCAGGGCGAGCAGGGTCCACAAGGTCTGCAGGGCGAGCAGGGTCCACAAGGTCTGCAGGGCGAGCAGGGTCCACAAGGTCTGCAGGGAGAACAGGGT
>JAFGQN010000064.1 GCA_016935665.1 Deltaproteobacteria bacterium | reverse complement strand
TTTTTTTTATTTTAAAAAAAAAAAAAAAAAAAATGAGCACTCCAGGTTACTTATGAAGTGACAAAATTATTTGAGTAAGAGTTCGAAGATTGAGACAGAATTACTTTGAAACGGTATAAGCTGACAGCCATCGTTATAAACAGATGAATTTATTTCATATGTGTTGTGACAGGCAAAAACGACGGATGCGTTATCCGCATACGTACACTCAAATAAATCCGGACATACTTGCAGCTCGTTGAAGACAGTGCAGGGTGTTGAACAAATTTTATCACCGTCTTTCGGAAACCGGATACATCGATGGCTTCGGCAGTCGTCGTTTGTTTCGCATGACCCACCGATTGTTCCAGGAATACCATCTTCAGGAATGCATACAGTGCTGGAATCGCCATATCCTTGCTTGCATGTTGTCCCTGCCGGACAGTCATTTTCACTGCTGCAATTGCGAGTACATATTGGTAGTCCGTCGCTGTCAAATAAACAATGCTGAGACAAACAGTTTGAATCCTGATAACATCTTTGGCCAACTGGTATTTCCCGACTTGAGAATTCCTCTAAAAATGGATCGATGAAATCATCCATGTAAGAAAATATACTGAGTGCCGTGTTTTTCTCCTGGCAACCAGGATCTGCACTTATGATAATGCCATATAGATACTCTTTGCCACCGGAGTCTACAAATACTGCTCCCCCGGAATCGCCAAAGCAAGCAACAGATGGGTCAGGCGAAATTGTAATCCCGAATTCATTTAACTCTTCTATTTTCCCTGTTCCAAATCGTCGGACGCTTTGTTCAGCTAAATCATTTGTTTGCCCCCAACCAATCAGTGTAACGGAGTCGCCTTTTTTAAGATTCGAACCTGCCATTGAAAAATCAATAAAAACGGGCTCTGCGTCGGTAAACTTTTCGATTATCAATATGCCGATATCATTGTACAACGCACCAAGATAGTCTTGATGAGGCATTGCGTACAATACTTCAAAAAAAATTTCCTCATTCGTATCTTTAAGTTTAATCCCCGCATATTTTAGCGACGTATCTAAAATACAATGCGCAGCAGTAACAACAATATTTCTATCAATCAATATCCCCGAGCAAACAAAACTGTCATTGTACAGCGCAACTATCGACTCATGAAAAATGTCAATTTCACCATCGATGAGTTGGCGCGGACTAAAATCCAATTTACATTGAACCTGGCATAACGATATCAATGAGACGCTGAACAAAGACAGTGCGACCATAACGGCTGATACTGTACGCCATAAGGAATTGGGGAAACGAAATCTGTAATTTAACAGTATTGATTTTACTTTCACTCAATATCTCCTGTTGTTGCCAAAAGCGACGGAGTAAAACCGCTTTGGGTGAATCAGGAATGGTTAAGAGAACAAACGCTTGTTAAAATCAACTTTTATGTCTGTACCTTTTTTATACATGGGAAGCTGACGAAGTTG
This sequence comes from Deltaproteobacteria bacterium, assembly GCA_016935665.1. Classification (GTDB taxonomy): domain Bacteria; phylum Myxococcota_A; class Polyangia; order JAAYKL01; family JAAYKL01; genus JAFGXQ01. The sequence continues at coordinate 142,838 of JAFGQN010000064.1, read as the reverse complement.
ACTGCATTATTTTCAGAAATTGCGTGGTAATATTTTGACCTAAGATATTACGCAACGGTAGCAGTTGGTTCCAGCAAAACCGCAGGAAGAAAGGACGCCTGCAGCACACGCACCGCAAGCCACCACACCGCCACAGCCGGAGGCAATACATGTTGCCATTATGCCAACACAACCGACACCGGCAATCGCACAATTTAGACAAGCGCCAACTTGTACGGTGTCCTCCAAAGAGTATTGATATGATGTCATGTCCATATGTGCATAACTCAATAGACGTGACGTATGCTCGTCAATCTGGGAATTGGTTCCGGTAAGATCCCCGTTGTCAATTTGCCATTTTCCTGTTTTACTTTCAATATCAACGAACATTTCAATATCTTCCACTACAACAGAAGGCGTGACAGATAATTCAAAACGCAACTCAATCTCTCTATTTTTATTTAAGCCAATAGCTGTCATTGAATCGCCCTGAAATTCCGGTAAAGCCAATTCCCAACCTACAATACCCGTTTCCTGCGCAGTTTCGTCTGAAGCGTTGATGCTTAACAACATTGGTGACACATATCCTGCATCGGTTGACGCAATTTCTTCACTCTCATTCGTTTGCTCAATGGAATTGAGCTTCGAATCGGAACCGCTGTCTTCGCATCCAAAAAAAGTAATACAAATCAATGAAAACATGATTTTTTTTAACATGAAGGTCTCTCCTGTAATTTGGTTTAAAATTAAATTTTCCTTGTAGCTACAATTGAAAGGGAAAAACAAAAGTGCTTTTTCCTTTTGCAACCAAACAGACGGTAGAGTGTGTATTTGTAAACCAGAATTTTCAGATAGAAATAAGAATTGGTATTTCTCGCCCGTTACCTGGAAATTCAACTATCGGCGCTCAACGTTGTATACGGTGGATAAAAGTAATTAACCCCGTTGTTCAATCCGAATTTTAAATGGTCATTAAATCAATAAAAATATGAGCAGCGTCCAGATACTAAGGGATTTTTCTCCTGAAGAAGAGAGTAACAAACTACAGGCCACATTATCATGGGAAATCTTTTCATGGCATACGGTTTGCACAATTATCGTCTCATCTTCGCAAAGCGTTCCTGTTCCATCGTCATCTATGCCCTTTTTGTACTCAATTGCATATTCAGTTTCGCATGCGCCGTTATAGATATTTGTATTGGTCTCAACTATTAAAGGTTTAAAACTGTCGCAAACAACGCGTGAGTAAACAATCTCTTCGTCTTCGAGTGTTGAATTCCCGTTGTCGTCATAGCCGCTGGTTAGCATATTGCCACCCAAAGGACACGAATCTGATGATTCAAACTCAAAATAATTTCGGATGCCGCCTGGAATACCCAAAAGGCAGTCCCTTGAATTACATCGGCCATCGAACTGAATATCTTCATTTACGTTACACACAAAATCTGTATTTTGATCCCAGCATGGAGGACGACGTTGACAAGTGGATTTCATGGCAACGCAATCGTCAATCCAATCGTTGTATTCGGATACTTTAACATACGCACCGTAGTGGTCTGGTTTGGCACATTCGTCACCGTAACTGACTATCCCGATTTGCATCGGTTCATCGTTGGCGTTGTAAATCAGGGGACTGCCGCTGTCACCTTGACAGGCGTCTTTGCCACCTTCGACGACACCTGCACAAATCAAATGTTCCGGTATCGCAGGGGTCAACGTGGGACACAGATTAGATTCGACCAGAGGCAGAATAACCTGTTGAAGCGTTCCTCTGGCATCACCGTAATCGCTTTGTGTTTCGCCGTAACCAATAACAGTGGCGACTTCACCGTCCAGTCCGTCCGCCAGAGTATCTGCCGTCGCACGAGGTAATGGTGTGGCGTTTGTGACTGTCTGGTCCAATTCTATCAACGCAATATCATGAGCCTGAGAGTAAGCATGCACAATGATCTGTTTTACTTTCAAAAATGGTGCTGTATCTTCTGTATCGTTAATATTCTGTACATTTAACCTGACAGACAGTGAAGATAACGTATTTTCATCAAGAAATGTCTGAACGCAGTGCGCAGCAGTAAGAACCCACGACGGTTCAGTCAGTGTACCTCCACAAACAAACCGCTCGTCGTCATATAGAGACATCATCCATGGATATTTTGTGATGTCTGATACTGTGCCACCTACAATATCTGACGTTGCTATTTTTTCTTTGACATTATATTCGCTATTGCAGTTGTCAGTACAACTGCTACCGACAACGCCAGTGCACCCAATTACCATTAGCAGAGAGGCGCACCGAATTGCGGTTGTTTTTAACTGACAAGTGCCGTGTAACAAGCATAATTTCCATTGCATTCAAGTATCCCACACACTTCCTGTACCGGAATAGTCGTGATTTTTCGTACAAATTCAGAGTACGCTCTTATAGCCATGGTCGGTACGAAACGAGTTGCCGCCTTTCGCGATATCCGACAGATTCGTCTGATAACAAAGACGGCCGGCACATGAAATGTAAACTTAAATATCAGGTTTCAAATCATCACCCCAAATCTCCTTCCGATTTGAATGCTGTGCTGCTAATATCCTGTTGCGCCCTCCCCACGCAAATTTGTCCCGATCATTCCGCTTTGTTCCGAACGCGTATTCTCCACTGATTTAACATGGATAACTCTGGCAATCGCCATAGTTGCGTCAGCGCTACTGGGATTTGATGCTCAATACAAACAGTTTTTTCAGTGGCCATCGAGACCAATATAGTATTTCCCTGTCGTGAAGCGGCTCCTTTGATATTGGGTTGTTTGTCCATACCATTCGAACAGATTTGGACGCCGCTTCTTCATTTTGCCGTCCCCCTCACTGCGCTCACTGTTTCCATCCCCTCGCTGCTCTGCTCTGCCTCCATCTCCTCACTCTCTATTTTTCATCACCCGGCGCTCCTGCCTACGCCAGTAACGATGAAAGCCGGGCCGAAACAACACGGCATTATCTGTGCGGCGGGGGCGATTGATGAATCTTCAGTACCAGCATTTGACAGATTTTTGTTTTGATAAATAATTTTCATCAACCTTTTAAACAGTCTGCCGCAATTGGAGTCCTCCCCTGACAACAGGCAGGAAGGAATACTGCCGTCTGACGGCGACGGGGTTTCGCGCCACGATTTTTCTTGAATGCACCCTTTCTTAATTAAACGGAGCAAAGGGCATGATGCTCGTTGAGACTGAAGTTCGACAGGGTAAATCGAACTGATAGGGAGAAAACACCATGAACCAAAACGATATTGGAAAAGGTGCTGGCAAACTCGCTGCCGGTGTGGAGAAGGCAGCCGCGAAGCTGACACGTTTCGCCGCGTGTTCGGCCCATCGGCTGGCCATTGCAACCGCCGTGCACGCTGATTTTCAGATGGACATCGATCCGAACATTCAGTACGGCGTTCTGGACGGCACCCGTACCGTTAGAAATATGGATGCTGTTTTGCGGAGCATTAACAATCCTCTTTCTCCTGCCGGAAGCCCGGTGGTGATACACACCAAAGAGGATTATCAGATATACAACTGTTTAAAGAACATGCCCGAATGCATCAAATCAATGGAGATTATCAGGGGGGACACAGACGGCAAAATCGGTTCGAACCGCCCCCTTGAAAACACTATATGCGTGGCGATTCATCATATCGACGACAAAACCTATGGCGGACTATGTGTGCTTCGGGAATGGGGCGCCACAGATATGGCCACGGTTTTTGTGGGATACAACCCGCTCCAGACCATGATTTGGCGCGATATACTCAATGATATTCCAGATAATCTTTTCACCACGTGCATCCTTCAGTCAACCCCCCTCGACGCGGACGCGCCGGGCTGGGCAGAAGGCATTTACGGGATTGTGCGGGATTTCAACAAATTCCCGAACATTGCCCCTTTACCCAGTGACAGTTTTGACGGCATTTTCAGTGGCAAAGATAAGGAAAAAAATCCGTCGGGAGCCCCCCTCACTTTTCTTCTGGCGCAGCGCAGTCTCGCCGCTTATAACTTTTTAGGGGCAATGGCCCGGGGAAAATTGGAAAATAAGAGGGTCTTTGTCTGGGAAGACGGCGGCTACCTCAATCCGATTATTGATGAGGCCCTGGAGAAAAATCTTTCCGTTGCCGCATTCCGGCAACTGCACATGGTACCGGATGATGATGCTACAGATAAAATTCTTGGCGAAAATTTCACCACCGCACTGAAAAACGTGTTTGTGGGCAGTGTGGAACTCACTCGAAACGGATACGACATGAGCGCTGCCATCGCGGAGTCCCGGACAATGCGGACGAACTTTTTTTCCATTGCGGCCTCCTTTGAAAAAATTATGCTCGAAGGCGATTCCATTACGCTGGCGTGTATCGATGCACTGTCGCAGGTGCTTTATTCGACAGGATTGAGCCTGCGTGACCGGTCAGTACTTGTAATGGGGGCACGCGGAAATCTCGGAAGACTGTCGGTAGGGCATTTTGCCAACATACTCGAAAATCCCAAAGAGCAGCTTTGGGGCTGCGATATTAAACTGAACTGGCAGCCCCCCGAAACAGGTTCCATACCGCAGTGGGCGGAGTGGTCCGCCTGCAACGTACCACTGGAAAATGTGGCCGGTGAAGTGGCAGCGTACCGCAACCTTGAGTCAAAGGTAAAATATAAAACAGATGTTATTTTCGGATGGACCGGCGGACCGAGAACCGGCACGGAAACAGATCCTGTAACCCAAAAGAAACGCACAGTGGAATATCAAACCATCACGGGTGAAGATGTTGCCGACTGGCTGACCAGGGGCAATCAGAAAGCAAACCTGTACCTGGTTTCCGGCAGTACCAAAACAGTGGAATTTTCTGATGTGCTTACATGGCTTGAAAAATTGCTGGCCCAACCCGAAGATAACCGAAAAATCAACGGCGTTGTCCTGAAAACACTGACGCCCGATGCCATACCTGATCAGCTGTCGATTGCCGCGGTGGCACAGATGTGGCCGGAACACAGTGACCCGCCAACCGCCATTAAGCGCAATCTGGGCACCCGGTTTATATTTGTATTTGAACAGGAAGGTGTTGAGGTTACCAAAACGCTCTATCTTGTGAATAACACCATGCCTGTCAATTTTATGTATTACGGAACACCAACGGAGATAATGGATTTGACTTACAGCCAGGTTACCAGCTGCGCTGTTGCACTGATGAAAAACATAAATGGCGCGCCGGGCATTTATCCCACTGACTATAACAAAAAGGCAACGACAGGTGTGTATCTTGGCCGGGAACTGGATAAGGATTATCCGTTTCCGCCTTCGTTATAAGAAGACTGCCATCAGGGAAATTCGGGAATAAACGCGCTGACGCCGCTGCCGAGAGTGTGCCGGCGGCGAAACCCGGTGAAACAAATGGAAATATTGAACAGGGAGAAACAGATGTCCACAGATGATACCTTCAGCGGCGCCAAAACCGCATATATCGACTACTATACGTATGTAAAAACAGCTATGGAAGACAAAGACATTGGAAAAACGCGAGCGCTTTCGCTGATGACCAAAGCGGATGAAACGAGAGGCAAAACCGTTGGCATGAACATCAGGGAGGAGGCAGGGGGAAAAGTTTTTGAAACAGAGGAAGCCGCGAAAACAATTGTCGAGATGGCCAAAGGGATTGGCGGTATCGACGAAATACTGGAACAGGGACCGCAAAAGGTGGTGACGCTGACCCGATTCGGTAAATGTCCCGTTTATGAGGCCGCCAGAGAGGTGGGAATGGACGACGGCACCATTGAGGAAATGTGTCGTGCCGGAGCACTCTGTTTTCTGAACAGTGTGGCCAGTCAGTTGAATCCGGCCCTCAGTTACCGTTTAAAGGCATTTCGCTCAGGGGAAGCCGGCGGTTGCGTGGAAGAAATTGCCATGAACCCGTAAAAAACCGGTCTGCCGGAAGGCGAGGAGGTATGCCCTGTCGTCATCGACGGGAATTGAAACGCCTTGCCCACCGCCTCGGTTAACTGTCTGTTTTTAATTGTCCTGCGCATCATTGAATTGGCAGTGGCCCGAATTCAATTTGATTTTAGTGTCCCCTTCGGGGATGGTGAAACCCCTCAAAGGCAATTCCGGGCAAAGCATTTATGGGCACGAGGATATTTAGTTGTCAGTTCTGGAACCGTAACCGATGAAATGATACGTGAGTATATGGACCACACAATGGTACTGAAATCAAGCTTTTAAAATTTTCTCCTGGATAGAACTTCTGAGCCTGTTTTGAAAAAAGTCATCCTTGATAGAACAAATTGTTGTAATCTCGCGGATTTCTCTATGACGGGATGATTGAAAATATTTTACTGTCGCGCATGTAACAGCTATACGAATTCTACCTGGCCGCAGTCACTAACGGATTTTCCACGTCATGAGAGGTACACGTGAGTTCTCCTTCCGCACACCTGCGGTCATCCACCTTTGCGCTTACCTTCACCAATGCTCTATCAATGTGAACACTGGTTGCTTTGCCGCGCATCATCACTTTATCCCCCGGCTCCACAAGACTGCGAAACTTCATTCGATTCACTATGGACAACACGCAACGCAGCACCTTTTCATCGCGGTGCATCATTCAGTTTCTTTTTAGATGAGAAAGAATTGGAGCAGGGTTTACTTTCCGGGCCTTAAAAGACGGGATATTATCAGACGTCACGCACAACCGGTGTCGACATCTTCAGTATCTTCCTCAGAATCTTCCTCACTGTTACAGCCCGTGTCACAGCCCGTGTTACAGCCCGTGTCACAGCCAGTGTTACAGCCCGTGTCACAGCCTGTGTCGCAGCCCGTGTCGCAGCCTGTGTCACAGCCCGTGTCGCAGCCCGTGTCGCAGCCTGTGTCACAGCCCGTGTCTTCATCCTCGGTATCTTCTCCAGTGTCACAACCGGTATCAGAATCGGTATCTTCGCCTGTGTCGCAACCGGTGTCAGAATCAGTATCTTCCTCGGTGTCGCAGCCAGAGTCTGAATCTTCTACGGAATCACTGCCCGTATCGGAATCTTCTACGGAATCGCTACCAGTGTCGGAATCGCCCGTATCCGAATCGCCCGTATCCGAATCGCCCGTATCCGAATCTGCTTCGGAATCGCTGCCTGTATCGGAATCAGTGTCTTCTTCTTCAGGCGGCAAGAATGGGAAATAGTGACTTTCGCCAGAGCCTTCCAGTGACGCAGCAACGATTTGCCCATCCAGATTCCCCCAATTGAAAATAACATGCGCATAAGGCGCCAAAACGCTGCCCTTGAATCCTATACCCTGAATTGTGAGATTTTTCTGAGTGGGGAAATTGAACAAAACATGTTGTTTGCGGATATTAAAATTCTCGGTCACACCTTTGTATTGGATCACCGTGGAATAACCTGTAACATTAATGACGGCCTTCGAATCTGCGGGAATTGAAATATCGAGAGTGTGCGCACTTTCAATTTCGCTGGAGCTGATGCTAAATACGTTCAATTTGGCATCGGTTCCTTTGAAAATGATTTTCCCCCATTGATTTTGCACAATTCCATTGGGCGTCATCGCCGACAACTGCGCAGACTCAGCCTTTAAAGCCGCTTCAGCTGCGCCGAAATCAATGGGAGTGGCTCTCCGTGCAGTTCCGTTTAAAATTGAAACACCGGAAGCATTATACCAGGTACCATATGCGACGTTCCCATGATATACGGTCCCGTTCACATGCGTAATTGATTTACCTGCCACAAGAGAATATTCGTTTCGAATGTTGGTTTGAGCCAGAGCAACGCCATAACCCTGGAGATTGATATTGCCACCAGCGGCTACCATTCCAGTTGAGTCTGTCCACTGCTGTTTTATATCGTTAAAAATAAACAGCGTGTACTTGCTGGCAGTGCTTAATGCACTCGATTTTGTGGAAAAGAGTGACCGAGCATCCTGCTGACCATCAAATGAACTGTCAACAGAATTTTCCGGCTCGCACGAAGCGAAAAGCGCAGCAATAGCGATAAAAATTATATACTTTTTCATTAGGGACCTCCTATGTTGTTGGTAGGCAAAAGTATTGCCATTGACTACCAAAAAAGCAATGGAAAAATACAAAAAATGCGATACGTCGACGAAAAAAGATTGCTCTGCCCTTTAAAACTCGCGCCATATCGACTTCTGAATCTTCCAACCCATGGAATTTAATGGAGTTTAATGGAATTCAATGAATACAACAGAGCTAAACATCTTCGTAGGCAAATTTTCCAGAGACACATAAAAATTTTAAACTTCAGGTGGCAACTGTTTGGATTTATTCCCGCTGCTTCTTTTAATTCCCAATGCTGTTTCTTTTAGCGCCCAATGGGAATATAATGTCAGATTAACTGATGTGCTGTACACAGGGCCTCAGTGACCATACACAGAACTGATTCGATATCAGAACGGAGCGCATTTGCTAACACAACGGAGGCAGAACACATGATGAAACAATGGATTTTATTACTTTTATTATCAGGTGCGACAGCACTCGGTTGTAGCGATGACAGTAAAACAGATGGTGGCGATAAAAGCACTGACGACGCTGATTTGTCCAGCGACTCAGATTCGGGTGGCCTCTCGGACGGCGATTCCGATGGAGATTCCGATGGAGATTCTGATGGTGATTCAGATGGCGAAGACAATGAGTCGTGCAGATATATCGACATTGTGATTGCCGTGGATCCCTCTGGCAGCATGGCAGAGGAACTCGAAGCGTTCCGAGATGTTGTATTTCCGGCGTTTGCTCAAAAACTGACCGATATATCCGAAGATCTTGATGATTTCCGAATTGCCACAATAGACGCCTGTCCAAATCAGGCGGATTTTCATACCCGGGGAAAAGGGGGAGAATGCAGCTTCGAAGGCGATGAACGCTGGATCAACAGCTCTTCTTCCGCGCTAAATGAAGAATTTGCGTGCGTGGGTGATATCTATGTGGACGATATTGCGGCAGCCTGTGACGAGAACAACGATGGGGATGAAAAGCCTCTGGCCTCCATCATAGCCTCTCTGACACCGCCATTTGTGGACAACGAAAACAAGGGGATGCTGCGTGACGATGCAATCCTTGTGGTTATCCCCATGACAGACGAAGATGAAGAAAATACCGACAACCTTACCGCCGAGCAGTATTTCGATCAGTTAACAGCGCTCAAAGGCGGCGTGGTCGAAAACATGGTGATGCTCGGTATCGGTGGTACGCAAACCTTTAATTGTGGCAGCCTCTATGGCGACGTCAACGACCAGGCAGTATTGCTCAAGGAAGTCACTGATATGTTCAGCGCCGCGAACCGTGGCGTATTCTGGGATCTGTGCGACGGCAAACCTCTTGAAGATGGGCTGGATGCCGCCATTTCCATCATCAAATCCGCTTGCGATAATTTTGTCGAGGTAGAGTGACAACCGTCTATATTCACTAATCAACCGCCAAACGCCGTTCCAACGACCGGGTACAGCCAATTAATAATACGTCATCATATCGGTATGGAAAAATTTTAAGGCGCACTTTTCTATTCAAAATGATATGAGTCGCATCATGATAAAAAAGAACCTTAACTCGCAATCCAACACAGAAATCACTGTGGCATCCCCCATGATTCAAACCATTCGAAAGCAGTTTGACAACCTCGCTCTCATGACCGAGCGCCTTCTCAATTGGATGTTCTCTCTGGCATACTGGTTGCCATGGACGTTACTTTTGGGAATGCTGCCCGGCGTGATTCTCTGGCAGCTGATATACGTGACGCCAGAGATGGACCTCTTTAAAAACCAGCTTGAATCGCAACCCTTTTCGGCTATATACGCTGCCGTCTCTGCAGCAGTATACGTTAGCATCTGTTTCTTTGGATATCGTCGTGTAAAACAGCGTGGAGATGTGCACTTCAAGACGTTTTGCCAAAAGATAAATCGGTTTTCGGCGATACTCCTTATTATTCCTATATATCTTTTTTTACGCGCGCACCCGTTCGCCTCGGAATCACCGTTTATCGCCATACTGTTGTGTACCATCGCGGGTGTCATCGGAGTGTCCGTTGCCTATGGCCTGCCCGGAACTGGTGCGCTGCTGGCACCGCGAGAGCAAACACGTCGTTACCTGCCAATCCTTGTCGTCGCTGCACTGTCCGCCGTTTGGGCATTTGCCATCATTCAAATGGAGCTGACGCACCATGAGTCGCTTGGAACCTGCGACTGGGATTTGGGACTGTATATGAACTCCATGTGGAACAGCCTGCGTGGAGATTTGCTCGACTGTTCTTTGAACTCGCAGGGAAATCACGGATACCTGCATTTCGATCCCATTCTCATTCCATTGTCCGGCGTGCTGCTTATCCATCCCGGTGCGGAATCGCTGATTGCGCTCCAGGGAATCTGGGTGGCCAGTGGCACCATTCCCCTGTATTTGCTGGCAACACGCTACGGGAAAAACGAATGGTTGGGAGTGGCCATGGCGGTGGTATACCTGCTGCATCCGGCAATTCACGGCCCGGCCATGTACGATTTCCATTCGTTGATGCTGGCGGGTCCACTTTTACTGTGGTGCATGCATTTTCTGGAAGCCGGAGCAATCGGTCGTTATTTTATTTTCCTCTCACTACTCCTGATCACTCGTGAAGATATGAGTGGCATCGCCATGTTCATGGGGCTCTATGCATTTGTCAGCAAGAAGCCTCGCATGGTTGCATTCGCCACGATTTTAATTGCCGCCCTGTATGCGATCATTGTTTACGTGACGGTCATATACCATGGTCATTCATACAGCGGATACTTCGAGGAGATGCAGGGGGGACACCGTTCGGTTATTGCAAACATTGCGTTATCCTTCACAGCGAATCCATTGTTCATGCTGAAATACCTGCTGGCGGAAAGGAAAGTGATTTACATCCTCCAATTGGTCGCGCCGTTATTATTTTTGCCTGTATTTGCCACACGGCATCGCATTCTATTTGTATGCGGTCTGACACTGACGCTACTGGGCTCCAAAAACTGCCTCAGCAGCATCTCCATGCAATATTCCACATGGTGGTTGCCTTTCATGCTCGCATCCGTCCCCGCTGCAATCGATATAATTATTAAGAGCCGGCTGGCGGGATACTTCGGGCTGGATGCAAGCCGGTTGCGCGGAGCTTTGATTGTCGGGCTGCTTCTTTCGGCATTTACCATGTCCGTCGGCTACGGGGCATTTTGGCCCAACCCGTCATTTCGGGCGGGCTATACAAAACTGGTCCGAGACCCCGACTTTCATCAATTGAAGCGGATGGAGACCGTTGAAAAAATTAAAGCGATGATTCCCCCCGACGCGTCGGTCATGGCGTCTTCGCACCTGGTGCCCCATTTCGCCATGCGCAAATGGATTTGGAGTGTCGATCGCTCCGGTTATCGCGTTTCAAAACCGGACTATGCCATCCTCTGGAAAAAAGATTTGCGTTCCAAAAAGGAACATAAAGTTAAAAGTCGTAAAAAGAATCTTAAATTTCTGTACGACAAATCGCTCTATAAACGCATTCTCAAGGAAAACGACATTTCAGTTTATAAGCGTATTGATAACGATTAGTCCGGACGCTCGCCCCCCGTATGGCTACTTGCTGTGACCGAACAACGGCGCCGTGACTGGATTCTTTCGAGCATCACCACCCTCGCAGCGGCGTATCTTCATTACTATGGATTGATTGTTGCTGCGTTCACCCATTTGCTGGTGCTTACCCGGTGACACTGGCGAATGTTGTCCCTACCTTATATCAGCCCTTTGCCACCAAGGATTTGTTTTGGCGAAACTCACGTATTGACGTCACGTACCCCCAACCCTTCCAGATTGCGAATCAGCTATCGGTCACTGGCCCGGCGTTAAAACATGGGTTCGAGCGATGGCCGTCCAGGCAGACCGGTTCCATCGTGATTACAGTATTTGTCAGAACAGGAGGCGAAAATGAGTCAAAACCAGAAGCGCCGTTGCAGTGCATGCGATGAAAATGCGCCCAAAGCCACAGAAATGTCGTTGCTGGAATTTCAAAAAGACCATCCGCAATGGCAGATTGTTTTTGAAGATGGCATTGACAAACTACGCCGCAAATTTACCTTCAACCGCTACACGGATGCCATCGATTTTACAGACGAAATTGCGGCCCTCGCTGATTTTGAAGACCACCATCCCGCCATACTTCTCGAATGGGGTTCTGTGACTGTCACCTGGTGGACCCACAAAATTGGCGGCCTGCACAATAATGATCTGGTTATGGCACAGCTCACAGACAGCGTCTTCGAAATTGAGCAGTGAAATAACCGGATATATTCCTGCAAATTGACAACAGAACCTTTTGCTGTCAGCTGTATTTCCATATATATTGGGGCACTATGTGATCAAAGGAAAAAGATAGACGGACTCATAAAATGGAGGAGTACATGTTACACCGAATCGCTACAACGCTACTATTTACCACATTGTTTTCAGTGAGTATTGCCTGCGGCAGTTGCCCCAAAAAAACCGTGGAATCAGCGGCCAGTTCGCAAACCCCAACGCCGCTCCCGGCAACCCACGAAGAATCGGTGGCCCTGCTGGTGCAAACTCTGAAACTCGATTTGATCTACGAAAGGGCCATTCAGATAGTACTCAACGAACAGATGAAAGCGAATCCCCAGTTGTCACAGATTAAAGATGTGATGGACGAATTTTTAAGGAAATACATGGGCTGGGACGCCATTCGGCCTGAGTTTTTTAAAATGTACATGGAAGCGTTTACCAAAGCGGAAATCGACGAAATGATTGTGTTTTATCAAACACCAACAGGACAGAAAGCGGCGAGGATTTCCCCAAAACTGATGGAAAAAGGCGGAGAAGTCGGACGTCTGATGGTTCAGGAGCATCTCCCGGAGCTGCAGCAGATGATTGCCGAAAAGATGAAACGGAACGCCAATCAGTAAACGCCTGCATCCGCTCCACCAGCGGCAAAGGGGTGTAAAGCCCACTGTATCATTTGTGAATAAAAAAAATCCCATGCGGATTGGGGACATGGCAATCGGGTGGCTCGATACGCTTTGGGGACGGGGACAGGGAGCTGCTTATTCCCACTCAATGGTTCCCGGTGGTTTAGAGGTCAAATCCAGGGTGAGCCCGCTGACGCAGTTCAACCCGAGAATCTGCTGCCGCAATTCCACGATGAGTGCTTTGGGCAAATTGGCTGCGGTGGCAGTCATGGCGCGCTCGGAATGAATGGGACGAACCACGCACAGTTCCGCGCCATGGCCGTTTACCGAGAGAGGCACAAACACCGTGGGACACTGCCAGATTTGATCGTACAAACCATATCGGCGCAGACCATCCATTACAAACGCATCGGCCTCGCGCAACAAATCCAGTCTCGATTTGGTCATGGTGGCCGCCAGTGGTACGGCGTCCGTCACCGGAACATCCGACAGGTTCCACACACATCGATTGATGCCGGGCACCTCTTTGAAAATCCGTCCGGCCGCTTCGCGCAGTTTATCGAAAGATGCCTCGCCGTTCAGCACTACCGGGTGCTCATAGGTTCTCAAATCCGCCTTTACTCCCACCGAACGTATGGGCAACGCCATGGCAGTGAGACCGTAATCCATTGCAATCGCGTTGGAAAGCCCGGTGGCTTCCGAGAGATCGTCTGTCATCTCGCCATTGCTGCACAGCAGACGCACGCCCAACCCGGGCCCCGGGAATGGATGACGCCACACCGCTTTGGCATCGATGCCCATTTTTTCACCCAGCTCGCGCACTTCCACTTTGTACAAATCCGCCAGCGGCTCAATCACCTTGCCCTGCTTAATCAATTCGTCGATGACAGGTACGCGATTGTGATGGGTTTTGATTGTATCCGAGCGTTTGGTGGCGCCGGTCTCAATGGTGTCCGGATAAATGGTGCCCTGCCCCAGCAAATGTCCTTCAATGCCCAGCTCCCGCGCCTTCTTGTCAAACACTTCCACAAAGGTGTTGCCAATAATCTTTCGTTTTTCCTCCGGGGCAATTTCGTCTCCAAGTGCCGAAAGAAAATCCTCGGTGGCATCGTAAAAGTGAAAATTGGTATCCAGATTGAGCGCCTTGTACATTTTCACCACGTTGGCGCTTTCGTTCTTGCGCATCAGGCCGTTGTCGATATGCAGCAGATGCAGGCGATCATTTCCAATGGCTTCCGCAAACAGTTTGGCCGCCACTGTGGAATCCACACCACCGGATGCAAGGAGGAACACGGACCCATCGCCCACCTGGTCCCGAATGCGATCGACCTGACCCGCCAGATAGCTTTCCATGGTCCAGGACGGCCTGCAGTCGCAGATTTTTTTTACAAAATTGGAAATCAGCACATCGCCATTGGGGGTGTCGTCCACTTCCGGATGAAACTGAACGCCGTATCTCCGGTATTTGTCGGAGCCGATAGCGGCGAAACCATGGGACTTGCCGCCGTCTTCGAGCGTGGTGTACCCGAATTCCAGGAACCCCTCCCCCACCGACACCACCGAATCATTATGGCTCATCCATACCTGCTCTATGTCGCTCAAACCTTCAAACAACGGATGGTTCACCTTTTTATGAAATCGCGCAAATCCCCATTCGCGCCCCTGGTGTTCAATTTCGCCGCCATAATGATGCGCAATTTCCTGATGTCCGAAACATAGCCCCAGGATGGGAATGTCCATATCGAGAATATCGGTGTTCAGCCCTGGCTCATCGCCCTGCGAAGTGAGCGCAGGACTGCCGGAAAGAATGATTCCCTTGTAGCCGATCAGAGAATCCACTGTGTCTTCAGGTTGCCGAATCTCAGCCAAAACACTTTGTCGCCGAACCTTGTTCGCAATGAGGTGGGCGTACTGACCACCAAAATCAATTACCGCAATCGCATCGTGTTTTTTCATTATATAATCCTTAAAAAATGCCAATCAGAGGCTGATCAACTTCATTCCGATTCGGTCTATACAACAATTCCCTTTTGGTTAGAAGTCGTTAAAATGAAATTCAGGAGCATCGCCGTCCCGGATGTGCCTCAATCCTGGCACAATGGCGACAAATATATACTTTTAACCGTGAATCCAGTAAGGTGCGAAACCACTTGCCGAAAGGAGCGCAAATGACTGCTAAAAAAATAAGTCACGTTGGAATCGCGGTTCCCAATATCGATGAATACCTGTCCATTTTTAAAGATACCCTGGGATTTGAATTTCAGGGCACCGAAGAAGTGGCGGACCAGAAGGTGAAAGTGGCGTTTCTAAAAGTGGGCGAATCCCGATTTGAACTGCTGGAACCCACAGCAGATGATAGTCCAGTGAAAAAATATCTGGACAAAAACGACAACAAACCCAGATTCCATCACGTTGCCATTGAAGTCGATGATCTGACGGCCTCACTGGAAAAAGCCAAATCCGATGGACTGCAACTTATCGATGAGACCCCCCGCACAGGGGCCGGCGGTGCGCAAATCGCCTTTTTGCACCCCAAATCCACCGCTGGTGTACTCACAGAGCTGTGTCAGCACCACGAAGACCATTGAATATACAAATAAAAGTAAAAATCTATAAATAAAATAAATTTCACTGGATTTTCCTGGCATCGAATACGCCCGCCTTCTTGCACTGGCCAACCACTTACAACACAAACATTTGTAATCATTAGACAAATTCAACAAACACGCACCCGCGAAGAAAACTGGCATTTCATTTGCTTTATCGCTGAGCAACAACCACTTAGCAATCAAAGAAAGAGAGCAAGTAATGACAAATACAGCAAAAAATATCAGTATTTACACAAATAACAGCGCCTCCTTCGAAAAGCAGCTGGAAACCCAAAGCCACAACCTTATGAAACTTGCGGTGGCCCTGACCCACGATTTCACCCGGGCAGAAGACCTGGTTCAGGATACCATGCTGCTGGCGCTGAAGTTTCGCGACAGCTACCAGGATGGCACCAACATGCGCGCCTGGCTCTCCCGAATCTTAAAAAACCGCTATATCTCCATTGTGCGCCGACTTCGTCTGGAGGAAAAAACCATGGAAGAGGAAGGCAGTTTTGCCCTGCGCACCTGGTCCATCGGCGAAATGGGGCTGCGCACCACGCATCGAGATGGCAATGTCTATACAGATGATGGGTTCGGGGATACAGTTACGGCGGCCATAGGTGAGCTGAAACCCGAGTACCGCCAGGTGGTGCTGCTATGCGATGTGGATGGATTGTCCTACACTGAAGCCGCCGGCACTCTTACTTGCCCGGTAGGCACCATCATGTCGCGTCTACACCGGGGACGTCGGGCGCTGCGCAGCCGGCTGGGGTCCCGCACAGAGCTGGAACAGGCGGCATAACGCCCCCCTGGCTGCTGCCGCGAACAGTCCATCGCTCTCTCCCAACCCATTGAATAATCCCACATAGCCCATCACTCAATTCTAATTTCCGGTCAACCGCAGAAAAAAATCTATTCAAAATTGGTTAGCGCACACTACTGAAAACAGCCAATTAAAACAAAAATAACAAATAATAACAGATGGTTAAAAAAAATTAACGCAGACTGGGTTGACTAATTTTTGATGAGATTTAACCTATTCGAAGGAACAAAAACCTCATCGCCTAATATGGTGGGGGGAGCGCAATCGGAGGTTTCGCATGTTTCAGTCAATGACTTTTACCAGTATAGCAGTGGCATCAATGATACTGGTGTCGGACGTGAACGCCAACGGGAAATGGGAAAAACACGGCAAAGAAGACGGCATTATTGTATACACGACTGGTTATCCGCAAAGTAAAGTCCCTCTCGTTAAAGCGGTGACGGTGGTCAACGCACCATCAGACAAAGTGTGGCAATACATTACCCAATCAATGGAAATTGACGGCTTGAAGGATCGGCGCACCCTTGACACGTGCGGACGAGGGTGCGACTACGTGTATGTGCGGATGGGAAACTGGATGATTACAGACCGGTACTATGTGATTAAAGTGAACTGGTCGGTCAGTGACAAAGAAGGTCATCCCCAGTACTTTCGTCGCTGGTCCAAAACGTCTGAGCGAAAACCCGCCGGAACAAAGGGCGTCCCCGTGCGCAGCATCCGGGGAAGCTGGACACTGACTCCCATCGACAACGGGAAACGCACTCGGATTACATATATAAACCACCTGGATTTGGGTGGAAATGTTCCACCGCTACTCTTTTCGCGAGGATTTGTCAGCAACGCATACGACCTTCTTCGAAACATCCGAAAGAATGCCTGACCCAAGCGCGACAGCACACCGGGATATGGAGAATTATTATGAGAGACACATTTGATGCAATCATCGTGGGCAGTGGTTTGGGGGGATTAACCGCAGCGGCAACTCTGGCAAAGAATGGTTATCGGGTGGCTGTGTTTGAACGCCACAGTCAGCCCGGTGGATACGCCACCACGTTTTTCCGGGACGACTTTGAGTTTGAGGTGTCGCTGCACGCAATGAGCGGAGTGGGCACTCCAGGCAACCCTGGACCGCTCTACCATTTTTACCAGGCGCTGGGCATTACCGACAAAGTGAACTTTATACCGCTGCCGGATCTCTATCGCACCATTGCGGACGGCGTGGATATCACCATCCCACGGTCCCCAATGAAGGCCGAAGCAGTTCTGATTGGCGCCTTTCCCCACGAAGCGGAAGGTATTCACGCATTTATCGAACAGATTATGACAGTGGGCAAGGAGGTTCAACTCATCCGGGAAGGCGGCTATTCCACCAGACCACTGCCAACCCTTGCGCGCTTTCCCAATCTGGCACACGCCGCTGGTACAACGGTGGCGGATGTAATGGACAGAGTGATTTTTGACTCGAAAGTAAAACTCATTCTGGGGCAACTCTGGGGATATTTTGGTTTGCCGCCCAAAAAACTCTCGTTCCTGCTGTTTGCCGCCGGAGTGAGCAGCTATCTGCGCTGGGGTTCGGTGACCATCGAGGGAAAAAGCCAATCGCTATCCAATGCATACGTACAGGTGATAGAAGCGAACCATGGAGAAGTTCACCTTTCCGAAGGCGTCCGGGAAATTCTGGTGGAAGACGGCAGAGTTGTCGGAATTATGAGCGAAAGAGGAATTCGATACATGTCGTCAATCGTCATATCCAACGCGGATCCCTACAGCACTCTCAATCGCCTCATCGACAAAACGCATGTGGAGCCACGGTTCATACGCCGCCTGGAAGCCGCACAACCCAGTACCGCCACTGTCACTCTGTATCTGGGACTGGACAGACCGTCCAGTGCGGTGGGGATTCACAATCACGAGATATACATCAACATCGACGAAGACATGGATAGCCAGTGGGAAAAATGCACGTCCCTGACCATGCCCGGTGTTGTGTCGGTATGTGCCTACGACCACTCCAATCCACAATTTGCACCAGAGGGCAAGGGCGTTCTGGCCGTCACCATTTTACAGCAGGGCGCCCCATGGATCCGCCTGTCCCCTGAAGTGTATGCCATCGAAAAAGAACGATACAGCGAAATGTTGCTGGGTATCGTGGATAACCATTTTCCCGGCGTTCGCAAAGCAATCCAGACAAGTGTGCTCTCCACACCGGTAACCAATGTTCGCTATACCGGAAATCCTCATGGCGCCGTTTACGGTTTCGCCAATACCCCAAAAGAGAATCCCGGTTTTCGGATGGATAATCGGGGCCCCGTAAAGGGGCTCTGGTTTGCGGGCGCATGGACCAGGCCCAGCGCGGGGTACCAGGGAGTAATCACATCCGGATACAATACAGCTTCCGACATTCTGGCGGAATGGGGAGTTGAAAATATATTACCTTACGGCACCGGCCCGGACGCGACCGCATCCGAGGGAGCGCTGCGGAGGCGACTGAACGGCTGGAAACTCATGTTGCGCGACGGGAAACGAGTGGGAAAGGTCATTCGGTCCAAATACCGAAAATACGACAACACCCCGCTTGCCCCTGATTTTGTCAATTCATACGACGTATCGAGTCCGTTTCATGCGCGAAACATGCAAATGACCATCGTCTCACGTATCATCGAATCGTCTGATACTGTCACCCTGCGCCTGTTTGCCACGAATGCGGCCCCGTTGAAATTCAGGTCCGGACAGTATGTGGATGTCACGGCGGACATCAGAGGTAAAACAGTTACTCGCGCCTACAGTATTTCTTCCTCCCCAAAAAGCGGGAAAACCCTGGATATCACGGTAAAATCCCAGCCCAATGGAACGATGTCCCCCTGGTTGGTCAACGACGCCCGTGTGGGC
Source organism: Deltaproteobacteria bacterium (assembly GCA_016935665.1). GTDB lineage: Bacteria > Myxococcota_A > Polyangia > JAAYKL01 > JAAYKL01 > JAFGXQ01. The sequence continues at coordinate 123,620 of JAFGQN010000064.1, read as the reverse complement.
GACACGGTTCGTGTCACCGGACCGTTTGGTGAATTTTCCCACGTCCCCATGCGTGACACCTCAGATGTTGTGGCCATCGCTGTGGGAAGTGGCATCACTCCCTTTATGAGCATGCTTCGTGAAATGGACATGATCCCCAGCGCCCCCAAATTTCACTTGATTTATGGTTCCAGGCGCGAGGAAGAAATTATTTTCAGGAATGAAATCGATGCCATCTGCAGCAGAAACCCAAATATTCAGGTGACCCACATGCTCTCCCGTCCGTCACGCTTCTGGGCGGGAAGACGGGGGCGCGTCGATATTCAGGCAGTGATGGATATTGTGAACGATGGCCCCGAAAAAAGGACCTTCTTCATTTGCGGCCCGGCAGCTCTCTACAGACCCCTGTCTGAGATGCTGCTAACACTCCATGTCCCCAAAGCGCGGATTCGGTTTGAATCATTCAGAACAACTTTCCCCAAAAAAGATGAAATCAAACCATTTTTCACAATTAACCATCTCAGGAGCGCGGACTGGTTGACGATGTCTTTCGCCCAGTCGAGTCACGCTCTGTGTCATTTGTCCCAAAACCCCGGCCTCACTCAACATCAATGCGTCCGAGCCGGAACCGAAAACGTCGTCCCCAGCGTTTAATCCGCCAATTAATAATATACAGATTATATTTTTTTAAAAAAACTCCCATAAAATGTGCTTTTAAAGCTTACACAATTCAATGCGGTTGCCGTTTTACTGTGCATGACGGTAGATGAACCTATTTTTTCAACTAACGCGGTTGGTGTCGCTTTCGTCGATCCCGAGCAAACTGGAACAGTCCACCTCACGGTGAATCCGGAATATGGCGCCATTGTCCTTGCGGAAGCCCATCCCATTCGGCTGCGTGGTGGCGGAATTACCCCGGAAGTGTTAAATGAACTTGGATCGACAGCCACAGCGCTGATTTCAGAGTATCTGTCCAATTATCTCTCGAAAAAATCCCGTTCGCAGGGGACCCTTGCGGTGGAAGATCCATCCTTTAAAAATCTCCTTGAGCAGACCATCTCCGGACTGGATCAGATGCTGGTGGACACAGCCACCAGTGGTGTGGCGAATACCAACGCATATCGGATGGATGAAAATACAGAACAGTTCGTACTGAAATCGTCCGCCAAAAACAGTCTTATAAACAAAATCACCAATAGTCTGGAAACGATTGTGTATTATCCAGGGGGCATTCATGTGGCCCATCGCGGAGAATCCCAGCTTTATCTGGTCAGTAAGCGGGTTCAGAAACTGACTCAGGATCACATCGCCGGCGGTCTTTTCAGTAAAATCGGGGATTTGGGCGATTTTATTCCACAGATTCAAAGCAACACCCTGGCCATGAGCACAAACGATGAGCTGGTGCTTTTTTCCCGTGAAGCATCTTTATCGAGCTTTCCGCCAGGCCAGTTGCAGGAATGGATGGGAGAAGGCGCTCCCACAGAACAGGCGCAACGGATAGCTGAAGCACTCAAGACAATGGGAAAAACACACGGCTGTGTTGTGGTGTTCTCCCCTGGATGGACCACCGGCAGTCGCGACGATATTGCCTCCAATGGCATGTTTTCACTGGTGAACCTCGCCAATCTTGAAAAAGAACAAACAGGAAATATTTCGGTAATTCCTGAGACGGCACAATCAAACGCAAATCCCCGGCAGCCACAGGCGGATGCGAATGGAACCGTCTCTGAGCCCACGGCGCCATCCAGCCCCGCCAGCACCCGACTGCGGCCCACAAACCGAAACAGTCTTTCAGCCAAACCACGCACCAGTCTCAACGCAGGGCCACGCACCAGCCTTAACGCGACACCGCGCACCAGTATTGACGCCAAACCCCGCACCAGCCTCGGAGCCAAACCCCCAACCGAATCAGATGCCAGGCCGCGCACCAGTCTCGGAGCCAAACCCCGCACCAGTATTGCAGCTGAAAAACGCTCATCCAGCCCAGGCGCAAAAGCCCAGCCACGCACCAGTCTGGCGGCGAAAAAATATTCATCGTGGACCAACACATCAGATCCGTTCGAGCCACGCCGGTCGCATCGCCGTACCATTATTGAATCGGAGATTGAGAGCATCACCGATAAAGTGATGGCGCAAATATCAGAAAAACTGGAGGACCTGGAACTGCAAATTCAGACCGACCTGAACGAGCGGCTCTCAAAAATGCGCAAGGATATTCTGTCCAAATCCGCCAGTGAAGTATCCAAAGCGTTTGAAAAATGGATGGCACAAAACCTCCCGGGACTGGAAAACCGATTGCAGGGACAGTTTCAGGAAGATTTAAATGCACTGGAGATGCGCATTGGCAAATTGATGGGCAGAGGCATTTCCGGATTACGGGCGGAACTGAATGAGGTGGAGGCCGCAGTTGCCAACGCAGCGGCCCATGTGCCCGCCCCCACGGCCGAAATCGTACCAGACACGACGAAAGACGACGCCACCGATGAAATCGAAGTGATGGAAATGCAGAACATGGATTTCGATGATGACGTGTTCTCCACTATTCCCGGGGCAATCTTTGGCGGCGCAGCGGGGCAGAAAAAAAACTCGCCCAAGCCACCTCCCACCGGAAAGCTGAAAGTCGCGCAGGTTCGAAAACTGCAGCCGGAATCTGCAACACTGCCCGCGCCAGCAGTCTACGAGCAGCCCCATCCGGAAAAAATCACGCAACCCATGGAACCGCTGGCGGAACCATACATGGAAGACGATGAGGAGGTGACCGCCGTCGCATCGTCAGACAGAATGGAGGAGCTGGTTGCGCAGCATAACTCCGCTCAGGACGCGGCGGCGGCACAGTCACGTGGCGCTGGCATGGCAATCCCATCGGAAACAGAATCAAACTCGATCATACCCGATGAGGACAGTATTTCGTACTACCCGTTTGCCGATTCCCGCAAAAAGAAACTGATCGCCGCCACTGTTATTGCCGGAATGGCACTTGCCGCTGCCATCTTTTTGCTGTTTACACCATGGTCCCCAGTATCGATTCCTGCCTCATCACCAAAAGATACAGCGCTGTCCGACAACCAGACGGAGGTTCCGGCTTCCGGTAAAAATGACATTAAAGCCGCCGCCATATCGCATTCCGCGCAAAGCACCACTGGTAAAGAATCAAAATCCAATCCAGCAGCGGCTGAATCCCCGGCTGAGAATGCAAATGCCGCGGCACCGGATGATACAAATGACAATGCGAATGCGAACACCACTGACAGCGTTCCCGATGCGGCCAAAGACAATCCCGATGCGAAACAGAAAGATGCGGATATTTCCCCTGCCGCGGAATCACTGGCAGGCACAGAAGCGGACCCAGGCACCGTTAAGGAGGCAGCATCGCCATATGCAGTGTCCCCGGACACCAGTCTCAAAAATGACGATTTGTACGCCAAAGGGATGGAACTGTACAATATGGGGGATTCCGGCAAAGATGGGGACAAAGAACTCACATCGAGGGAGCAGCAGGATGCGCTGATATCGGCTCTCAATCATTTTAATGCCGTTATCGAAAAAGACGGCGCGATTCAACCCAATATCTGGTTTGTGAAAGGGCGAACCGAATACAATCTGACGAAACTGGAAAAATCAAAAGCGCAGCGAAAAGCGTACGCTAAATCCGCTCTGGCGGCATACGATACTTTTCTCGACAAAAAGAACAAAGTCTCAGGCGCCAAGAAAAAAACCATCAAACGAAATCAGAAAAAACTCAAACAAATCATACGCAAGGGACGTTGAACAACAAGAACTGTCGGCAATTGAATAAAAGGCGGTTATTCAGTCCAGTTTTTTCGCTGGGGATTTTCCCATGGGGCGGAACACAGGATGCAATCATCGCCAAAGAAATATTTTTTAGCGCCCGTATCGTTGTATATCCGATACCGCATCCAGGCCAGAATCGCCGGTCTTTCCTCGCCACCGCCGTTTTTCTCAATGTATTGATGCGGCGCACCCGTCAAAGTGGCCAGGAATGTGGGGACATCTGAATTGTCATAAGTCTTCTGCTGCATAGGTAGCCCAACGGTATCCTGCGTGCCCGACGTTTGAAACAACGTGCCATGAAGTGCAGCATCAGAAGTGTGACCGTGAATGGATACAACGGTGGCCACGGCTTCGTGTTCACCCACATCTACCGCTGCCGTCCCGCCCACAGAGAAGCCCATGGCAATGACATGATCTACCCAGATTTTTCCTTCGTACGTTCCGGGGGTATCATTTTGACCCACAATCCAGTCAATGCCATTTTTCATGCTGGCCAGGTTGTTGAGACCATTGGGGCCTTCGTTGAGCACTGGCGTTCCCACTACGATAAAGCCGTGGGATGCAAAATTGGTGAGCATCTCTGTATGTACCCCCACCTGTTGACCAATGCCCGGTCCAAACACGATGGGCGCGTGTAGAAAACCATTTTCGCCCAGAGTCTCAGGACGAAAAACGGTGTAACCACCACCGGGACCCACATTTGTTTCTGTTTTGGTCGCAAAAGGCCCCGTCGCCGAATAATCCGTGACGGGCGCCAAAGTGTAACCATCGGATCCGGTATCTGTCTCCGTTTCCGTTTCGCTTTCAGTATCGCCATCGCCATCCGAATCGCCATCTGCATCGCTGTCGCCATCTGTATCGCTATCGCTATCGCTGTCACTGTCGCCATCCGAATCCCCGTCGCTGTCACTATCTCCATCGGAATCGCCGTCGGAATCACTGTCCCCATCCGCATCGGAATCGCCGTCAGAGTCCCCATCCGTATCGCTATCACTGTCGGAATCCCCATCTGAATCTCCATCGGCAGTGCTGCTGTCATTGTCACCAGTATCCGAGGTTTCACCGCACATGCACAGGAAACATCCCAACATCGTTATGATTGTCCAGCTGACAAAAGGACGCCATTTAAAGTTCATTGGTTTTAACCCCTTTCATTGCTCCTTAAATCTGTTTTTCGTTCCCCACCCCTTTTCTGTCTTCATCGATCGCGCCACATGGATTTATTCAGTGACAGGATTTTTAAAAAGGGACCGGGGAGCGCGTTCCTGCCGGCGATAAAATGAAAGCCTCTCTCCATCGCCCAGCTCAATTCAAAATACAGTGTTCATGGATCGTCCAAAAGGGGTTGAATTTGCGCCAAATAAAACAATCACCAGACGAGCCACATAATCGCGCGGCGTTGTGGGGGACGATGACACCGTTTTTCCGAATCTGCTATTCAACACTGTGCGTCGACCAATTGCTTCAACTGCATCTCCAGAATATTAAGTGATACGTCGCGCCATGCCAGTGCCATGTTAAACCGCCTGGACAACGATTCCGCCTCGCTGGTAAAATCCCCGGAGCACGGTGTTTTGAGGCACAGAAAATGATCATGGGCGGTCCGCAGGATTTCTTCTGTGGCATTAGGGCCCTTTCCAAATACATCTTCGGTAACGAAATCCCATCGTTGGGCCCAGTCTTACAACAAAAAGAAGGCTCCTCTGTAATTCACCGGTGAACGTCTTTTTACCCAACAGCATTTCAATACAGTTTTACGCAGGCATTGGTTGCGCGCCATACACTGTAATCATTTGATCGATGAGCGGATGACATGCGCCGTACATACAATGGTCCTTTCGGGCGCTTTTTCGAGCATTTTTTTTAGTGCCGCCGATAATTTGTCCAGAGTCGCAGTCGCATGCAGAGACGAACAGGCAAAGCTGGTTTTTTGACGCCAATTGTTCTTTTGCATCAGATACAGAACCTCTTTTTTCAAGATGCCTCATCCGACGAGTAAACCAGGACGATATGTCATAATAAGCTCATATATAAATCAGATAACATCTGTGTATCTTCACCCAAAAACCAAAAAATGAAACCGCGGATGGGATATCAAGCCATCCAGGCAATCCGATTCATTTCCGCGTTTTGAAAACGTTGCGCTCAATTTCTTCAATATTTCCTTCAACAATCTCGTTTGAGTTTGCTGCAACCAGCTGCATCAGTTTTTTTCGCAGCGGTTCGATGAAACGGCCTTTGACGGAAGGACAAAACTCAACATGGGAAAATACACGTGAAAGTTCTGTAAACAGCTTGAAACCGGGCGTAATCTCGCTCTGATGAAATATCTCTGTCGGTGAAGCCATTGTTGGCGCATCGTAATAAATACGGGTCGTGATGCCATGCAGCATAAGCTGAATGGGGAGCATTAAGGCATAGTTGACGGCGACCTGATTTCTATGGACGGGGAGAATGTTTTCCAGGACATAGAGTTCACTGGCGTCAAGCGCCGGGATTCCTGAATTTGAAGTTATTCTAAGCCTCAAGCCGATGAGCGTTTTTGAGCCAATAGCTTTCCAGGAAACCGTAACAGCAAGCGTCTCGATATGAGCGTCGCCGTCAAAGTGATTGCGGATTCGCCGACGTTTCGTGCGAAGTTTTTTGAGCGATCGTTCAGACAATGGCAGGAGATACGCGCGGATATTGGGCGGAGGCGCGTGGTAGAGATGATTTTCAGGGAGAACGGATGCACAGCGGGGATTTTGGGGGAGTGTGCGAATACCCTTGAGTTTTGCGCTGATGAAATGGCCATCATGGCTTACATAGTACGAGGTGAGCGAGCGTGACAGCACGGTGTTATGCAGCGGTCTGTCAGTAGTTAAGAATATTGTCCCTGGATTGAGAAGCTGGCGAATAATCTGGCCATCCGGCATTCCTGAATGTTCAGTGGCAATCATACATGTGGCACGATGTACATAGCCTTGCTTTTGTAAAAATGTTCGAAATTGATAGCTGATTTCCCTGGAAACCCCCTCATCTGCAATGAGAATATAGTTTCTGTTTTTTTTCATGCGGTCACTGCCTTTTTCTCCATACACCCTGAGGACTGGTGGGGTTTCACCCTCGCCGGGGACTGAACGTGGGTAACCGGCTGCGCATCAGCGTCCTCGGCTTACTCGACCTCCCGACAGTCCCCTTTTCACAGCCACGTTAATCCAAATCGTTTGGATTGACATCTGCCAATGACATGATTTCCCAAAATGTCAGTGCGCGATTGTAAATGCGAACGTCATCGGCACTCATGTCACTCGGCCACGCATATGTGGAAGCACTGGGATCGGCAATGCCGATTCGCCATTGAGTGGCGCCAAAATCATTGGCTGTTTCGGTGCCGGACAACCACGCGGTCCCGGCGGGCGTCCCATCGACGAAGAGCATGAATTCATTATTATCAAAGTCATATCGCGCCACCACATGGTGATACACATTCGAATCGGTAACTTCCAGAGCGGGATCATATAATGCATCCGTAAAATTCAGTGTGGCATGAAATTCCCTAAGCGCATTGTACCACAGGCCTGTATGGTACCCGTGTTTGATGAGGATACCGTATCCAAAATCATTGTCGGAACCATCCACACCAGAAGGAATACTCTCCATGCGCACCCAGGCCGCCAGGGTGTGCGACCTATATTGGATATTGTCCATCAGGCCATCAGACGGCAGCAATACATAATCGTAGACGCCGCTGTAGCTATTGAAACGTATCGCGCCGTCGTAATATCCATCCGATGGTTGCCAGGACACATCACCCATCACGATGCCATGTCGTCCGTTTCCCGAAACATCTGTGGCCACAGTCCCCCCTGTTTCATCCAGAGGCCAGTGTCCCACCAGACCGGGATGGACAGATACCACAATCTGAAACTGTTGTGAATCCACGCCGTTTTCACTGGCCACCTGCAACGTGATTGGCGATGTGGTTCCCACATCCTCATATCCAGGGATTCCGGTAATGCCTCGACGCTCATTGTTCAACGTGAGCCATGCCGGCAATCCTGTCGCCGTGGCAACCGGTTTGGGTTGACCGTTCACTTCAAAGAAATATTCGTAGCGGATATCCACCGTGGCCGTTGTGGGTGGCTCGCTGATCAGCGCCACCTCGGTCTGCAGCAGGGTGTTGTCGGGCAAACACTCCGGACGGGCCGATGTATCAATGGCGCCGTAACTAACGATTTGAGATGGATATATTTCGACAACCTGGTCGCTGTATCCCAATCTGAAGGTTTCATGGGTGGCGCCGGCAGCGAATGTTGCTTCGGCCACCACGGGAACCTGAAAAAATGTCCAGTCCGTGCCCACAAATGAAAAATATTCCACCAGACTGGTCCAGGGCGTGCCGCCCTGCTCCAGCAGCATTCCCACGTGGCAATCCCCCGACGCCGATGAAATACAGCGCGCCCAGAATTCCACCACCATGTGATCCCCAGCATCGATTGTTGTGGGAATATCGTGATAAAGTTGTTCCGTCACCACCGGTCCGGACACAGTTTGGGTTGTGACTCGCCAGGCGCTGTCAAACGATTGTCCCGTCACAGCGGCCAAATCAAAACTGGATTCACCGAAGTGAACAAAGTCGGCAATATCAGTATCCGACAAAATAACCCTCCCGAAGGGGAGGACGGGACAAGGCACGGTTGTATCGGTTTCCGTGCTGGAATCGAACTCGGTCCCAGTGTCGGAATCAGAATCGGAAGCTGTTTCTGAACCATTATCCGTATCCGACGCGAAGGCGCTATCGTCATCCGAATCAGAAACGGACTCACTGTCGGACACGGAGTCCAATTGATTGTTGTCTGTCTCATCAGAGAAAATGACTGAATCTGAAAGCGTGTCGTTCCCGAACGTGTCATCGGGTTGGGTATCATCGGTGGGGCCGTCGCTGTCTGTTCCCCGAACTTCAAATCCAATCCGGCCGCATGCAGTGGTCAGGAAAATGATGAAAAAGGATATGAGCGGTAAACACCGATGTTCAGCAATATTCATTTTTTCACATAACGGGATGCCGATTTCAAAATACTTACACGTTTTCCATCTTCGCAACAGATGTCAGTTACGATCATTACTCAATATATATCATTAAATCAGCATTTTGATGATGGATTTTTTACCCACATGGTCTTTTTATGACATCAGTAAAATTACAAACTGGACAATCATCGGGTATGTAATTGGAATTGATGGTTTCTTAAATAAGAAGGATGATGTACACTGCGGTTAAACTGAATCTCGATATCGCCATCCGGTGAGGACCGACAAAAACGCGTTTACTATGAACTGCTTATTCCCAAACTTTGAAGATAATCGCGATAAACATCGAGATTTTCCCCGGTTATTACATCAGTTCCAGTATTGATAATAAAATTGCCGCTTTCCTCAAACCATGGCGCCAACAGGGTTCGCGTCGCATCCGCCCCTAAAACGTTCATTGCATAGAGAATGTAAACACTCCGGTACCCCATCCAGTATGGCCGTTGAACAACCGCCGCATTGATAACACCTGCATCCAGGTGATAAATTGTATCGGGCTCAAGGTCAAATGCCACAATTTTTATCTGCCCCGTCTTTCCCAGCGCTTCAACTGCTCTGGCCGCCTCTGGACCATTATACGACCAGATAGTAATGATTCCTGTAAGGTCTGGATGTTGAGATATGGCCAATTCCACATTCTGTCTGGCCACCGCCTTACCCGCATCATCCGCATACGGTGGGAGCAACTCAACATTCGTGGTGGCAAGCGCTTCCTGGATACCGACGTATCGCTCGGATGCGTTGTTTTCATCGGTGAATATTCCGGCAAAAGCGGCCACTTTGCCAGTGCTTCCCAGCAACTGGGCCATCTTCATCCCCGCCTGCCGACCTGCATCGCGATTAATGGTACCCAGATACAGCTTGCGAACACTGTTGGCCACAGCCTCGGAATCAAACGTAATCACACTAATGCCTTGCGCTTCCGCCTCAGCCAATGTGGGCTCACCCCCTGCCGGATCGATTGGAGACACCGCCATTCCAGTATACTTGTTATCAATTCGATTCTGCAAAATCGCCAATTGCTCGCTCAACTCGCCATTCAATGGCGCATCAAAAATGGCGATGCAACCAATCTCGCCGGACGCTGCACTGATACCTATCTGATTGGGATGCCAGAAATCCGACTGTAGATTCGCTACGACAGCGATAGACGCCTTCTCGGGATTTCCTTTCCCCTCAACCGCTATTGCCAGCGCCCTCGCCATATTCTCCAGCTCAATTGGCCGAAATGGGTTGTTGTCCTCCGGACTGGTCCCAGTATCCCCATTATCGTTTTTTTTTGAATCACTGTTGCAGGCAGTGAAATTCCAAAAAATCAGAGCGAGCGCCAACATAAAAAAGATACTTTTCATGCTCCTCTCCTTCGATGACGGACTACCAGCGACACATAAATCTCGGCGCACCGATTTATCCGGTCCGGAATTCACACTGTGTAACGATTCCACCCCAAAAAAGTTTATGTTTCAACCTGGAGGTACGGCACGCGGCTGCTGGATTCATCAGCAGCCGCGCATAATGGAAATATCCAGACAAAACGACTATACCAAAATAATTTTCACGTGATGTGGGTTAAATCAATTTTCTATCAACCAATGAAGCGAGTGTCTGTCCCGGGTTATTTTACCATCGGTCGCACAGTCCGCATTTCGGACAATTTCAGGAAGACTCCCCTTTAGGCCAATCTGACCATCCATGATAGCCATCACACCGTCCACACCATCAATGGCGCCAACCCGCGCAACCGCGGAAGCCAGGTCATCGGCAGATTGAACAATATTCCCAAGGAGGGTGGCTGCCGCATCTGCCAAAGATGCATTTGAGGAAACAACTGTCGCCAGACTGCATTTTCCAAAACTCAATGAATGGCCCATTTTACTGGACGATGAACAAATGGCCACGCGAGACGGAGGCACCCGGAATGCCAGGGCATCTCCAAACTTTTCATCCCCACTGTGAATCCCAATGGTAACAGGGGAGGCGGCTGCAATGTACATATCCCCCCCATTTTCAACGATTGATTCGGTGGCGCCCAGATACAGTGCTCTTTCAACGCCCATCTGCGCCAATGTTCCGGCCACCGCTGCCATGGGACCCACGCCTGTCTGTTGCGCGGCGGCGGCCATCCGCGTCACAACATCGGGCGCATTTTCCAATACCGCTATTGGGCTCAGCGATTCACGAAAAGCGCCATGTTCGCGAATGTATTTTTCGAGCATCTTGCGTTGATTGACCACTTCATCTATCAGCGGTTCAAACAGATCACAGGCAACTCTGAGATTGGTATCTTTATATGAAAACCGTCGAAACGTGCGCATGGAAAGCATCCATCGTAAAAGTCATTGTCAATATATGGAGGAGCAGACGCCATAGGGGCAGTGACTCAAACACGCCAGGCACTCAATGCATTTGGACTCATCAAATGACACACGCCGGGTTTTCCAATCTGCCACATGCAGCGCGCCCGGGGGGCAATGTACGGTGCAATTGGTGCAGTGAGTACAGGTCTCTTCGTTCCACATCAACCCCACGTCACCCACGTGGATTTCCACCAGATGCGTTTTTAAATATTCAAAACTCCGCTCCACATTGCTTTCCTCACCAGACACTTCGATGGAGAGATAGCCTCCCTGTCCCGGTGTGACCATGGCGCGAAATATGTTCACCGACAAATCGAAATCCCTTGAGAGTGTTGAAATAAACGGCTTGTCGGTCATTTCTTTGGGAAAATGCAAATAAGCCTTTTTGGATACATTCATTTTTGACCTCCGTTGTTGCGTTCGAGGCCTTTCATGCTTTGATTCGGCGGCAGTTTTTGCGATGGCGCCGACAACATGAATTTTCCGCTTTGAATCTCCGCTTTCAACAGCTCTGCCACCTGCAATGCCTTGTGATAGGACGACATACTGCTAACGGCAACTTTGCGGCCATTTAACTCCACCTGCCCGGTGCGCAGCTGTTCATAATTGTAGCGCGCGAGAATCCGCCCGGTTTTTTCCGGATAGTCGTGGGAATAGTCGGTCACTTTGCCCCAGATTTCCCGGTCGCGAACGGTTGTGCGTTTTAGAATCTGCGCATTTAAAATGGGAATGGGTATTCCCACCCCCAGCGATAGCGATACTCCGTATCCCTTCATCGAAACACCACGCACAAATTCCGGAATCATCTCCTTCATGTTTCCTGACAATCCCAATGTACCGGCGCCCTCCTCCGGTACGCCATTGTCGCCACGCATCACATTTGACGCATGCTGCGTTCCTTCCGCATACACGATGCCCCTGGCCCCCGCGAGCCATACACTGGTCCCTATTCCAATGGTTTCGTAAAACGGGTCATTCAGCAATGGGGACAGCTGCCCGGCGGAACAGTATGTCATGTTGCGCATTCTGGGTTCGAGGATGCCAAGATACGTGTAGATGCGCTTGTCCGATGCATTCACGGCAATATTATAGTTCTGATAGCAATTGCGCGGATTGGTCATAATGGCCTGATTCAGATCATTGATATCGAACATGGTGCGGATTTCTCTAAGGGGATAATCATCTGTTCCGTAGGACAATCCGAACAGCTGCAGTTTTTTACCGGCCACCAGCTCTTCAATCACGTGACCACCGCCGTAGCGAAACTCCCCGGGGTAATACATATTGGCAGGATCGTTGTGGCGCAATTGCGTGGCGCCCAGATACACATCGACTGCCGCAATTCCGCAATATGCGGGAACATCTGAAATCCAGGCCTCAGAGATGCGAATTTTCGGTTTGGAATGGCCAAAATTCAAAAAACAACCCGATGAGCACATGGGGCCAAACGTCGCCGTTGTGACCACATCCACCTCTTTTGCCGCGGCGTCGAGCCCTTTTTTATCTACGTAGTCAATTATCTCTTCCGCCGTCAGTACCACGGCCTTGCCGGCGGCTATTTTCTCATTTATTTCAGTGTAGGTTTTGCCCATTTCCGGATATCATTCCCTTCTCAAACAAAATTTGAAGGCGGCAATGTACCAGCATTTCCCATTCAAAACAACGTATTCCAACCTCGGAAATCAGACCCCGACACATTAATTGAAAAGGTAACGGTGCAGCATGTCGGTGAGGGCGGGCAATAAGCGGTCGGCATCAAGTGGTGATATCCCCATGACAATGGAATGAACCACCGTTTCCACCACCATCCCCACAAGCAAATTGGCTGTTTCAAAATCGTCGACGCGAATTCTATTCCGGAATGGCAAAAGGGCCTGTCGCAATTTACCATGGGAATTCTCGCGCTCTTTTCGCATGGATGTGGCAAAGTCATCATCGGTGAACGACAGGATATGCAGTTCTCTATGCAGCTCAGGCCCAAACTGGTGCGTTCGCAATATCAACTCAACCAGTTCCCGCATCATCTGGCGACTGTCCGGAGGCGATGCAATTGACGCTGACTGGTTAAAAAAGCGTTCAATTTCTTCGTGCACCGCAATCACGTGATCCCGATGCAGCGCCAAAAGCAGCGCTTTCTTATCCTTAAAATGATTATAAAAAGTTCCCGTGGCCACACCGGCGGCGGCGGCGATCTTTTTTGAGCTGGTATGGTGATACCCATCCTTCGCGAACAGCTCTAGTCCTGCTGCCAAAATGCGATGTCGCGTTGCCATTGACCGCTTCTGCTTTGGAGAATCAATTGTTTTATCGGAATCTGTCATCATTAATAACCTGTGCTTTGCCTTTCTGCTCTGCCAGATCATTCTACACATTTTTTTTAAAAGATGAACCAAAGTTCACTTTTTCCTTGACCAAAAAGTGAACCATGGTTCATATTCAGTAAGTGAAACACGGTTCATTTTTTTTGAGACGCAAAAAATACAGAAAAGGAGAAAAGTCATGAGTCAAGTTTGTCCTGTTTGGGTGGGCTATCTGCTGGCAAGTCCGGTACGAAAGTTGTTCCAGAATCCGGATGTCATTCTCAAATCATTTGTACGGGATGGGATGACAGTGATGGACGTGGGATGCGCCATGGGTTTTTTCAGCCTTCCCGCGGCGCGGCTGACGGGAGATTCTGGAAAAGTGGTGTGTATTGACTGTCAGGAGCCAATGCTTACCCGGTTGACCAAACGCGCTAAAAAAGCGGGCGTCATGCATCGTATCGAAACCAGGATGTGTACAACGGATAATTTGCGGGCCGACGATTTGAGTACGAAAGTGGATGTGGCGCTCGCCATCGCCATGGTGCACGAAGCGAGCAATCCCGCCCATCTGATAAAACAAATCTCAAACACAGTTAAACCCGGCGGTGTCTTTTATGTTGCCGAGCCTCTTGGACACGTGTCCCTCCCGCAGGTGGAAGAAACGAGAGCCACGATTGAACAAAATGGATTTGAGGTTCTGGAAACACAGAAGTCACACCGGCTGTATTCAATGTTGTTAAAAAAAACCGCTTAACTGGAGAATTGGGAAGGATACGCTGGAATGTATTCAAAGGGAGGCGCAGACGCGCGGTGTCACCGTTTACTGTGAAATTTTCTCGATGGAATCCACGGGACCGGCGCCGTCGTTACCGCCGATGATGTAAATGTGTGAGTTTACACGTGCAGTGCCGTAATACGATCTGGGAACAACAAATCCACCGTTGGACGACATGAAACCGGTAAGAAAATCCGCACTGGGGGCGCTAATGGGCTCGGACGCCACGATTTCGAAACGGGTGCTTAAAGACGTGAGCGGCACGGGCTCAAAATCAGTTCCGTCGGTGTCGACGCCATCCTGTTCATTGTCGACACCGGGTAATGCATAGAGATAATTGTCAACCACAGCTGCGCCGCCGGCGTATGTGGTGCGCCCCGCGGAAAGATCGGCGTTCTGTGTTGTCCATGCCCCCAGTGTGAGTGTGTCCGCATCAAGGATGGCGGCTTCGATTGTCATTAAGCCATCGTTGGGTGCGGGTGACGAGAACGATTCATCACCGGCGACTGCGAAAAGCACGATGTGACTGCCTGCCGGGGCGGCGATGGGCTCCGCGTTCAATGGACTGGTTCCCATGCCCTGAGAAGAGGCGAGATTCAGGAACGCCCTTGCTGTTTGTAGCGATTCGGTAAACACAGTGGGGGGCGTCAATGATCCATCCGTCTGAACGGTCAGTATTTCCACACTGCTAAGGTAATTGTCGGGACCACCATCCGATCGACCACCTGCGACAACAATATGAGTACCGGATTGCGTGGCCACGACGGCAGCGGCGGCCCCTTCTCGTGGTGTACTCAACGTGGTGGCAAGCGTTTGCCAACTGGAGAGCGAGCCAACAGGCAACGGCGCAACGCCATTTTGTGCTGCGATAAGTTCATTGCCCAGGTTGCTGCCGTCATCCACCCACGACACAGCTGTCAATCCCTCGGCCACGAGGTATGTCTCTTCGTCTCCGGCCACCGAAGCAGCGGCGGCATTGGTGCGATACACGTTATATGTGGCGCCCACCACCGGAGACCAACGCAACGCAACTGTCGCATTCTCCGCATCAACAGACACGGGTGTCCGATATCCCGCCACCGATTCCACGCCATCGACGACGCTTGAAACCCGATAAATCCACACACCTGCCGCCAGTGTACCGCCAGCGTTGGTTTCTGCGGAAACGAATCCCGGAGCGGGTGCAATGCTCCCGTCATCGGTAACGCATTGGGTGGCGCCTTCTTCTGCAGTCACCGACGTTATCCACCGGGTCGACCCATGACGTCCGTCCGCCGCAACGGAACGATATACATTGTACGACGCCACATTGGCCAACGTCTCAAAACACACCTGTAATGCCCCACCGCTGTTGAGCAACTGAACTTCGTTGGATGGCAACCCTTCGCCAGATGGGCCAACAGCAGAAATGCGATAGTACCATGTGCCTGTGGGCAATGCGCCATCAGCGGTGCGAGTGGGAACTGCAGCGCTCACCCGCGTCTCTTCGCCAAGAATGGTTGCTGTCTCGATGGTGTCCAATGCCGCGTTTTGTGCATTCAACACGCTGCTGGTATCCCAGGTGTTGCCACCGATGGCAAATAACCGATTTTGAATACGGACCATGGCGTGTCCACTTCTTTGGGTCATGAAGCTGTTTTCCACACGCGGGTTTGCCACATCCTGCCATTGCTCCAGCAACCGCCATTCGCCGACGTTGCCGTAAATGTTGACCGCGGCAGCCTCGACATTTCCCAACACACCGTTTTGTGCATCCAGACCGCCGGCCGCATACAGCCAGGTGCCGCCGTTCATGTCAAATCCAAAGGTGACCGCATGACGTTCTCTGGCCACGTTCAACGCAGATGCCGGCTGCTCAAAATTACCGGTAAAATGACCGTCCGTGGGGCTTTTGGCTTCAAACGCATAAAATGTATCGGATTGACCGTCCGGATTCACCACCAAAACGGGATAGAGTCCCAGTTCGAGTGTATCGGCGGGGATGGTGGCAACAATCTGTGTTTCTGTCGCGCTGGTCACACTCAACGCTATTTCGCCATCCGCAGTCAGCAGCGAAAGGGTCGATAACGGATTGAAGTGCAGACCAGTTACGGTAAACGGTGCGCATACCTCGTTGAAGGGATTCTGCACGGGATCAATGCTGGAAATCTGCGGTGGTGCACTGGCGGTGATTTCAAAAACGCCTGGAGTGATACCATCCGAAAGCATCCATTGGCCGGCCAGCCTATCCGGATTGGTCACCCACACATGATAATCGCCCGCAGGAATCGCGGCGGTTTCAGAGGGAATGGTGGCGACGAGTGTGTTTTCATCCATGAAATTCACTTCAGATGCGGGATAAGACGTATCGGGATTATCCACACTCACCAGAATCACCCAGGGCGTATTTACAAAATTCGCTCCGCTGATTTGAATTGTTTTATCGGAGATGACACCGTCATCGGCGAGCCCCATCCATGCCAGCGCCGGTTCCACCTGGCTGACTTCCGGCGGTGGCAATGTGGAGATGGTAAGCGCCCCGGTCAGTGTGGCGGTTGTGGTATCCGGCAACGTCAATACCACATTGTACAATCCCTGACTGATGGCAGCGCCTGCGGGAATGGTCACCGACGCCGATTCCACCGAATCGACCGTGGCCCCACCCAATTCAAAAACGGTTTCCCCCAAAACGAGTGACACGGTCATTCCCGCTTGAAATCCAGTGCCCTGCAAGGTGATGGATTGAGGTACACCAATGTTCACCGCAGCCGGCAAAATACTCACGAGTGTGAACCCCGGTGTCGTGGACTCGGTGGCGCTATCGGTCGTATCAGATACCGTATCTGTCGAACTGGAATCCGCAGTATCCGATAATGAATCAGATGTTGTATCTCCGGTGCCCATGGTGGTATCTGCGGGGGACGCCTTTTTGTCGTCGGAACACCCGGCAGATAACAGCCATAACATCATAAAAACCCCCATTATTATTTGATAATTTTTCATGAGCATACCTCCAGTGAAATTGCGAGGCTGCATCCGTCGCAGCGCAGCGGACTCAATTCGAGAAGCATGCCAGAGGCCAAAATCCAAAGCATTTCGCGCCATCTGAATTTCAGCAGGACAGAAATTGCGCTGTCGTTAAAAAAAAACGACCATCCGGTCGAAAAAGTCGTTCATTTGGTCGAGAAGATGGAGTGTCATCAAAATTTTGCAGTGACACAGCAGAGGATATGCATCTGCCAGCGCGAGGTTTCAAGATGTTTGACAGCAGTCCTCGTCAGTACAAACTTGTTCATGCGATCTGTTCCGCACAAAATATCATCTACCAGTGGTATTTTTCCGTACCAGATTTGCCTGGACCTAAAACTCAAAAATGACAGATGTCCAGGGCTATGTCCCTGCATGGTATGGTAATAGCCCCTCTGCCACGGCAAAAAAAAAAAAAAAACGGATACTGTATTAATTTTAGATGCAAACCATTTATTGAACTGTTATTGATTTTAAAGAAGAAAAAACCCTTTGCCGGCACATCCGTTTGTCGGTCCGTCGTTGCGAAACCAGGAGCCTTTATAAAATGGAGCTTGTTTGTGCTTAAAAACTATTTCAAAAAAATTTCAAACATTCAGATTTCAGATGAACTGGTGGCACGCTTTCGTCCGTTTCTCTGGACTGTACTCATCGGCGCACTGCCTGGTCTCATCATCTGGCAACTCACGCATTTGAGCCAACAGCAACTCCTTTTCGAAAACAATTTCGAATTTCAGTCAGAGGTGGCGTTTTATGCTTCGATTTCGTCTTTGTTTTTTTTCGCGCTCTGTTTTGCCGCATACAGACGCTATGCAAAACGGGGCGAGACGACGTTTACTGCGTTTTGTAAAAAGATAAATCGGTTTGGCATCGGATTGCTCATCTTTCCCTTTGTTTTCTATGCAGGCGTGCATCCACTGGCCAAAGAGGCTCCTTTTTTTACGATGCTGCTCTGCGCCGGGGCGGGCATCATCGCGACGTTCGTGGCGTACGAGATTCCATTTCTCGCAGCAGCACTCGCCCCGGGCGAAAAAAAAAAACGTCTGTTCCCTGTGCTCGTCGTTGCAGCCGCAACAATTTCATGGGTCGTTTTCCTTTCCCACCTTGGACTGCAACATCACGAGCATCTGGGGACGCGAGGCTGGGATTTTGGACTCTATATCAACAGTGTCTGGCATAGTCTCCACGGTAATCCACTGGGATGTTCGCTGGTTCCAGAGGGCACCCACGCGGCACGTCACTTCGATCCCATTCTCATCTTAATATCACCGCTGCTGCTTCTTTGGCCAGGGGCAGAGGCGGAAGTGCTACTGACATTTCAGTGTGCGTGGATTGCCAGTGGCGTCATCCCGCTGTTTTTGCTGGCAACCCATCAGGGACGCAATCCCTGGCTGGGAGCAGCGCTCGCCATCATATATCTGCTGCACCCCATATTTCACGGTCCAGCTATTTACGAACTCCATTCCTTAATCCTGGCGGGACCGTTCATTCTGTGGAGCATCTATTTCCTCGAAACCGGCGCGATGCGACGCTTTTTTGTTTCTCTGTGCCTGCTTATGCTCTGTCGTGAGGATATGGTTGCAATCGCGCTGTGTATCGGGATGTACGCATTCTTCACCGGAAAACCCAAACGTGTTGCGCTGACCGCGATTGCGACAGCGGTCCTTTACGGTGCGGTTATCTATGTGACGGCAGTCTCCAAAGCCGTTTCCTACGACAACACGTTCAAGGCCTTTTTCATCGGAGATCATTCGGTCCCCACCAGCATCATCCTCAGCGCGGTGACCAATCCAATGTATATGTTTCGATATATGCTCCAGGAAGACAAAGTGGTGTATCTCCTGCAGCTGATAGTGCCGCTTCTCGGTCTGCCGTTTTTAAGAGGCAGATATTTCATCCTGTATGTGTTTGGATTGTCAATGATATTACTAAGCTCCAGAAGCCGGCAGTACAGCATATCAATGCAGTATTCCACCTGGCTGGCGCCGCTGTTATTTGTCGCAGTGCCCGCGGTGCTGGCATCCATATCCAATGGTAAGATAGCATCGGCACTTAAACTGAATGCAGAGAAACTTCGCAGTGCATTGGTGATGGGAATGCTGTTTTCTGCATTTGCCATGTCCGCCGCCTACGGGATCTTCTGGCCCAATCCCTCATTTAAAGTGGGATACGAAAATCTGATACGAGACCCGGATAAAAACCAGCGCGCCACTGCGCAAACGGTCCAAAAAATCAAAAAAATGATTCCCCCTGATGCATCGGTTCTCGCATCCGAACACCTTGTCCCACATTTTGCAGCACGTCACCGAATATGGAGCACCAAATTGAAGGGATACCGATTCAAAAAACCCGAATACGGCATATTGCTGGATTTGGATGTACGTCGCCGCAGAGGAAACGCTAAAAAAATCAAAGAGCAAAAGGAATTCCTTGAGTTGCTTCGCGAATCAAATAAATACGAACGAATTCTGCGGGAAAATAACGTTTCTTTGTACAAATTAAAATCGAAGGGTTAAGGCGCCAGCCCGAACCGTTAATGATTAATCGTCTGACAGGACCTGCTGTACTGTTCTGGCCAACGCCCCCACTGTGAACGGCTTCTGAAGTATTTCCTGTTTTTCGCGAACAAAGTAATAATGCTGGACATGCTCGGGCTCATAGGCCGACATTATCAGTGTTTTGACATGAGGAAAATGTTGCCGAATTTCGTGTTGCACCTGCAAACCATCCATTTGCGGCATCACCAAATCGATAACCGCCAAATCCACTTTCCCTTTCTTTTTAAAAAGTATTTCCAGCGCTTCTTCTCCCGAAGACGCCTCCAAAACATGGTAGCCGTATTTATCGAGGATGCGCGTACTCAGACGGCGAACGGGAATTTCGTCATCCACAATCAGAATCCACTCGCCATTGCCTTTTACAATCTCATGTTCGTCATCCACCAGAATACTGTTTATCGGGTGTCTGGCCGGTGGCAGAAAAATTTTAAAACAGGTGCCCTGCCCCAGGTCGCTGATGACCTGAATAAATCCTCCCTGTGACTCCACAACGGACTGCACCGTCGCCAAACCAAACCCAGTACCTGCGCCCTTTTTTGTGGAAAACCCACGTTCGAAAATGCGCTTCCTCACCTCCTCGGACATCCCGTGACCGTTGTCAGAAAACGAAATCATCACATAGTCCCCGGGTTTGGCGAACGGATTACGCCGAACGAACATGTCGTCAAGAATCACGTTGGACGTCTCAATCACGTATCTTCCGCCCATAGGCATCGCATCCTGAGCATTAACTGTCATATTTATCAGAATCTGATCGATGCTGGAAATGTCGGCAACGATACTCTCCAGATTGGGGTCAAAACGAAAATCCAATATAATATTTTCACGCAACAAACGCCGCAGCATTTTTTTTGCGCCTTTCACCGATTTATTTAAATTGATAACCGAATAAGTTGGCTTTTGTTCCCGACAAAACGCCAGCAGTTGCCGTGCCAGGCCGTGAGCGTAGCGCGCAGCCTCAAGGATTTGTTCCATATCGTAGTACAGAACTTCATCCTCACTTAAATCGTCGATGGCGAGCTCCGCATAGCTGATAATGGGTGCAAGAAAATTATTTAAATCGTGAGCCACTCCGCCGGCTATTTTGCTGATAGTTTCCATCTTTTCCAGTCTGGAAAAATCAACGTTGATCGGCTTCTGTTTAATCAGAGCTCCAGAAGATGAAAACACCTGCTGACTGGAGTCATTTCGCCCGTGTTTCAACACATTTTCCGGAATGTCACCGCTATCCATTTATACCCCCCAAAGGATTTTAGTAATTTCGGAAAACATTAAATCGTAAACAGTGTGAAGAAATAGTAACACTATGCCATTTGCATGTCCACTTCACGATTCATTTTTACAACAAATATGTAATATGGATAAATGCATTTACCAACGGACCCTTTTTTCGATTCGTAAACCAATTCTGATACACTTCACATCTATGTTTAGAAGAAATATTCAATATATATACCCCAGCAAATCGGAATGGCCATTCGCACTACTGATGAGCCTGCAACTTTTTTGCATTATCGGGGTTTTCTGGATTTTAAAACCACTAAAGAAATCGATTTTTGTTGAATACTACGATGCACATCCGCTTCGTTTTCTGGATTACACATTCACAGCGGCGCAAAGTGAATTGCTGGCCAAAAATATCAACATGATTGTGGCATTTGTTGCAATGGTACTGTTTGTTGCAGTGGCACGCGCGTACCGTAAAAGCCATCTCATTGCAATGATGTCCGGTTTGATGTTGACGATTGCGGTTGCATTGGCCTTTTTTGCCACACAAAGTGTATCGTTTGTGTGGGCGTTTTACGTTTTTGGTGACCTTTTCAATATGGTCATGGTAGGCGCATTCTTCGCGTTTCTCAACGATTCGGTGAGCAAAGACCAGGTGAAACGGCTTTACGGCATGATTGTGTTTGGCGGCGTACTGGGGGGGGCTTTCGGAGCAACCGTCACCCGAGGGCTGCTGCTGCATATGAGTATTTCCAAATGGCTGTTTGTCGGCTCCGGAATTACAGTTGTCATTGCGCTGCTGGCACAGATAGCGTCGCGATTCAGCCCATCTGCCGTTGTCCACAGCGAACATTCCCTTGCACCCCCATCTCCTGAAACGCCTCTGCCCGTTTCGAGACTCATCCGTTCCAAATACATTATGGCCATCGCCCTGATTGTGGGAAGTTACGAAATCGTTTCCTCGCTGGTGGATTTCCAATTTACATCTGTTGTAGCAACAACATTGGATGGCGCGGACATCGGCGCCTGTTTTTCCACAGTGTACATGATCGTAAATATCGTATCTCTCTCGGTGCAGCTGCTGCTCACAGGAGTGGTCATGACACGGCTGGGAGTCACCCGGGCGTTGCTGTTTCTGCCAGCATTGCTTTTGATGGGTTCCGGGGCGTTTTTAATCGCACCGATACTCGCGATGGGAGCCCTCTTATGTGTGTTTGACAATGGACTCAACTATTCCATCAACCAGTCGGCACGAGAAAGTCTGTATGTCCTGCTGCCTTCAGAATCCAGATACAGGGCAAAAGCATTTGCGGATATTTTCATACACCGCACCGCCAAGGCCATCAGTGTAAACGCCACGCTGCTTTTATCTGCACTGCTATCCTACCGATGGTTGGCGCTCGTCGCCATTTGCTTTATTGTAATCTGGATTTCCGCAGTACTATATGCAGGCAATCAGTTTGATAACGACGAAAGCGCGAATACGCCATGGCTTCGAAGAAAAAGAAAAAGCAAACTCCTCAAAAAACGCCGACTTTTTCCAATCGCCCCTTCGGGAAATTAAAACAGACCCTTGCGGAGAAGGAAGCTGAGTTGGCTGATTTGAAGGAAATGACACCCAGCGAAGAAAACGTAAACAATGAACCGGTGTCGCCCGCCATCGATGAAGAAAAGCTGATTCTTTCGCAAATGATGGAAGGGACCATGCCCATTGAGCATAAACAAGCACCCAAAGAACATCGGATTCGCGACGATATTCATGCCATGGACGACTCCGAACTGGTCATGCGACATCTGGATGAGCTGGTTCATGGCAAAGGGCATTTCGACATTGCCGATACAGATGAGTACATCGAAGCGTTCATTAACGGCCTGGATCGTCGCATCGTAAAAAAGCTGCGCAAGGGCGAATTTTCGGTTCAGGCACACCTGGATTTGCACGGCATGACGCGAGATGAGGCCCGCCAACATGTGGCAGAGTTCATCAACAAAGCGTACAAGTCCGGGAAAAAATGCGTTTTGATAGTCCACGGCCGGGGACTGGGCTCAGAAAACAATATCCCCGTTCTAAAGGAAAAACTGCGCGCGTGGCTCACCCGGGGGGCCATGGGCAAAAAAGTCCTGGCCTACACCTCAGCGCGTCCGTTCGATGGGGGTACCGGGGCGGTGTATGTGTTGCTGCGTTCATAGGACAAGGCGCAATGGGGGCGTGAATTGAAATCATAAAGACAAAAAGAATGATCGCTCATTTGTTAGGACACCGCCACATCGGTGTATTCGCTCGATAGTTACTATTTTTTTGGTTTTTTTTTATAAATCCCCCCGCTATTGATGTCGGCCCCCCACGTACTCAGGAAGGCGCATTGTCCACACTTTTCGATTTTATACGACAGGAAACGGAGACAAAGCCTCTATTTTTACATTAGGAAAGGTAGACAGATATGAAAATGTTGAGAACGTTTGTTTTCTATATCGCCACTTTTAGTTTGAGTATCTCACTCTCGTCATGCGGTGAATCGGCAAATCAAAATAGCGATACCGAAACCGAAAATGGAAGCGGGGACTCGGATAGCGATTCTGACACGGATACGGACTCAGATGCGGATTCAGACACAGATGCCGATACGGATACGGATACGGATGCCGACACGGATACGGATAGCGACACGGATACGGATTCGGATTCGGACACAGACTCGGATTCGGATACCGACTCGGATTCTGACACTGACTCGGACACCGACTCAGACACAGATACTCACTCGGATACGGATACCGGCACGGATACGGACATCGAAATTGACACGACGCCCAGGCCGTTCATGGACTATCTCAAACCGAGACCCATCACTTGCGATTCGCTGAGTTCCGAAACCTGGGGCGTTGACGGCGTGCGGCCGCGTGACCTCTGCAACGGCATAGAGAGCGCCCGCGGCGCGGGAATCGGGCCCGAATACTACTACTGGGACGCTCAAATCATCAAAGCAAAGGACGGCAAGTACCACATGTTCATGAGTACCTGGAACGCAATCACCGACTCGTTCAACCCGGGTTGGCTGGGCTCTGACGCTTACCATGCCATTAGCGCGCAAGGGGTGCTGGGGCCCTACGAGCGCGTGGACTATGTGTGGAATGACGCCGGCTCACAGCCACACAAGGGGCACAACGTCAGCGCTCTGGAGCTGCTGGACGGGACCTACGCCGTCGTGGTGAGCGAGACCCGTCCCTTCACCATCTATAAGTCGAACTCCCTCGACGGCCCGTGGACGAGCTGCGAACCGAAGCTGGCGCTCTACCAGTCCAATGTCAGTCTCGTTCAGCGTCACGACGGCAGGTTCCAGATTGTGCAGCGAAATGGATACATCGCAATTTCTGACACCCTGTGCGGAAACTACGTGCAGCAGACGCCCACGTGGTCCTATCCCACCCGCGATAACAAATCCATCTACCCGAAACGGGACTCAATCCCGCGCGTGAACAAACCCACCTTCGACTGGGAGGAAGATCCCCACATCTGGTACAGCGCAGGGACCTACCACGTCATCTACTCGGGGTCCGGAGACCGCGTGGGCTGGCACGTGTATTCGAAGGACGGCATCCACGACTGGCAGGACAACGGCTACGGCTGGTCTCCCAGGGAATGGGAGAAGATCTTCTGCTTCGAGGACGGCACCTGCAACCAGTGGTACAAGATGGAGCGCCCGGGCGTGGTGCTGGAAAACGGTCACCCCACCCATATCACATGGGCCGTGGCCGACGTGGATAAGGACAACCAGATACCGGCAAACTCCAACCACGGCAGCAAGATCATCGTGGTGCCTTTCGACGGCGTGTCCTTCGATGCCGCTTTCGGCAGCGAGTAGAGAAATGGGGTGAGCCCCCATCACTTGTCACATAGTTTACTCAGCTCGTCTATCTATTTAGCCCCAACAGATATACCGGAGAGCTTCAAGGTGTTTGCAAAAACGCTTGATGCTGCATGGTTCGATTCAAAACGAAATCCGGGAAAACCTGCTGTAAATGGCGATGAATCCAAATAAATTTCGCTTAACTGACTGGCATTGGGCACTCAGTCCCGCAAATCAGGTGGAAACAACATTCTTGTTTTTCTATCCAGTGTTTTTAAGTCAACATGCCAGGCTTTTCTTCTGTGCCCGACGTTGGCAACACCTTACACCATTCCGACTTCATTTGGAATTTCGAACTTATACTTGCCTGAAATGGACGGTCCGACAGACGGACTACTAGTCCCCCCACACCACAACTTCCCGCAGCATGGAGGGACGCGCGGGATTTAAAAAGAGTCGTGTGACATTGCGGTTTTCGGGGAGGGGAACCTGGCCTTTGCCGGTGTCGTCGAGGCGGATAACGCGTTTGACAAGGACTCTACCAGAGAGATCCTGCGCTTCCACCTGCCATGGGGTATCGGGGACGCCAAACACCTCGAGTCGTGCGGGTTTGCGACTCATATCCCTCAGGCGGAATTTCTGCCGGGCGCCGGCGGCGAATGAGGGGCCGTCTTCGAGCACGCGATGATCGCATGATTTAACGGCGATACCGCTCACATCGCCAATGAACGTGTCACAATCAATATCAATCGGGCGCAACACAGGCTGGGGCGCAATTTCGGCGGTTCCCTGCTGGGCGCTTATATTCTCAAAATAACGCGCGGTATTTTTGCCAAACACCTTTGCGATTTCATCCGACGTAAACCCCGCATCCAGCATCGCATCTGCGAGCACGGGAAGATACGAAATATCTTTGAGTCCTTTGGGCGGATAAATACCCGCAAAGTCGGTTCCCAATGCCAGCGCATCAATGGCTCCCAGTTTTTTTATGTGCACCATGTGAGCGATAACATCATCAATGGAGCCGTCTGTTCCGGGCGTTGTAATGATGAAGTCCGGATTAAAAACAAGTCCCATGACGCCCCCACTGCGCGCAAGGGAGAGAATCTGCAAATCGTCCAGGTTCCTTGGATGCGGTCGCAATGCATCCACTGCAGAATGAGAGACCATGGCCAGAATGCCCTCGCGCACCAGCACATCGTAAAAGGCCTCTTTGGATGCCTGGGTTAAGTCCACGGCGATGCCAAGCTCACGCAGCAGTTGAACAAACTCCCCGCCCCGCTTTGTGAGGCCGCCTTTGCTGCCCAGCCCGGAGACCGCCGCATCGGCCAGGCGATTGGTTCTCCCCCCCACCAAACCAATGGCCGTTACGCCCTTGCGTTTTAATTCGTAGAGTCTGTCTTCATCGGCATTTTCCAGTTCACCAGCGCCTTCCACGAGAATCATGACCGATACGATGCCCTTTTTCTGGTTCTCCAACACCTCGGAAAAACTGGTGGCCACCGCTATATCGCTTCCCGCGTCTTTTACAAGTTTATGCGTTATCGAAATTCCCTCATCGAGATTGGGTTTGCCTTTGGGAGAGGTGCCCACGGCGGAAAAAACCAGATTCACGCCCCCTGCCCTCAGTTTTGCACCGGTGACATCGGATTTATTGCGCAGCGTCCAACCATCGCGCATATAACGAAAAACGACGTCCGTAATTAAATCAACGGTAAACAAGTCAGTTCGCGTCCGTTTGGGCGCGGCCGTTTTGGGGGACGAAACTTCTTCCTGTCCAATAAAGTCTTTTCCGGAACTCTCATCCGACGACCCGCCGCATCCGCCGCATCCCAGAAACCATAAAAGCAGTGTTGTCGCAATGACACGTCTCGTAATCATCGCTTCCATATACATGAAAATGCGGTTTTTCAATACTCTTGAGTGAATCTGCCGGCGCTATTGTTACGTCGAGCCACTGGCAGCGGACGATTTTCCCTTGAAAATATCGTGGTTTAAGAATCCGTACGGGGTGAACCCTTTTCGCTTGCTGAAGGTGATACAGAGCAACGCGGACAAATCTGTGGCTACGTAGATGGCCAATATAATCGCGACCTGGTACTTAATGGCCACGGACGGGTCACTGCCACCCAGAATCTGGCCGGTCATCATCCCGGGCAATGACACAATGCCCATGGTCGCCAGATTGGCCAGCGCCGGCCCCAGCCCCGCCCGATACGCTGTTTTCAAATTAGAGGATGTAGCTTCATTGACTGTGGCGCCCATGGCAATCAGTGCGCTGTAGCCGGATTCGTCCTTGCGCACGGAACTGTAAAACCGCTCCAGCGTAATAATGGTGCGGTTCATGCTGTTGCCCAGCAGCATTCCCGAGATGGGAATCAGATAGCGCGCGTCGTAAAGCGGCTGCGGTTGAAACACCAGTGTCATAAAGTAGAGTCCCACCGCCCCCACGCTGATGAGAGTGGCGGGAAACGTATACACAAACATGGATTGTTTCAGTCCGGTATTTTTCAAAACAGAGTAATTGGCGGCCCCCATCATCAACAGAACGTAACCAATATTCACCAGGGGATGGTTGAGGCGAAACAGTCCGGTCAGATACAGCCCCACCAGTCCCAGCTGAATCCCCATACGTCCCATCGAGATAAACAAATCCCGGATGAGCCCCACTTTGGTGAACGCATACACCACAACGGACACAGCCAAACTCGCGGCGGCAAGGATTAACCCTATATTGGAAATATCATGGGCGCCCATGGGCATCCGTTGTGTCATCGGGCATTCCGTGACTGTGCATCTGTACCTTTTTGTCAGCCATGCTCAGGAACTCCTCATCATGGGTCACTGCCACCACTGTGGCATCGCTCTGTCTGAACAGCATATTCACTATCACGTCGCGATTGGATGCATCCACGCCTGCCGACGGCTCATCGGCAAGAATAATGGCTCGATTCAGCAGCATCCCTCTCAAGAGGCCCACGCGTTTGCGCTCTCCCCCCGAAAGCCGACCAAGGGGCTGTGTGAGCGTTTCGGCTTTCAGCCGCAACGTCGCCATCAATTCGCCAAGGCGCATCTCCGGAAACATCGCCCCCCTGTTTACCGCCAGCGCAAAGGGGGCTTTCAGATAGTCCATGGCGGTTTCCTCTCCCTGGGCCAAAATATCCTGTGGCAGATAAAACACTTCTTTGCGAATGGTGGGCAGATTGGCGGGCACAAAATCCAGTCCCTGCATGACGATGCGTCCGTTGACGGGCAAATGCATCCCAATCAGTGTTTTCAGTAAAGTGCTCTTGCCCGATCCGGATTCCCCATATACGGCCACCTTATCGCCTTTGGCAATCTCCAGAGAAAAGCGATTCACAATGGTTTGCGTCCCCAGTTGAACCGTTATCGAATCCAGCTGTATCATGTAATGTGTTGTACTCCATTCTCGTGAACGAGGCGAAAAAAAAGATGTCCCAAAAATCCCTGCTATGAAGGTGGTGTGTGTGACTAACTATATCGTGGCCACCACCTCGTCCAGGGGCAACCTGGATTTCTGAAGTCTGGAGGGGTTCTGAGCATCGTCGGCATGGGGCATTCCCACTGCAATGGCCAAAACTGTTCGCTCGTGGGCGGGGAGTTTCAGCAATTTGTCCATTTTACGAGCGTTGATGCCTTCCATGGGCAGAGCGCCAATTCCGGCAGACGCGCATGCGGCCAACAGAAATCCCGTTGCCAGATACACCTGGTTTTGTGTCCAGTGTCGACCCCCGTGTTTTTTCGAATACACCCATAAAAAGGCGGCGAGTTTACCGGTGGTCACTTTCATTCGCTCAATCAACTTTTGAAAGATGGGCGTGGTTTCAATCACTTTTTTGGCGTGGGACATGGTCATGGGACGACGCACCAGCACCAGCAGGTGAGAACATTCCTTTATGCAGTCTCCATTTGTATCTTTGCCCGCGGCGGCCAATGCCTTTTTTCGGGCGTCATTTTCCACAATAATCATTTTCCAGGGCTGAGAATTGAACGATGATGGACACAGATAAAACGCATCTTTCAACCACTGAATCTGTTCGGGGCCAAGCTTTTGATTTTCATCGAATTTCTTGACGCTGTATCGTTCTTTTAAATGCTTTAATTCCATTATTCTTTCCTCCGAATTTTTAACTCAAACAACCGTAATCACTCTTTTTTTAATTGGCGACCGCAATTGGGTAAATCGCCGCTATTGTTTAGCGGGTGCCTACCGAATGCGGCGCTGCATCAAAGGGCGACAATCCCTTTTAAGGTTCTTTGACTGTACAGCAGGGCAAAGATGGCGGCGCTCCAGGTGATGGCGCAGATGCCCCACCAGATGGCGTATATGGAAAAGTTCAGACCATAGATTAGCACACTGAAAATGGTCAGCGGGGCGACAACCTGGCGATACAGTCCCAACCATACGGCAATCATGGGACGTTTGAGGCCCTGAAAGAGGGAGATGGATAGGAATACCGCGAAGTACGCATAAAAAGTGATCATTTCGACGCGCAAATATACGGTGCCCACGGCAATCACTTCCGGTGTCGCGTCGAACAGGGAAATCCAGAATGGCGCAAACGGAACAATCAACGCCAGCATGGCGGCCATGATGGCGGCGCCGTACCGCAGCGATGTGCGATAGGTGTCGCGAATGCGGTCGAACTGCCCTGCTCCGCTGTTTTGTCCCGTTATGGCCAACATGGCGGTGCCCAGACCAATGGTGGGCAACAGGGCAATCTGCTCAATGCGCATGGCCACACCATACGCGGCCACGCTGTGGGTATCCCCGGCCCTGGACACAAAGCTGGTAATGATAAAAATGCCCACCGAGACCATCAGCATCCCCGTAGCCGCCGGCAATGATTGCGAAACGATGAGTTTGAGCATCTCCCTGTGCGGTCGCAGATCCGCCAGAGTCATTTGCTCGAAGCACCCCTGCACTTTGGCCCGATGGACAATGTACAACAGCCCTCCCACCTGAATCAACGCGGTGGCCAGCGCAATGCCGCGCACTCCCATGGCCGGGAGATGCAGTGGCGCCACACCAAACATAAACAATGGATTGAGCGCCAGATTGGCCAAAAATCCCGCGATAAGGATATTGCGGTATGTTCGCGTGTCCCCGCGGGCAGTCAGCCCGGCATTGACAGCGCCTATCACAATCATGAAAGGCACACCCAAAAAGAGAATCTGCAAATACGTCTGTGCGAGCGCCACCACCCCGCTGTCACTGCTCATTACCGCAAGCAGCGGTTTTACAAACACAATACCCATCGCTGCCAGAAACACAGACAGGACAACACTGAAACCTATCGATTGAGCAAGATATGCCGCCGCTGACCTGTCGCTGGATTTGCCCAGTTCCCCAGCCACAATGGCTGTTGTGGCTGTGGCAATCCCATGCCCGGCGGAGAACACCGCGAAAAACACCGGAAATGACAGGGTCAACGCCGCGATGCCGGTCGTCGACAAAACCCCGGCGTACCAGGTATCCACCACGTTGTACATTGTATTAAAAAACATCCCCACACTGACTGGAATCGCCAACTGCCGAATCAACTGTGGGATTTCACCGTTAAGGAAATCGGGTTTGCCCGCCATCATATTCATCCACTGGAAAAACAGCAAAACGACATGGGAGCAATGTAAGGATGATTTTAACGGTGGCAACTCTTCTAATTGCAAAGAAGCTGCGCGCGGGTGCTATTGGCCGCATATGGCGAACGATGATACTTGAATTTCCCAACCGGTCGGACCTATTCCACCACTTCAAAAGGCGCGCGGGCGATAATGTCTCCGTTGGCGTTGCGTACGATCACTTCCCATACGCCCACTTTCTTCGCCCAGCGCGTAAACGACCAGGTGCGCCAGCTTTTGGCCGGTTTGGCCTCAACGGCGGTTGTGCCAATTTCTCTATCACTGGCGGGCAGTTTCCAGGACACACTGAGTTCCGCGGGTGCTTCGGTGGCGTTGTGCACGTCAAGAATGGCATATATTTTTGTACCGTCAGCCACTGAAAACGACGTCCCTGGTTCCACCGGCTCCCGCTGATGCACCCCTTTGGCCAATATAATCGAGTTGAGAAACACATCTTCTGCTTCCATCAGCACGGGGTCCATCGAGGATTGCTTCTTCGCTTCCGCTGTATCCGTCACCTTCACCCGCAGCATCTCCTCGCCGCTGGCATCCTTCCCGGGTTCGGTGACCACAAAATCCATCTCCTGGACATCGGTGGTGGCCGCCTGCGCATTTTCGCTCTGACATCCGCCAGCCAATACCAACATGCCCAATACTGTAAAAACAATGACTGTGTTTCGTTTCATATTGCTTCACTCCTGCTCGGTTGAACGCCTGTCGCGTTTCAATCCGGTAACGCGTCCGGACAACCCGTTTATTCCGTTGGACTGGACTAATACTGGTCCTCCATGGCAGCGAACGGGGGCCAGGTTGTCACCTGATTGAAAATTTACAGCGCTCCATTAACACGCATCCGCTTTCCTACGCCAATTTTATCGGTTGCACAACACACCTATGGGCCACTGGCTCTAAAAAAATTGACATCCGCAGCAACTATGCTCAAATACTCGGGTAATTTTGACATTCATTTGTACAGAGGTTCCAATCGTGAAAAGGAGTATCACTGTGAAAAAAATCATTATTTCCGCAATTTTAATGACATGCATAACAATGGGCTACAGCGCGGCGGCACAGGACGACGAGCTGGGTGCAGATGTAGGAACAGACGAAGAAATGGTGGATGCCCCAGAGGGCGAAGCTGAAGGAGATTCCGGGGGACACACCGCAGTGGAAGCCGAAGCGCCCATTGCACCGGTTGCCGAACCCACTGGACCGGTAACCCACATTGTCGGAGCTCATCTGATGCTGGGGGGAGCCGGAATTATCGAGGATTCGGACAGCGAAGAAATCCGCGCCCGTTTTGCCGGCGGTTTTGGTTTTTATTACAATTATCAGCTGAAAAACAATCTGGCGCTGGCGGCAGGGCTCGATTTTATTGGCCGCGGCGGACGTTACGATGTGGATGTTCAGGACTCGACCCAGGAAACCAAAATCTACTGGCGCCGCATGGAATTACCATTTGGTGTTGTGTATGAACCCATCCCCAATCTACGTGTGGGCGGTGCGCTGGTGCTGTCATTTACGCTGGGTGGCAAATACAAAATCGACGACGAAGACTACTCCTTTAAAACAGAGGACTGGGATAAAACACGCAGATTCAACATCAATCCCAGACTGTATGCTGGCTATACCATTCCCGTTGGCCCCATCACACTGGTGCCCGGTCTGATGTGGGAAATGGACTTAATCAATGTTTACAAGGAAGACGACGACGACGATACTGATGATGGCGACATCGCCTTGCGCGCAATGAACCTGATGGTGACCATTGGCGCACAATACGGTCTGCCCTTCTAATATTTTATAATCCCAACAGTCCCATATTGAAGTGGCGCAGCACTGCGGAAAACACCATTCCTGCAGCGATAGCCGGGCCATAGGCCATGATGTGGACTCCTTTTTTATTTGGAGTATCCTCGTTGGTGCGATTGGAAGAGAAATCAGAGCTGTGGATCATGTGACTCACAACGTCTCCGACCAGTTTCCCCTTTATCGCCAGTCCCAGTGCCAGAATGCCACCGCACAAAAATATCAGCACTGCCGTTTCCAGCGCTCCAGGCCAGCCCACAAATCCCCCCACCGCTGCCGCCAGTTTAACATCGCCCATTCCCATGGCGTTTATGGCATTCAGGCCAAGGAACACCACCAGCAGCACCACCTCACCCACCAGGGCGAAAAACAGTCCCCCTTTCAGGGCGGTCTGCCAGTCCGATAAAAGCAAATGCAACAGTAACTGCAACACGGGACCGAGTATCATGGCGGGGAACGTGAGCCAGTTGGGAATTCGGCGGGTTCGCCAGTCTATTGCTGCCGCCACGAGGCAAATCCCCACGCAAGGTATATCTAAAAACAGATGCACCAGACCGTTCCTTTGCCAAGTTCTATTTCACGAGCCTGAAATGGGCGGCGGAAAGACCAAAAATACCACCGCCGGCCATGCCGTTCTCTTTCAAATCGCACTTTAAAACAGCTGCCACATAGTCACCGCTGGGGGGCACAGTGCAGGGGATTGGTGGGTTGAAATCGCTGTCCAGCACCTCAAGGTCCGTGCTGCTGCAGCGGGCGCCGAAGAACTCAATGGCGGCAAATCCAATGATCCGTTTTTGACCGGAATACTGGTCCGAGGTGCAGGGACCGGAAATATCACTTTCCACCACGGGTACGCGGGCCACGAATGATTTGGCCTCCAGGACGTTATTTGGGTCTGTATCCGCCTCTTCCCCCTTATGGCCGCGCAGTAAAATGTCCTGAATTACCGGACAGGGATTGTTGCATCCATCCACCGCACCGGTGACGCAGGAATTGTTGCCAGTGTTGAGAATATTGCCGTTATTCACCTGAATCTGATCATTGTATCCCGCCTTGTTGCACAACGCTTCGTCCACCGCGCACTCCTCGAAATTGACTCCATTGTCGTCGGTGCCTATGGCCATTACCGGCTCTTCCGATGTGCCGTAACAGGCCTGCACAATCAAATCCGCAATTTTGGGATTGCCAACCACACCCGTGGATTCCAGACTGGTCCAGCCTGCATTGTCGCTGTTGTTATTCTGAAACACCATGCAAAATTCACAGTCGGTAATTGCATCAGCATCCTCTTTGGTAAGCGAACACTCCGAAATCACCAGAGGAAAGGGACACCCAGCTTCGGCGGGGCCACACCCCAGCGCGATTGCATCTGCCGACACATCCGACTGATCCTTTCCAAATATTCCCGCAAACGTCAACTCCACCGGATCTCCGCGCGCCGCCGACCGTTGCGTGAGTACCTTTATGGCGTTTACCTCCATGGGATCATCCGGATACGCCCCCATATCGGTAAATTCGCTGGTCTCCAGATTCCAGTGACCAAACGTCACATCTTCCGGAAGCAATTCCACCGGTCCGTCGTCCGCCGGGTTTTTGGCAGCATAATCCATCGCTGCTGCGCGGGCCGCATCCAGCCCCCCCGAAGACCCATCCAACTCTGGCGCACCGGCAAGGGCTGCCGCGTCCGCCGCCGTCTGTAACTCAGTTCTCACCCGGAACAGATTTCCCAAATCCACCACCAACGCCACGCTGCCGAGAAGCACCACCAGCAATATCGTTACGATAAGAGCGGTGCCACCTCGTTGTTCCCGAGTTCGCCGCAGTTGACCACGTTGAACTCTCATGACCTTTGTCCTTTCACTTTTTCTTGTCGTCTTCTATCAGCAGCACCCGCGCCGGTTCACTGCTGCCTTTGGACGACCCTTTTTTTCCGATACTCCGGCGGTAGGAATCGTGAACGATGGCCGCCTCTTCGGAGTCCAGGCCATTGGGCTGGGCACTGCTCGAACCGGGATATACCCGCTGCGAAGCTAAAGCGGCAGCGTTGCTGTGTCCATAGTTTAAATCCATATGCTGCCTCGATGTGCATCCCCCCACAAAAACGGCAACACATGCGATTGCAAAAATCACTCCAGCCACTGCCCAATGTCGATGAATATAAATTACTTTCATTACTGTGCCTCCAGTTGTGGAATTGGTCGTCCCAGTACCGCGCAAACCCGCTCCAGATTTCGTCTCGCCTGCATCAGCACCGGGTCCAGTTCCAATGCCTGCAGATAATAGTTATACGCCCGCTCCAATTCGCCCCGCTCCTCGTGCACAAACCCCATATTATTATACGCCTGAGCCGGTACCCCAGCCAGCTTGAAGCTGGTGAGCGCCTGCGACATTTTCCCCTGTCTTGCAAGGGCAAATCCCAGATTATTATGAATGCGATGTACGCCCGGATCTTTGGCGACCGCTTTGCGATAAAAAATAACCGCGCGTCTGTAGTCCCGCATCAGGTAGTAACAGAATCCCAGGTTGTTCAAATACGATGCATCATCCGGATCCAGTTCAATGGCCGCTTTGTGATGCGGCACGGCGGCGGCGTGCTCGCCGGTCATGTCGAAGCTCATTCCCAATAGAGCATGGGCCGGTGCATATTTGTCATCCAGTTCAATCACCCGATTCAGCGACCGCCTGGCAGACGCCACGTCATCCAGCTCAAGATATGCGCGCGCCATCAGATACACCGGCTCCGCTTCTTTGGGGCGCTGCCGCATCATTTTGGAAATGGTTTTTAAGGCCCGACGCGGCTGATTGGTCCGCAACAGCGTTTTACTGACAGAACGGTAAAATTCATACGCGGTGTTTTCCACATCGCTCTCCCAAACCGGAACCACTTCGGTTTTGGAGACGGTCTCTTTGGGCGCACTGCCGCCACAAGCCACCAACAGCAACGCAAGGGGGATCATCGCACTTCGCATCTCAGCCTCCCTGTGATACCAGGTAATGGTAAATTTTGATAATCGCGGGCCCTAAAATGATCATGAGCAACGACGGGAAAATACAAAATACCAGGGGAATGGTCATCTTCACCGACACGGTGGCCGCCCTTTCCTCTGCCAGCTGCATTCTCCGAATGCGCATCCCATCGGCCATTACTCTCAGCGCCTGTGCTACTGAGGTGCCAAAGCGTTCGGTCTGCACAATAATAGCGGAGAGATTTTGAATTTCATCCACACCGGTGCGCCATGCCATGCGCTTGAACGCCTCTCCACGCGAGGCCCCCGCCCGAATTTCCAGAGACGCCTGGCGCAGTTCGTTTGAAAGCAACGGCACAGATAAAGATGTTTCCTCGGCCACTCTTATCATCGCCGCATCCAATCCCAGGCCCGCTTCCACACAGGTTACCAGCAAATCCAACGCATCCGGCAATGCACGATTCAATGCCTGCTGATTTTTGGTCACCCTTGAGCGTAACCAAACCCCCGGGGCGTAAAAACCAAGAATCATGCTGAACACCAATATAAATGGAAAATGCGCCACCCCTTCGCTGCGCAACCTGTTTGCGCCAATGACCAAAAGCACCAGCACCAGCGCCAAAAATATTTTGATGGCCAGATACCACAGCAAATGGTTGTTTTTACGCAAACCGGCCTGGGCCAGCTTTTGCTGCAAATGCCCCATCTCCTTTTCACTGGTAGGTCTGGCCACCTGAGTGATAACCCCGACAATTCTCTCAAAGAACGATTGTCTCATTGATGGTTCAACCACTTCGACAACGGGCGACGTATCCGTTTCCACAGAGCGACGCAGTCGATCCTTAAGCACTTCAGATTGGGAGTGCAGTAAACTTCGAACGCCCATAGTTATGAGAAAGATAACAATTACACCCAGCGCGCCCGCAGCGATTTCCCGGGCATGGGCCACAACGAACGGCAGCATGTCCTGCATTTATCCCCCCTTTATAAACGCACAGTTACAAATCCAGCTTTGAGAGACGGTTGATACTGACCACTCCCACAATCCAAAGCAATATCGCAGCAGCGACAATAAAGCGCCCCAACGGTTCTTCCATCAGCGGCACCAGATATTTGGGATTCATCGTCATAATGACCACCGTAAACAAAAATGGCAGCAGCGCCAGTACAAATCCTGACGCTTTCACCTCCGCAGTGAGCGCCCGCAACTTGCCGTAAAACTTGAATCGCTCGCGCACCGTACTTGAAATTTTTTCAAGAATTTCAATGAGGTTTCCGCCGGTCTCGTTTTGAATAATCAATGACACAGCAAACAGTTTTAAATCCATATTCCTGGGAACACGTTGCGTCATCCTGGAGACCGCCTCTCTAAAGTCCACGCCCACACGGTTTTCTTCAAAGCATCGTCCGAACTCCACTGCGATGGGAGGCGCCATCTCGGTGGCCACCAGTTTGAATGCCGCAGCGGTGCCGTGCCCCGCGCGAAGAGATCGCGCCATCATATCCAGTGCGTCGGGAAGCTGTGTCGAAATTTTCCGACCGCGTTTTGATCGTTCTGAAAGCACAATAAAAAACGGAAGAGACAGTCCAAAAAGAACCAGACACACCACCACAGCCACAAGATGCGGAATCAGCAGAATGCCAACCATCCCCAGCGAAAACCCGATGAGCAGACTGTACGCCAGCATCGAGGCCACCGTCCAACTCAGGTCGGTTTGCAAAATAAGCTTCTCCAGAGCACGCACAAAGGACAGCTTTGACAGCCAGCGCTCCATGCGCCGGGAATCGGCAATGCGATGCTCTTTCAACAACGAAACACTGGACGCATCCCCCAGCTGATTCAGCTTGCGTTTCAGGTTGGCGCGTTGTCGCTCTCCCCGATACCGCACCATAAAGTACACCGCCTCTGCCGCCAGCAGAATGGCTATCCCCACAACGATATAAATCGCGATTTCGTTCATGAAGTAAATGTCCCATCAAAGGAAAATCCGGCCCGCTCAATTCGTTCCATGCAGCGCGGTCGAATACCGGTGGCCATGAACTTGCCCAACGCGCGCCCCTCGGCGTCCACGCCTGTCTGCCTGAAGGCAAACACCTCCTGCAACGAAATCACGTTTCCTTCCATGCCGCTGATTTCCGAAATGGATACCACCTTCCTTGTTCCGTCTGAAAACCGATTGATATGCACCACCAAATCAAGTGCACTGGCCAGGGTGTGATTCATTAGAGTTTCGCTGAAGTGCGCGCTGAACAGACCCGCCATGGCCACCAGACGCGCCAGCGAATCACGCGGGCTGTTGGCGTGTACGGTAGTCATGGAGCCTTCGTGTCCGGTATTCATCGCCTGCAGCATATCCATCACCTCTGCGCTGCGCACCTCTCCCACAATAATGCGATCCGGTCGCATTCGCAGACTATTCACCACCAAATCCCTGGCCACAATTGCACCTTTCCCTTCGATATTGGCGGGTCGGGTTTCCAATCGAACCACGTGCGGTTGCTGCAACTGCAGCTCAGCTGCATCTTCGATGGTTACAATTCGTTCTGTGTTGGGAATAAACGCCGATACGGCATTGAGCAATGTTGTCTTTCCGGTGCCAGTCCCACCCGATATAAGGACATTCAGTCTGGCGCGAACGCAGGCGGCCAGAAACTGCTTCATATTTTCGGTCATGGAGTTGTTTTGCACCAGTTTATCAATGGTCAGCGGATTGGTGCCAAAACGGCGAATGGACAGGGACGGTCCATCCAGCGCCAAAGGCGGAATGATGGCGTTGACGCGGGAACCATCCATCAGACGCGCATCCACCATGGGGGATGACTCATCCACCCGGCGCCCCACACGGGTGACAATCCGGTTAATGATCTGCATGAGATGGGCGTCATCGCGAAAGGTGACCGGGACTTTACTGAGCAGCCCCTTGCGTTCAATGTACACGGTGTTGTAACCGTTGACTAAAATATCCGAAATGGACGGATCGGCCAACAGCGGTTCCAGTGGGCCAAGGCCCGTCACTTCGTCGATCACTTCCTGAACCAGACGCTCTCGTTCGTGTCGATTCAACGGCAACGCCGATACATTCGCTACCGCTTCAATGGCCCCCCGCAATTCCTTTTGCAGGTCATCGCTTTCCAGCACGTCGAATTTGGACAAATCCAGTTCGTCGATGAGCTGATTGTGGATTTCGGCTTTAATCTGCTGATAAATATGAGGCACCATTTCCGGCGGTCCCTGAATATCATTGGTCCTCGACTTCCCTTTTTGTAAACGCTGGTGCAAATCCATCAGGCCCTCCGAAATGGTAAAAAGCTCCGTCGTCTGCGTTTGGGCGCATCAACAAACAGGTATCCCAGTTTTTGAAAATCAGCTGCGACTTTCGATTTGGGCGATAAATCCACGGCGGTTGTTCCCTGATGCGCCGATTTATTGACCAGGGGAAAATCGTTGGCGACAGTGCAGGTGATGGGACGCCCCAATGCATCGGCCATCTCATCAGCAGTGATGCCTGGCTTTTTATTGTAACGATTCAAAACAAGATGAACATGTTCTTCAGTGTAGCGCAGTCGTCCAAATATCTGCAGGCTTCGATTGGCGTTACGCAAAGATGGAATATCCGGGGTGAGGGTGATCACTATATGATCTGAGTTATCGAGAGCCGCCAACGATTTCTCGGAAAATCCTCTTAAACCGTCGATTATCACAAAGTCAAAATGCTGTTTCAAAAACACCACGATTCGCGTCAGGTCCTTTGCGGCGACCGTTTCCATGGCGTCCACATTGTTGCAGTGGGACACAATATAAAGACCGTTACTGTGATGGGTCAACGACCCATACAACAGCTCGCTATCGAGTCGATACATATTGTCGAGGATTTCCTGATAGCTGTATCCGATGCGCACGTCGAGAAATATTGACAAATCGCCCATATCCATATCGAAATCCAACAGAACTATTTTGCGCGGCTCCCTGCCTTTTTCCAACCCATTTCGCTGCAGCACATTTCCAAGATTGGCCGCGACGGTGGTGGCGCCACTGCCCCCTTTGGCACTGAACACGCTAATCACTTTGCCATGCTTGTCTTTCAATATCTGCTCGTGCAGTGCAGACAACTCGTGAATGGCGCGCTCCACGTCACTCACATTGTCATCACTGATAATGGCATAGTCTTTGGCCCCTGCTTTCATCACCTGAACGATTCGATGAGGATCCCGCGTGGCGGACAATACCACCACCACGGTTTGCAGACTGGAACTCACCTGATGCGTCAAGCGCAACATCTGTTCGGGATGGGCATCGAGAAACAACAGTGCGATGGCATCCGGGTTCGCCGCAATGGTGGTGAGGCCGTGCTCCGGCGAGGGTTCGCTGGCCACCACGTTCAATTGCCCGCCCAGGTTACGTTCTATCAACTGTTCCTGCTGTTCATCCAGTCCTATTAATATGACATCAATTGGTACATCACTCATGATTCAATCATCCTGACTTGTCGCATCAGTTTCGAATAAATCCCACAGGACCAAGGGGTCCCTCAGCCAGCTTCCGCTCAGGGGCGCTGCTCTTTGTATTTGTTCTCTTCTGATAATTCCCGGTTTCGAGCGCGGGGCGTGCAGAAGTGGCCCTGGCATCATTACGGCGATTCTCTTTTTTTACTTTCTTTGGTTTGATGCTGCCCAAAAGGAAAAGACGAAAGTCACTGGGATCGTTAAACTCATCCTCCCCAGGTAATGAGGGAAACTTTTCCTTCTGGACAGGATGTACCAAATGACCGGTAACGACCATCAACAGTTCTGTTTCTTCCCGCTGATACGCGCTGGACCGAAACAGGGCGCCCAATATTGGAATATCTCCAAGGATGGGGACTTTACTCACCCAATGGCGGGAGGAATCGGACAGGAGTCCGGCAATGGCGAAACTCTGGCCATCGGCGAGGCGTATCGTGGTTTCGCTGCGACGGGTTTTAAATCCAGGCACCTGAAATCCCGATGCGACAATACCCGCGTTGGTATCGGGCTCGCTCACTTCCACTTCCAGTTTCAGACTCATGGCCTTTTCGCCCAGAACCGTTGGAGTGAACTTGAGCAACACGCCGTATTTTTTGTACTCCATGCGCACTCGCCCCAGTTCCTCAGACACAATTATGGGGACCTCACCACCCGCATGAAATTCCGCATCCTGGCCACTCAATGCGGTTAATGAAGGTTCCGCCAACACTTTGGCGAGTCCTTCCTGCACCATAATGCTGAGTATGGCGCTAAACGGATATCCTTTTAAACCGGACGAAAAAAACAGATTGAATGCATCCCCATGAACGGGGCCGGGAACGAGGGGGATTCGCGCATCGCCGGTACCCGGAATGGCGCCATCCCCCCGCAGATACTGCCCGGGGGATGTGCCCGAGCTGGCCTGACCGCCCACATATCCCTCCTGCGAATCGCCCCAAAGAAAATTCACACCGGTTTTGCGCATGCCGGTGCGGGATACTTCGGCAAACCGCACATCCAGCTGAACCTGCTGATCTCCCACTACCTGAATCAGATTGGCCAGCCTATCCGTATGCAACGATGCCACTTCCGCAGCACGCGCCGGAATTCTAAGATCGCTGACAGTACCCGAAAGCACCAGCAAATCACCCACTGCACTGATTTGAATATCTTCTTTGGGAAACAACTCGACGAATTGCTTGCGCAACTGATCCAGATTTCGCGTCACGCTCACCGCCAACACCACTGGGTTGTCGTC
This sequence comes from Deltaproteobacteria bacterium, assembly GCA_016935665.1. Classification (GTDB taxonomy): domain Bacteria; phylum Myxococcota_A; class Polyangia; order JAAYKL01; family JAAYKL01; genus JAFGXQ01. The sequence continues at coordinate 82,544 of JAFGQN010000064.1, read as the reverse complement.
TTCACTCCAGACAATCAAATGAGTATAGCCCACTGCTTTGGCAGTTATCAGCATTTGTTTTTTTGTCACCACCTGCAGGTCGGCCACATCCGGTTCTGCAACGGACACGCGAATGATTTTTTTGGAAATGTGCACCAGACGGGTTTGCCCCACCTCCAGACTCAGTTCTTTACTGACATCATCTTCAAAGCGCGTCTGGATGGTCGTTTGCCCGGCCCCCCCCTCCCCCTCACTATCATTCCCCTGTTCAATCTCATTCGAGGATGCGGATGGAGATGCAGATACATCCCGAACACCCTGAGCCTGAACGTTCCCTGTGTACAAGGTTGTCAGAACACATAAACAGAATCTCAAACGCATTTCCATCAATACCCCCCGTATGACGGCTGCTCGAGCAACTCATTTGGCTTTACTCGTTTTCCTGTACCTTGTTATTTATTGTATTTTTCGCGACGTGCCAGTTTGGGGCTTCGAAATTTTCAATTCTCTTTGCTCTGCATGAGTTTGCGCTTCTCTACCGTACCACCGCGCAGAATCTCAACCACAGGCTCTTCCGGTTTATTCGGGCGAACCACCGGCTCTTCCGGTTTTGACTCCACTTTGTCGCGGCGACGATGTTTCGCCTTGCGTTTATACTCTTCCTTGTCCGCTTTTTTATCAATCGCCGCGACTGTGTCCTGCGGCGCCACCGCCTGAGTTTCCAGTTCTTCCGCATCCGGGGCCAGCAATGCCAAAGGAGTCACACCAACAGTCTCCTGTTGTTCCTGGTCAATACGGGATCTCATGGTCAACTGTATTTTCCCATGCTGACTGCCGAGCGCCAACTTCTCGGACTGCGCGGCATCCACTTCCAACGTCACCACTTTCACTTTCGTTGGCTTGCGATTTTCTGTTTCGAGATGTTCTCCCACGGCCAGAACTCGAATGTTCTGCAATATAATTTTCGACACCTTTGCCGCGGCGTTTTCCATTTGCTCCCGTGTTTCATCATCCGGTGTCATTGTCGTGATCACATCAACAAAGTCTCCTGGGCGCACAAATCCCGCCACTCCCACCACGGAATCCACCTGCACCGCCATGGCGCGTTTGCCAACGGTCAGCAATGCGGCCATTCCTTCGTTTTCGGGACCGGCAACGCGGCTGGACAATATGGGCTCTCCTTTCACTATGGCCTGCAGTGTGGTCGAACCAGTCAACGACTGAACGGCGGTTCGGACGCCCTCCGGCACATTGTCTTTGGGCCATCTAACCACTTTTAAATGCTTGGCTTGAAGCGATGTGGCGATGGGTAAATCCACAGATGCCACGACCACCGGAACCGTTGCCACGGCAACATTTTCTCCGTTTCCGCTGCCAAATGCGCCTAGTTTTATCTGGTCCATATAACGCATAATCAGAAACAGTCCGGCAATCCCGACCACCGCAGCCAGCAGAAAAAACGCTATGGCTTTTAATCGATTTTTACCTACAATCTTCGCCTCTGGCGAGTTCGTTGCAGTATTCATTTCAGCTTTCCTTTATTCACCCGAAAGCTCCCATCTCATTGAAGCCTGGGTGGTTAACTTTGACGGCAACGCCGAATCCGGCAAAAATCCAACAAGCGGCTGAAAATCGTCAATTCTCGCTTCCACACTCAGTTGTTCCGTCCCAGTCATGGCGGCAGAAATCACAATGTTGTTGTGCGTTCCAAGTGTCGACACATAATTGGTGGCTGCCGTTTTCGCATCTGCTTCCGCTATGGCGATGGTGTTGCGGGTGACGCCAACTCTGGCCCCTTCCCGAACCCCATTGGTCATCGTCAAGTCCACGTAAAAAACATATCCCCAGTCGATAATCCCAAATAATATCATTAATAAAAGGGGCATGAGGATGGCCAGCTCAAGGGCTGCCACGCCCCTTTCGGAATGCCGTTTGGCCGGGAACGTTGCCTGGTTTCGGGTCGCGTTTGACTCCATCTGCGTTTTCATTTTGCGTTTTCCAAACACGAGAACATCCCCCTTTAGAGACGCTCTCTTCTCCCAACGGAAACCATTGCTGCCTCCCAAAAATAGCAATGCTTCCGAAAGGAGAAGAGAATATTGTGTCATCTGTTGACACCAAGAAGCCTCGACAGTTAATTTTACTCGCTAGCAGTCTTTACCTGAGTCGCAGAAGTGTTGAACGATGAGTTCATATTTGTCCCTAGCTGAGTTGCCCCAAAAATAATCGCCAAAGCGACCAGTCCTGCGATCAATGCATACTCCAACGCCGATATACCTTCGTCTCTACGAGCTAATTTTTCGAATAATTTCCTCATGGCAATACGTCCTTTCAAATTTTTTTGGTTTATCAGATCGATGGAGAGGCTGGAGGCAACGTACTGAAACGAACCACGATCCTTTGGAGTCATTTGGGGGAGGCATGAGAGAACGTACAGTGGGAACAACGACTCCTAGTGTAAAAATTTAGCTCCTTTAAACTCTGCGTCAATGGCGGAAATACATTTTTATAAAAAAAATCCAAAACCACCAAAACCAACAATATTCGTTCAGGCATCATTCCAAAGGTACAATCGTACATCGCAGACACGTGAAAAACGCTCTTCAAAACGTTTCTACCACCAAAACCAATGTGTATTTTTTATAGGACGAGTCGGTGGAATGACTCAAGGCAACACAGCAGTTGAAAAATCATTTGCGGATCCTTCCAGGGAATTATTCATTGCCGTCCCCAGGGCCGATGCCCCCACAAGTATGGCCAACGCCACCAACGCCGCGATTATCGCGTACTCAATCGCCGAAACGCCTTCGTTATTATGAATGAATTTACGTGCTTTGTTTGTTTGCATAATTTGCCATCCTTTCAGGGTGTCCGTATTTCAGATCGCTTATGGGGGCAGGAACGAACGTACCAAAAGAAAACACGATCCATCGAGAGCGTTGTGGGTGGTTGGCGCCAACGTGCAGGAGGTATGAACACCCTCAATTGAAAATATGTCCCTCACCGTGTTCACAGTCAACACACAGATTCCATTATTGAGACAATATTACAAAAATAACAAACGCACCCGAAAACCTGTGCAACAAGGCACCTTGTATACGGAACACATCCAGTTGGGGCAGCGGTCCCTGCCAGGGCGTCATATCCCATGGCTATTCTGCTGGAGTTTCTTCCCTCGTCAAAAGCGTCCTTGATGTGAAGGCGGAGGACGAAAATGCCCATCAATACAATATTGAGATGCAAATTCAGGGCAATACTCGCTTTGCCAACCGGTCGCTGTATTACTGGGCCCAAAACGACGTGGCGCAGTTGAGTGACGGAGACAGCTACACAAAGCTGACCCCGGTGATTTGCATCAATGTTCTGAACCATTTTGGAACGAAACGACCGGGTACGGGAAGCCCGACAAAAATACCTCCATGATATGGCCACCTTCCGCGAAGACGCCGAAGAATTTCGCAAGGACGCCGAAGAATTTCGCAAGGATGCTGAAAATGCTCGCCAAAAAGTCAAAGAAGGACAAATTGGGTTTGCCCGCACGATGCTTCAAAACGGTGAGCCCATCGAAAAAGTTCTAAGCTATACTGGCCTCACCAAAGAAGAGATTGAATCCATGGAAGACTTGTAACCGCTGCCCAATTCGTTTGCTCATCCTCATTTTTGTTCCGGCGCCCGCTAACCGTCAAAACACCTCGACAAGGGGGGGCGCACTGGATCCGTTCCAATAACGAACACCTCCACGAGGGGGACGCATTGGATCTGTTCCAATAACGACCACCTCCACGAGGGGGAGATGAGGCAAAAATTTGGCTGGCTGGCGCCTCCAGGAGGTAGCCCCATTGGATCCGATCCTGTCTGTGCCACCTTTTAAAGGGGCAATGGGGGCAAAATTTATACTGGAAGGGGCCTGTGACAGGGGGCGTGGACTGGTTGGTTGGGGTCGAGATGGCCTTTGAGGAGTACGTGCGAAGCAGTTTTTTTAATGACGACGGAGGTTCAGGACTCTTCGGTGACTAAAACCTCTTTGTTGCCGCTGGATTTGGCGCCAAGTCTGGCGACCGCTTTTTTGAGAGGCTGGAGAATGGTGGTCACCGTATTTTCCCCTGCCTTTTCGGAAAGCGCAAGCCCCGCCAGAATGGCGCGCACCACGCGAATCCACTGATTCCGAGCGACCATCATATCAGATTTGGAAACCACTTCCGCTGATTCCGACGCCTCTGCCAGCTGCGAGCGATCCCGCTCAAGGCCGCCAAGAACGACGCCAGCCTCGAACCATTCGTCCACGCGAGTCAAAATGGTCCCGCCAACACACGGAAACGTATCCAGAAAGGCGCGGTCATCTTCAGTCAGCCGCCCCTTTGCCATTTCAATGCTCCCGGCCTCTTCAATATAGGATCGGTTCACAATAAGTAACCCATCGGGAAACAGCACCGTCCGAAGGCGTAGCAGCCGTTGCCCTTCCGCTTCCGATTCACCGACCAGACACGCTGTTGCCGAGAAGATACCATGAACACCCCGCGCCAGCCGGTCAAAGGTCGCGTCCTGGTTTACCGCTGCATCGTTCAGTTCCTTTAATCGTTGTTCCGTCGCTGTCATCTCCCCCGACAGCTGCATTGCAATCAGGTTGTCGCGCGCCTTATCCAGGGTGGGCACAAAACCGGCCACTTCGGGAATCCCTTCAAGCATCGGCCGCTCCTGCGCGGGGTCCACCCATCCGCCGGTGGCGCCAATCATCGCCGCATTGCTGAGTCCTTTAAGATTGCTGATTTCCATATCAAATCTCCTTAAGTCTTTGCTGGCCCCCTTTTCTTAAGAGGCAACCCCAAAAAAAACCAAATCAAACTGTTGCGTTACCGAACACATTACAGTGACACAGGAACCACAGTCAAGCGTCTTTCTGGATTTCAGGGATTTTTCTCCAGCCCAAGGCAACTGGACAAGGCGGTTTAATTGTTTCATTACCAGTTGGGTCAGGTTCGACATCTGCACATGCAATAAATGCACACCCTGTTTCCCTGCTTGTATGTACTATTGAATTGATTGTTTAAAACTATTCTGCAAAGGAGCAAATAGAATGAGGTCTTTAATATTCGCGTTAATGCTTGCACTTTTATGTTTTTCCTGTTCCGGATCGGACGGGGGAGACGATGAAACATCAAGTGCCGATGGCGACAGTGATTCAGATGGCGACAGTGATTCAGACGGCGACAGTGATTCAGACGGCGACAGTGATACGGACGGCGACAGTGATTCAGATGGCGACAGTGATACGGACGGCGATTCCGATACAGATGGCGATTCCGATACAGACGGCGATTCCGATACAGATGGCGATTCCGATACAGATGGCGATTCCGATACAGACGGCGATTCCGACAGCGACGGTGACACCGACAGCGATTCCGATGGGGATTCCGACAGCGACGCGGGCAACGTCAGCGCCGGTTGCGGCGGCTCCTCGCCTTTGGCCACTGGAAATTTCACCGAAAACATCGATGGGACTTCCCGCAAGTGGATGCTGGACGTTCCCACCAACTACGATGCCAACAATCCGTATCGTTTGATTTTCGTATGGCATCCCCTGGGCGGCAACGGCGGTCAGATTGTGAACAGCGGATACAGCGGACTCAAGCAACGTTCCAATGGAACCGCCATATTTGTTACAGCGGATGGTCTTCAAGGCAGCAACGGAGAAGCCAGTGGACCCGGATGGTGGAATGCCAATGGCGGTGACATGAAACTGCTGCAGACCATTTTGGACAAAGTCAACGAGAGTCTTTGTATCGATCAGGATAGAATCTTCTCAACCGGATTCAGTTTTGGCGGCATGATGTCCTATACCGTCGGCTTCCAGTTCGATGTATTCCGAGCAGTGGCGCCAATGTCCGGGGACATGCAGGTTATCCCTTATGACGAGAATAACACCGCGCCATTGAACATCATGGCATTCCACGGCACCGCTGACAATGTTGTCAGCATCAGTCGCGGAAAAGCGGCCTTTGACAAATACCTGACCCGAAACGGTTGCGGCAGCCAATCTTCACCCGTCTCCCCCAGCCCATGTGTGGAATATCAGGACTGTGATGCTACCACCATCTGGTGCGAGGCGCAGGGCGGTAGTCATGCTCCCGCCAGTGGTTCAGAAGATGCCATCTGGAACTTCTTCTCACAGTTCTAGACGCAACTGACCACCGTCGTTCATCACTCCAACAAATAACAATACCAACAAAAGATGTATCTCGTGCGTGCGAGCGCAACGACCGTTGCCGTGCCCCAAATCTTTTCCCCTTTTTGACCCGAAGTTTTTTCTCGCGGTACACTAGACACACATGAATTGACAAACCATTCAAAGGAGTGAAATGGATGAAATATGGTGAACGAAGGATTTTGTGGCTAGTGTTGGCGTTTCTTGTGGTTTTCTTGCCCATGTGTGCGGATTCCGGTTCGGGAAATCAAAATACGGAAACGGATTCAGGCGACAGCGATGCGGATGGGGATTCAGATTCAGACACGGATTCCGATGCGGACTCCGATTCAGATGCGGACTCCGACTCGGATTCGGATGGGGATACAGATGGGGATTCGGATGGGGATGGGGATGCAGACACTGACTCCGATGCGGACGGTGATTCCGACGCGGACGGCGATTCCGACGCGGACTCGGATGGGGATTCTGACTCCGACACAGACGATATAAAAATTGACTATAAATTTCCCGCTGATATGGCAGACGAAGACGGGTCCAGCCTGTGGTTGCGCTATCCGAAAGTGCCATCCGCACGGGTTGAGCAATACCAGGCGGCGTTCACCCACGTGGTCAATTCCTCAAATTCAGACACATTAAAAGCGGCCGCTGACGAGCTGGTTGAAGGCCTCAGTGGCTTAACGGGCGAATCGGTGAGTGCCAATGACAGCATCCAGGGAGCGGGCGCCGTAATCATCGGCACTCCCGACTCATCGAATGTGGTGGCCGGCATGGGGCTCGATGGCGAGCTTGGTAAATTGGGTGACGAAGGTTACCTGGTTACCACCGGAGAAGTGGACGACCAGAAAGTTACTGTGGTTGCCGCCAACTCTGATGTGGGCGTGCTTTACGGCAGTTTTGCACTGCTGCGCCATCTGCAGCAGCATCTGCCGCTGAGCGGCCTCCCATTGAAAGCCGCGCCAAAAATTGCGAACCGAATTCTCAATCACTGGGACAACCTCGACCGCACCGTGGAACGCGGTTATGCTGGAAAATCCCTGTGGAACTGGAGTGCGCTTCCCGGGTCATTGTCACCACGTTACACGGAATACGCGCGCGCCAATGCGTCCATCGGCATCAACGGAACGGTGCTGACCAATGTGAACGCCAATGCACAGGTGCTCACCGGTCAGTATCTCGATAAGGTTAAAGCACTGGCAGACGTATTTCGTCCCTACGGTATTCGAGTGTATCTGACCGCTCGCTTCAGCGCGCCCATCGAAATTGGCAACTTAAGCACCGCCGACCCAACAAACAGCAGTGTGAAACAGTGGTGGGCATCCAAAGCCAACGAAATTTATGAGAAAATCCCGGATTTTGGCGGATTCCTTGTAAAAGCGAACTCCGAAGGACAACCGGGGCCACAGGATTACAATCGCACCCACGCCGACGGCGCCAACATGATGGCGGAAGCATTGGCTCCCCATGGTGGCATCGTGCTGTGGCGCGCATTTGTGTATGCGTCCTCAAACACCGACCGCATCCGACAGGCGTACGACGAGTTTAAACCGCTGGACGGCAAATTTAATGACAACGTACTTGTTCAATCCAAAAACGGTCCCCTCGATTTCCAACCCCGGGAACCGTTTTGTCCACTGTTTGGCGGTATGTCCAAAACACCCATCGCTCTGGAACTGCAGATTACCAAGGAATATCTGGGGCAAAACACACATCTGGCATATCTCGGCCCCATGTATGAGGAGATTCTTCAGGCGGACACCTATGCAGATGGTCAGGGGACCACGCTGGCGAAAACGATTGATGGATCTTTGTTTGGCCATAAAACCACCGCGATTTCCGGTGTGTCCAACGTGGGAGACGACACCGACTGGACTGGCTCCCATTTCAATCAGGCCAATTGGTACGTATATGGACGCATGGCCTGGAACACCGATTTGACCGCAAAAGCCATTGCCGAAGAATGGACACGACAGACATTTACAAACGATCCGGAGGCTGTTGCGCCAATAGTGAAAATGATGATGGCGTCCCGTGAAGCGTTGGTCAATTACATGACCCCCCTGGGCCTGGTTCATATTATGGGCACCGACCATCACTATGGTCCCATGCCATGGGAAAACAGCCTCAGTCGCGCCGAATGGAATCCGGTATATTACCACAACGCCGACGGACAGGGGATTGGGTTCGATCGCACCGGCAGCGGCAGCAATGCGGTATCTCAGTACTTTGATGAAGTGAAAAACCTGTTTGGCAACCGCAGCAGCGTTCCCGATGACTATTTGCTCTTTTTCCACCATGCGGGATGGGGCGACAAACTGGCTTCGGGCAAAACGGTGTGGGAAGAGCTGGTGCATCGCTACAGCCTGGGCGTAGACGAAGTGGATGACATGCGGGCCCAATGGGAATCTGTAAAAGACCGCGTGGACGATCGACGCTTCGGCGAAGTGGCCGAATTTTTAAAGATTCAGCACTACGAAGCCCGCTGGTGGCGCGACGCGTGCCTGACGTATTTCCAAACGTTCTCCAAACAGGACATCCCGGACGGATACGCTGCCCCGGCCAACAACCTCTCGTTTTATCAGGGCCTTAAGTGCCCATCCAACCGCGACAAACCGCGCTGTCCGCAAATCGAAACCGGGCAGCCCTCCCCAGCAATAATTCCCTGACCAAACCCGCTTCCAGGTTATACTGTCTTTCACTGGCGACTTTCGTCGCCGAGCCGAACCGGTGTATTTTAAAAGCGACCGACGTCTGGTGGAATGAACAAAATGCAAGGAGGATATGAATGAAACAAACACGTTTGGGACTATTTCTGGCTGCAATCCTGTGGATAAGTGGCTGTTTAGGTTGCTCGGACGACAACAATCATTCAGGCAATGGCACGGATGACACCAAAACAGACGCGCAGACCGACACGGCGTCCGACAGTATGTCCGATACGGCAAGCAGTACAGCCATCGCATCAAGCGACAGTGTCTCCAGCACTGACACGCTCACGGCCAGCGATTCAGAATCCGGCGCCATCGTGGATACCGCCAGCGACAGTGAATGGGATACGATTGATGTTCTGGATACCACCGTCACTGTGGAAATTGATACGGGAACAGGCCTTGATGTTCAGCAGACCTGCGCATTGAGAAGCGATATATATGCCGAAGAAGTCCTTGACGCGGCAACGGGTTCACAGGGAAGTGTCAGCGACACCATCATTTTGAATCATTTTGGATGGCGCCCCACCGATGAAAAGATTGCCGCCATCCGTGGACTGTCAGCGGTCTCTGTGGAATTGCGCCGTGCCGCAGACGATTCACTGGTATCCACCTACACATCCAGCGCAGCGATTGACGATGAAGACTCGGTGCAGTCTTATTCCACTGTTGACTTTTCAGAGATAACCACACAAGGCAATTATTACCTGTACCTGCCCAATACCAGCGAACGCAGCTACGCGTTTCGCATTCATCCCGATGTATACGGTATCGTGGGTGCGGTCGCCATGAAATCGTTTTATTATCAGCGATGCAATCATTCCAAAGAACTGCCTTACGCATCGGATGCGATATTGGGGGCTGCGGGTATTGGCGGCAACTGGGTAGACACCGTATGTCACGACGACGATTTTGCAGTTACACCGGGTCCCGATTCCGCCAACAATGGCACCCTGGATTTGCATGGCGGCTGGCATGACGCCGGGGATTATCAGAAAACCCTTTGGGGTCGCGGACTGCCGGTCATGTTGTTTGCGTATGAAATCAATCCGGCAGCGTGGAGCGATGCGCAGCTCAATATTCCGGAGAGTGGCAATTGCGTCCCGGACATTCTCGATGAACTAAGTTGGGAGCTGGATTTTTACGTGCGGATGCAGCGACCCGACGGCCACTTCATGAGTTCCACCAAGGGACACGACGGCTCAGTGGTATCGCCCCCCGGACAGTCCGATGAGGCGCGCGCTTATTTCGACGGCACATCCCCCAGTGGCGACGGTTGGTCGGGAGGAGGAGTGACCATTGCCGCCGCCACCGGCAATGCAGTAGTGTCGCTGGCCCATGCCGCCATTGTCTTTGCGCTGGCCGGCGCCGACGCGCGTGCACAAATCTATGCCAAATCCGCTTTGAAGGGCTGGCAATGGCTGGCGGGCGCCTCGCTTTCAAACGAGGAAGAAATCCTGCAGCGCAAGGTGGCGGCCGCTGCGGTGTATCGTCTCTCTCCCGAAACGAATTCCGCTGCGCAAGTTGTCAGTTCGATTTCATGGGATGACTGGGAAGGCGGATTGCCCTGGAATGTGACCCCCAGCGACGGCACACTATCTGTGGCCGCCTGGCACATGTTATTAAACAGTCATGTGGACAGCACCACCATCGACGCCATCCGGGCAGCGGCTGGAGAAGCCATTGTTGACCGGGGAATGCAACAGGCCGGAATTTTTGGCGGAATGTATGGCGACGCATCAAATCCATGGGAATGGGGATGGGGCAGCAATCGCCAGAACGCGCAATACGGCGCCAACTTTCTTATGGCCCACCATTTTGGCATCCGCGGATCCTACACCCTCGACGAAGTGGCTATGCAGGGACGCAAATATGCCCACTACATGATGGGGATGAACGCCATGAATATGGTTTATTTAACCAACATGGCAGCATACGGCGGCGAGCATTCGTCATTCCAGATTTATCACGCCTGGTTCTCCTACACAGCTGGCGGCAATACCGATGGAAACGATTCATACAACGGCATTCCGGCCACAGTGACAGATCCGCTGTATCCCTACTATCCGGACGATGACCAGGTATCCACGTACGGTCCGGCCCCCGGCCTTGTTCCCGGTGGCCCCAATATGTATTACGGCGGCGCCTACGATATTCCCGGCCTCGACGCGCCGGCCACGTCCTATCGCGACTGGTCTATTGGTTGCGATTGGAGTGCCCAGGACAACGCCTGCCTAAGCGCTTCGTGGGAAATTACCGAACCCATGAACGCCTACCAGGGCCCTTTTATACTGTTGATTTCATTCCTGATGTAAAACGCTTACTTTCCGACTGCCAGGGAAATCGAGCTGTCGAAATATAGATTCCGACAGCCCCGAAGCAAAGGTGCTCACCCTGCCCTTTGTCTGGTAACATCGCGCCCGCCGCTTCCGCGATTGGGGATAATAGACTGGCCCTGGTTTTAGAATTGTTTCTTTAATCGTTTCTTTTTCTGTAAATCTTTCAACATCATTTTTTTTCGCAGATAGGTCATTTTGTCTGCGAGCGAGATGCCATTCAGATGGTCCACTTCATGCTGAATAGCGACTGCAAAATAGCCGTTTGCATCAAGTAAAAAAAATTCACCTTCCGTATTCTGAGCGGCATTCCTTTTTCAAAATGTCATCCGGATACAGCACGATTTCTCTAATGGCCATCTGAACCTCCTCTTACAATTGATAATGCTTATCTATGTGCATTGCAGTAAAATAAACAGCAATAAAAAAACATGGAACATGTATTCAGACGCCGACAGACATCGGAGAAAAGGGGTTCGATAATTCGAAGTGCGAGCCTCACACCTTTATGGATCGCCTTCTTGTCAGGATTTGGATGGGATAGCTTGATCACAGACGGGTATACGCCCCCAAAGTGGTGGCAAGTTAATGTCCACTGCCTCTGCCGCCTAGTCTTCCTTCGTGCCCATGTCAATATTCCCTTTGAATCTGGCGCCGTCCACGAGGATCACTCTTGGCGCTTTGATGTCACCGATCATGCGTCCCTCCGAGGTGATGTGGACCAACTCCTCCGCTTCCAGATTGCCCTCCAACACACCCAAAATGTACGCCTCGCGTACTTTTATTTCTGCCCGCACCACACCGGTGCTTTCAATGGTCAGCAGCTTTGACAGATTGATGCTGCCATCTATGCGTCCATGGACCGTCAGGTTCTCGTCGCCCGCCAGTATGCCGGCGATGGCCGTGGCTTCTCCAATGATGGTAACGGGTTCATTTTCTTTGGCTTTCTTTTCCATCGCTTACTCCTCTTCAACTTGTTCTTTCCGCATGTTTTGCCAGGGACCATTGTTGTTGCAATTACCCTTCCATATCCACATTTCCTTTAAAGATGGCGCCATCGGAAATGACGATGCGGGGCGCCTTTATATCACCAACCACCTTGCCGCCATCATTGATCTCGCATTTTTCTGAAACATGGACATCGCCCGTCAGTTTTCCAGACACGGAAACATTCCGCGTTTCAACATCGGCTTCGGCCACTCCCGATGCTTCAATAAAAAGATTTTCCTTTAAAACAATGCGCCCTTTCACTGTGCCCTGGATAACGAGTTCCTCATCGCCGGAGATTTCTCCGTCGATGACAATCGAGCTTCCAATAATTGTGTTCGTCATACACACCTCCTGCCGTGTGGATTGTCTCCGTGTTGGAAACCGTTCGCCCTTGTTAAAACAACTGCCTCAAGTCGTCATTTCTGGTCCAATTGCAAAGCGGCGATTTTTAAAAAAAATTCGAAACAGCGCTGCTGTGACGTCATTTTCTGGTTCATCTGTTATAAGTCTATCGACCCGACGCGTGGAAATTTAAGTGTTTAATTTGTGCAGTTCAATTCCATCATCGTCCGTCGCATTTTATATTGCGGTTGTAGAGAGCAAGAACGTCCCGGAATGTGGAATGTGAGCGCTTTATGTCCACAACCTTTTTTTTCAAACATGGGATTTCGATGCGTCATCGTGTCGACATTTTCTAAATAACGGTTCAGAATAGCAGCCGCTCTGACAAAAACAGAAACGGCTTATGACGGACAAAGACAGCATTCAAAAAATTGAATCGGCCCTGAAAGCGGCAGGGGTAAACGTGTCTCATATCGCGGACCTCACCCTCGCACCGCGGGGGGGCGTTATTCCAGACAAAGGAATTGTTCTTGTGTACGATGCTGCTCACCCGGAGGCCGTCGCCGGGGTGCTCTCGGCACTTCAAAGACAAAACAACGGTTGCGTCAGTGAAATGGTAGTGGGTAAACGCGACCAGGGGTACACCATTGTTCCGATTGGGGAGATTCACTATTTTGTGTCCAATGGAAACTACGTTTATGGACAAACCAATCAGGGAAGTGTTGAGATTAATCGAAAATTGTTTGAAATTGAACGGGACTACAAAAGTAACTACTTTTTTCGCATCCATAAATCCTATGTGGTCAATATTCGATGGGTGCGGGAAATCATCCCCTGGTTCGGTGGACGTCTCCTGCTTCGAATTAAGGAGACGGATGAGGAAATTGAGGTATCGAGAAACTATGTCAAAGCCTTTAAAGATGCCCTTGGCATATAGGCAGCGCAAGCTGGAAGAACTGAAGGACTGCGGCTTTACCTTCCTTATTTCAGGAATGATTGGGGGGCTGGTTGCGCTGCCGTTTTACCTTCGGTTTGGCGTGTCGGTCTTCCCGGGGGTGGCACACGGCGCCTTCGCCGGAGCGATTATCGGGCTGGTGTCCCGTACAGGGTTCGTTATGGTGCACAGGCGTATTGGAACCCATCCATTCTGGGCATTTTCGTTTATTGGTCTCACCATTGGCGGCGGCACCTCAACAATCGCCTATCTGCTGGGACTCAGGGGAGTGCTTCCCTTTATTCTACTCATCTTATTGGCCGAGGCAGTGGGGCTAACCGTTACCTTTGTAAAATACCGATACAGCCGAATACTCAACCAGAAGCTGCAGGTGCTGCAGCGACAAATTCAATCGGAGAATGGTTCACCCCAGATAAAATAACCGCCACTTGTCCCCCCCATATGGCATCTTACCCATTGAAATCGACCACTTGTCATTTGTGATATGCCCCTGTGCCGAATAGCAATTATGCTGGCGCCATGAACATATTGGAAAGAACGCACAATTTTAAAGCCGTCTACCTTGCGCCATTGATAGCTTTTGTCAGCTTTGCGGCGATCATTGCCGTCACGGTGACACCTTCCGCCGCAGCCATTGTCCCGATGGTCGCCTTCGTTGTCGGGTTCACAGCAACGTATATTTTCGGAGTTCACAGCACATTGAGAAACAAACACGCCGTTCAAGCGGTGGGGGCATCTTCTCCGTATATGGTACCAATCCTCTGTTTTGCGCTTCCCACCGTGGCAACCACATTCGCTATCATCCCTCGCGATGGTAGCCGAATCGCTGCGTTTACTTTGAGTTTTGGAGCCGCTCTCGTCAGTTATACGGCAGGAATGCTGATGGTATTGCGCGACATCAAGCGTCGGGCGCCGGGTTCGGCTCGGTCCCACGCTGTCTCTTCCGCCACGGACAGAAAACTAATCCTGGTCAATCCCGTCAATGCCGATAGAACAGGAATGTCTCACAACCGCACCTCACGCTTTGCGCCGCTTTCTCTGGGCATCATTGCCGCCTTGACGCCAAAACGATTCGACATCGAAATCATTGATGAAAACATAGCGCCTTTTCAATACAGGGATGCAGATCTGGTGGGGATTACAACTTTTACTTCGTCCGCAGCACGGGGATATGACATCGCCGCAAAGTACCGCGAGCATCACGTACCTGTAGTGATGGGGGGCATTCACGCTTCCATGCAACCGAAAGAAGCGCTTTGCCATGTGGATACAGTGGTGACTGGAGAGGCGGAAGGGGTATGGCCTGGGCTCATCGAAGATTTTATGTTGGGAAAGCTTAAGCGCCTGTATTCTGGTCAGCCACCGACACTCGACAACCTGCCTTTTCCAGGACGCGATCTCTTTGACCAAAGCTACCTCTTCGCCACGGTTCAGACCAGCCGCGGATGTCCAATGAACTGCGCGTTCTGCTCGGTCACCGCGTTCAATGGCGGCAAACGCCGGGAGCGGCCTGTGGAAGACGTGCTCGACGAAATAGCGTGCATCCCGAACCGTCAGTTGTTCTTCGTGGACGACAACATCGCGGGTAACAGCGCAGCGTCCATGGACAGAGCCCAAAGGCTCTTTCAGGGAATGGTGGAGAGACGGTTGGATAAAACATGGTTTTGTCAGGCATCTGTTCACATCGCAACGAATGACATTCTCCTCCACTGGGCCCGAAAAGCCGGCTGCAGGATGATATTTCTGGGACTGGAAACCCAGGATCCCGCCGTTCTGACAGCAATGAATAAAAAGGGCAACATCGGGGTGGACTATAAAAAAGCGTTGCGCAACATAAGACGACACCGAATCGCTGTATTGGGTGCGTTTATCAACGGCACACCAGGCGAAACCCGTCAGCGCCTTGAGCAGAAAGCTGACGATATTCTTCAACTTCCCATGGACGTCATTCAGGCAACAGTAATGACGCCGCTACCTGGCACCCAATTCTTCAAGACATTGGAATCGCAGCAAAAGCTACTGTACACGGACTTTCCAGCAGACTGGGCCAAATACGATATGGGCGCGTTGACCTTCCGCCTGGACCAAATGTCATACGAGGCATTCACACAGCAACACCACCTTTGCAACCGGCGCTTCTACTCCCGGTTCAATGTGGTCCGACGCTTTTTTTACAGCCTTGCCCATACGAAAAGCATTGAGGCCGCCATCTGGGCCTACAATTCAAATATGAACTATCGGAACATTGCCCTGCACAAAAAGATGTGATCGGGCATTTGTGGTTACCAGGAGAACAATACTCATGAAGCTTCTTAAAAAACTGATCTGGTTTGGTGTTGTGTTTTGCATCGCGGCAGTGGTATGGGGCCAAACGGAAACCATTCACATCCAAAACGGTGAGACGCATACCGTTCGCGTAACAAAAGAAGACGGCGCCACATATACCGGTGTTACCAGCTACAAGGTGGCGCAAACCAGCCATGGCCAGACCCTCTCGTACATATACAGGGACAAAACCGCCCAATGGCAGGTTACCGCGAACGCGAAAGGTCACCCTTCACACGTCAGCTATCGCAGCAGGAATGGGCAGATGCGTTTCGACTTTGACGGTATTGGCAACGTCACGGCTTCGGGAACATGGAATCAAAAGCCCATACGGAAGAAAACCAGATTTTCACCCAACGTCACAGCGGAGAACATGCTCATTCTAAGCGCCCTTCCGCTCGAAGACGATACGGTATATGAGTTCGATTTACTCCAGATGGACGCGTTGCCGAAACTGAAGGCGTACCCCATGTCCTTTCAACTCGAAGGACACGAAACTGTAACGGTAAAAGCCGGCACTTTCCGCTGTCATAAAGTTCGGTTTACGTTCAGCGATTGGCGCAGATTTTTTTGGAAAGCGTTTTACTACGTCACAGATGATAAAAGACACATGGTGGTTAAAATTGAAAACATCCCGGATGGCGGCTCGACTGAACTTGTAAACGTCGAGTAAGTCGCTTTGCTTTTTCAGTATGCCATTGAGCCTGAGACGCGTAGCATTTAGAAACCCAAAAGCGATTCAGCGCCTGAAAACAGGCTATCCAATACACGGATTACTTTGTCTCCAGTGGCAGCGACACCAGAGGATATCGCTACCTCTGCAGACGAAAGCGCTGGCGCAACATATGGCGCCGCCAGCCCGGTAACGCCGACGACAACCATCCACTTTCCTACCCTTTGCATGTCTTCATGGAATTGGTCCTGGGCAGAAAGTTCATTAAACGCACGTGTTAACTCGTCATTTTGCGCCTGAGTTATGCCAGAATTCAATGATCCGAGCGGTTCCCAGAAATCATCCGGCACTTGGATATTGGGATCGTTCGCAACAGCTTCCCGCGCACGCTCACTTATTGACCTTGCCTGTGGTTGAGGTTCCTCTTCGCTTCCATCGTCGATGGTATAGTACAACATTCCAGCATGCTCTCTATGGTTTTCAACAGTAATAAACGCATAGGGTCGGCCCCTTAAGGCGGGAAAAGGAATATTCCGTTGACCACCTACATAAAATCCGCTTAGTACCTGGGCGTTATGCTCAGTATGCATTCCTGCCAGATTAATATAGTCGTTCAATTGTCCTATCCCCTCTAAATATCGATTTTCACCTGGTCCATAACTGTTCTTTGGCTTGATTTCCCAAATATACCAATTTCCATTATCCTCCGCATGCAGCGCTATGTCCGGTCGCTTCTTTACCCCTTCTATACCGTCTACATCCTGACCGGGCCATTTCGCATACAAACCCATTATGTGCGTGAACGGCAAATCCAAATAGATTTGACCGTGTCTTCTTTCCCTGATTCTAAAAGCATAAACGGCACTGATCAGAATATGCGCCTGGATGCCCTGGGCTTCACTGATAGGGTCAACATTCGCCAACCCAAGAGCATCTATATGATTCACCGGATCAGACTCGCAATACCGATACCAGTTTGCCCCCTCGCGAATTGGATCCTCGGTGGTAAACGCACCCAGGGCGGGATAGTAGTCTCTGAAGCCAAAGTTGAAATGGCCCGTAGCCAAATCGTAACGCTTGCCTAAAAAGCCGTATTCGTTAATATGGTTGAAATCATCTTTGGTCGGATTGCCAAAGGCATCGTAATCATAGCGTCCCTTAAGCTCACCGTTGTTTTGGGATACCGCGACGACCGAATGGCGAATGTCTTGGTGGTAATAATTTTTAGCATTATTTTGGGTATCACCGTTTCTGAATCCATAGAAATCCGTACGGCTTAAAATGTCTCCGTTACCGCGCAGGTACTCTGCTTTGGGGGTAAGAATGTGATGTTGAATATCCGTTGGTCCCAGCTCCTGCATATTGGTGTCGAACAAATCTGCCAATACATCCATATCAAATCCGGCGTACAGGAAATGCAGAGAGTCTTCATATTTGTAATCTCTTTGGTTAGACCCGATGCCGTTGTGCTGATAATAATGGCGCGAAATCCGGCGGTCCAGCGCATCGTATGCGTATTCCATTCCCAACGCATAGGTGGTTTTGCTCCAGGTTAAAAAATCATTGGAATTGGTTTCGATTCGCGACACGCGGTTGTTGAAATTGTATGAGTAAACGGCCTGTTTATCTCCTATATGCTCGCGAACCATGTTGCCTGACTGGTCGTACTCATACGCTCTGTTGCCCGCCTTAATCAATGCGTTGGCCTCATTGTAATCGTACTTAATGGCGCCATGGTAGTTGACTTTGTAGTTTCGATTGCCGGCGTCGTCGTAATAGAAGCTTTCCTGCCACATCGGTTCATTGTATTGAAGCGCAGTATTGTCGGAACTGATACGTGCAAAGGCATCTTCAACAGCCAAAAGATCAGCAGCATTCCACTGCAGGGGCTCCGATGATTCAATGGTGGGCAGACCGTACGTGTGGGTGCGATCATAGGAATCCAAACCAAGACGCAGGCGATTTTGCATATCAAGTTCTTTTTTGCGACCATCAAAGGTGGGATAGAACGCATGGGTCAATCTACCGGCGGCGTCGTATTCGTACTTTTGTATCCGACCTTCGTCGTTTATCTGATAATCAATGTTTCCCGCTGAGTCATATACATATGCTCTGGAGGGCAGGAGCCGCCCGGACTGCTCGCTGCTGTTTCTTACATATTGCAGTCGGCCTGCGGGAGTATAGCCTTTGTCGGTGGTACTGCCTCCCGAATGTATTCGTTGAATTTCCCTCCCCAGCGCATCATAGACCATCTGTACGCTGTTCCCTTCGTAATCCGTGGCCTGAATGAGTTCATTGACTTTTCCGTATTCAAACCGCTGGGTGCGCTCCCCGTTATTCCAGGAAACAAAATTTCTGTTTCCGGCCCAGTCATACTCAAAAGCGATTTCGTTTTGCTTCGCCAAATCCCGAGTCAGGACAGGCCGATTCATTTCATCGTATTCAAACTGCAACGAACTGTCTGAATTAGTTGCAGCAGTAAGATTGCCATGTTTATCGTAGGCATAGGTTGCACTGGTTCCATCCGGATACACTGCTTCGGTTAGTTTGTTGCGATAATCGTAGGTATAAAAGAATTCCTGGCCATCAAATGCACGTTTGTAAATTTGATTTCCATTACCGTCATATTCAAAACGCTGTTCATCTCCTCCACGGTTCACTTCCCGCACAATTCTGCCCATTTTGTCGTACTGGTACAGGTAATCTTTGCCATCAGCGATGGTTTCAGTCTTTGTATTTTCTGCATCATTATATTTATATGCAACCACTTCATTCATTTCATTGATTTGGGAAAGGAGTCGGTTTTTGTGATCGTACGTGTACGTAATGCCTTTCCCCGTGTTATCACCGGCATAAACTTTGTTTCCGTTTGCATCGTAACGATACTCCCGCCTGACACCGTCTTCATCAATCTTCATTATCAGCCGTTGCTGATCATCATACCCATAGTCGTAGCTGTCGCCATTTGGATTTTCAATGCCGACGAGCTGATGATGCCTGTCGTATGCGTAACGCGTCCGATACTGATAGGGGTCGACCTTTTCAATCAGCCGGTCAAAGGAATCATAGTGATATTCCGTTGAGAAATTGCGTTCATCGGTTACTGTCATTGTATTGGCGACGTTGTCGTAGGCATATGTGACAAATGCACCGTTGGGAAAAATCTCTTTAGCGATGCGCCCACGAGTATCATACTCAAATCGGGTTGCTCTATCGTCGGCATCTATCACACTCTCGAGGAGACCTTTTTCATTGTAAATATTCCAGGTGACATTCCCTTCCGGATCAATGGTGCTGTCCAGTTTTCCTGTTTTCGTATAGGTGTATCGCCAGTGATTTCCGTTTTTGTCAATATATCCCGTTTTTTCCCCGGTGGCGCCATATTCATATTCTTCTGCATAACCAAGTGCATCAACAACCTTTGTGATTCGATTCTGACTATCGTACTGAAAGCTGATCGAACCGTTGTTTCCGGAGCTTATCCGTTCAATCTGTCCCTTTGAATTGTAGCTGTATGAAGATGAAATTTCGTCATTACACCAGGTATTTTTAATTTGCCCGACCGGAGTGTATTCGTACCGGTACACACTGCCCCCGGCATCGGTAACTGTCTCCTGGGCACCGGATGGAAAGTAGGTGTATTGGGTCACTCTCCCAGTTTCAGACTCTTCGATTTCAGTTAGGAATCCCCGTTCGTTATAGTTATATCTGGTGTGCTGATCATCAACCACTTTTTCCACGAGCAGACCATCTCTCCGATATACATATTCCGTTTGGATGCCGGTGGGACCAATCTCTTTGCTGACACGTCCATTGGCGTCGTAGTCATAGTCAGTGACGTTGCCACGACCATCTGTGAAGGTGTCGAGTTGTCCTGCGGGCGTATAGGTATACGCCACTCGCTGATTATCCTGGTTTAAAATTTCTTTTATAGTACCATCAATATTGTAGGTATACTGATACACAGACCCCCACGAATCGATATACGTCAGTTTGTTGCCAAAAATATCATTTTCATACTGTGCCTCAAGGGAGTCCTGATTGACTGCTTTGGAAATGTATCCGAATGAATCATACTCATAAACGACAGGATTTCCCATTTGATCAATTATCCCAATCAGCAGGCCATGGTCGTCATATTGATACGCCACCTGAGTGTTGTCTGAAAAGCGTGTAGCCGTATGATTGCCATTGGCATCATAGTGATATTGGGTGGTGAACCCGGCTAAATCCGTATGGGAAAGCGGTTGCCCCCACTCATCGTAAGTCCATCTTTCCTCTTGCAGCAGCGCATTGATATGGCTGAGCAGATTGCCATTGGCATCGTACTCATACATATCGGTATTTCCCATGGGATCTGTGACACTCTGCAAAAAATCCTGATCGTCATAAGTTAAGCGTACACTGCTGCCATCGCCAGTTTCTATTTTCTCGGTCAGATTTCTATCGTTGTAATACGTTCTGCGAATGATACCTTCGGCATTTTCATACTCATAGCGTCGCTCTTTGGGAAAATATCGAAAGTGCGTCATGTTGCCCCCCGAATCGGTTTTGCTGGAGATGACAAATGTGCCGTCCAGCTCCTCATACGTCCAGTGGTTATGCGCCGATTCGGTGCTGATAATATCGGTCAATCGCCCCTCTTCATACAGATAGGCAGTGGTTCGTTGCATGGCATCAGTGTGCGAGGTGAGCAAGCCATTTTCATCATAGTCATATGTAAACATCCGTTGCTGCGGATCTGTAATGGCCGTGATGCGTCCGTCGACGCGTTTGATGGTGATTGTGCGACCAAATCCATCGCTAATGCCAACGAGCTCGTGATCCATGTAGGAAAACTCGATGGCATTGCCGTTTCTGTCACGTATTTCCTGAAGCTGGCCAAAAAAATCGTAGATATACATGGACCTGTTTTCACTGGTGAACACATATCCACCGTCGGGCATCAGATGCAGGAAGGTATTGGATGGTCTTTGGGGAGTGGTGGTGGCGCCTTCGGGATAATAGTTGACCTCTCCATTGGCATACGTTTGGTTCGAAGTAAAATCCGGATCAACATCAATGTTGTAAAGATGCGACCTGCCTGCGGTATCAATCAAGGTAATTGTGCCATCACCGGTATACTGCAAAGAATCCGGATCGCTGCTATTAATGGTATAAATGTTCTTTGCCAGATTGCTTTTTGTCAAAGCGGCCTGCTGCTGCAGTACTGTAGACAAATCAGATAGCTGTGTTTTCAGAGCGGTTACCGCCAGGTCGCATTCCAGCTGGCTGTAGGCCAGTTCGTTCGAAGACGATTCCCACCTTGCACTGTTCTCAGTGGCAAGCACCAGTTTGTCATTGGACTCGGATAGTAATGAGGCGGCGGATTCGATACGTGCATCATCCCTTGCGGCCTCAGCCTTTTTCAGGTTCGCAGTTGCCTCTTCAACAGCTTCAACGGCCAGTTCATAGAGGGATTGAGCCATAGTGTTGCAGGTTCGAACATGTTCAATAAGTTCAGCGTTGCCTGACTGGATAACCGTGTAATTTTCATCGACGTCGAGTGATAATGCCCGCAGTGCGTCAAGTACTTTGTTCAACCCGGGCGCCCCCCCCATAATGACTCTGGTGTCGTAGCCGAAGCTCCAGCCTTTACCAAAGGAGTGGGACGAATTGTTAAAACTATCGTAACGTCGATTGATTGCAATCAGGTTGTTGAAATATGAAAAAGCAAAATCACTGTTTTCGCTCACCAGATTTCCCACCGGAAGCGACTTCGGCTGGTCCTGTTTATCCGGATTGGTTTGATTCCAAGTCATGGCAGATTCGAAAGCTGCTACCGCCTCAAGTTTCCTTTCCTGAACCAATCTGTTAAAATCATCCAATATGGTGATATGAGCTACTGTCTGTGCCTCAAGTTCGGCGGAACAGGCGGCGCCGACCAGTTCAAACTGTGTTGCCCAATTCTGTGAAACCCTCCCTGGAATATTTTCGGCAATGACATTGTGTTCATCCGCTTGTTCAGAAACGGATGATGACTCTTCAGATGTCGATTCAAACTGAATGGAATCGTCCAGGAGTCTTTTATCTTCCATGGAAATCAGCTGTTTCTCTTCGATGGAATTATTATCCGTCTGAGACTTTCGGGGTTCGTCATTGAGAGTGTCTTGACACGCAATGTGTAAAAAAAACGTGAAAAGAAACAAAATAAAGAAAATTGATTTTTTCATGATAACCTCTTTTACGGTTTTTTGTTCCGACTTGCTCATTGGGCAAATCGAGAAGACCTTTGCATCATCAGGCTGATGGATTTACTTTTCTTAAAAAGACGGGAAACATGCAGCCTGTAAACCGGCATTGGGTCATTTTCTGAAAACCGACGGCAAATGTCACTTCTGCGAAAAGCGACTCATTGAAGAAGCGCACGGCATCAACAACAGCGGCAAAATGCACGTCCCCATTATCGACGACACCACCTCACGGAAACAGATTCCCTGCGCCGCCTGCGATTGCTCTTTGAAGACTTCCCCCCAATAACGCTGACAGTGACATATCTTCTAACGGAAAAAAACAGTGGGGGCTATTCAACGCCTACCAGGCGGCAAATATTTGGGTGACTGTGGTCATTCCATTGCGGGTGACAATGCCCAGTCCCAGATGTGTATATTCGGGGTGCAGCAGTTTGATTTTGTGGGAGGGGCTTTGCATAAGGTTGTGGTGCACGCGCATCATGCTGTTGCTCTGTGCGATGTTTTCGGCGAAAAGACGTGGGTACACGCCGTTGGCCCGCAGGCGGTTGTCCAGCGCGCCGGTGAGTCTGGAGAAGTGCCCGAAGGTGGACGACAACACCATTTCTTCACAGTGTCGCTGGGCCACGTTGTCGAGCCGTTTATCTCTTTTTAAAACGGCCAGCCCCAGGTGCCGGCGAATTCGATTGATGAGTTGTGTCATCAGCGCCTCCGGGTTTTTCACAGCCGTGTGTCCCCCTGGAAAAACAGACGGTCGCGACTCCACATCCACTCCGGCAAACAGGGGGACCAGCAACACGGTCTCCGGTCCACTTCGTCGGGTCACCTGCAGTTCCAGTTTGTATCGGCCGACCGCTTTTATGGGCACCGATATTTGAAATTGCGTCAGCCCAACCGCAAAACTCTTCAGCTGCTGAACACTTCCATCGGGATGTTCCAAAAAAGCATCTACACGGGTGGCGCCTTCCGTGATCAGTTTTCCGCGAATATCAATCTGTTTGCCAGGCCGAGGTTGCACCGGAATGGCATTTAGAGACATCACTCGCGTGGCCGCCATGAAGACCGCCTGTCGTTTTCCGACTGCCTCAATGACGCCAATGCCACAGTGCGTCCAGTCGTCGTGGGCACTCCCCAATACCTGCATCAAAGAACTGTTGTTATCGTCCAGCTCGAACACTGCCGTGGAGATAAGATAGTCGGGACTGCCAAAATAGCGCAGGGCAAACCGCAGATAGTCAATCCCGTTTTCCTCCATGGCCAGCGGATTGTCCGTGACATCCTGTGCGTGTTTCCGCGCGGCCCGCACCAGTGCGCCATCCAGGGTACAGCCGCCGGAAAGAATATGTGTCGCCATCTGCCAGACGGCTGCTTCGGCATCGCTCAGTTGTGCGGGTTCCTGTGTGCCGTATGTTCGAGCGGGCGGTGGGAGCGTGTATTGGGATATAGCCGAAGAATGGTCATCGGTTTGCGTGCCATGAGAATCCAGGCGGGAGGAACCGGTGGATGTGGTGGCACAGGCTGTTAAAAGAATGGATGCAAGGAGAAACGCCATACACACGACGACTCCAATTTTTGGCAACCCATTGCATGTAGGGCGATAGTTTATCTGCCGCCGAGCCTGGTTGTCGGCCGGGGATAAACCCCGGACCCTGCTTTGCACAAAGCGTGTTTCGGCCGGGCATAAACCTCGGAACTCACATTGGGTATGTGCTTTGGGGAATTTCGATACGACTCCAACAACATCCACCTGAACAGGAGGACAACTCAGTCCTTCCCGCAACACTTCTTGTACTTCTTGCCGGAGCCGCAGGGACAGGGATCGTTGCGGCCCACTTTGGGTTGTTCCCGTTTAACGGTCTGAGGCTTTTGCGGTTTTTCCCCTGGGGCGCCACCTTCACCGCCACGCCCTTCCACCGTGCGCCTGTTCTGACGGGGCATACTGATGCGTTGCGCGTCTTCCTTGTTTTCAATGGCTACATGGAAGGTGTTTTCCAAAACATTCGACTTTATGTTCGCCATCATTTCGGTGAACATGTCGTACCCTTCCCGCTTATACTCCTGCTTGGGATCCCGGTTTCCATATCCGCGCAGACCAATGCCGGAACGCAAATGCTCCATGGCGGCCAGATGATCAATCCACTGCTTGTCGATTTGTCTAAGATAGAAATGGCGAAATGCGGTTACCAGAACATCCTTGCCCATCTCTTCTTCACGCCTTGCAATGACCTCCTCCACCTGATCGTATAACTTCTTCACCATGTCTTCGGAATTCTGCGCGGCTTTCAACTGCTCCGCATCCGGCTCAAAGCCAAACACGCCCTTGACCGCATTCCCCAACTCATCCAGCGCCCAGCTGTCTTCCCCTTTGCCGGCGCAATGGGTATCCACCAGATTGCCCACGGCCTCATCGCAGTCATCGAGCAATCGTTCTCGCTGCGCGGCCTGACTTTCGGGCACTTCCTTCACCAGCAGCTCCAGAATTTCCTTTGGCGAAGTCATCCCTTTAAGGTTCGGTTTGTAACCATAAAACGCATATACCTGATGCTCAATGCGCTCGGGATACGGTTTCACAATATGCTCAAATGTAGGCTCCGGCAGTTCGCCGTCCGGCCCGGGAGGGGGCGGTTCGGTCAGCTGACTGTGGACAATGATAATCCTCTCCAGCGTTTTTTTAAGCAATTCCCGAAATTCGTTCACCTGTTCTTCAGGGGTTTCCACCGGGACCATCTCGCGCACCTGATCCTCACCCGCATTCTTCACCTCCGCCAGCCCCACTTCAGTCATGTACTTGCCTTCGAGAACCTGTTTTCGCAGCGCATAAATGGTTTTTCGCTGCTGGTTCATCACATCGTCGTATTCCAGCAAGTGTTTACGTGTGTTGAAGTTGCTGTTTTCCACCTTTTTTTGAGCATTCTCAATGGATCGGGTCACCATCTTATGCTCAATGGGCACCCCGTCTTCCATTCCCAGACGCGTCATCACATTGGCCAAACGTTCGGCGCCAAAAATGCGCAGCAAATCGTCTTCAAGGGACAGGAAAAACCGCGAAGACCCCGGATCGCCCTGTCGCCCCGCACGGCCGCGCAACTGATTATCAATACGCCGGGCCTCGTGGCGCTCAGTGCCGATAATGTGCATTCCCCCCGCAGAGAGAACTTCAGCCCGTTCCAGCTCGCACTGACGTTTGTATTCCGCCACCAGTTTGCCATAGGCCGCAGGGTCTTCATCCGGATCGATGCGCCCTTTGGCCATCATCTCGGCATTGCCCCCAAGAATAATATCCGTTCCACGTCCCGCCATGTTGGTGGCCACTGTGACCGCCCCTTTACGTCCCGCCTGGGCTACCACGTAGGCCTCACTCTCGTGTTGCTTGGCATTGAGCACGTGATGTTTAATGCCCTTGCGCTCGAGTATGCGATGAATCGCCTCGGATTTTTCCACGCTGGCCGTACCCACCAGTGCCGGCTGCCCCTTTTCCTGGCAGTCGAGAATCTCCCCAACAATGGCCGTAAACTTTTCCCGCTCTGTCTTGTATATCACATCCTGCAAATCGTCACGCACGCACGGCCAGTTGGTGGGAATCACCGTCACGTCCAACTTGTAGGTTTTCATGAATTCTTCGGATTCGGTTTCAGCCGTACCGGTCATGCCCGCGAGTTTGCCGTACAAACGGAACAGATTCTGGAACGAGATAGTGGCCATTGTCCGGTTTTCTTCCAGAATCGGCACATTTTCCTTGGCTTCCACGGCCTGATGCAATCCGTCGGACCAGCGACGGCCCGGCATGGTTCGCCCGGTGAATTCGTCGATGATGACAATCTTTTCATCTTCAGTCACCATGTAGTTCACTTCGCGTTTGTAAAGGTTGTGTGCCTTGAGCGCCTGATTCACATGGTGCAGAAAATCAATGTTTTCCGGATCGAAGAGGTTGCCGATCTGCAGCGCGCTCTCCACCCTGTCCACACCTTCTTCGGTTAATGTAACGGAGTGTCCCTTCTCATCTACAATAAAGTCGGTTTCCTTGCGCAATCTGGGAATCACCGAATTGACCTGAACATACAAATCACTGGATTTTTCCGGTTCACCCGAAATAATCAGCGGTGTTCGCGCCTCGTCAATCAGAATGGAGTCCACCTCGTCAATGATGGCAAAATTGAGAGGCCGCTGCACATAATCGTAAATGCTGAACTTCATGTTGTCGCGCAGATAGTCAAACCCAAATTCGTTGTTCTGGCCATAGGTAATATCTGCGCGGTACGCCGCCTGTTTCTCCCGGCGGCCCTGGCCATGCAGGGTGCTGCCCACCGATATATCGAGGAAGTTATAAATTTGCCCCATCCATTCGGCATCGCGTTTGGCCAGATAGTCGTTCACGGTAACCACGTGAACGCCCTTGCCTTCGAGGGCATTGAGGTATGCAGGAGACACCGCCACCAGCGTCTTGCCTTCACCGGTCTTCATCTCGGCAATTTCGCCGTTATGAAGAGTGACACCCCCAATGAACTGTACGTCAAACGGCCGAATGCCCAGGACGCGAATGGAGGCTTCCCGGACTGTTGCAAATGCTTCTGGCAAAATATCATCCAGAGTCGCGCCATTGTCCAGCATCTGCTTGAATTTGGCAGTCTGCCCCTTCAGCTGCACATCCGTTAAAGATTTCATTTGTCCTTCGAAAGCGCCAATGGCTTCAATCTGCGGACGAATTTTTTTCATCTTTCGCGAGTGTCCAGTACCGAATATCTTTTTTACAATCTTCATCATAAGATTTTTTTCTCCCCAAAACGGCTTTCAAAAAGAAAGCACAAATCGCACGCGCAGATTAGTCTTCGTCCGGCAACTCGTGACGAATGGACAATTCCAACAGCTGCCTCTCTGAAACGGGTCTGGGTGCGCCCATCATCAAATCCTGAGCCCTCTGATTCATTGGGAATGCCACCACCTCGCGCAGATTCTCTTTGCCGGCGATAAGCATCACCATTCTGTCCAAACCGGGGGCAATTCCACCGTGAGGCGGGGCGCCCAATTTGAGCGCGTTAATCATGCCACCAAATTTCTCGTCGACTTCTGATTTGGTGTACCCTCCAATTTCAAACGCCTTATACATAATATCCGCCCGATGATTTCGGATGGCGCCACTGGACAGCTCCTCACCATTGCAAACAATGTCGTACTGATATGCCAAAATGGAGAGCGGATCTCTGGTTTCCAGTGCCTCCATTCCCCCCTGTGGCATACTGAATGGGTTGTGCGAGAACTCCACGTTGCCCGTATCTTCGTTTTCCTCATACATGGGATAGTCCACAATCCAGCAGAATTTAAACTCGTCCGCACTCATCAGGTTCAATTCGTCACCGAGTTTGTTGCGCACCTTCGAGGCAATACTCACGGCCTTTTTCTTCTGATCGCACACAAAGAACACCACATCGCCTTCGCCCACGTCACAGCGCTCGCCAATCTGGTTCAGCTCCTCTGCACAAAGTACCTTGGCAATGGGACCGCGAATTTCCCCATCTTTCCAGATGAGATAAGCCAGGCCGCCAGCGCCCACTTCATCACTCATGGCCCAGTCAATCATTCCGTTAAAAAACTTTTTCGGATTATCCGCCACGCCTTTTACCGGCAGAGCCCGCACGATGGCGCCTTTTTTAATTTGGTTGGCAAAAATCGAAAATCCGGAGCCGTCAAACAAATCCGTCATTTCGCGAATCACAATGGGATTGCGCAGGTCGGGCTTGTCGTTGCCATACTTGAGCATGGCTTCTTCGTAGGGAATGCGTATAAATGGCGCACTGTCCATTTTTTTATCCGAGAATGTGGAAAACACGTCCACAAACAAATCCTCGATGACTTTAAAAATTTCATCCTGTTCCACAAAGGACATCTCCACGTCCACCTGGTAAAATTCACCGGGTGACCGATTGGCACGTGCGTCCTCGTCTCTGAAACAGGGGGCTATCTGAAAATAGCGATCAAAACCGGCTACCATCAGTAACTGTTTGAACTGCTGTGGCGCCTGGGGCAATGCGTAAAAAGATCCGGGGTGCAATCTGGAGGGCACCAGAAAGTCACGGGCGCCTTCCGGACTGGACGATGTCAAAATGGGGGTTTGATACTCAGTAAATCCCATTTCACCCATTTTCTGTCGAATGCGGGCAATGATATCCGCACGCAGTTTAATGGAGTTGTGCAGTTCGCTGCGTCGCAAATCCAGGAATCGGTATTTTAACCGCAGTTCTTCAGCCACTTCGTCTTCGGGGAACACGGCAAAGGGAAGCGGTTCGGCCGGCCCCAGGACATCGTATGTTTTCACCAGCACTTCCACATCACCGGTATCAATTTTGTCGTTGATCGTATCCGCGTCGCGCTCTTCCACAAGCCCGGTTATCCGAATGACGTTTTCCTTTTGCAGGTGCGTAATTTCTTCAAAGAACGAGGCATCGGGCTGCACCACCAGTTGTGTGATGCCATAATGATCTCTCAAATCAATAAAAAAGACTCCACCGTGATCCCGTCGATTGTGAAGCCAGCCCGAAAGGACAACCTCTTTACCAATATCTGTTTTCCGCAATGCGCCGCATGTATGTGTTCTGTAACTGTTCATCTTCGCTCCACGTTTACAGGCCAAGCGCCTGCTCCAATTTTTCGGTCACTTTTTTGGGATCGGCCTTGCCTTTGCTGAACCGCATCACCTGCCCCACTAAAAAGCTCAATGTTTTTCGATTGCCACCCTGTATCTGTTCCACGGCCTGTGGATTATTATCGATGGCCTGTGTCACCCAACCATCCAGCTGAGAGTCATCCTGTACCTGCTCAAAGCCCTTTTCCTTTACTATCACAGCCGGATCTTTATCGTCGCTGATAACCAGTTCCAGCACTTCTTTGGCTTTACCCCGTTGCAGTACGCCACTGTCCACCAGTTGAACGAGTTCATTAAGCCGTGCCGCTGTTATATGACTTTGAGCCAGCTCAACTTCGGCGCGCTTCAACTGTCCCTGCACATCGCCGCACAACCAGTTGGACACCTGTTTGGGATCTCCCCCAAGTGCACAGGTTTCTTCAAACAAATCGCAAAACAGCCTGTCCTCCACCAGAAATTCAGCGGCATCGACGCTCAACTGCAACTCATTGAGGTAGCGTTGTTTTTTGGCCAATGGCAGCTCTCGCATTCTGCTTTCAACCTCCGCCATAAAGAACTCGTCGGGGCAAAATGGTGGCATATCCGGCTCCGGGAAATACCGATAGTCATGGGCTTTTTCCTTGGTACGCATACTGGCGGTCACATTGTTGTCGCTATCCCAGAGACGCGTCTCCTGAAGCACTTTGTCGCCTTTACCAAGTACCCGTCCCTGACGCTTGATTTCAAACTCCAATGCTTTACGCACAAAGCGTGCAGAGTTTACGTTTTTCACCTCAGTCTTGGTGCCCAGCCCCTGCCCTTTCAAATTAATGGACACATTGGCGTCGCATCGAAGCGACCCCTCCTCCATGTTGCCATCGCACACCCCCAGATGACGCACCATGCGCCGGAATTCGCGAATGAACGCTTCGGCGTCTTTTCCGGTAACCAAATCCGGTTCGGTTACGATTTCCAAAAGCGATGTCCCCGCGCGATTGTAGTCGAGCAGCGAAGTGCGACCACTGTGAATCATTTTGCCGGCATCTTCCTCCAGATGCACATCATGGATGCGGATGCGCTTAATGTCACCATCCACGTCAATATCAAAATAGCCGTTGCGCCCCACCGGATCGTGAAACTGACTGATTTGATAGTTCTTGGTCATATCGGGATAATAATAATGCTTGCGATCAAAATAACATTTGGATGACAAATCGCAGTTGAGTGCTTTGGCCACTATGTATGCCATTTTCATCGCTTCTGCGTTGGCAGCCGGCAATACACCAGGGTATCCAAGACACACCGGACAGACATGCGTGTTGGGTGGTGCGCCAAACTCTGCTGTGCAACCACAAAACACCTTGGTTTTTGTGAGCAGATGTATGTGAATTTCGAGCCCAATGAACGACTGGTACATATCTATTTCCTCCACCCCTCATCGAAACCTGCAGGCGCAATGCCAGACATATCGATATTCATGCGACGCGCAAAATCAAACATGCGATGCTCCGCAAAATCGGGCGCCAGCAATTGCATGGCAGTGGGCAGGCCATCAGCAACGCCCACCGGCACTGTCATGGCCGGGATGCCCGCAAGGTTCGCTGCCGCCGTAAACTTGTCCGCCAGTTTCTGCTGAAACGGCGTCAATTCACCCTCGCCCCGTAAAAACGCCTGTGTGGGAAATACCGGCGTCAACATCAGGTCCACCTGACCAAAAGCGCTTTCGAAACCGTTGCGAATAGCTGTTCGAATCTTTTGCGCGCGAATGTAATACTGATCCTGAAACCCGGAGCGCAACACATACGTTCCCAGCAGAATGCGCAGTTTCACCTCATCGCCGAACCCTTCGTTGCGGGTGGCAGCCACCATCTGTTCCATGCTGCTGTCGTCCGCTGAGCGATGTCCATAGCGAATTCCCGTATAGCGCGCCAGGTTGGCACTGGCTTCTGCGGTGGCGATGGTATAGTACGCAGGCACCACATACTCAAGTGCGGGAATATCGATTTCAACTATCTCCACGCCCATCTGTTTTATCTTTTCAATAGTGTCCAGGTACGCTTTTTCAATCGCCGGTGACAGCTCTGCTATGTGCTTGAGCACACCCACTTTCGCTGTATCACGAGGAGGCGCCGCATGCGGTCTGGCCACCGACGACTGATCTTTTTCGTCCAGTGCAGCGATAGTGTCGTACACGATTTCCACTGTATCCACATCCCGACTCAGCACGCCGATCACTTCAAGCGAGGACGCATACGCCACCAGACCAAAGCGGGATACGGTGCCATACGTGGGTTTCAGACCCAGACAGCCACAGAACGATGCGGGTTGTCGCACAGAACCGCCGGTATCCGACCCCAACGCAAACGGAACCAGCCCCGCCGCCACTGCCGCGGCGGAACCACCGCTGGAGCCCCCGGAAACGGCGTTGGGATGCCATGGATTGTTGGTTTTCGCCAATGCAGAATTATCAGTGGAAGACCCCATCCCAAACTCATCGAGATTGGTTTTACCCACCACTTTTGCACCAGCGGCATGAAGTCGTTCAATAGCTGTTGCATTGTACGGAGAAATCAGATTCTCCAAAATTCTGGAACCGCAGGTCAATTTAAAATTGCATACCGCAATATTGTCCTTGACCGCAAAAGGCACCCCGCGCAACAGGCCGTCCCCCAGTACTGCGGTGTCCCTTTCCAAATCAAATTCAAGCATGGAAGCGATTTTCTTCTCCCATGCGCTCACGTACTTTTTGTAGTTTTCTTTGGACTGGTCGTCTTTTAATACGCCATCCCAGCTTTGTAAAAGAGTCATTTTGGGGCCTTTATAATTCAGCTGCCGGAAATCCTATAACACATTGGGAATCTTGAAAAATCGGTTCTGGCGCTCAGGAGCGCGTTCCAGTGCCGTTTCGGATTCATCAGTACCTCGCTGAACATCTGCCCTCAAGCGATTCCCCTGCGCCAGCGCATGGGTGGTAGGTTCCAGACCGTCCACATCGACTTCCATCATTTTGGAGAAATTTTCGAGCATTTCCGTAAACGCCTGGGCCAACTTTTCGGGATCAGGAATGTCCAACATTGCCAATTGTGCGGTTGTTTTTAATTCGTTAACATTCATGGGCGTTAATTAACGTTGTAGGCCATATGTGTCAATATTAGAAAGATTCCATCTGCAACTGGCCAGACGGTTTCGAATCGCATTTAAACCAAAACACGAACCCAAAAAAACAACGAATTAAAACAGTATCCGAATAAAAAACCCGAACACAGATATGCCCGTTGATGCCAGGGGAAGCACTCATCAAGCGCCTTTTTGTCTGCATTCCGAAATATCGGGGTCTGCAACCAACTTTTGCATTCGGTCGTACACAGTGGGGTCCGCAGACAAATGAAGCCATTTCAATTGCCCTTCAAATGCCCCTTCCGCAAGGCGCATCGCGCGATACTTGACAAAAGCGTCCTCAACGAGGGGAATAATACACACCGGTCGAAGCCGCTCTGTCTTCCGTTTCGCTTCATACTCAATATTTACATCGCACAACATTTTTTCTAAAATTGCGTTGAAACGCCGCTGGTCAGAAATTGAATCGGTATTTTTCAACTCCACATAAACTTCGTAGGTTGAACGGGCCGCATTTGCAAAGGCGACGAAAAAACCGTAGTCTACCCCAGTGTGTTTGCCGGTTCGCTGCATTGCCTCAATAAGCTGCGATTCAGACAGTTTTTCACCCTGAATGCTCGTCACGCCATGCCCCTTATAAAGAAAATGAAATACAGGCGCCTGATGGAACATATCCACAACTTCAATCACATCGTTCATGTTATACCGATACAATCCCGAGTAGGTGGTGACGTAAATATAATATTTCCTGCCTTGCTCCAATTGATGGGCCATCAGGAACGTGCGCGGTGAATCCCCCTCCTCTTCGGGAGAAAACTCGTAAAATGCACTCAGTAGTGCCAGTCTCGATCCGTTGTTTTTCGCATCCACCAAATCGGTGGCTGTAATTTCCGAAGCGATATAGCCAAAATCCAGTATTGGAATATCCTCAAACCACTGTTTCAATTCCGGGATAACCAAACGACAGTTGCCGTTGGTCCAGGTATGCACCACTTTCAGTTTGGGCCAATACGCCTTTGGCAAAAAACGTTCCGAGGCGCCGGCAATTTTTTCGAGCTGCATCGCGCGTTTTTGGGCCGGTTCAAATAATGGTGTGATACTTTTGCGGATTTCCGGTTCAATATCCAGATTCGCTCGCAGTGTCCCGTCCGCAATGTCCCGAATCAAATCTTCTTTCCACTCGTCGGCTTTGGTCGCCAGATTCACAAGAGTACTTGGATTGCCCGTAAAAACGCCCGTCACATTCTGGGGGACACCAAACCGAAGCAACGTATATGCCCGCGCGTGAAAGTCTTTGATGCAAATAACTTCGTAGGGAATGGAGTGCACCCGTTGGATGAATTCGGGAATATTTTTGTAAATGAACCCGGACAGAGCGCCAAAGGGAATTCCGTCTGCCGTATACCCG
The DNA here is from genome assembly GCA_016935665.1 of Deltaproteobacteria bacterium. Classification (GTDB taxonomy): domain Bacteria; phylum Myxococcota_A; class Polyangia; order JAAYKL01; family JAAYKL01; genus JAFGXQ01. The sequence continues at coordinate 48,660 of JAFGQN010000064.1, read as the reverse complement.
TCTTCGGCGGGGGAAACCAGGGAAAAATCTTTTCCTTCAAACACACCGGGGAACTGTTTGGCAATGCCGTACAACCACAACTTACCTCGATTTTTTATGGTTTTTTCGAAATTGTATTCGCTGATGGGGATGAGTTTGGGTTTGGCAGTGGTGCCACTGGTTCGCGTATAAATCAACGGTTTACCCGGAAACAGGACATCCTGTTCACCGGCCACATGACGGTCCACATACGGCCGCAAATCTTCGTAGTCCATCACCGGCACCTGTCTCATGTAGTCCGCATGGGTATTCACCGTCTCAAAGTGAAACCGCCGGCCTATTTCTGTATCTTTGGCGACGCCGATAATCTCATTTAAAACATTCAACTGGGCCTGTTCCGCATTCTGTGCGGCAGCGATATATTTTTTTTCAAGTCTTTTACCGGCGACCGCCAGAAGCGGTTCAATATTTTTTGCCAGAACTTTGCTGACCATCCGCTTCATATCTCCGCGCGATCGTCGGGACTGAATAATTCCACTTTTCAAAGTTGCCTCCAAAACAGGCTTCTACTGGACGTTGTTCCAGTGTATTTTTAAAAACATTAACATACGGAGATAATTCAACGTTACTCGAAATTCATTTTTTTTCCAAGGATGTGACACTAGTGTTTGAATACGAAGAACCGGTTATACGCCCCCCGGCGGAAGCCGATGCGCTGATTTTACAGGCCACAATTGGCTGCACACACAATAAATGCACCTTTTGTATCACTTACAAACAAAAACAATTCAGAGTGCGCAGCTTCGAATTGTTAAAGCGGGAAATAGACTGGGCCGCATCCCGAATCCCGGGCCTTCGCAAAGTGTTTCTGGGTGATGGCGACGCACTCGCTATCCCCACGGATGACCTTTTGCGAATTCTTGACTATATTCGCAACACGTTGCCGACCGTCAGAAAAATCGCGGTCTATGCATCCCCGGGGAATTTTGCCGTCAAAACCGCAACGGATTTAATTCGGTTAAAAAAAGCCGGGCTGACGCTCGCGTATGTGGGTTTGGAGTCCGGAGATGACGACACCCTGCATCGAATCCGAAAGGGATTTACCGCTGCCGAAATGGCGGAGTTAATGAAAGTGCCAGTCGAAGCGGGCATAAAGCTTTCTGTTACTGTTATCCTCGGTCTGGCTGGCCCGGATCATATGGAACGGGTTGCAAAAAACACCGCCAGACTTATCGACTCCGTCCAGCCGCGTTTCGCATCTGCGCTGACGTTAATGCTACCGCTGGGGGAAGACGCATATCGGCGAAACTGGCCCCCCGACTGGCGTATGCTGAAACCCAGAGAAACCCTTATGGAACTGCGCCATCTGGTAAATGCCATCGAGAGCGATAAAATCATTTTCCGATCCAACCATGCGTCCAATTATTTGCCCATTGAGGGCACATTCCAAAAAGGAAAACCGCGGATGCTGGCCCAGATTGATGCTGCCCTCCAGAGCCTCAGACCGCTTCGCCCCGAGTTTTTGCGCGGATTGTAACACTCTCGATTTGGACTGATGTTATTGAGAACTAAAAAAGTGTAAAGGAGGGGACGCCGGCAAAACGTCCCCATAAAATGGATTGTTTACTCAACCCAGGTGCGAATCTTGCAATCCACAGAACAGGATCCGCTGCCAACAGGCCCATCATCACATTCCTCACCAGCTGCCGCATCTCGAATGTTGTCCCCACAATACGGACCGCGTTTGCAATCGGCCGTGCATCCGTTATATCCGCCCACATTGCCAGTGGTGCCGTTGTCACACTGTTCCGTGCCGTTGCGAACGCCGTCTCCGCAGTAGGGCGCCGGCTGACAGTCATATCCGCAGGCGTTTTTCGCTGTGGCATACGCTGTATTGTCAGCGCCGTCATCACACGCCTCACCGGCACCCGCGTCAGTAGTGCCATCGCCACAGTAGGGGCCCCACTCACAGGTGGTCGTGCAGCCGTTGTACAATCCATCCTGATTCAATGCACCGTTATCACACCATTCAAAATCGCTCTGCACCACGCCATCGCCGCATACCGGCACATTTTTACACCCTTTGCCACAGGCATCCGGCACATATTTGTATGTATCTTCGTTATACCCATTATCGCAATCTTCACCTGCATCTGCGATGCCGTCTCCACAGCGTGGTCCTAGAGTACAGGATGTGGTGCACCCACCGTAAAGGGTGTCGTTGTTCGCAGCACCGTTATCGCATTCTTCTCCCTGGGCTTCCTGTTTCACCCCGTCACCGCAACGGGGTCCCAGCTCGCATGTCAATGTACACCCCCCATACACCGGTTCCCCGTCGGGATCATAGTTGAATTCACCGTAATCACATGCTTCGCTGGCCGCTTTCAATCCGTCTCCGCAATAGGCCATAAACCGACAATTTTCATCACAATGGGTGGATGCATCTCCGTCACACTCCTCGTCTCCATTGCGAATCAAATCGCCACAATAGGGCGCCTGCTGACAATCGGCGCCACATCCGGTGCCATCTGCTTTGTACGTGACAAAGACGCCATCGGCGGGATCACATGCCTCAGGACCATTTTTAACACCATCGCCGCAATACGGCCCCAGCGCCTGACATCCCGGTGCACACCCGTCGTAGCTGTTGTTATTGGTGCCATCATCACACACTTCATACGCCGACTGCAAAATATTATCGCCACAGTACGCGGGACGTTCACATGCGGAAGTGCAGTTCGTTGTCTGGTTGGTGGGGTACCACGGGTCCGCCACATTCAGCGCACCCAAATCACAGGCTTCATAAGCGGACTGTTCCAAACCGTCTCCACAATACTCAAATTTACATTCGGTATTGCATTTGCCATACTGTCCGTCCACATTAACGCCATCCCCTTCGTCACACAACTCGGTTCCAGCAATTTTTCCGTCTCCGCAATCCGTGTAACAATTCGATCTGGGCGCAATAAAACCATCCAGAGTGAGCTTGTAATTGGAATCAGTGGGATTCCGTTCTGCCTGAAACACCACGATTTCGTACACGCCACCTACCACCAAATTAAAGCGTGCGTCGTCGTTATCCAATTTCTCTGGACCATCCAGTTCACATATCGCCGGTGTATTTGCTTCCCCGTGTACAGAACAATTATCATCAACAGCAGCGCCGTTTGCCCCGTCGTCTCCCAGCACCACACGTCCGTATAGCGTGCTGTGAATGCCGCCAATATCCACCGCCAGCCGACCGTTAACGAACACCCATACGTCGTCGTCGCCAAAGAACGTCAGAGTTTCCCCACCCTGATACTGGAAGAAATACCGCAGTTCACTGGTAAAGTGGAAATTCCGCTGCTCATTGTTGTTGGTTCCCCATAGTCCACATCCCCCACTCTGAGTCGTGGTGCACCCGAAACCGCGCATGGGCACGGGATAAATGTCGTTCGGCGGATCAGCTGCCCGGGTTGTGCCAAGGGGATAAAAGAGATTCCCGTCGCTTTCAAAAACATACACGTAATCATTTTCCGTGGCGCCCTGACGCTGGAGTGTCAACGTATCGGGACCGATCACATCGCCGGAATTGAAGGGTTCAGGGTCAACATCTACCTTAATAGGTTGAGAATTGTTGATGTCGTACAAATTGTCGTCGTTGGAATTCCGATACCAGAGTTTAAACGCATTTGCATTATATGTCACTGAATCGGTGTCTGGAGATGCACCCTGCCCGTATATCCCAACGGGATAGCCGGTTGCAGGTGTAAAAGTCGTATTCAGCGCCGGTTTGCCTTCATCATCCAATCGCGCACAAGTGGCCGCATTATCAAGAGTACACACTTCACCGACAATGTCTCTGTCCGCTTCGCCAGTCACATAATACGGAATACTCTCCCACGTGCTCTTCATGTGGGGATGGCCCCCATCCCGACTTCGCTGCATGAAATCCCGATAGGTGATCTTCATTTGTATTGATTCTGGAAATTCCACTTCATCGTCACAATACCAGCCATCCTCTATCTTACAGACCGATGAGCAACCGTCACCGTCATCCAGGTTGCCGTCGTCACAGGCTTCACCGATGGTCTTCAGGCCATCGCCGCAAAGCACGTCCACCATCGGTTCGGGTCCCACCTCAATTGACGGTTCCAATTGGCAGGTGGCGCCACATCCGTCACCGGCGATTTCATTGCCGTCATCGCAACCTTCGCCATTTTCCACATCGCCGTCTCCACATTCGACAGGGACGCAATTATCGCCATCGTCACCGCAATCAAATCCCACATCCTCGCGACACTGGGTACATCCATCGTTATCGTCCGTGTCGCCATCATCGCAATCCTCGTTTCCATCCAGTCGTCCGTTACCGCAATCCGTGATGCAGCGCCCCAGTCCGGGAGGACAAACATAGCCGGCATCCACCACACATGCGGATGAACAACCGTCGCCATTATCCGTATCGCCATCATCACACTGCTCATCCGGCGCTTTGTTGCCATCACCACACACGGATGGAACACAGTTGGATGGAGACCCGGAGCAATACCAATCATCGGCCACTTCGCAGTTGACACACCCTGCCGTGGTGGTGGCACCGGCATCACATTTCTCCCCGGGCTGAACAATACCATCGCCGCACACGGGAATAAGATAGCAGTAGTTGGCTTTGGGACACGCGTACCCGGTCTCCACCGCGCACAAATCACTGCATCCGCCACTGCCATTATCGCCATCACATTCTTCCGGATCTTCTATCACCCCGTTGCCACACACGGGATCCACAACGAGGTCATTGTGGAATTTTTTACAGGCTTCCGTGCCCGTGTCGTAACAGCTGGCATGAATCCCCGGGTCGCAGATTTCGCCGGGTTGCACCTCGCCGTCACCACAAACAATGGTGGATGTGCATTTGCTGGGTTTCGACGGATCGGACGAATCACACGTATAATACGGCTCCACCTGACACAGGCCGTTGCAGCCATCACCGCTGACGCGGTTTCGATCGTCGCACTGCTCACCGCTCACCACAATACCGTCGCCACATATCCCACTGCACCCGGATACGGAACAGCGATAACCGCTTTCCACCTGACAGGCGCTGTTGCACCCATCGTTGTTATTAACATTGTGATCATCGCAGCCTTCGTTAGGTGTCCGATTTCCGTCGCCGCAGACAATCGCGACACAGTCCTTGCCTGGCACACAGAAAAAACCTTCGGATTGGGCACAGGTAGACGAGCAGCCATCGTTGTCAACTTTGTTTCCGTCATCGCACTGTTCGCCGGTTCCGCGAATGCTGTCCCCGCAAACGGGAAGCGGCACACATGACCGATTTGGCCGGGGGCACACCCAGCCCGTTGTCACGGCGTCGCATGCGGCGGAACAGCCGGCGGTCTTATTGCCTTCCCCTTCGTCGCACAATTCGGACCCCTCCAGAATCCCATTGCCGCAAAAGGACACCCGAACGCACTGCTCCCCCGGCCTGGAACAATCGTAGTCCTCATCCCACACCGTACAGTCTGCAGAGCACCCATCACTATCGGCAACGTTGAGGTCATCACAAAGTTCGCCTTTCTCGAGCACCCCATTGCCGCAAACAGCAACAACGCTGTCACTGCCATTGATTATACCGGTCCCGGAATCGGTGGGGATAGCATCCGATGCACTGCTGGTATCTTTACCACTACCCGTTTCAGACGATGTGGACAGGAGAGGGTCGTCCCCGTCAACCTTCGCTTTCACTCCACCCCTGTTACACCCCACAGCAAAAACCATAAGAATCAGCACCAATACACTTATTTTCATCAGAAATCCTTTCTCCGACGGTGTTCAAACAACGAGCAGGAATTCTCCTTTAAGAAATCCTGTGGCCAATGCGCTACCGCATTTACCGAATCTCCCCCACTCAGCGCGTATCAACTATTTGATACCTTTCGCTCATCTTTTTTCTAAACGCTTGCGCGCAATGATCCCTTTATATATAAGAATTTGAACGAAAGTAACACTATTTTCGGCAATTCCAGCGGTTCCCAAAGACAACTCTCCGCTCTGGCGAATGCAAAAAAAGAAGCCTTCATTCTCCACATATCCCCTGAGGGCCACCGAAGTTGCGAACCGTAAAATCACGTTTAGCGTTCCTGCACCTTAAGTAACATCAACGTTAATTGGGTACAACAATGATTCGCAACCAGAATAAAATTGCGAAATGTGTCCAATCAGACCGTTTAAACAAATGAACGGCGAGGGCTACAGATAAAATACGCCTTTGAGGTCTTCGGTGGTGCTAATGGGATTGCCGGAGTTATTAATGGAGATCACTTTAAACTGATAATACATTCCCGGTGTCAATGCGGGTCCGCCGTATGGGACTGAAGCAGTCCCATCTCCACCGGAGACACCGTCTATCGTTGTTTCCCAAATCTGATTTCCCAACGCATCAATGACCTTGATGTCGTAACTCTTCTCAGAAGAATCATCCATCCATACGAATGTCAGATTGTCGGCGGTCACCTGCTCGGGCACTTCGGCTCCCGGGGATACCACATTCAGCGCCTCGGTGACTTTGAACCCCTCCGACAGGGCTATCGTATTGCCGGTAGTCGGATTGGGCACCTCAATGTGAACAATGGACGTCCCGCCAATGCCCACGTCGGGATCTCTGACCAGATTGTCATTTTCATACGCTGCCAGCACGACGTATTTCCCGTCCGGTACATTCTCAAATGAAAACGCGCCGGTGACATTGTCCGCTCTCAACCCGCGAGGGACCTGGACCTGAGCAGCACCCTCAATAAAAGTACTCTCCACCACCAGAATCACCGAGGTGATCGCGTCTCCCGGCGCATTGACAATACTCACCATGCCCGTGATTGTGCTGAGTGGTGCAGTTGAAACCACAAGGTCAGCGCCAGTGGTTTCCGCTCCCGCAGCGACCGTTTGAACAGTGGATGTTCCCTGAACGCCGGCCGCGTATCCCGATACAGTGTATGTTCCAGCCGGAACGTTAAAAATGGTATACTCGCAATCGGCGTTTGAATATCCCACATACCCCGCACTGTCGCTCTCTGCCACCACCAGTACGCCTGCGCAATCATCGCCTCCAAAATCACCGGATATTAATCCGTTTTGGGAAACATCTCCGGGCAGCGGCATCAACACAATCGCAGTGATGGCATTGATCACCACATTGCCATTGGCTTCCGCGTCCGGCTGCGATGTGGATAAATCAACCGGCAATGCCGGTCTGACGGCGGTGGGAAACAAATCATATCCCTGCGCCTGAGCGGCCAATGTAATCTCGGTCTGCACCGGACTGCCATCGCTGGCGCGCACCGCAGAAACCTGAACCGAATAACTGCCGTCCTGAGCGGTCACAGCCGATGTGCCGGTGGCGGCCCCGTTGGCATCCCGTGCCTGGACGTGTGCCCCCGCAATCGCGGCGCCGTCCATACTGCTGGTCACCGTGCCCTTAATCCAAACCGGGGCTGCACATTGAAGCTGGCCGTTTTCGTACATTTCGCAGATTTTGCCATCCTCACAGGAATCCCCCTGTTTAACGCACACGTTTTCTTTTTTCTTCTCATCGTCCTTGCAGCCTGTCAAAACAAACAGCAGTAAGAATGAGATAACTACAAAACTCCGTTTCATGGTGTCCTCCTAATCGTCCAGGTGATTCCTCCCGGAATTACTTAATATGAATCGATTTTCTCAGGACAGGACGGAATAATCACAAAGAATGGTGAACTTTATGGCGTCACCCCCCGACATAACCAGATAACGATTTGTAATTATTCAGGAAATGACTTCCTTCAGACGGCGATGGCCGCTGCGAGAAATGCGCAGTTCGGTGCGATCTTTAAGAATCGCAATATATTTATCCTTTGCCAGCAGTTCAATCCGCTCCACCCGGTCGATGTTAACGATAGATGAGCGATGGAGGCGAATAAACCGGTCGCTATCCAGACTCTGTTCAAGGCTGGAAAGGGTCTGGTGCTTCAAAATGCTCTGTTTGCCATAGTGAATGTTGACGTAATCATCTTCGGCCAGAATGTAATCCACATCATTCACCGGTATCACTTCAATTTTGCTGCCATCTTTTACCACGATTCGACTGAGGATTTCTGGTCCTGCCTCATCGGTGGCACGCAATTGCCCCATCTCCGGCAACGGCGTCCCAATGTTCCTGGACACTTTTTCAATAGCGCTGGCCAGTCGCTCTTTGGAATACGGTTTCAGGAGGTAATCCACCGCATGAGAGTCAAATGCTTTCAATGCATACTGATCATACGCAGTGGCGAACACCACGGCAATATCATTCCGGTCAATCAGTTCCAGCACTTCGAACCCATCCAGCTTTGGCATCTGTATATCGAGAAAAATCAAATCCGGGTTGTGTTCTGCCACCGCCTTAACCGCTTCGAAACCGTTTTTACACTCTGCCACCACATTCACCTGAGGATGCTCCTTCAGCATTTCCTTCAAGTACTCCCTCGCCAGGTGTTCATCGTCCACTACAACGGCATTAATCACTGACTGATTCATTTCTGTTTCTCCTCGTCTTTTGCCGGCAGCGCCAGATCTACCTTAAAAACACCGCTTTGCCGAGTTGCCGTAATCTTTGCGCTCTCACCAAAAAATCGCTTCACGCGCTCTCTTGTGGTGGAAAGCCCCGTATGCGTTCCGCGCCGAGGCGCCGCATCCTCATCGTATTCATTGGAAATCACAATTTGAACCGTATTGTCAACACGCTTGACGCGGGTCCGGATGGTCACCGTATCCACGCTGCTGGACACGCCGTGTTTCACAGCGTTCTCGAACAATGGCTGCAGCAGGAGGGGCGGCAATTCAAGCGTATTGCAGCGCACATCCACTTCGCTGTCTATTTCCATGCGATCTCCAAAACGCACGGCTTCAATCTGCAGATACTTGTCAACAAGCATCAGCTCTTCGCCCAATGTGACGGTTTCCTGCTTCCCAAATGCCAGCGTACTGCGAAAAAAATCACTTAAAAGAAGCACCATTTCTCTGGCGCGTTCGGAACTGATGGACACCAGCGCCGCAACGGAATTCAGACTGTTGAACAGGAAGTGAGGATTCACCTGAGCCCGTAGCGCCCTCAGCTCCGCTTCCCGTCCAAGCACTCTGGCCTCATGTGCCCGTTTTTCCGCATCGCGTGTTTGTGCCACGGCTATCAGCAGATAATGCAACACCAGCGAAAAAGCAAAATAGGCGTCTCCCATCATAAACAACAGCAATGTGACATCGTCCAGCTTGTGTGCCGGAATGCATTGTGCGGTGCGGCATACGCTGTAAAAAGCAGCAGTCCATCCCCCCGAAACCACGATGCATGCGCCAACCAGCGCTGGAATGACCTGTGTCAATCGGGAACGGCGCAGGGGCAACACACGGCACATATATTGAGAACTGGCCGACGCGATGGCCATTGGAACGCCGAAACAGATGGCCAGAATGGTCGATTGCATCCACGACAACTCCTTCACATGAAGCAGCACACCCACCAGTGCGGTCAGGGGAATCCAGGCAATAAAAAATCCCAGCGTAGACTTGTCTTTAAATAACGCTTCCATTCCAGGCTTTCCAGAAATCAATTCTGAAGTTCTATCCCACCCATAACAATATTGCCATCGATGATGAGGCGTTTGACCGGCATGTCATCCGAGACCACCCTGCGGCGCGTCTTGTTCTCGACCCCGCCCATAATCGGAGAAACTCTGGAAATGATTTCCCAATGCTCAGGGACCCACAATTCCACTCCCCCCATGATGAGGCGCATGGATAAAACCGCTTCCTCGCCCTTAATCTCGGCATTGCGCATATCCAGTTCCAGCCCGCCCATAATGACAGAGATATTGCCACTCTCAAATTCCTTCGAATGAATTTCGTCCTCTCTGCCTCCCATCACAAGATTGGTGTCAAAGGTATTTTCAAGATGTGTGGGTTCGGCGCTCTCTCGGTTTTTGCGGCGGCCAGGGGTTCGAATGGTCGCAATAAAAATCAGAACGCCAAACAGTATCAGTAATGCCGGCCAAATCACCGACCAACGCAGGTCGATGATACCAAAATTGTTGGCCAGCAGCGCGCCGCCCAGCGATAAAAGCACAAGTCCTCCCACGATACTGCCACCACAGCGGGTCTTTCCCACCATTTTCAAAAAGCCGCCCCAAATCAGAATTCCCGGCCACAATTGCCACGCCGAAATATCACCCAGATACCCGGTGTGTTCCAGCAGAAAGGCCGTGCCAAACAGCATCATCGCCCCACCCATAAACAATCCGCCGCCCTTTTTGGAACCACAGCTGTTTCGCTTGTATGATTTTTCTTCGTTTGTCATTTCACACTCCATCAGATCATAGTCTTATATAAAAATCCCCCCACCCCGTCCAGTTTCGGTGAATCGACGATTTCTCTCGGCGAACAACTCAATTCTCTATCTCCAGCGCACCCTGGCGAACCAGAGCCGTAATCTTAAGCTCGTTTGTTATTTCCACGTCGCGATTGGACGTATCATCACCTATTTGCCCCATAAACGTCTCCCCATCGATGGTCACTTTCCAGTTTTGAGGCACTCGGAGCTTAACGCCTCCCAGCTTTATCTTTACAAACAATTCCGCCGACGCGGACGCCATCTGCGCGGCGCGAAGGTCCAATTCGTAGCCCCCCATAAAGATGTCCACGACGCCGCCTTTAAATTCGGCACTGCCAAAATCTTCCTCATTTCCGCCGCATACGATTCGAGTCTGCAGCAATTCCGAATCCGAAGCCACGGCGTCGGGAATGGCGAATCGCGTCTTTTTACGCGGCGACAACGCCACCCATGCCAGCGTGGACGCCCCCAGCACGACCACGGTCACAGGCCAAATCACATCCCACGGCACCACCATTAACCGCAGACTATTTACAAGAGCCATACTGGCGAACACAAATACCAGCGCCGAAAAAATGCGTCCGGACCGGCTGCAGGAACGAATCAGACCGGAAATGGCAGGCAGCACCAGCAGCAGTGGCCAGAATTGAGACACCGTATATCCACCCAGCATATCGAGATGACTTAACAGAAATAAAACACCGGTTCCAATAAGCAGGAAGGAGAAACAGAACCCTCCCCTCTTTTCGTCACACCGTTTCGACCGTCCTTGACCGTGTTTGCGGTGGGACCCACACTCAGCGTATGTATATGTATATTGATGCATGATTTTCTCCTTCCAGGTAAAAAGACAGGAGGCGATTCTCCGCCAACACAGCAAACTTAATCCGTATGTCTTCCGGAGGCACTGCCCCATCGGCCATCGCTGCATGGCCATCGGTAAATCAGCGCAACGGCCCGGTGAAAATCAGGATTGGGCAAAGAGATGTTGATGAGATAGCGTGAAAATGCGGCGTACTCGCGTAATCGGCTCGACCTTTATCTCGCGATAACAGTTCGAATATCCGCCCCGTTTATACAATCATCGACAAACATTTGTCTGGGAACCGGCCCCACGACGCCCATTTTGCGCGGGGAGTCATACTGCACCAGTTGCCAGAGGATATCGGCTCCAAAATCAAGGTATACTGCCGCACTGGCGTCGCTCCAGTTGCGCAACAGCTGACCGCGTCCGTGCCAATGCAGGCGGTAGGCAATCGGCTCAGTGCCAATCAGCCCCTTTAGTCCCAGATTGAAACAACTCGCGTCCACCTCTGAGCGCCGCCCGTTGACCACCCAGACCATTCGTCCATAAAAATCTTCTCTGCAGTTGCAGTCGGTTGGCTGAAGCAGCGAATGCTGAAACCGGAGGATGAGTCCGGACCCGGTTTTCACGTCTGCAATATGACATTCCCCAGAGGCGGGATCGGCGTGGGGGACTTCCTGCCAATCCGCGGGAAATCGCGATTTCCATTGCCGATGCCATCGGGTCTCCGCCTCCAGCCAGGGATCGCAGGGAGAACCTTCTACGTGGACCCACTGCCAGATCCCCCCCTGACCCGGGCGCGCAACCATCCGGGATGAGCAATGAAGGCAGGTCCCCTGTTCCCCACTGGCGGCTTCGGTTTTTCGACCATTTACAATTGCAAATTTCAATATTTACACTCCAGCAAGCTGTTTCATCCTCCACAATAACGATTCTCGTGGCTTTTTCTTAACACAAGCCGACACAAATAACGTCTTTCAAAAAATTCAGCAGAAACAACAACGACTTAAAAGATACTATCAATCCGCAGGCATGTCACCCAGTCATCTGCGAAGATTCATTTCGCAGACGTACCCAAACCGGTTTAGTTGAACCAGAACGGTGGCGGCTTTGGTTTGTGATGCCAACTGCCTCACTTCTCATGCGACCACAAAGAAAACCTTTCCATGTTCGCCAGCCCTGCCAGCCAAAACAGCAGCATTTAGACGCATGAATTTTTTTTCAGCATCACACGCATCATCTGAAATGTGGCGCCCCCATCCGCAGTCCGGCCAAAAGGCAGGCAACCATAAACGCGCCATGCATTCCGGGTTTTCGCGTTACAAAAAAATCAGCAAAATATGGAAATACAATTCCCATAAAAACGCCAAAACCCAGATAGGTAAATAAAATGTCGAAGAAAATGGAAAGACCGAAAGGATGCCAGTAAGCGGTTACAGATCAGCCACTGTGATATTCCATACCATGGCGGATTTGGGATTGGGACGTTTAAAGATAACGCGCGAATCATACTTTCCGTCTTTGTAGATGTACTGCCTCAGCACTCCACCATTGTCGTCCGCCACATAGAGCTCGAGTTTATTATCGCCGTTCATATCCGCCAGATAGGCCGCATGCTCGAAACCACCCGACGCTTTATCGATGCACTCACCTTTATATTCTCCCCCGCTGTATTCCATCACCCAGACCCCGGCGGCGAAAGCTGCGGCAATCAGCTCATTTTTACCGTCGCCGTCCACATCGCCGGCAGTGAGAAACCGACAAAATCGATCATTAATGGAAATCACTTTTTTCGATACGAATTTTCCATCCTTCATATCGTACCTCATAATTTCAACAGGAGTCCTGATGGAATAGTTTTCGCCCATCTCCGCTTCCAATGCTGCGTACAGCTCCTGTGTACCATCCCCATCCACGTCGGCCACCAGCACTTCTTTGATATGGCGCGTCTGATAGTGAACCACTTCGGATTTATCAAAGCTTTTTCCATTCCACTCGTATCGAACCACACCACCGCCCTGATCTACACCAGAAGCGGTATTGGGCATGGATGGCGTGGCATATACTTCCAGATTGCCATCTTTGTCCAAATCGCCAATCTCAATTTCGTGAACAAAGGTATTGGCTTTGCGATCCAGTTCCTGCACGTCCCATTTTTCGCCGCGGTTGAACGCCACAGCAACAACCCCCTGATCGTGGGTGGCAATGGCAAAATCGTTTTTGCCGTCCTTATCGAAATCGGCCATTTCGAAATCTCTCAATCGATTATGCTTTCCACCAAACGTCGGATGCCATTTCGTGTCCGCACCCCACTTTCCATCTTTTTTTTGCCACTGCTTCAGCATCGCCTCATTGGCGCCAATTGTAAAAATACCTTCACCACCGTATTGCAACGCTTTGTGAAACACATTGGATTCCGTGTCCCTGATATGTTCCGCCTTCCAATCGCCAGCCGCAGGTTGCAGCATAATCAGCTCGCCAGAGTCTGGAACGACAAATTTTCCCTCATCATTCTGTGCAAAGTTGGATTGGGTAACCAGCAACGTTCTTCCGGGTTTTCCCACGAATTCCGATATCAATGCCGAACTCGGCACATCGGGTTTTGCAGACGTATTTTCAGCACTGGTCTGAGTGGTTGCCGCCTCTTTTTGAGTTGACGCTTCTTCCGGTTTCTTCGAGGGTGATTCGCCACCACAGCCAGTACCAAACAATGCCAACGCAACACATACGCTCATTAGTTTCAATTTAAGTTTCATTTTTTCCTCCATACGATTCAACTGTCCCCCTCTACGGTTACACTGAATTGACTATTCCGAAAAACTTATAAGTATTCCACAGGCTGCTGGCAAATTACCGGCGGAATATCGGGCGATATCATCGCACTCAGCAGGTAATTGCATCGTAGAAACAAAAATGCCGCAATGGACGCAGAATTATTCCGGAACCTTTTTTTCTACAACAGGAGGTCGATGGGCGGGCCATACAGTGTGGGACGCCACACCACATAACCAAATGCAGTCTGGCCAAAATCCCAGCTGCGCACGAGTCCTCCATCGGCATCCACCTCGTGGATAACCGCGGAATTACTGTATGAAATCAATGTGTTGCCGTTTGGCAATCGCTGAACATCCCCCAGCGTAGGCGTTCCCAAACCCTCCACGGAATAGGACCATACAGGCGTCACATTTCCATCGCCGTCCACATTGAATTCAAGGGCGCTGCTGGTCAGATTTGACATTGAGAAATGCCCACCGTTATTAAACAACAGCAATCGATTACCGGCCAAAAGCTGATGTCCATGCTGTGTCGTCCAATCCCCATTATTCCGGGTCACCCACTTCACATTGCCCTGTTTATCGAACGCCACAATTGCATTCTTATTGTATTCGGAAAGTGTAAACAAACCATCGTCCGCAGAATAGCGCAGGGCGTTGCCATGGCAATCACTGCCCCAGAGGGTGGCGGAATCGAAAATTAATCGGGTATTTCCATCGAGATCCACTTCTACTGCTTTGGCGCATGTACTGGTCATCATACTGCCAATCAGGCTATCTGGTTCATACGCCAGAAAAGCGAACGTATTGTCGTCGGTGGGTGTCAGATCGTGCGCGGCCTGGGAAATCTCGAATTTCTTCTCCTTTGTCCCATCCATGGATACCAATTCGATACGTCCCTTATCTCCGGTGTTGTTTACAGGAATAAGGGCCATCCATTTTCCATCGTAACTCATCCGTGCGCGACTACTGTCGGTCAGTGTGCTTTTGTGAAACCAGACGAGATCGCCATCATCATCGTAAATCAAGGCCTGAGGCGTCTGCAGGATACCCGCTCCGCCCATGTAGGACGCCAGCACTATAAAGCCATTTTCCACTTTGGAGGGCTGCACCACCTCGATAATCGGTCTCGCGACACTTAAGGTTGGTCCTGTGGTCAATACCTGATCGTCGCTCACAAAGGTTTCCCCCGCCGACTGAGCAACAACGCGGAAGTGGTACGCTGATTCCTTTTTCAATCCCAGCAGCAGCGTCCGGTAATCGGGCTCATTCATATCCACAGCCACTTCCATACCGTATGCCGGAGTAGCTCCAAACTCAATTTTCGCAGAATCCGGCGTCACGCCGTTTAGAATCCATCGAACAACCCCCACCGTTGGAATAGCGTTACTGGTGACTGCCACAAAAGTAAACTGTCCAGTCGTCGCCCCCGTGTCCGTTTCAAATCCAACGCTGTCGGTGGAAGCCGAATCAATATCATTGTCAGACCCCGTCTCCAATGCATTGTCTTTCCCGGCTGACGTACATGACACCACTGTAAAAAAAGACAACAGACAACCCACTGCAACTGGAAATTTCATGACAGATCTCCTTTTTCCCCCGCAACATTTTACCGTACAATACTGCAACGTACGACTGGGATGAAAAGTTATAGAACAGTCGGAGTGAAAAAATCAATCCGGAATTAAGAGAAGGCTGTAATCTGTCTGTCCCAACTGATCATCCGTCAAATGGAGAAAATGCCCCGTATGCTCAGCGATATTCAGAGCAGACTGTGCCGGTGCTTCGAGTTCGATGAGCCGACTGACGGCACGCATAAGCAGCTCACATGATTTGGTAAGTCTTAAAACAATCTCTTTGTCCACAGTCGTAGTCTCATTCAGATTGGGCGCACCATTCAGAACAAGTGCATCGTCCTCAAGAATATCTTCTCGTAATTTCTCCAGTTCATCCATCTGGCATGCACCAGGTGGTTCGATACCGGAAACGATATTCATATTATAATATCTGGTCCCCATCGAAAAGTCCGCGAACGTGTCGATTAATCTGGAGATTCGTTCATCGTTTCTCAATGTTCGAAGTTCAGCATCCACTGCGGGATACTGCCGAAGATAGTCCGCCGAAAAATATCTCTGCGTGAGCTGGGACACGAACCAACGCACGTCATTGGCCGTGGTGCGTCCCGCTTTGGAACGCAATGCGTTCTCATCGGGAAACGCGCCAGACACCTTTTTAACATGCAGCCGAATAAACGCCTTTAGAAACCGCTCCACGCCAGTTGACATCAGAAGAATGGGAAGATGAAAATAGTCGTACTCCGCGCCTTCCCTGTTCAATTCCCTTAACCCGGTTTTCACCAGATTCACCGATTCACCGAATTCATTTTCCAGCCCCAGTTGCTCACTGTCGTTCTGAGCGGTCTGTCTGTCTTGTTCTATCAAACAGTTTTTCTCCGTTCAACACACTGCTATTGATTACTCGAAGGTGCAGTTTACAGTGGAATCGCTCGCACGCAAAGCAGTAAATACAGACGGTTAAAACAAGACAAAAAACACGTGCCAAATTCGAAAACGCGAACCACGCGTGACGAAATAGTGAAATACGACATAAAATGCAAATATTTGCTGACGCAATCTCATTTTGCGCCGTAAATAGCATCCCTCAGCAAAATTTTACAATGGCGCAGGGAAACTGACACACCTGCCTCAAATCATCTTATAGAGAAATAAAAAGATACATCAGGGTGCAGCGTCGCACATGGACAGACAGGGGTTCACTGACCCGTCGCCTGGAACCCCAATGGTGCTGATGCCACCGGTACATTCTCGCCACCTTAAAATTTTTAGAGCTGACCGTTGTCATCACCGTAACCGCAACTCCCGCGTGTTTCAACCGGCGTATCCCGTCAATGTCGGCCTGCCATGCATCACTCCCTCCGCGTAAACAGTCATGTGTGGCAGCAGTGGCGCCTTCCAGACCGACGCCCACATGGGTCAGGGGGAATGTCGCCATCAACCACCCACACGAATCGTCGAAGCGACGGGGCAATTCCACACAGGCGGACTGCAGACGGTATGGTCATGGCTCCCGCTGGTCGGTCAAGACAATGGAGGCGGCGCGACAACCACCGCGACAACTGCCGCCAAACACACTCGTGCAGTTGGGACCCAATTCTGAAGAAAACGAACCTTTTGAGACAAAGCCTGGGACGTTCACTAAAAGAAGCTAAAACAGCGTTTGTTCAATCTCGCGGATATCGAGAGGCGTGCGCAGCACATCGACACGCCGCAGCACATTCTTCACAGGGACGCATTCATCGATTCATACGATTAGTCGGTGTTCAGTTGAACCGGCACATTATCCACGAACAGCTTTCCCGCAGTACGACGCACAACTGCCGACCCCAGAAATGGCAACTCATTCCCTCTGCGAAAAACAGTGTTCGTATAGTGCTGCAAAAACGGCATTATAAGAGCGTCATGGGTCACAAAAAGAGACACGCCGCCGTTTTTCACATTTTCACATACAAACCTGAGCAGTTGTTCGCTGCCTGCCGCCATGGATAAAAAGCCGGGTATCTGTTTTCCGCCAAGAAACTGCCAAATAATTTCCTCCGGATTGTTTGTGAACATTTGCTTTTTCGCGGCATCCCAATCGGCGACAAACGACTGAAGCAACATTTCATCGCGTTGAATTTTAATCTCGCATTCGAGCCCTTCAACAATACAATTTGCAGTATCGACACATCGTTCTATCACGCTGCTGAATATGCCATGAATCTCGAATTTTCGAAGTAACCGACCCAGATTCCTCGCCGCCTCGCGACCATTTTCAGTAAGTGGCGCTCGCGCCGCATCATCGGCACAACGTATTCGTTCCCGCTCCGCATGGCGCACCAGAATGCCCACTGCATCTGCATCGCCAAAAGCAACATCAATTGCTCTATCAAGTAAACATAACGAACTCATGTTTTCAGTGTTCCTTTGCATCGTCTCATTTCTCATGAAATATTTACGGGTTAAAGTTCGTAATGTAATATGGATTTTTTGACAACTCTTCATTCCAGAAGGCTTTGACCACCAATGATAAAAATAAGTATAATACCGGTTGGATTGCTGATGACAGCGTCCATTGCCTTAGCCGTTGACCCGGTTGCCACAAAGCTGAAGTATCGCTGGGCCCATACTTCGGATTCGGCAGAAACCCTGCACAACCGGGTTTCCGTACCCAACGGATTCGCACGAATTAATGTCCAGCCCGATTCGTTTGCCAATTGGCTTCGGCACATCCCCCTCAAACCCGAGGGCGCGCCAGTGATGCTGTACAATGGTGAGCGAAAATGGCGTCAGGATGTGCACCACGCGGTCATTGATATTGACGTGGGGAAAAAAGATCGCCAGCAGTGCGCCGACGCGGTAATGCGACTTCGGGCGGAATATCTGTACAGTGTCGGACGTGCCAACAGCATTTGTTTTAATGCGGTTTCCGGTAAGAAGATGTGCCTAAGGGACACCCAAAAAATTGGTTTCAGGCGCTACCTGTCCAACGTGTTTGCGTTTGCCAACACCCGGTCACTGTTTAATCAGATGCGAAACGTGACAACGCCCGATAAAGTATTTGCGGGAGAAGTGTTTATTGAACCCGCCACAGGTGGCGCCTATGGACATGCGGTGCTGGTGATGGACGTGGCTGCAAATGACGCGGGGGAAAGACTTTTTCTTTTGGCCCAAAGTTATATGCCGGCACAGGATATTCATATCCTCAAAAATCCATCCGATGCGAATCTGAGTCCGTGGTACCGCTATGTTCAAGGCAAAACGCTGGTCACCCCCGAATGGTCCTTCGCTCCGGGAAATACGCATCGCGAATTTACCGATTAAATCAGCGCATATATGCAACATCGGTTCACAGGATTTCATTTTTCATCAGATGTGCAAAAAAACTCCGGTCGGTATTCGAAGTGCATCGTATCGTAATGATACCACTTGCCGCCCCAGATAAATCCATTGCGTTCAAACGCCCGCACCACAGACATGGGAATTCGATTGCGATAGGGCAGCGGATCCAATCCGGGCGCCGCCCATTTCCAGTAGTCGCTGAACGTCGTGTTAATATCCACGGCGATGCCAAAACTGTGGGGACTCAAACGATTGGTATCTTTAATAACTCGCCAGTTAAATGTCCCGCCCAGATTTTTCACATAACGCGTCACGCCGTTCATCCCGGCCAACTGTTTACCGACCTGTTGCAGGGCAGCCGCAGCCCCCAGTTGCCGATTGAATCGGATTTTCTTTCCAGAGGGCGCCCATGTAATGGAGGTCAGATTCTTTTTTACATCGCTTTGAGTGTCCCCGTACACTGCTTTTAAAAGCGCCATGGAGCG
The DNA here is from genome assembly GCA_016935665.1 of Deltaproteobacteria bacterium. GTDB lineage: Bacteria > Myxococcota_A > Polyangia > JAAYKL01 > JAAYKL01 > JAFGXQ01. The sequence goes on along the minus strand of JAFGQN010000064.1, from coordinate 29,347 downwards.
AAACCGGCCCGGATCGAAATTAATGGATAGCGGAAGGTAATTGTCAGTTAATGGATACGGGATGCTCAGCGTATCCTCCAAATCCGGACGCGCCAGCTTTTCGTCAAAGGATTTATCAATGTGATCATCCCACAAAATCCGGGTATCGTTGGAGAGAATCAAGAAGCGCGACAAATCACTGCGTTCCTTTGGAGCCGCAGGAACAGTTCTGCCCCCATAGACCTTTGCCAGGCATTCGAGCCCTGCGGGAACAATTGAGACTGCAGGCGAATCAGCGCGCAACCGCACCATCGCAACCGATGTCAGCGCGAACGCAGCCAGTGTTCCCAACGTCATTAACCTGGAAATTTTATTCACACTGTGTCCCTTTCGTCGACATTGTCAGCGCTGCAAGCATATAAGACGTCGCAATCTCCGGAAAGTTTAAAAACGGAATGATTCGTATATTGTGCTATATTACATCTCAAACGTATGAACCCAGATTGTTCCGCATGTTCCGCCGAGTTTCCGTTTGGTACCCGCCGTGTCCACTGCGAGCCCCACAAAGGTGGCGGTGTCCTTTCCTGGTTGCGCGCCCATGGAAACTATCTCACCCCAGGAGATGCGCTCAACGTCTGGGCACTCGTCGCAGCGATTTTGACAGGTACACTCCTCTCGCTGGTCGTGCTCTCATCCATTATCTTCACGATTATGTATTTTCTGAACCAAAGCATCGGCGGGGTGCCCCTACTTCACAGCTTTCTCGTTGCAGGTGTGTTCTTTCTGGTGGGATTTCTTCTTTGGAGGGTCTCGTTATTGTCGGCAGCATTCCAGTGTCCTATGCATTTGTTTCCAACCACACCCAGGAGTGGCTCGAATGGATTATGACATCCGTTGTCGCAGGTGGCGGCGGTGGCGTCGCAGGTGGACTGCTCACCGCAAAATCGTCGGAACAGAAAGGAAAATGAACATCGCCACCGCCATGGCCATCGCCGGGGCAGCGGTGGACGTCAACACTTGCATGACCCGCAACCGGGCACTGAGCTTCATCATGACAGTTCTCAACCTGAGACTGGGATACTGGACAGCCAATCCCGCCGGCAATAGGCGGATGCCGCGTTTGTTCGCGGCAAAATTGAATACCTGCCAGATATTGAAAATCCGGGTACTGAAAATGAACGGGAAATTCTGAGAAATGGCGTTATTTATTACATTAAACCATCCATCATAGACGGGTTACCACCCGATATTCGCGGCTACTTCAATGCCAATTCCGACTTTCCGCACCAATCCACTGCGGATCAATTCTTCGATGAGCGACAGTTTGAGGACTACCGGGAACTGGGATACTGCATTGGGGAGAAATTCTGCGAGGCGATTGAAAAAGACATCAAAAATGGATTCAAACCGCAAAACGAAGGAGACGGATACTGAGAGAATATCTTCCAACGGTCGTGTCGCTCGCTTGCCTCCCTCTTTACCCGAGAGTAAAATCAGTCAATACTTACAATGGGCAAAATGTCCACGCAACCGGGGGGCGAATGACCGACGTCAATCCATTGGACCGACATAAACTCGAAGTGGCTGCATTGCTCGAGTCTCTGGCGGAATCCCTGGCCGACAGACGTGCTGGACAACCGGTCCACCGTATCGAAAATTGGGCCAAATCAATGCAGGAAGAAATCCTTCCACCGCTTATTGTGGATGAACTCAACCAGATTTACAAACGACTCTCCCAGCTAAGCCACTTTTCCCAGTTCACCAACACCGAACGCGCCATTGTCAGCAGCATCCAGCAAATATGCCGTCAGTATGACGATATTCAGAAACTGTGGTAAAACGATTAAAAACGTAGACCGTTTGTCTGGGATTGAATTGCGATCAATGGGAGGTGTGATCTATTCAATTTGTGAGATATCACAGCAACGGAGCTGCCGGCTGCAGGTGCCTGGCATTGGGGTGCCACCAATGGAACGACAGTGATCCAGGCAGTTATATTGACATACATCCTCTGCGGTGTCATCACCGGAAAAATCACAGCACTTTAAAATCTCATCTCCACAATCCCCAGGCATGACCACTCCGCCTACTGATATGCAGTTTTCACTGCACGTATAGGCGCAATCTTCCACCGGTGCATCTTCGGTATCCACAGGTGACAGGTCGCAGCATTTCAAACCGCCTGCGCACTCCCCTTCCATGACCATCCCACCCACTGTAATGCAGACTTCACTGCAGGTGTACTCACACGTCACCATGACGGTGTCCCAGGAAGGTAAATCACAGCACTTCAAATTGTCGTCGTGACATTCGCCAGGCACGGATGTGCCACCGATGGATGCACAATGGGGACTACAGGTATAGGCGCAATCCCCGACGATCTCCGAGTCGGAATCTTTCCCGTGAATGATGTCGGAATCCAGCAGGTCCCAAAACGCCGGATCACAGGCAGTGGCCAACGCGGCCAGAACGAAACAAATCAAACTCATCACTGTTTTTTTCATAAATCCCTCGCTTTTGTTAAGATGTTTTCAGTCTGCCGCAGACCATGCGCATTTTGACGAATACCAAAGGCAATGTTCTGCATCAATACCACGCACAGACAAAGCCACGCGGTTTCCCAGACATAAACCGTTGGGTTCAAAATACTATCGACTGCAAACTGGACTGATGTTTAGAGCACGGTACCGAGCTTTTTTTCGAACCGCGGCAAAAAAATATGTCGATTTTATTACAAAGGAACTGGGATACACTGGACGTCACATTTTAGACAGATCTGAAAAACACGACCACGAACTCGCGAAAACCTGCGGGTTCCATAAATAGTCCTTCAAAACGTTGATTACCAATTTCAATCAGTCAAATAAAACGTGATTGTCGTCACAACCCGAACATCTTTTTCGATTTTCTCCACATCCCCATAATCCGATCCCACATCGCGGATATAAAAATTGCCCTGACGCGCACTGTTAATGCCACCCACCTTTACGCCAGCGTTCTCGGCAAATTCATTTGCCGCCACACGGGCATTTTTAGTGGCTTCTTTAAGCATCTCCGGTTTGATGTCGTTGAGTCGAGTAAAGTGGAAGGACGGTTGGCCGTTTTGGATATTGATGCCTTCGGCTATCAGTTTATTGACTTTACCGCGCACGCTGTCCACCAGCGCCACTTTATCTGTCTCAACACTGATGCTCCCGGTCAATGAATGGGTTTCGTCCACCAGGTTCTGATTTTCATCCCGATACTCCTGATGCTGGTAATCGATGACCCCGGTTTTCATTTCCCTTTCCCCAATGCCGTTCTTTCTTAGCAACGCCACAATCCGTGCCTGCTGCGCCTCCGCCTCCCGGTACAGCTGCGGCACCTCCTCCCGCGTTTTCCCGGACACCCCAAATCCAATCTCCCAATTGGCTCGATCCGCCTTGACACGGCGCTCCGCCAGCCCCTTGGCTTCAGCTGTATTCAACGCTACTTTCGCGTTAAACATGGTTTTACTGATAAAAAAACCACCAAGCGCAATGCCCGTTGCCAAAAAGACACCGGATAATATTTCTTTGTTCATCGAACATTTCCTCCTCGGCTATTTCGTCTGGTCAAATATCAGTTGTTCGAACCTGGCCAATATTGCCAAACAACAATTGCAGACTGATACGCGGGAGACAACGCAAGTATTCCGAGATCACAGAAATCGCGGCGGGGATTCCACTTTGCTACTCGTAAGTCACGTCGGGATAAATTGCGTTAATGGATGCGAGATGTATCGGATCGAAGACCACGTCAAATCAAGTTGTGTCGTTGGCATGAACAATGCTTACAAACTATACGAAGTTGGAATCCACTATTGGTCAATTACAGGCCGGTGATAAATCGCAATGCAACACGTAAGTAGCGAAAACGACAGGGAAAACAACATGGAACATTTGGAAATAAATTCACCAGATAATCGACGCGGCCGATGGATACAGACAACACTGTACGAGCTTGTTGATACAATCGGTACGGTAACTGGCGATGATCGAGAGGAGCTGATCGAGGGCATCATGCTCAATCTCCGCATCAACCGACAGTTGAGAACCACGCGCCAATGGATACGCATACAATGGGTATCCCAAAAGGAATCAGATTCATTGGTATCTGTTCCCTCGATGTAAAAAAACGATTCCTGCGGAACAGGACACCGGTCCTGCCAAATGAGACATGCCGGTTTCCAACGTGCACATCGCCAAAGGAACAGTATCTTTTCCTTAAAAGGATCCCATTTGAAGGGTCATTCGGAAAGTCCGCTTCCCGAGAGACAACCAACAGGAGAAATAAAATGAACTCACGCAGATGTATAAATTTAAATCACAGACGGGCCAGTTCACCTATTCGGATGTGCGCGATGTGTGGTGAAGTTTTAAATCATCAAATCCCTTCAAAGGAGTGCAGCGCGGATGATCACGCGGAAAAGCGGAAACATCAAAACATGTATTGCTGTGACTGTGGCGAATATCTTTTGGAAACTCAGGATTGAGTTGACAGCATGGTTCCCAAAGAAAAGCAAATGGGAAGCCAGATTTCACTGGCCGCGGTGATCTCCTTAAAAAACGCGTGGAATCGCAGTGTAACTCGGCGCGGATGGGTTCCAGTTTGTAACAGCGCTTTTCGATGTGAAATTGTAATCACTGTTTCAACTTTCCATCATGGGAATATTTCTGTTCACGGGCGATTTGGGTTTGAACAATCTTCTTTACTATAGGTACAATTTTTTCCAAATCCTCATCCATAACGCCGATAAATTTCGGCCTTAGGCGAATCGCCGATGACACCAGATTCTGTTCATACTCGGAAAGCATAATGATAATCGCTGCATCGCGGATAACCACACCAATAGAGGGTAAATTTGCCATGTCGTTTTTACCAACAGCCAGCATGACAATAATTTCAGGATTACTAAATCGAGCGATTTTTGCGTGAAATTCGACAAAATCAGAAACCATCTCCAATCTATCATTTGGTCCCAGCGCCTCTGCCAACTGTCGAAAAATTGCCTGCCGTTCGGCAACAGATTCCGGGGCAACCAGATAATTCATAGTATTCCTCTCCCGCAAAAATATCCCACTGTTCATCAGTGCAATTCTGGTATATGCAAATGCCAGGCCATAACAGGACACATTGAAGAGAACATTACCCATCGAAGGGATGTCATAAAGTCACACTTTGAAAGAAAACGGTCGCGGCAGGAACAGCGCTTAGCATAAATGGGTTCGAGCTGCCCCCCCGCACAGATCCCCGTGGGCGGAACTACCGCACTGCGCTCCACCCTCGGATGTTTGGCGAGGACTTTCACCTCTCTGAATTTGCACGCTCTCAGGCGCACCAGCGCACGTTACACCAGAAGGCACCACATTTTTTATGTCAAAAATTCACCGGCAGTTTGAGATTTGCACCCGTAAAACTACGGAATTGTAATCTCGCCAACGTTGGAGAGGGGGCTTTGGTTGCCGGCGTCATCGATGACGGTGACAGCAACACAGTACGTGCCCGAAGAAAGGCCGGTGATACGCGCGAGTTCGGGGTCTCCGGATTCGCCGGGCGCATATGTGGTGGCCAGTTGTGCAGAGGCGCTGTCAAACGGGCAGGCGCTGTATTGAAGGGCATATGAGGAGGCAATGCCGTCAACGCCATCGTCACCGGATGCGGTCCACGTCACCACCACGGTACCGGGATCACTCTCTGCGTGAACCACTTCCACTTCAGCCACAACAGCGTAGTACAGGCCATTGTTCTCCATGGCCAGTTCCGTGGCAACCACTTCAACAAATCGCGCCGCAGTGACCGGGAAAACGGCTTCCAACGAGTCGCCGGCATTGAGCACCACATCATTTTCTGCGAGCACAGTAGACCACGTCAACCCATCCACACTCACCCGCACTGCCACGCCCACCGGGAACAGATGGGCCAAATCAATATCTGGCCACAAACGCAGTTCGCTGAGCGGATACACCGCTCCCAAATCAACAGTCACAGACTGGGCATCGGCATTGGCCTTTGCGGTGGTGGACCACGATGTGTTCAAATCGCCATCGGCCACATTGAGGCCCACAAACGCCGGCGCCTGTTCGCTGGTGCTGACGGCGGACACCCCTTCGAGCACGTATCCATTGGCGCTCACCACCCGTGCATCCAAATCGGTAACGGCCGCGGGCGCCTTGTTGTCGGGACCGGATTCCGTGCGTACCACGGCCACGTTGGAGAGATACGACGATGCGCCTTTTTCGTCCGTGACAACCATGGCAAAGTAATACACCGTATCATCACTCAAGCCGTTCACAGTCACACTCTGTGATGTTCCCGCCACAGCCGGCGCGGGCATCCCACCAACCAGCTCGGCCAGCGGGAAACTCTCCACCGTCAGCGGCCAGGGGGCAAACCGCATTTCAGACGCTGCCGCAACCCCGGTTCGACCATCATCCCCCGATGCGCTCCACGCCAAATCCACGCTGTTCTTTGTCACAGCCAAAGCCCTAAGGTCTTTAACTATGGCGGGTTTGGCATCGGAACTCATGGCGGTGACCACCTCTGAAATCTCACCAATGTTGCCCGCTTCATCCCCGGCGCGCACCGCCCAGTAATACCGGGTCTCCCCTTTGGTACCGGCAATGGTCACGGCTTCAGTGTAATGGGCCGACAACGGTTTTTTACTCAGGGTGATGGCAGTGGCGCTGTCAAGCGTGTTGCTGTCAAACGCCGCCTCGCTGTAAAACACCTGGTAAAATTGGGACGTCCCCACCATCATGTCATCACCGGGCGCGGTCCACGTTAATGTGGTGTACCCGCTGTAATGGGCGGATGCATACACTTCCATCCCGGAAATCACCGAATAATAGAGACCAAAGTAACTCTTTACCGGGTCATAGGACATCACGCGCACATATTGAGTCGAGGTGGCATCAAAGCCAAACGTCATCCAATCGGCGCTGGTGGCTTCGAACTGTTCCAGGGTGAGCACCTTCGTCCATTTTTCGTTATCGGCGCTCACATAAATCGCAAAGTTCTCGGGGAACAGATGCATATACTCGGCACTGGGCAGCAGGCGAATGCGATCCACCGTGTACAGATCACCCAAATCCAGCGTAATGGATTCATTGCGAGGCACACTGGAGGCATCGGATACCCACATGGTATTGGCGTCCCCATCCAGGATATTATCTGCGCCCAGAATATCCACCAGTTGCGACGAGGCAAATGCGGTAACAGTTGTCATCATGCCCGTAAATGACCCTGTTGTATTGGCCGTGATGGCTGGCGGCGCCGCCGGTGGGGTTTCGTCAAGAGTCGTGACCTCCACCACATTGGAAATGGCGCTTACGGCACCGCGATCATCTTTGGACTTGATGGCAAAATAATACAGCGTGGATTCCTTCAGATTTGGGACCGTCGCCGTCTCTGCCTTTCCAACATTCCCTGGGACAATGTCATTTTCAAACGTCGCTGCCGCATAAAAGTTGCCTTCGGTCAGCTTGAACGTGGCGTAACGAATATCGTATGACACCGCACGCTCCAGCGCGCCCACATCAAATGGCGCGGTCCAGTTGAGAATCACCGAACGGGGCCGGGTGGCCTGCCCTCTCAAATCATCAATGGCGTTGGGTGGAACCGCTGCGGTTTCTCCTTGGGCACACGGCGACACCGGTCCCACGTTGCCCACTTCATCCACCGCGCGCACGGCCACAAAGTACTCTCTTTCTCCGGCGAGCCCGTCAATCTGGAACAGCTCGGCATAACCGGATGGTTTGGGTTCTTTCTCGTTTTGCACCACGCTGGCCTGTGCCCAGGTGTCAGGCGTGATACACGAGGACGCATAACGAATGAGATAGCGGGTGGCGGTGCCCACATCAAGGTCGTCTCCTGTGGCAATCCAGTCCAGTCTAAGTGACCCCGCGCCCGATCCCGCACGAACATCCACTGGTGAAATCATTCCCGGCGGAATCGTATCCTGAGTGTGGGCGGGGTAAATGAAGGTAATGGGCGACCAGTTGCCCCGGTCGTCCACCACGCGAATGCCAATGTAGTAGTTGGTGCTTTCCACAAGACCGGTAATGGTGGCGCTTTCCTTGCTGCCACTTTGCAATGGCGCGTTAATGGCAAACGCCGTCCCCTCATCGAAATTGATCGCCGACAGTGGCGTCTCGCTGTAACGCAACTCGTAGGCGGTGGCGGTGCCTTTGTATTCATCGTCGCCCACGGCGGTCCATCCCAGCGTGATGCTGTTGAGCCCCACCGCCGTCTGCTTTAGGTCATCGATTTTCGCCGGCGCCACATCCGGCGTTCTGGCCGACGCGTCATTGGACATCTCCGACCAGTTACCCGCATCGTCCACGGCGCGAATGGCAAAGTGGAGCAACACTTCGTCGGGCAGCTTGGTGGCGGTAAAATGAGCAGCTGTGCCCCCCAGTCCTGTCCCGGGTTGCGCGTTTACTGGTGTGGCGCTGCCAAACGTTTCCGGCGTCATCTCGGCATATGACCAGCGCAAATCGGTCTTGCCGGCCTTGCCAAACATCTCATCGTCACCTGGGTGGGTCCATGTTAAATCCACCGTCCCGCGACTGGCGCCAGTGGTGGCTTTCAAATCCCATATTTTGGCGGGCGCGATACCGTCCGCAGTGGTGGTACAGGCCGAATTGGACACCTTGCCCACATTGTCCCGTTCATCAATGGCACGGAAGGCAAAGCAGTAATTCACACCTTCGTTCAACCCATTGACGGTTGTCATCTGCACAGTGGTCCCTGGCGCAGGAGTTATATCCACCGACGCCTCAATGCCACTCTCAAAATTGAGTTCATCCAGCGGCTGATACGAGTAACGGAACACATAGCGATTGGCAATCCCCACCATGTCATCGTCTCCAGGGGCTGTCCAGCGCAATAGAACCATGGCGTTGCCCAGTTCGTATGACGTGGATTCCACCACTTCCAAATCCGTGGCGCGACCGGGATTTTCATCACGGGTACGCGCTGAGGGCACATTGGAAATGGCCGACCAGTTGCCTTCGGCATCCGCAGCCTTGATGGCCACAAAAATTTCCCGTTCCGGCCAAAGATTGGCCAGCGACAGCGTCTCTTTTTCCCCGGCCGCCTGCGGTACAAGGCCAATGGGCGTCGCGGGCGTGGCGTCTGCAAAATTGGCTTCGGTAATGGGCGCTTTGGCCACGCGAATATCGTACCTGTCGGCGCTGCCAACGGGACCACTGTCCCCTGGGGCAGTCCAGCTCAGCTGCAATGTTCCCCAGTTATCGAAGTCTGTATTTGTCACAAGGTCTGTGATGGCCAGCGGTGCCACGTCATCCCCGGTCAACCCGCGGGCATTATTTGAAATGCCGCTGCGACTGCCCGCCCCATCGATGGCCACAATGGCAAAGTAGTACTCGGTATCCCCTGCCAGTCCGGTCACCGTAAATGTTTCGCTCTCCCCCGCGGGTGAAGGTGCGGGTAACCCGGTAAACACCAGTGCATCGTTCCAGTTGGATTTATTGATGCGCGCGGTGGACACTCTGAGCTCATAGGCCGCCGCCACACCGTCTCGCCAGTCTGCGCCGGACGCGGTCCATTCGAGAGTGGCGCTGTGGGCCAGTATGTCGGTAATCCTTAAATCCACCACCGGCGCAGGGGGAATCCCCGGTGTATACGCGCAGGGAGAGTTTGAAATCTCTGAGCGATTGCCCACACTGTCCACAGCTGAAAGGGCAAAGCAATACCGGGTTTCCTGTGCCAACCCGCTCACCGCCATGAACTCGGGCATCCCGGCGTCTCTCGGTAAAACGGTATCCGCCACCGGCGTCGCGCTTAAAAAGGCGTCTTCGCCCACAATAACATCTCCCCCATGACGAATATCGTACCGTGTGGCGCGCTCTTTGCCATCGGTCACAGATGGCGACGTCCACGACAACATAATGGTATCGAACCGGCTTTGCGCTTCGAACACTTCGATTTCGCCGATGGCCGCAAAGTAGCCAAAACTGGAGGGCGCCGTGCGCGTGATGTCAATGCGAATGCGGTCCGCTTCAACACCACCAATGCGCCATTCCTCCACACCTGCTGCGTCATCGTCCACAAAGAAACTGTTTTCGGAAATCACCGTTTCCCATTGACCCTCTCCCAGTTTCAATTGAACCTGAAAGTCTACTGGGAACATGTCTTCGTATCCTTCTGCCAAAAGCAGTCGAATGTCGCCCACCAGTGTGGGTTTCTCCAGCGAGAGTTCCACATATTCAGGGGTCATCTCGCTCTTTTGTCCGGTGAGCCAGGCGCCGGTGCCCGTGCCATCGATGAGCATATCCGCCGACGCCGCATCGGTGTATTGGCTGCTCACATCCGCTACCGACAAGGGCAGCGCCTCGCTGTCGTTCACATCCACAGGTATGGCCTGCAAATCAGACACTGTGAGCGGAGGGGTATCGGTGAGGGTTTTAAAATGCACCATGTTTGAAAACAGTGACACGCCCCCTTCATCGTCCAGGACGCGCAACACAAAGAAATAGTCACTGGCGGCAGAAAGCCCGCTGACCACCAGCGATTCAGCACTGCCGGCGCCTTTGGGCAACGGCACATCAAAGAGCACATTGGCCAAATGCCAGTTATCCATATTGATGGGCAATTTGGCGTAGCGAATATCGTAGCTGTCCGCAGTGCCCACGAGACCATCGTCCCCCACGGCGGTCCATCGCAGTTCCACAGCGTCTTTGGTCACATTAACGGCCGACAAATCCGTCACCGGCGCCGGGGGATTCACCGCTGCAGTCAATTTGGCCACGTTGGAGAGGCTGGACCAGTTGCCGGCGGCGTCCTGACTTTTGATGGCAAAGTAGTGGTCTTCACCAAAGTCCAAATCCGGTACGGTGTGCACTTCAAACATCCCAGCGGTTAGAGGCGCTTTGATGGACATCTGAGTGGCGGCGCTAAAATTGGCCGCGGTGATGGGCTGGATGGAATGCCGCAAATCATAGGCATAGGCAGTACCCTCCCATCCGTCGTCTCCAGGGGCAATCCATTGCAAATCCACATCCAAATCCTGGGTGGGGCCCAGAATTTCAAGCTCGCTAATGACCACGGTGGACGGCTGATTGCATTCGGTGGGGGCATTGCACGACGCAAAACCGCGCAGGGTAATATGGACCTTCACATACCGCGCAGAGACGATGGGCAGATGCCACTCAAGCCACTGACCCATTTGAGCGGCCTGGCCGGTGGTGGCCACAACCGTTTGCCAGTTAACGTTATCGGCGCTCACCTGTATTTCAAAGTCCCTTGGAAAGTTGGGGACCAGATTGCCGTATACAGCGGGATGCATGCGGAAGGCGTCGATGCTCTGCACCTCACCCAAATCCACGGTAACCCACTCCGGCAGCGTGGGCGGCAGCTCTTCGGTCATCCACATGGTCAGCACATCGCCATCCAGAAGATTTTGCGTCTGGTAATCCGTTTGCAAATGGCTGGAAGAATCAATCACTTCCCCATGACGCAATCCACGGGCCAGCGAATAAAACGCATTGAGATTGGTGATGGCGGCTGGGGCCTCCGTATCGAACATGTCATACACGGGCTTCACACTCACCACATTGGAGATGCCCCCCATATGTCCCTTCTCGTCGATGGCCGCGATGGCAAAATACAAGAACTGTCCCGGGTGCTGCAGCGATGTAATGTCAAACATCTCGTTGCTTCCCGCTGGCAACGGGGCTGTAATGCCGCTCACCGGGTGCGCATCGGTGAATGAGGCCGCGTCCATGGGCGAAGACGACCACCTGAGCGCATAGGATGTGGCCTGGCCGGTATAGCCGTCGTTGCCGGGCGCGTTCCAGGTGAGGTACGTGCTGCCATTGTTTTGGTATACCACTTCAAAATCCGTGATGGTTCCAGGTAAAATGGTGGCGGTGGCGCCCACTACCACATTGGACATGGTGGACACATTGCCCACTTCATCGCGGGCGGTCATGGCAAACCAGTAGGTGGTTTCCGGCTGTAATCCATCAATCCGAATTTCTTCCCGTATCCCCGAGGCGGCGGGGGTGTCCACCACCAAAGGCGTGGCATCGCCAAACGTGGCCGCGGTAATGGGGGAAGTGGCGTATCGAATGTCGTAACTGTGGGCGGTGCCAAACCCAGGATCATCCCCAGGCGCCGTAAACGACAGCACAATCACATCGGGCGCGGCGGCCGGCTCAAACGCTTCCAGCTCGCCGATGCCCGTGTATGCCAACCCTGAATCAAAGGCGGAACCCTGATGAATGGTCAGGCGCAGGTGGGCCGCAATCTGTGTGGGGAAGAACACTTCAATTTTTTCCTCGGCATCGCTGACCACCACATTTCGAAGCCCGCCCACCACGGTCCAGCTGGAGCCATCCATGGAGAGCTCGATGTCAAAATCAGAGGGGAAAAATTCCGGGTACGCAGCTACCGGCGTTAACGCCACCCGCTCCACCTGGGTGGGCAGGTTAAAATCGATTTCCAGATACTCGGGTTCAGTGCCATCAGGAGACGGGGCGGCCAGCCATGCGGTGAGCGGACTGCCGTCGTAGGCGTTTTCCGCCTGATAAAAAGTGGAGGCCTCACTGCTCGACGAATGCACCTGACCCGAAACCCGTGGACCGGGCAGTGATTTGGCCTGCAAGTCAATGACCTGAGGGGGCACGGTGTCGTCCTTGGGCAACAAAGTGGCCTCATTGGACGGCGGCGAAATGTTTCCGGATTTGTCGGCGGCATAACACGCAAAATAGTAGGGCACGCCATCTTCCAGGTTTTCAATAATAGTGGTGGTCTGGTCTCCGGGGACAATCACTTCATTGATATATTTGCCAGGCGCCAGTCCCCATTTGCAGATGTACATGGCCAATCCCGCGTCGTCCACCGGGTCCCACGTAAGAATGGCATCGTTGCGCTCACCGGGGGTGGCCACCAGGTTTTCCGGCGCCACAGGGGGTTCGTCGTCGTCTGTCAACATGCGGTATGCATTGACGCGCCCCTCGCACGCGGATTTATATTTCAGTTCACTGACCGGGTCGCACGTGGCAATCAGTCGCTGTTTAACCGTGTCGGCCGAGGCATCGGGATTCATCCCCCAATAGAGCGCCATAATGCCCGCCACATGCGGCGCTGCCAAAGATGTGCCGCTTTGCTCGCCGTAACCGCCGCCCCTGGCGGTGGTGGGAATCTGACGTCCCGGCGCCACCACATCCACATTTATTTTGCCCCAGTTGGAGTATTCAAATGGCGTGTCCTCTTTCCAGGATGCCCCCACAGAAATGATATTGCGATGCCCATACGCTGCCGGGTACTGGGGCTTTTTGTCGATATTTTTACCGTCATTGCCCGCCGCCGCAACGAGAACGCTGCCCTTGCTCTCCATTTTGTCCAGCACCTGCACAAAATAGTCGGAATAGCACCCACTGCATCCCCAGCTGGCGTTAATGATTTTGACCCCGTTGTCGGCCGCATACAAAATGGCTTCCGCCGCATCCCACAGACTGCCGCTGCCCGATGGTCCAATAAACTTCAGGGGCATAATGCGAAAGTCCCAGCCCACGCCGGCCACGCCTTTACCGTTGTTGCCCAGTGCGCCAATCACACCCGACACCGCCGTGCCGTGACCGGCGTCATCGGCGGGGTTGTTGTCTTTGTTTTGAAAGTCCCAGCCGCGAACGTCATCCACGTAACCGTTATTGTCATCGTCCACCCCATTGCCGGGAATTTCGTTGGGGTTTTGCCATATCTGAGTCTTGAGATCTGCGTGGTTGAAATCGATTCCCGAATCGGTCACCGCCACCACCACATCCACGCTGCCAGTGGTAATGTTCCACGCCTTGTCCGCCTGGATGATGCGCATGTTCCATTGACTCGCATACAACGAATCGTTGGGCGTCATGTTCACATTCACCATGTAATTGCGTTCCGCTTCCTGCGTCACGCCATCCTGCGTCAACCGGGAAATGAGCACATCCGACGTGGTGTCTTTGGGCAACAGCACGCGAAAATACCCCAGTTGCTTTGCCATGCGCGCATCCTTATCCACAATCACCGCCCCGTATTTTTGCAGCTGCGCTTCCAGCTGTGCCACACTTACGTCGTCGGATTTGCGAATAATCACCTCGTGAGCAAAATACTCCGTCCCGCTGCTGGTGGTGAGAGTGGCGTTGCTGTAGGCCACCTTCTCGGCTTTTTGACAGCTCGCAATGAGCAATACCAGCGGCAGGCTCCAAAACAGCCATCGCAGGATGCGTCCGTGTATCCAATGGGTGGGGTTGGGCAAATTCCGTTTTGTCGTTGTGTTGTGGCTCATTCAGGTCTCGTTTCGTCGCATGCGGCGCCAAAGGCGTAAAAAATCGATCCAGTCGCGCCACTGCAAAGAAGCGGCCAAACTTAAGCAGTGGAAATTATTAATCTTTACAACTAACGTTCAGTTAAATCCGGGTCACCATTCATTCGGGTGAGTCATGACCAACAGGGTCCATTTTAAAAAGGGCGCCGATACAGGCGGCATTTGACACCGGTGGGTCCCAAAAACGGCACAGTTTGGGGCAGTTGTGTGATTGAATCCCACTCGGCACCCCGCGTGAATCCCACGCAAAACCGCCCATTGGCCCTTAAAATAAACAATTTGCCAGCCAGGGGCTGCTTTCATCAGGTATCGAGAAACCAAATTGGGTCACCGGTGACTTTTGACTGCTTATTGCTGCAATATCAACAGATTGAAACATAACGTGGGTCGCGCGGCACCTGCGCCCGATACGGGCTTCAAACAAAGTGGATAACAAAGCTTCCTATCTCTCCTCATAAACGTCACCTCTTCATTTCATCTCGCGATTACATCATGCCGCATGAACATGTATTCCGGTTTCAATCATCGGTTTTGATACGTTATCCCGAGACAGGACGGGATGGCATGGAAGTTCTGACAATCGATGGTCCGTCACGTTGCTCAAGAATGGCGATCACTTTTTTTGTGATCTTATCGAGCGGCAGGATATGATCAACGCCGCCGGTTTCAATGGCAACTTTGGGCATGCCAAAAACGACGCAGGTGGACTCATCCTGCGCGATATTGGTGGCGCCTTCGTTTTTCATCTCCAGCATGCCTTTGGCCCCATCACCGCCCATACCGGTCAAGATGATACCGATGGCGTTTTTCCCTGCAGCTTTGCTGACCGAGCGAAACATCACATCCACTGAAGGCTTGTGTCGGTTCACCAGGGGACCATCTTTTACGTCAACATAGTATCGTGCACCCGACCTTCTAAGCAACAGGTGTTTGCTGCCAGGGGCAATCAACGCCACACCGGGAACAACAGAATCCCCTGTCTCCGCTTCCTTTACGGACATGGCAGAAAACGAGTCCAACCGCTCCGCAAACGATTTGGTAAATCCAGGAGGCATGTGTTGTGTGACGATGACGCCGGGAAAATTGGCAGGAAACGTGTGAAACAGATGGTCCAGCGCTACCGTGCCACCCGTGGATGAGCCAATGGCCACAATTTGATTGGTGGTTTTCGACAGCGCTTTGGCCACATGGATTTCGCTTTTGCCTGGTTTTGGTAAGTCCTTTTTATGTACCGGAATTCGAGATACCATTTTAATTTTGTCAATCAAATCCGTGGCCATATCGCCCACTGTGTACGCGGCGCCCGGTTTGCACATCACATCCACTGCGCCACAAGCCAATGCGTCAAGGGCGAGTTGTGAACCTTTGCTGGTCAATGACGAAACAACGATAACCGGAGTTGGCAGAAAATGCATAATTTTTTGCAGAAATGTCACTCCATCCATTCGCGGCATTTCCAAATCCAGAGTGATCACATCGGGATGTTCTTTAACCATTATATCTCGCGCCACATAAGGATTCGGGGCAGTACCGATAATTTGTATCTCCGGGTCTTTTGCCAATTCCTGTGAGAAGACGCTCCTTACAACCGCTGAATCATCCACAATGAGTACTCGAATCATTGCATCCCCTAAAAAATTGAGGCTTATCCGCCCAAACGCGATGTATTCAACCTCTACGAGACAAAAACATCTATCCTGTTCCCCTCTTCATCCTCTAAAACCGCATTACAACGGGCCGAACGAAACGCCTCCTGCTCCTGATTGACACTCACCGCACAAATGGATGGAATTCCCATTCTGCAATGATTGGACTTCCCAAGCCAACTTTCCAGAAATACACCACAAACAATGTTCAGAATTTCAGAAACAGCTTCTTCCGCTTTGGATTTCGCTGCTTCATCCTCCTGTTCGATTCCCAGAAGGTTCGCCGCCACATTTTGCGCCAGCAAGGTATTCACGGCCAAACAAAGTGTCCCCGATTCCTCACCTTCGTACCGAATGGTCGACTTCAGGATGTCATCTTTCCATTGCAAATCTTCAGTTGCTTCTTCTGTGAAAATAAACGCGGCATCTTCCAGTACCTGTGACACGCTTGCCGACAGAATATCCGAATCCAGCATTTTACCCATGATTTATCTCCTCGTTCCCAAGCAGTTTATCCACCACGCTCTTCATTTTCTCAGGCTTGAACGGCTTGCTGATAAAGTCAGATACCCCTAAAGAATTGAGCCAGTTCAGCACATCTTCATTGCGTTCAGACGAAATGACAACGACCGGTATGTTGTCGATCATTTTGTTGTCTGCCATTTCCTGAATCATTTCGCGTCCATCCATTTCGGGCATATTTAAATCGGCAAAAACAACATCAATCCAGTTATCGTCAAGCATATCCAGGGCCACTCGCCCATTTGCGGCTTCAAAGATACTGCCAATTTCCAATCCAGACATTGCCAGACATTTGGAAACAACCGATCGAATAATTGGTGAATCATCTACGACTAAAAAATTGTACGCCATGATTAAATCCCCCAGGGGTTTAATTGAACATTTCGCCCATTTCCCGTATCTGAGTTTCTGTTTCGCTGCTTACCGCTTCAAGACTGTGTATATTGAAATTCAATCGCTGCGCCACGTTTGGATCAATCGTTCTGGACAGTTCACCCAAATCCGCACCGTACCCAAACATATGTGCCATCGCATCCGCAATATGCACAAGATCAACAAGTGTTGTATCGATGTCGCCGGCGTCGTTGGGGTTGTGATGCCATTTGGCCGTCCAGATGACTGCCTCCGGCAAATCCCACAGCTTTGCCAGCTCCTCGCCGACTTCGCCATGATCTGTACCTAATATTTCTTTTTCAAGATTTACAAAGCTTTCAGACTCTTCTGCCAATCGGTCACGCAACGACGCTTCCTCGTTTTCAAGGAAAGAACCGATGGCCAGTTTTCCAAGATCGTGAAGCAGTCCTGCGGTGAACAGCAACCCCGGCGCCTTCACGTGAAGCTCTGTTGCCAATCGTTCCGCCAAAACCGCCACTGCAATACTATGCAACCAGAATGACGCGGAAGGGACGCCATAACCGGGCAAACGCGGCGGAATAATTTTGGAAAAACCGGCACTGGCGGCAATGTCGAATACCCGTTTGCTACCAAGCAGCGTAATCGCCTGTTTCACCGATATGACTTCCCGTCGCAATCCGAAATAGGCAGAATTGGCCAGACGCAGCAAATTGGCCGTCAACGACGGATCGGGCCGTATCACAGTTTCGAAATCCTTTGCGGACGACGTTGGCGATGCAATCAGTCTGGACAGTTGCGCCACCGCGGTTGGCAGCGTTGGAAGGTTGTCAATTTTTCCCAGTATTTGTTCATGGGTAATCATAATTCAGCCTCAACACCTTTAACTTTGATGGTTACTCTGCCATCCGCAATGCGCAATTTTGCTGTTCTCGATTTGGCCCCTCCAACATCCTCCGCAGCGATAATTATATTATTCTTCCAAAACATCTTGCGCATAACAGTGTAATTGCGTTTCCCAATATTGAATGTTCCCTTATCGTCATACAGTTGTCCGCCCCCGGCCACCTTGACGATAATGTTTTCCTTTTTGCATCCCTGGGCATACATTTTTTCAAACAGTATCGGTATACCGGAGTCTGCAAACATTGCAGGCTTCCAAGCCGCCTTTTCGGGGGATTTTGTGGATAGAGGCAACATATAATGAATCATTCCACCACAGCGTTGCATCGGGTCATAAACAATAACGGCGATGCATGATCCCAGAGCGTATGTCACAATAGTGCTGTCTCTGTCTGACGACACCTTAATGTCCGCTATATCAACCGTTATTAGCTTTTCCATTGCCCCCTCTAAATGCAGCTACAACTCCATAGTCGTAATTATGCCATCTTTTTATAGACCGACGGTTTGAGCGCTTTCAATCCGGTGGTCAACCCGGCCAATGTCTCTGAATGGCCAATCATCAGCAATCCCCCGGGAATCAGCAACCGTTCCACTTCGGTTATCAGACGCTGGCGAACAACTCGATCAAAGTAAATCATGACGTTTCTGCAAAACACAAAATCCAGAGGCCCGTTCATGGGATAGGGTATCTTAGCAAGATTCAACCGTTTAAACACGAGCAATTCCCGCACATTTTTTTTGACACGATACCGGCTATCCTCCGCTGATTTTCTGCGCTCGGTCAGCCGTTCAAAATAGTTCGCACGCTGCGCACGGGTTAGCGCTTCGAGAGACTTGCCGTTGTATTCCCCCAGGGATGCCTGCGCCAATACAGTTGTGTTTATATCCGTCGCCAGAATCCGTGCGTTCGGAAGCACACCGCCAAACGAGTCGAGTACAGTAATGGCCAGACTGTATGGCTCTTCTCCGCTCGATGAAGCCGCACACCAGATTCGCAACCTGTCATGTCCCCTTGCCCGCCACAGCTGCAACTCATCCTGCAGCAGATCAAAGTGACTCTTTTCTCTCATAAAATGTGTGAAATTGGTGGATATCGCATCCAGAAAGTGTACGATTTCATCATTGTTATTTGCGGACTCAAGATAATTTAAGTAATCTGAAACATCGGCAATATTCAACGCGCGTTGGCGTTTGGCAACTCTGGCACTCACCAGCTCTTTTTTTTGCTCGCTGAGGCTGATTCCCGCTTTTTCGTATGCGATATCACGAAATCGGTTGAATATGCTTTTGTTCATTGCTCGAATTCCGTAAGGTTTTCATTTTCAATAACGTCATATCGCGACGTTTTATTAAGGCCATAGCCAAAATGGATTTTTTATTTCCAATATTTATTTTTAACGCGTCAGGCCGATTAAATTTTATAACCACCTGGAAAACTGAAGGGGGAAAGTGAATGTCTTTAGTATTGGTTGCAGAAGATGATGTCGTGTCGAGACTCCTTATTTCTGAAACAATTAAGAAGCTTGGACATGTTCCAATAAAAGCGGGAAACGGAAAGACTGCGTTTGAATTTCTGGAAGAAAATCCAGATGACATTAAAGTGATTGTCACCGACTTGATGATGCCTGAAATGGATGGATACCAGTTGATCCGCAAAATCAATGAGGATTCACGCTACAAAAACATTCCCATCATTGTCCAGTCCGCCTATCTGGGAGTCAAAGCCACCGCCAAGCTGATGGAGGAGGGAATTGAATATGTGATGCCCAAGCCCATCAACACACAGGACCTCGAACACTACCTCAGAATCCTGCTGGACAATCCAGACGATATCCAACCCGGGCCTGAAAACTAAAGAGCGGATTCGCTGTTGCCGGCTGCCATTTCACCTTCACCCGATGATATGCCGGCCGCCACACTCTGTTTTTTGTATGAATCGTATCTCTCGCCGATTTGATCAACATTTACAATCAACCCCACGCGCCCATCGGAGAGAATTGCCGCGCCAGATACAAATTTACTGTTTTGGAGATTGTCGCCCAGCGTCTTAATGACCACCTGCTGCTGTGTCACAACAGAATCCACAAAAATACCAATGCGTTGCCCGACACCTTCCACAACTACCACAATACCCTGGGTTGGATCGTCAATACTTCCCTCAATGTCGAACAATCTGGCAAGCCTGAGAAATGGCATTATCTCGCCTCGCACATTTATCAATTCATCGGAGCCGGCAAATGTAACAAACATCTCCGGAGTGACTTGTATGGACTCAATGATGGACAACGTGGGGATGATGTACTGTTCTCTGCCACAGGCCACCAGCATCCCATCAATGATGGCAAGGGTTAGAGGGAGGATCATTTTAAAGGTAGTCCCCTGCCCCGGTTCACTGTGGATGGTCACGCGTCCCCTCAGGGCGTCAATCTTCTTTTTTACCACGTCCATCCCCACCCCTCGTCCGGAGATATCCGTCACCTTTTTGGCCGTTGAAAACCCAGGCTGGAATATCAGATTATAAATATCCGAGTCACTCAAATGACTGTCGTCTTTCAACAGGCCCACTTTTTTGGCCTTGGCCAGGATGGCATCCTTATCCAGTCCCTTGCCATCGTCCGACAGCTCAATCACCAGAGCGCCGCCTTCGTGATACGCGGATAGTCGAATCGTTCCGGTGCCGTCCTTGCCTGATTCAGCGCGAACCCCAGGTTCTTCAACCCCATGATCCACTGAATTTCGAATCATGTGCACCAGCGGATCGGAAATCTGTTCCACCATGCTGCGGTCAATCTCAGTTCCCTCGCCGGTCTGCACAAAACGAATATTTTTAGAACTCTTGCGGGACAGGTCGCGCACCATTCGGGCCATTTTCTGAAAGACACCACGTACTGGCACCATTCGCATCCGCATCCCCACATCCTGAAGATCTCTTGTAATTTTAGCCAGTTGCCCCAGATAATTTCTCACTTTGGGCGCATTCACAATAGATATTTCCGGCGCATGAACCAGCATAGACTCCACTATCACCAGCTCACCAATCATCTCCACCAGATTATCCACGCGCTCCAAATCCACCTTCACGGTTTCCCGAATCTTGTGAGCATCCCCCTGTATCGCGCGCTGTTGGCTTCGAAGCGCCTGGCTTACCTGCTTGGGCGTGGCCACATGTGCCTCAATGAGTTCCTGCCCCAGTGGTTTCCCGGTTTCTTTCTGGTGTTCCAGCGCTTTATATATCTCTTGAGGTGCAATGGACAATGGCGGCCTTGTTAAAATCTGACCCAGTTTGTCATCCATACTCGCTTCGGGAAGTACTTCTTCGGGAATCGGGATACCGGCAAGCACCTTGTCTATTTTTCCAAGCAAAATGCCGTGTTCCAAAGGTATTATCAGAGAGTCACCCGATTCCATGCACGCGCGAATATCCTTGACCAGTTCCCGCATTATTGCTGTCGAATCGAACACTAAATCAAGGATTGCCCCCTCCAGAAAACGCTCTCCGCTTCGAACCTTATTGAGCATGTTCTCCGTGGAGTGCGCCAGCTTCATGATGTCATCCAGTTCGAGAAAGCCAGCGACCCCCTTTATCGTATGAAAGATTCGAAACAAACCGTTCACAGATTCATCCGGAGCCCCTTCGGACTCAACGTTAATCAGAATGTCATCGGCTCTGGAAATACCGTCTTCGGTTTCCTGAACAAATTCCATGAGCAGTTCCAGCGTCTCCGCATCACGCGAAAGTTCAACCCGATTACTCCGAACACCCTCCGTTCCAGCGCCGACGCTTCCGGATGGCGTTGTATCCAAATGTCCTTTTTCCACATCTTCGATCTGGTCGGATATTTTAATTTCGTCAGCGACACCGCCCTTGAGGGCAGTGGCAAGCCGCTCCAGCACACTGTCTGCGCCAGGTTCCGGAAGCAGCATCTGAGAATACTGCTCCACCGCCTTTGAAATCCAGTCCTTCACAAACAGCAATTCTTCGATGTGCGAACTGATTTCGGGTTCGTCGTCAATGTAATCCTCCAGGCCGTGACAGATTCTCTCCAAATCCGTGAGACCCAATACGCCAGCCTCCCCTTTCATTGTGTGTATCGTGCGCTTCAAACTGGCCATCAAATCGGTCTTGCCACTCTCAATACCGAGGATACATCCTTCGATTTCCTCGATGACATGCTTTTGATTGGCAAGAAATTCCCTGAACAGGGATTCATCCACCCAGTCGTTCAGTGCGAATTGAATATCGTCGTTTTGCGTCACTGTTTTGCCGGATGCCCTGGTAGATGCCAAAAGCGTTTTTTGAAGATTGCTGACGGCGTCTGTCAGGCGATGAATTTCGCGCTGCGTATCTTTCAATGCTCCATCCTGTAACTTGCCACAGGCCGTTTTACAACGTTTCAACGCTTTGCGAACGGTATCAGTAGTATCGGAATTAAACAGCGCTTCCACATTGTCGAGTATCTTCGCGATGCTCCGGATGGAATCTGCATCGTTTTCATCGACCATCATGGTGACCGCTGCGAGCTGCTCCACAATACCTAA
The DNA here is from genome assembly GCA_016935665.1 of Deltaproteobacteria bacterium. GTDB lineage: Bacteria > Myxococcota_A > Polyangia > JAAYKL01 > JAAYKL01 > JAFGXQ01. Next base: position 7,051 of record JAFGQN010000064.1, on the reverse strand, counting down.
TAAATCTTCAGTGCTCATGTTTCATTCACTTCCCTGTCATTGTTTCTGATACAGTTAGTGTCTACAGCGGCATTCACACAGAAAAGTTAAGGCATAGATATACTTTTTTACGTTAACTATTTTGGAACAGCGACGATATAAAATCATAGATTTAACTGTGTTTTTTACAGGAGAACTTCAAATTGAAGGGGACCGTACTAATAGTCGATGATCAGCAGGAATACGCAAAGTTCCTGAACAAGCTACTCATCAAATTTGGCTATGAGACGCGTATTGCGCACAATGCAGCTGACGCTCGAATCATCATGAAACAATTCTGCCCCGATGTGGTGCTGATGGACAAAAAACTTCCCGATGCCGATGGTGTAGATCTTGTGGCGGAGCTGAAGCGGGATGAACCCAATACTCAGTTCATAGTGATCACTGGCCATGCGTCCATAAAGAGTGCTGTTTTGAGCGCCCAGCGCGGCGCAATCGATTATCTTTCCAAACCGTGCGAAATCGAAGAAGTCCTGCTGGCGGTCGACAACGCCATGAACAAACGAAAAATGAGCGAGGAAATACAGCTTCTTCGCTCCACCAGCAAGGGCTCATCTCTGCCAGGAGAGCCGACCGAGGTTCCAAAAGTAAAAACCGCGTCCATGAAAAAATCTATAGCGCTGGCACAACGCGCTGCGAGTCAAAAAGGCCCGGTATTGCTGATTGGCGAAAACGGCACTGGAAAAGAACGACTGGGACGCTGGATACATGCCAATTCGGAACGCGCGAAAGGGCCGTTTTTCTCCATCAATATGGCGACGCTCAAACTGCAAAAAGCCGAAGTGGAATTGTTTGGCCATGAACCGGGCGTCTATGGCAACACGCAAACGCGAAAAAAAGGAATGCTTGAGCTGGCCGATGGTGGCACCCTGCTTATTAACGAAGCTGAGAAGCTGGAGATGCCGCTCCAGGCAAAACTGCTGAACTTTCTGGAACGAAAATCCATTTTGCGGCTGGGCGGTGAGGCGCTGGTGCCCCTGGACACACGCATTTTTATCAGCTGCAAAACGGATTTACACGAATTGGTGATGCAGGGCGAATTTATGGAGGATCTTTATTATCGTATAAATGTTCTGCCCATTCACATTCCACCTTTGCGCGAACGAAAAAGCGACATCATCCCCCTGTCCAAAGAAGTTCTCGACATGCTGACAACGGATCTGGGGCTGGCCCGGCCGCCGTCACTGACCCCTCAGGCCGCGGAAAAACTGGCGAATTATGAGTGGCCCGGGAACATCCGCGAACTTCGCAACGTTTTGGAGCGGACCCTGATGCTGGGACACGAAACCATCATCAATGCCGCCGACCTACCGCTTGCGGACACAGTCAACGACAGTTGGCAGATTCACATTCCCTTTCCCGAAAATGAAACCCTCCACGAGATTACCAGAAATGTATCCCGCCTGCTTATAGAGGAAGCGTTAAGACGCGGACAGACCAAACAGGAGGCCGCCAGGCTTCTGGGGCTGACCCGCCACGCACTTGCACACCAGATGAAATCGCTGGATATGGCCTGATTTTCAAGGGCGAATCACTTTCGACAGCATGCAGTCAAAATTCACCTAAGCGTCAATCGCACGCGATGAACAGTTGAACAGTCGCCAGTTTCACGCCTTTGAGGATTCCGCCAAAAGTTGATGCGTGGGTTTCACGCGTCAAAGTCACCCACATGTGGTACACAGAGTGCGAATGCATCACATTACTGTAAGAATACACAAACACCAAAATGGGTTATCTCATACCCAGGTGAGGGGCAAGTCCAACACATTTTTCGCCCGATTGAGGCACAAAATACCCCCGAAATACAAAAATTCAATCAAACACAACAAATCTCTATTTTCCATAAACGCCCCAAATTACAGCAATAACTATCTTTGTCGCCTCCGATTTTACCATGATACCAATTTTACAGAAATGACAGAAGAGCAGTTTCGGCATTAATCGTGCATAGCTCTCAGGGTGCCTGTGCAACCCAGGCTGATTTGAGGAGGATAATTTATGACATTGCACAACGACTTCAGCACAGAGATAATTGGCCAATCACCAGCACTGATTTCGATACTCAAAAAGGCTCAGCAGGTTGCCCCAACTGATTGTACGGTCCTGATAACCGGCGAAACCGGAACAGGCAAAGAGTTGTTGGCACGCGGTCTACATATGAATAGCAGTCGGAAAGATATGCCCTTTGTGGCAGTGAACTGTGCTGCGTTGTCAAGGGATTTGCTGGAAAGTGAATTGTTTGGGCATGTTCAAGGCGCATTTACCAGTGCCATGCGGAATCGGGAAGGTCGCTTCCAAATAGCGGATGGGGGTACCATCTTCCTGGATGAGATCGGCGAATTGCCGCTGGATTTACAGGGAAAACTGCTGAGAGTGCTGCAGTTTAAAGAATTTTCTGCGGTGGGTGAATCAAAGGTCCGTCATGTGGATGTCCGAATTATCGCAGCCACCAACGCCAATCTGCTGCAGGCATCTCACGAGGGAAGCTTCCGCCAGGACTTGTATTACCGTCTCAACGTTATACAGCTCAAACTGCCTGCACTGCGTGAACGTCCCGGCGACATAAAAGACCTCTGTAATCATTTCATTGCAAAGGCGGCCAGAAGATATAAGAAAGCCGTGATACAGCTAAACGACTCCGCGTTGAAACGAGTAACGGCACACAACTGGCCTGGCAATATTCGCGAATTGGAAAATGCCATGGAACACGCGGTGCTTATCGGAATTGGCAATGAAATCACAGCAGAAGATTTGCCGTTCTTTGATGAAGCCAATGCAGAAACGATGATAGATTTCATTCGACCGTTGACGGACGAAGGATTGAATCTCCAAAACACGCTTCGCAATATTGAAGCTCACTACATCCAGGCTGCACTGGAATACACCGACGGCAACAAGAATCAGGCAGCCACGCTGCTCGGTCTCAATCGCACCACCCTTGTTGAAAAAATCAAACGGGGTCTCCCCGACAGTTTCTCCAACGTTGGATAGATAGAGCAATCAATTACCAACTGACAACCGGAGCCAAATGGGCGGCAGCAAGGGTGTCTCTTGTCCCGGGGACGTTCATACCAATAACTGCGGCTCACGTGATGTTATGAGCGTCCCGTTTTTTATTCAGTATTGTCCATGTCAGCCACAATGGGTAAACGTCAAGAATTTGACTACATTACCATCTGTATATTGACGCAGAAAAGGGGTAAAAAAAAACCCATAACAACACCATCCAGCACGCATGGTCGACAGTTAATCAAGATCCGCTTCGCCAAATACTATCGCGCGAAACGCCTCAATTCGAGTGGCGTCGTCTTTCCAGCAATCCATGGGAAGTCCCGCTTTTCGACAGGTATGCGCCAGAAATTCGTCCCTGTCCCAGTTCCATTCAATGGGAACCTGCGGCAATAGCAAACCGGAATACATGCCCCGCGATATTATCAGACCATCACGTCCCACCACCACATCTTCGGGTGTAATGGGTTCCGGTTTGGTAAGAATTGAAATTTCGTAACTCAGGTCGTCCAGCTCCGAAACGGTGACCGGAGTAAACCGGGTGTCACGTACGGCGGCGGCACGCGCTACATCTTCGATACAGCGATACAGTGGCAGCCTGGCAATGACATGCCCAATACATCCGCGCAGCTGACCATTTTTTTTCAGCGTAACAAACGCCGCGCCGCTCTGCTTCAACACCTCCGATTGCGGCTCTGGCAACGGTGCGATGTCCCCTTTGGCAGCTGCTCGCACCGCCGCTTTGGCCATGGCCATCAATTCCTTCCGGAGCGCCGGAGTATACGGACCAAAATCTTTTTGGGGCAGCCTGTCCGACCGCAATCCCTTTGGGATGCTGAACGCCAATGCGCCATATCCCACCACCTGACGTTTATCACCTGCGGTATCCCCGCTATTCATATACTTCAATAACGTAACCTGCCGAACATCTGAGTCGAATTGCTCAAACATTTGAGAAAACGTAAACATGGGTTTCACACCACACATTCCCTTGCGCGTCTGGGACGCATGGGCCACCCATGCGGGAATATCCCATTTTTCCAGCAGCGAGAGGCTGGCGTTATCGTACTCTTTGGCTTCGTCATACGGAAAGAAGTGAGACAAATCCGACGAAATCACAAACAAAACATCACTGAACGCGCCCAGCGCATCAAACAGATATGCGCCGGCCTTCTGCAGCAGTGCCTCATCATACGTGGCCACAACTATCGGCACAATCTTAACATTGGGCACCGCCACCTGAATGAATGGCAGCTGTACTTCCAAAGAATGTTCATTCTCGAACATCGCCACATCCGGGGCAAACAACTCCGGTTTGTCCTTTAACATCTTTTGGATAATATCCCGATCAATGGCAAGGGTTCCCAGCGGGGTTTCATAACCATCCATATCCAGAATACTAATGGATCGCGATGCGCGTCGGTGGCTGAGCGCCATCACCACAACAGTGGAATACTGGCTTGCATGGGCAGCCGCCGCAGAAAATGAATACGCCGCCACGGGTCCTGAATACACGTACCCGGCATGGGGGGAGAGAACGCCAACCAAATCCCGCTCGGCGAGCGTGCTGCCCGCCCCTGCCGCTTTGGCTGTGGCCAGATAATCCGTAATCTCCCGTTTCAACTCCGCAGGATTACCGGAATAGAACTGGCCCGCCACCTGTGCTTTAAAAATATTTTTCATGGGTTCCATTTCCTTCATCTGTTGTTCCTGTTGTGGCGTTTTTGCCGCCAAACTGGAGAGTTCCGTCGTGTTTTCCCCTCCGGACGCCTTACGTCCACCGCACGATGAACATCCGGTACCGATGCTGCCCCAAAGCATCAACAGTACAAAACACATCAATAGCTTTTGAAAATACTGTGTCACAGTTTGCTCCCGATGCTGTTTTTTTATCTTTTAGATTGTTTGTACTATAGTACCCGCAACAACCCTATGCTAAATAGACAAACTATTTTTGCCAGAAGAAGAAGAGTATGCAACAAAATCCGAATATCACCATGAATATGGACGGTATCGTCCTGTCCGCAACCGATGTTGCCTGTGCCATCACCGGATTGTCCCGGGAAGCACTGATGGATCGGCCATTTCGTGAACATTTGCTGCCACAGCATCAGGAACGATTCGACGCGGAACTGGATGCATTTCGCGCCAGGGAACAAACCCGAAGTATGGTAAAAACCACTTTGCTGGGAATTGACGATGTCGCGCGTTCAGTGCATTTAAGCATAAATGCCGAAGACGATGGGATGTTGACCATTGAGATCCACGCCGACCTGACCGGCAGTCCGCTGGCGTACCCCAACATTGCTTCCATCGCCGATGCTGCCAGATTGCTCCCCGTATCCAGACGCATCGCCGCCGTTTGCCGCAAGGCCACCAGCAAAAAAGAATTGCTGTCGGAAACGATGGTTGTCATTTCGGAAATCACCAATGCCATCTGCTCCGCTGCCATCGAGTGGGGAGGCGCCGTTTCCGATTGGCCAGTGGCGGCAACGACGGGCACTTTCGACAAAGAATTTTTAAAAGGCGTCTTTCGTTCTTCGGTTATCGGCCGATTAGCCAGGGGAGACGTTATCGTAAAAGATGTGCTCCAGGATGGCACCCAATCCAACTATTCACTGATTCTGATCCCGCTTATGGCGTCTCACACACCTGAAGGGATTTTGATTCTGTACGTGCAGGGACATTCAGTGATGGCGCCCAGAGAATTGCAGAGCCTTGGCCTTTTGGGAGAAATCATAGGACTGGGGGTTCGTTCGCTTTCGGTAGCCGATGAATCCACTGAAGATTCACAAAGTCGTGCGGCGGATGTGGAAGCCACCATTGCGCTGGGTCGGCTTTCGGCAGGGTTGGCCCACGAAATAAACAACGCCGTCACCGTATTACGTAACAATACGGAACAGATTTCGGCCAATATGGGACATTTCACCCATCCCGCGGACAAGGAATTGATTATCAAGGATTCCATCCGGGCGGTGGAAGTGATTCGCGATCTCACCGACGCATTGCGTTCCTTCGCTCCGGAGGAAACCCGGGAAACCGAGGCCGTGGATCTGTTGCGCATCATTGACATGGTGGTGGCAGCGGTTCGCTTTTACGCCAAACGTGGCATCAACGTGAACGTCAGTCCCGTCAATGAGCAGCTGCTGCTGGTGAAATGCCGCAGCCATTACCTGATTCGCTCCCTGTTTCTCATTTTTGTGGAGCTGGTGGAATCCGCCCTTGCCTCCGGACGTGTATTGCTGGTGGGCATCACACTTTCACCTCAAAAGCGAAAAGTGGATTTAACCATAGCTGTTTCCGCCGGACCATTTAATGTTCCCACCGTTCTACTGAGCCAGCTCGAAAAGGACGGCGTACTCGCCCGTTTGGTCAACCGTGCCGGTGCAGGACTGATATATGAAGTTAAAGAAGAAAATCTCTCTTTAACCCTATCGTTGCCCATCGCCAAGCAGTTGCCGAACAAAACGACGCTCGCGCCAGGGAGGCCCGTCCCGAAACCGGAAAGACGGGGCACCATCCTTATCGTGGACGATGAACCGGCAATCATTCGTTCAACGAGACGAATTCTCGAAAAGGAACACGATATTCTCGCCGCAGGAACCGCAGAGGAAGCCCTGGAAATCATGCGTGCCAATCAGAATATTGATATTCTCCTGCTCGATGTATTCATGCCGGGCATGTCCGGACTGGAACTGGCGGAAACACTCAAACGCATGTCCTCCCCACTGGCGCAGCGCATAATATTTATGACAGGTGGCGCTTCAAACGTTGAGATTTCCCGCTTCCTGCATGAAAGCAACGCGCCCGTCCTCGAAAAACCACTGGACATCCAACTGTTGAACGCCCTGATTTCCGATATGATTTCACTGTATTAACCGATGGCAGAGTATGCTGAAGGCACAGATGGGTTACAGTGCAGGGTGATTGCAGAATCAGGGTTATCGCAAGATACTAGATTTTTAGAAAAATATTGTAGGGCGGTAGTTTATCTGCCGCCTTG
>JAFGQN010000063.1 GCA_016935665.1 Deltaproteobacteria bacterium | reverse complement strand
CTCCTCCTGTTTGTTTGCAGGTTCATTTCGAAGCAATTATACTGGACCAGGCGAGATTTAATATGACGCCGTTCTGTTACCGCTTACCTTACAACAGCGACATGCACCTCTCTTTTTTGTGCAGGATTACTACATGCGCCAATATTCCCTTCAGCATCAACATATGATTCATCGACCGCTTTATCCAGGACTGATAACACAGCCGTTGGTGTAGACGGTGTTTCTCTGCGAATCAATTTTCCTTCGGCATCATAATAACTGATACTCTGCACATTTGTCTTATATATAGGGTCATCAAGATCCGTCGGTTTACTTGGTATTCTATCCCCCTCCTTCTCACCGTAGCCGTGTTCGTATCCATTCCCCATCCCAGCCCTCTCCTCAATCTTTTTCTGTATCGCAGTAGCCAAAGCTTCTGCGGCTATGCCAATAGCATTAGTCGCAATTGGTACCGCAACGCTCACCGCAAAATTAATGGAGTAATCCTTCAGAATATCATCCCAATTCTCATCGTTCACACCGCCCGTAAGTGCAACAGCACCATAGGCCATCGCCAGCCCCGACATATACGAAAGCGCTTTGCCCCGCATTAGCCGCAGCGGCACCGCCAGTGATTGCGCCAGTGATGCCTCCCTTCAACGCTGCGAGTGTGTATCCGTTCAGCCGGTCACCTTTGATTTGAGGCCGTTAATTTCATAAATTTGCCTCTTGATTTCAAGGAGGTACGAAAATGAAAAAGAAGCGAAGCAGGCATGAAGGATTGGCCCTTGCGCGAGCCTATCAGAATAGTGGGTTGGGGCGCCGCGAATTTTCCCAAAGACATGGTGTGACAGAATGTTCTGTTCAGTATTGGCAGAAGCAACTCTCAAGAAACGAACCTTCGGGAGCAATCGTAAACGAGGCACAGTTCATAGAAGTGAAACAGACGAAATCGGCAACGGCTGTGGCGGCGGCAAAGGTGCAGGTCGGTAGTGCGGAGATATCATTTTTGTCATTACCGGAAGCATCATGGATGTCGGAATTTGTAGTGACAGTAAACAGGTACTCATGATTGGATTGCCTTCATCCGTAAAAATATTTCTGTTCAGTGAGCCCGTCGATATGAGGAACGGCCATGACGGATTATCGGGGATGGTCACTCGAAATGGGCAGGATGTTTTCAGTGGTCATCTGTTTGTTTTTTATTCAAAACGGCGGGATCGGATAAAAATTTTAACATGGGATACGGGAGGGTACATACTATTTTACAAGCGCCTCGAGGCAGGCTGCTTCAAATTGTCTCGCGTTTCAAAAGAGCAAAAGACAATCAGTCTTGATGCAGCTGAGTTAAGTATGCTGCTTGATGGTATCGACTTTTCTCGTGTGCGACGCAGTAAAAAGTGGCGACCGCCCCAAAAAAACGCAACTGTCCTGAAACCCGTTGCAGATCACGTCTGATCCAGGATCGACAAAGTCATCAGAGTATGATGTGAAAAAGGCATGAGTCTTGACGACATCGATTATGACGACCTGGAGAAAAACCTCGACCCGATTGTTAAAGTCGTCATTCAACTGTTGCGCAAACAGAATGCGGAGCTGCTTGCCGCCAATAAAGAACAGCTTAAACAGAACAAAAAACAAACCGATCAAATAACCCACCTTACCGAGCAAATCGAAGATTTGCGCAACATGCTATTTAATCGCAAAAGCGAAAAGATGCCGTCGATGAAATCGGCAGTGCGCCGTGCGGTGACCGAAGACGAACTCTTTCCTCCCGGGAGCCCGGAGGCAGATCTGGATGAAGAAGAGAAGAAAAAAATCAGGCGCAAGGTTGCCCGCAGGAAAAGTGAGCCCGCCAGAAAGAAGAAACGCGGATTAAAGAAAAATCTGCCGGTAATCAAAGAAGAAGTACTGGTAACAGCAGATGATTTGCCGGAAGGCTACACGCTGGACATGTTTGGGGAAGTGGCCCAGGGCGGTGAGGCCAACGTGGTGACACGCATCGACCATGTCCGTGAGCACCTGGTCCAGGTAAAATATATTTTGCAGACAATGGCTTCAAAGGATGGCGAGGTGATTGTCACCGCCAAAGCACCACCCTCGGTAGTGGAAGGTGGCCATTACGGCCCGGGCATTTATGCAGATGTGGTGGTGAATAAATGTGTGGACAGCCTGCCATTGTACAGAATTGAACGACGTCTGGAGCGGGCAGGATTTCCAATTTGCCGCAGTACGCTGTGCGCCCTGTTTCACCGCACTGCTGAAATCTTTGGTCCAATTTACGATCGTCTGATTGAACTTGCCCGCTGTGACGAATATGTGAGCGCAGACGAAACAAGGCTGCCGGTGCAGAAACCAGACAAGTGTAAAAACGAATGGATATGGACACTGGTAACCAAACAGGTAATTGCCTATCATTTCAGTGAATCCAGAAGCAAAAGAGTCGCAGAGGAACTGCTGAAAGGCACCACCGGGCATTTGCAGATTGATGGCTATTCCGCGTACAATGCCGTTTGTGAAGACAAGAAGAAAAAGAAGAATGGGCGCAAAAGAGTCGGTTGCCTGTCTCATGCCAGGCGAATGTTTTTCAAGGCCCTGAAAGACAATGATGTCGCAAAAGAGATAATCGACATGATCCTGGATTTATATCTGGTCGAATACCTTGCGGCAGAACGTGGCATACTGGGAACACCCGACCATCTGCATCTGCGCCAGACAGAAAGCCGCGACATCCTCGATCGCATGGAAAAATGGCTCACTGAGCAAAAGCCAAAATTCACACCAAAATCAAAAATGGGCAAAGCCATAGCCTATGCCCAAAACCAGTGGGAATCCTTAACCGAATTCACAAACGATCCCAAGCTCAGATTAGACAATAACTTTTCAGAAAACGCGCTGCGAATTGTCGCACTGGGACGAAAAAATTATCTCTTCGCCGGACATGAAGAAGGTGGCAAGAATCTGGCCATTCTCCAGACAATAGTGGCCACCTGCAAGCTGCACAACATTAATCCGTATGATTACATCAGGGATGTGATTATCAAATTGCAGATGACCGAGACCAAAGAGATTGAACCTTTGCTGCCCTGGAACTGGGCACAGGCCCCTCCACGATAATCATCATCCACATTTTTCAAATTTGATAAATGGATCTCCGGCTGAACGGATACGCAGATGAGTCAAGACAACTCGCCAAAGGAAAACGGGGTGACCCAAATTTGAATGATTGAAAACTCCAGAAATGTTGCGCAGCATCTTGTTCCCGAAAAGCCAATACCCCGTGTTCAGATAGAACAACCGATAACAGCCGCGCAGAGTATGGGTCATACAAATCGCGACTGAAATTCAGATACAACCAAATGAAAACGAAAGTGATGTTTTTATTGCCAGGGCTTTTATAAAAAAACGCAAAAAAATTGACAAGGACTTTTTACGAACGATGCATCTTTTTTTGATGCATCAGTTCGTGAATGGCAGGCAGGCGCCGGTTCCCTGGAAATAACCGTCTATATAGATGGGAGAACAGTAATGACTATCGTCACATTTTGCCACAGTGCAGGACGGCTGACAAAAAACGGTCGCATCTGAATCTGCTCCCGCCACAAGACAAACGCCGTTCATTTCCGGGTCACTATCCAGACAGGAACCGTCGGTGTCCACCTGCATGCATTCACTCTGTGGTACGCAACTATCCACACATTCATACAACACAGGAACATTGTCAGCGCTGTAGTCGCAATAGCCCAACCCAGGCTGTGCGTCAAAAACCGTGCACGGCAGCGTTTCATCGGCGCCTTCGCACATGGTGGGCTGGCAGGGGGCGCGACAACAGCATCCACTGGCATAGTCATCGCACTGTTGCGCAATCAGTTCGGGGGTATCACACCATACCAGGAGGGTTTCGTTTTGAATGCCACTATAGCATTCCTCGCCAATGGCGCCAAAACCATCCGCCGTGTCCAACCCGGTGTCTTCGTCCGTTTCTGAATCATTGGTATCCAGGCTGGCAGTGTGCGTATCGGTTGGGATTGTCATTTCCGTGTTGCTGGCAGTGTCCTTTGTGTCGTGTCCGCCATCAGACGTACAACTATAAAGGCCCAGCAAAAAAATAACGCTTAATATCCAGTTCAAATATGTCATCTCATTATCCTTATGCCCCCAGGGCATTCGCAACTAATAGAAAAACATTGTGGGGCGGTAGTTTATCTTTGATCATTGATCACAATTTTAAATGTATACCAAAAATGTAGGGTCCGGGGTTTATCCCCGGCCGATTGAATGTTTAGTGTAAGCTGACTGCCAATCCTGCCAGACCAGTGACCCTGATAACGGATAGGATTCTGGAGAATCGACAAGTCCAGCTTTTACTGGATTTTCAAAAGCGTAGCCCGCAGCCTCCAGTACAGATTCCGTGTTCCTGAGTGCGTGATCGTGAAAACTGCGCTGCCACAGGGAGCGGCCATTCTCAAACTGCCGTGCTTTCGGTGTTAAAGCCCCTTTGAAAAGCCGCATGAATTCGATGACATCGTTATCTCGAAGCACCAGATGACAATGGTCGGGCATTATGCACCATGCGAATAGTTCTGCTCCTCTATTTTCTGACAGGGTTTTAAGCAACTCTGTCGCCGTTGATGCCAATTCCGGATAAAGCTCAAACCATGGGTATTTCTTAAATGTGGAGCATGTAAGAAAAAAAATGTGCCCCTTTTTATACTCCGGCAACGGGAGCCTGGGATGTTTCCGTACAGCGTTTCCTGACATTGGAAGACTTTGCCACAATTTCGGCCGGGGATAAACCCCGGTCCCTACATTTTTTGGTATACATTACAAAATGTGATCAATGTTCAGGGATTAACCCCGGTTCCTACATTTTTTATGGTGCAGCGACAACATTGCAATTAACTCAATTAAAACCTGTCAGTGTCTTTGAACGTATCGCTGAGGTAAATTATTTTACCATTGTTCATTTCAAGGAAAGTCACGCCCGCGTTTTCGTAGTGGTCACCGGTTTTGGTGTCGCCAGAGTTGGTCCATTCGGCGGCGGCGCATACCGGGTCGCCGGTGATACGCCCCACCTGAAAGGTGAGATTGGGGTACTTGCGGAAGAGTAATTTCATGAAGGTGACAATGCGCTTTTTGCCTTTCAGCGGCGCTGTTTTGGGAAAATGAAAGACGGCATCATCGGCCAGAATATCGCCAAGTGCATCCAGCGATTTTTGGTTCATGGCGTCAAACAGCAACGCCAAACATTCGGTGGGGTTCATTGGCTCATTTCTCCTTTACTGGCAATTTGAAACAGCGCCGGGTATTCTCCCACACGGTGGTGGCCAGCGCCATCAAATCTGAATTTCGAAGCGCCGCCACTTTTTGCGTCACAAACTGCACCTGCCCGGGAATGTTGATTTTTCCCCTGTGTGGCGCCGGACTCAAAAACGGTGAATCCGTTTCACACAGAATTCGGTTTTCCGGCGCCCATCGAACCACATCCTGGACGTCGGTGGATTTGGGAAACGTCACAATGCCCGAAAAAGACAGGTACAGTCCCATGTCCAGTGCTTCTCGCGCCAGGGTCTCGCCAGACGAAAAACAATGTATCACGCCCCCCAATTCCTGAACGCCCTCCCCCTTTAATATGGAGATGGTATCGTCATCCGCATTTCGCGTGTGAATAACCACAGGCAGATTCAACTCACGGGCCAGATTGATTTGTGCAATAAACGCCTGACGCTGCGCTTTGGGCTCGCTGTAATTATAGTGATAGTCCAACCCTATTTCACCCAGGGCCACAGCGTTGGCGTCAATGAGCGCGGTGCGCAGGGTGGCGGCCACTGTGTCGTTATAAATCGATGCGGCATGAGGATGGACACCGGCCGCGCTCCAGATGCGACGATGCATCCGTGCAGGGGCGATACCCTGTTCGAACTGTCCATTTTTGTCGGCACAGGCGATGGCGATGATGCCTTCAAGGCCATTGTCGAAGGCATCTTTAAGCACCTCTTCCAGTTGCAGCCCGCGATGTGTCAGCATATCGAGGTGGGCGTGAGAATCAATGTATGGTGGTTTGATAGTTTGCATTGGGTTATCCGTTGGCATAATCGTTGAGTTCCATAATTTGTGATGGCGAAAGCGCTGCTCTAAGCGGTTTTAAAATTTCAGCGCATTCGGCAAAGCGTTCAACAGTTTGCCACAGAGCCCACAACGCCGCCGATTGTTCGTCTTCTGCGGATGAATAGGTGACGTGGGTCGCCAGCATCTTTGCGAACTGCGCATGGGGCACTGCGGCACAGGCGTGCAACACGGCCATGCGTCGGGATTTGCGCCAGCTGCCTAAAAATTTTTGGGCAGCGTGGACTGCGTTTTCGTCGTCAAAATGGGCCAATGCCACAATGGCTAACGCTTTGGCTTCGCCAGTGACTATCCGTTTTTGTGCCATGTGCAAAAACACGGCACGGCTTCGCGGCAGCGCCAAATCACATAGAATGGCAGCGGCTTCAAAAAGCTGGCCATGCCCATTTTGAACCAGCTGCTCAAGTATCGCCGCGGATTTGTCATTTCCGTTTTTTCCAAGCTGAAGTGCAGCAGCGACACGAATTTCAGACGATTTGTCGTCGAGGAGTTCAAAAAGACGGGAGACAGCGGCGTCCTTTGAAGAAAATTCGCCAAGTAACACCGCAGCGCTGTAGCGTATCAACTCGGATTCATCGCGAGATGCCGTCAATGCCGCAGTCATCGGTTCAGCCAAAAGCAATTGACCCGATTGCAGGAGCGCCGCGCGCACTTCGTCGCACGGATCATCAAGGAGAGGCGCCAGCAAATCATATTCCACGTGAGCGCCTCTCTCAGACAATACCGCCAGACTTTCCACCGCCTGCGCCCGGATTTCATCCACGGGATCGTTCAGCCGCGAAAGGAGTAGCGTCACTGCGTCCGCCAGAAGATCATCATCCACCAGAGAAAACGATACACACGCAGCCAGCCTGGCGGGGGCAAATTCACTCATGACATCTTTGACCGCCGCGGAAAATTTCGGCAATTCCATTGGCAGGGCAAAATTACTCATGTCTGTTTTTCACTGACCGGACGAGGGTTCCCCATTCCCCATCCCATTATTCGACGCATCACTTTGGGGTGTCGCATCATTTGGGGGCGCCGCATCGCTGTCACGTTCGGGACGACTGTCTTTGGACGGTTGGTCGTCGCCACCGTTCTTTGGCGCCTCGGAATCAGTGGAGGACGACTCATCACGTCGGTTGTCGGGACGACCTCCATCTTTACGCCGCTTCCTGCCACAATCCCCGGTTGAAGCGGCAGGCCGAATATCGGTCACATTGTATGATTTTAAACCGTGTTCCGTTTCCAGCTCCACACGCACCAGACCGCGCAGAATATCGCGATCGCGCACACGCCCACATCCCTCGGGGGTTTCCACGATTTTACCCACGCGGGGCATGGCTTTCCCTTTTTCTTTGTAAACTTCTTCTTCGTACGCAAGGCAACACATCAGTCGACCGCATTGTCCGGACACTTTTTCCGGATTGAGCACCAGGTCCTGATCTTTGGCCATGCGGATGGACACCGGTGCAAACTCCCGAATGTAGCGGGAGCAACACAGTTTCAGACCACAGGTTCCAAGACCGCCTATCATTCGCGAGGCATCCCGAACGCCGATTTGCCGCATTTCCACGCGAATATGCAGCTCTCTGGCCAAATCCTTGACCAATTGTCTGAAATCCACACGACCTTCCGCCATAAAATAAAAAACTGCCTTATTGCCCCCATGCAGATATGTCACTTCTACAAGCTTCATATCAAGCTTCAGCCGAACAATGGATTTCTGACAGAGGTCAAATGCCTCTGCCGCTTTTTGCCGGTTGCGATCCCGCTGCCGCATGTCATTGGGGGTGGCTGCCCGAAACACCCTGAGTACTTCTTTTTTAACCCAGCGTCTGGTAGTGGGTACCATCACCTCGCCTATGGCCAGCCCGCGGTCCGTTTCCACAATCACTTCGTCGCCCCGTGCGAGAATAAGATCTTCACAATCGTACGGCTCAATAACCCCGCTCTGGTGCGTTTTGACGCCCACTATATCCATCAATTTGCCCTTTTGCGGTCGTTTAAAATCCAGCACAGGCAAATCGTCGTAAAACTCCGCTTCATTCGCATCGTGGGGTTTGAGGAAATCCAGTTCAGCATCGGTCATCGAAGCAAAATCGTGCCCCTTTCTCCCTGAAAAGAAACTTTCCGAACTCTCGACGTTATCTGAGTCCATCTGGGCATACGCCGGCACATTGCGATGAGCGGCCATAGGATCGAGGTCCGCGTAATCATCATTGGAGAAGGCGCCATCCGGTGCGGAGCTTACCCTCACACTCAACGCCGCAATTTCTTCTTCCCGGCGTTCCTTCCGCTCTTTTCCCTCCTGGGATCTGCTGTTGCGACGACCGGAATTTTGCCGCTCTGTGGCCCCATCCTTCGACGTGCCACCGTCATTTCGCCCCCGCCGTTTACCGCGTCTGGCCTCACGTCCTGCATCGTCACCCCCGTCGCGTCCACGAGTTCTCCCCGAGCGGCTCCGACGATTCGAGTTTCGCTGGCCCTGCTCCCGGTCGGATGTCCCGGCGCTCTGGGCGCCCGCGTCCACCGCCGCGGTCTCGGGTTTGTCGGTCTTTTTTTTGCGACGCTTGAATATGCGCTTTTTGCGGCCAGGCCCCAATGTCTGTTCTTCAACCTCGCGACCGTTGTCATCCGGCGCGGGGGGTCTGGGGATACGCGACGTTCGCGAGGGACGCCGTCGCTTTTTACGCGCCACTGGCGCTCGACTCGTGCGCTGCCCGTCTCCACTGGCGCCACTGTGGCCAGCGTTATTCCCGCTATCAGAAGGAGGACCACCGGTCCCCTGTTTTTCGTCAGTACTCATTTCGCACCAATCCTGCTCCAAAAATCTGCCTTCTGCCGGCTGCGCATGCTCATAATCATGCCTTCCACAGCCAGCTGAGGGTTCATGTTGTTCCGTTGTATACTTGTCAATGCCCGATTAATCGCAGCCACATGTGAGGCCGCGCTGGATACAGTGCCCCCCTGCTGCAATCTCAAAAATATATCGCCCATTTTGTGGGCCAAACCACTTTGCGCTGCCATGCCGGCCCGCGCGTGCAGCAGTTCCTCCATCATCATCAGCAGCAGCTCCAGCACGGCAATGGCCTCACCCCGATCCCGTAATCGGGCGGCAGCATCCAGCGCCTTAACCGGAAGCCGGCTGGAAGCGCCTTCAAGGATTTCCACACCCAGTTGAATTCGCCCCGCCACTTCTTCGCTGCGATGCTGCAACGCCATTTCCATCGATCCGCGCCCAAACGATGCCAGTAATTCCGCCTCATTGGCATCCATGCCCATTGCGCAAAGGAGTTGCCGCACCGTGTCCCTGGACAGAGCCCTGAAACGCACCGACTGACACCGGCTTCGCACTGTGGGCAACAGCGATGATGATGCCGCCGAGACCAGGATGATGTAATTCCCTTTGCGGGGTTCTTCCAGTGTTTTCAAAAGCGCATTGGCGGCGGATTCGGTCATCGCATCCGCGGGGGAGATTACCAGTATCCGCGCGGCGCCTTCGTGTGGACGCATGCGAATCCAGTCCTCCGCCTGACGCACGCCGTCAATCAGGATATTTCGCTTTCCCTCTGGCGGACCCAGCTCAAGAAAATCCGGATGATTTCCCTTTTGCAGCTTGCGACAATGGATACATTCGCCGCACCCTTCGTCACCCGCTGAACAGTTGATGGCCATGGCCAATGCGCGGGCACAGGACAGCTTTCCCACTCCTTTGGGACCTTCGAAAAGGTACGCATGATGCAGTTTGTCGTGCTGCAATGCGCGACGCAGCATGGATACTGCGGCGTCCTGATCCTTAATCTGTGCTAAACGGGGGCTCAATTGTATCCTCCAAACAAACCGAAAAAACGAGTTATCACGCGCGGATAAACAGGTCAATCAAAGGTGTGGCTTCGCGATGCGAAAAACAATCTTTACAACCGATGCTTCAATTCCGATTGGCGTCGAGGTGTCAAATCCCAAACGCCTTAGTCAGCATTCTGACCGCAACAAGTTCAATATTCTGACACCAGTGTCAAAAAAACGAATAATTTCAAACAACTAACCGTGGCATATGGATTGCAACCCCGTTTCGGGTATGAAGTGTTTGAAAAACATTTTAACTGCTCTTTTCCTGTTGTTGCCATTGCGGGTGCAGGCCGACGATCTCTGGTCCATGAAAGAACTCTCGGTGCTGGCGTTTGACAGAGATCTCGTTACGGTGCTTGAAGATGAAGATGGATTTGGCATCCGGATGCTTTTTAACGAATGGACGCCGCAAATCGAAGCCCAGATACAGTCCACCGTGGCAACCAGTGATATGCAATATCAATTGCTGCCGAACCGACAGGCGCGGATGACGGTGGAATTATTTTCCAGCAACGCATCCTTGAAATTCAACACAAAAGTTCAGCGGCGCACAGTACAGATTATCATTGGCAACTCCAGGCCGGAATTACGGGCATTGAATGTGTTGATGGACCCCGACTCTCTGACGCCACTGCCACAGAGTGTGGTGGAGCGTATTCAGGTGGGCGACATCGCCGGCGCACGAAAAGAGCTTTATACCATGGAAGCCCAAACCCCGGCCGAGAAAGCGCTAATCCTGAACCGCATCAACGTGGCAGACGCGGCGCTGCGCGACAGTGTTGCCGCGGAATGCAATCCGGACCCCGCGTTTTTCGAGAAAAAGGAGCAGGTGGAATCGGCGTTCCTCGTCTCGTGGTGCTGGTTTTCCAGAGGCAACCTGGAAAAAGCCAACAAAGTGCTCGATCGCCTGGACGGCTATCTGGCCGAGTTTCCTTCTATTAAAAAGGAATACATTGGTATTGAGGAGCGTATCAGTCAGCATCGACGACGCATTATTGTGTTTACGCTGCTAAACTTTGAAAGGCAGAACGATACCCCGCAACTCACCAATATGTTTGCGAAATTCGCAAATTCGATTTTGGGGCAACTCTTTTCGGTAAACATACTGGAAATCGTTGCTTCGAATTTGATACGTCTTGGGCTGGGATCGATGCTCACCGGGTATTCCGATAAAATTCTGGCACGGCTTGGCAATGAGGAATTGCAGCAAAGCGCTCCCGTCATCGCGGAAACGTATTTGAATGCGGAACAATATGTGCGTGCCCAGGATGCGGCATCATTCTTCCTGCAAAAAAAGCTGCCCGACTGGGCCCGGGGCAGATTGCTCAAAGTTCGGGCACAGGTTCATCTGCAGGAAGGAAACTGGAGGGCGGCTGTGTCCGATTTCGAACAGGCGAAGCAACTGATTTCATTTAAGCCGTCGGACGAAGTATCTGTCATGGAAGCCTATGTCCGGGCAGAACAAACCGCGCAAACCAAATATATCCCGCCCCAGGGAGACCCGACGCCGGTGGACCGGTTTTATATGCGGCTCGCTAAACGGTTGAAAGCGGAGAGTCGTTTACGTCAGGGGAAAACCATTTCAGACGACGAGATGGCAACCCTGCCGGATCACGCACTCTATTTCGCCATGCGCACCGCCGTAGAGAGCAATCAGGACGCACTGGCCAATCGGATTCAGTCCGTGTTGAATCAGCGGGAAGGCAGCTGGGCTACGCTGGCGACAACGGAAACCGAGATAAAGCAAATGGCGATGCAACTGAAAAAGCTGCGGAAGGCCTGGTGACACGAATGAGTATTTTTTCAGAAGTGAACGGAATGGCGAGTGCGTTGAATTTTCATATTGAACGCCAGAATCTGATATCCGCCAATATCGCGAATGTGGATACCCCCGGATATGCGTCGAAGGAGATTCTGCGTGGGGATTTCAATGGCGGCAGTGAATTCGCTTTGGAATTGCAACGAACCAACGACGCACATTTCAAAACCGCATCACAGGGCGCCGACGACAATTACGACGTATTTGAAGTCCGCGATCACGTGCCTGGCAACGATTTGAACTATGTCAGTCTGGATAAGGAAATGGCCAAACTGAATGCAAATACCCTGCGATACGAGACAGTGAGCAAAGTGGTCAGTCACCAGCTGGGTGTTTTGAAGTATGCCGCTCAAGACGGCAAATAAGGTGTGAACCATGAATGTATTTAGTGCTATGGAAATTATCTCATCGTCACTCACCGCCCAGCGGACCCGGCTGAATATCGTTGCGTCCAATCTGGCCAACGCTCAGACGACGCGTACCGAAGAAGGCGGCCCGTATCGGCGCCGGGATCCGGTCTTTCAATCGGAACCCGTACAAAACAGATTTGACGAATTACTGGGAGATCGTCTGGCCCAGCAGGCCCATGGGGTTCAGGTGACGGAGATCGTTCAGGATCAGACGCCGCCACAGCAGGTATACGATCCCACACATCCCGACGCGGATGCTTCGGGGTTTGTAGCGTACCCCAATATAAATGTAACTGAAGAAATGGTGAACATGATCATGGCGTCCCGTGCGTATGACGCGGGCGCCACCGCCATGAAAGCCATGGGGCGAATTGGGCGATCCGCGCTGGGGATTGGAGGTAATATCTGATGCCGGTAGGACCAATCGAATCAACATCCATTCAGGGAGTTCTCCTCACCGAGGGAACATTAAAGAAGCCCGACATTGGGGAACAGTTCGGTGAATTCCTGTCGAAAGCGAATGCGGTAATGAAGGAGGCAGAACAGATGGGGGAGGATTTCGCTGCAGGTAAACACAACAATATCCACGAGACCCTTATCGCCAACGAACGGGCGACGATTACATTTAAACTGGTGGGCTCGGTGCGAAATCGCATGATGATGGCGTATCAGGAAGTGATGAATATGCGGCTGTAATCCGTTTTAGGAGTTGAGAATCAACAACACAGCACAGAGGAAAACCAATGGCAGACAACCAAAACGACACCGACACAAAGACGCCTTCGGACATCGCCAAAGAAAAATTGACGCAGATCAAAGGATTTTGGCAACGTCAACCGCGCGCACTCAAGGCATCGGTGGTTATCATTGGCGTGCTGATGCTGGGCGCTGTGGCCATGCTGGTAACCGTTGAGAACACTAGCTATCGGACACTTTACAACAATCTGACCCCGGAGGATGCGGCCGCCATAATTGAATTTGTGAAGGGCAAAAAAATACCGTACCAGCTTGAAGAAGGTGGCACGCGTATTCTGGTTCCCGAAGAAAATATGCACGAATTGCGGTTGGAGCTGGCCACTGAAGGGTTGCCCACCGGTGGCGGCGTGGGATTCGAATTGTTCGACAGGCAACAGTTTGGCATGACCGAATTTGAAGAACGAATCGCCATGCGGCGAGCATTGGAAGGCGAACTGTCCCGCACCATCACCCGAATCAATGTGGTTAAAAACGCCAAAGCCAATCTGGTGCTGCCCAAAAAGACGCTGCTGGGCAAGGAATCTTCGGCGGCGCAGGCCTCGGTCATCCTGGAACTGCATCGGGGACGTGAACTGCCTCAGGAGACCATCAGCGCCATCATTCACCTGGTATCCTCCAGTGTGGAAGGTCTGGCGCCGGATCAGGTGACCATCGTGGACACTCACGGCAAGCTGCTGTCGGCCCAGTCCGGTATCGGCGGCAAAGGGGGCGAGGGAATGGAATTTAAAGACCGGTTTGAGCAAAACGTGCAGCGGAGTGTTCAGCAAATGCTGGATCAGCTGTTGGGGCCTGGAAAATCCATCACCCGCGTTGCCGCGGATTTCGATTTCAGCCGCAGTGAAACCCAGGAAGAGCACTACGATCCGGCCAGAACCGCGGTGCGCAGCGAGCGCAAGGAGATGGAAGTCATCGGTAGTCAATCGGGCGGCGGTCAGGGAATTCCGGGCACACGATCCAATCTGCCGGGAGGAGAAGATCCCGGGGCCAACAATTCCCAGAAAAATTCTCGCAAGGAGCTGGAAACCAAAAACTGGGAAATCGATAAAGTGGTCAAAAAAACCGTGGGCCTCGGCAGCGATTTGGAACGGGTGTCCATATCGGTGCTGGTGGATGGCATCAACAAAGAAGGTGAAAAATTTAAACCCAGGAGTGCGCAGGAGCTGAAGAAAATCGAGCTGGCAGTCCAGGGCGCCATCGGGTACAGCAAAAAACGCGGCGACCTCGTGACGGTGCAGTCCATCTCGTTCCACAAACCTGTGGAATTGGATGCTGAAGCCATCAAACCGCCGTTCCCCTGGAAGCAGTATCTCCCCATGATTGTGGGTGGTCTGGTGATTCTTTTCGCTTTTTTAGCATTGGCCACATTTCGCAAGCGTCAACCGCCGGCCCAATTGTCAACCGCCCATGCGCAACTTCTGGGAGCGTCTCCGGGCACTGGCGCCCTCCCCTTTCCCCGTCCAGTGCATGAACTCGAATCCATGCTGACGGAGCAAAACCGCCAGTTGCCAGGTGAGCAGGCGAAGATCCCCCAGGGTCAGCTGCCGGATATGTCGGTGTTCAACATGCCCCCTGGCATGGAGGAATACGCGAATCGCACATCGGAGATGATGGCGCAGGTGAAAAATGTATTCGAGGAAGACAGCGAAACCGCTGCACGCATCTTGAGAAACTGGATTCACCAGAAACCCGAGGCTAAGGAGAACAGCTGATGGCGACTGAAAACGCCCTGATAACCCTCGACAGGCCCACCCAGGCCGTGCTGCTGATCATGTCCCTGGAAGAAGATACGGTATCCCGTGTGCTGCGTCACATGACGCCGGAAGATATTCGTATGCTGCACACTCTCGCGGGCCGGGAATACAAAACGGATTCCACTGCTCTGGCGCGCACATACCGCGATTTCCTCAACGACGCGAAGACGCCTATCCTTCCGGCCGGCGCCGGTACGGCATATATTGAACGACTGGCACAGCGTTCCCTGGGAAGCGATAAGAGTCGCAGTCTGTTTAGGGAAAGCGACCACGATAAACCGTATTCATCCATCGAAAAACGGACGCCGGACGAAGTGGTGGCTGTTCTTGCCCCGGAGAATCCCCAGGTCATCGCGGCAATATTGTCAGAGCTGTCGCCGGCCTTTGCGGCCAAAGTACTCAGCCTGATGGAATCGGAAATTCAGGCACGAGTTCTCGCCAAAATGGCCACCCTTGAATCCATCCCCAATACAACGGTTACAGCGTTGTTCAATGCGGTGGAAGATCAGCTGTCCGAAGTGGATTCCGGTGACAGCATCCAGGTGGACGGAGTGGCGCGCGTGGCTGGAATATTGTCCAACATGTCCATTGACGAAACCGAAGATCTCCTCACCAACATTGGCGACGAAGACCCTGGCATGGTGCTCAAACTGCGCCGGGCCATGTTTGGATTCGAGGATCTTGTCAATGTTCAGGGGCGCGGTATGCAATCGGTAATCAAGGAGATAAGCAACGATCAGCTGGTTCTGGCACTCAAAACCGCCAGCGATACGCTGCGGGACAAAATTTTGTCGTCGGTCTCCAGCCGCGCGGCCGAAATCCTGCTCGACGATCTCGCGGCCATGGGACCGGTCAAACTGTCCGACGTGGAGCGGGCACAACAGGAAATCGTGGACACGGCATTGCGGCTTGAATCCGAAGGCGCCATCGTGGTGTCCGGACGTGGCGGAGAAGAAATCGTATGATTTGGTTTGAATCGGAAAAAAAAGGCGGATTCGATTTGGGCACCCCCGATTGGAGTGGCGCCGCCGCTAAAGTACCGGATAACGAGAAGGTTTCCAACATTATTATTGGAGGAGAAATTCCAACGCCAAAGCCGATAGTCAAAGTGAAGGCAATGCCGAAACCACAGCAGCCCCCCCCTCTGGAACCGGAACCGCCGCCACCGCCACCGAAACCACAACCGGATCCGCGGGTGGAAAACAATCTGAAACTGCTGGCGGCATCCATCAGTGAGCTGGCGAAAAAGAAACAGGAGCTGGAGGGTAGAGATCTTCAGTTTTGTGTGGAACTGGGATTGGCCATTGGTGAGCAGCTGGCCTGTGGTGCATTAAACGTGCATCCGGAGAAAGTCTTTGAAATTGTAAAAGAAGCGTTGGGGATGTTTGACGAGGATGA
The DNA here is from genome assembly GCA_016935665.1 of Deltaproteobacteria bacterium. Taxonomy (GTDB): domain Bacteria; phylum Myxococcota_A; class Polyangia; order JAAYKL01; family JAAYKL01; genus JAFGXQ01. The sequence continues at coordinate 28,567 of JAFGQN010000063.1, read as the reverse complement.
TGTGACGATTGTACACCTCCATCCCGATATTGTGGCGGCTTTTGAGGAATTCAAGCTGATGGATACGCTGACGGCAATGGAAAATGTCGCCATAAAACCCGATGCGGCCGTATCGCAATTGGGTTGCAGGGTCACCGCCGATCGAAAAACCGTCAACGGTGAGATTCCATCGCGTCTGGACCGACTGAAAACGCTGTTTGCCATTGAGCAGGGTATCCATGATACGGGAGGCGCCGACTGATGCTGACGGTACACGACAATCAGCTGATTTCTCACCTGCAGGAACTGGTGGGTCTGCGCATGGAAGGTCAGGTCATATCGATTGTGGGCCCGGTGTTGAAAATCAGAGGATTGCGGGCTTCGGTGGGACAGGTGGTGGATTTGTGGCCCAGGGGAGTGACTCGACCATTGTGCGCAGAAGCAATAGGCATCGAAGAAAACCATATACTTTGTATGGCGTACGATTCTCTTGAAGGGGTTTCCACAGGATGTATCGCCACATTGCGCAGCGCCGACACACTTGTACCCGTGGGCGACGAATTATTGGGCCGCATCGTGGATGCCCACGGTCATCCACTGGATGACATGCCCCTTTCCTTAAACAGTCGTCAATCCCTGCGCGGCATTCCCCCAGGTCCCATGACACGCAATCGAATCAATCAGATTCTGGAAACCGGCGTTCGGGTTATCGACGCCATGCTGACTCTGGGCCAGGGACAGCGCGTGGGCATTTACGCCGGCGCGGGTGTGGGTAAAACCACCTTGCTCTCCATGCTTACCATGCATGGTACGTTTGACATATGTGTGATTGCGCTTGTGGGCGAACGTGGTCGTGAAGTACGTGAATTCGTTGAAGATGCGGTGACCGAACACAACCGGGCCCGCACCTGTGTGGTGGCGGTCACGGGAGATCAGGCCCCACTCACCCGAGCCAGAGGCGCACTGTATGCCACCGCAATCGCCGAGTATTTCAGAGACAAGGGGCGAAGTGTGGTGCTCCTGCTCGATTCGCTTACGCGATACGCCATGGCACTGCGGGAGGTGGGACTGGCCGGTGGCGAACTTCCGGCAACCAAGGGATATCCGCCATCCGTATTTGTGGAGTTGGCCAGACTGCTGGAGCGGGCTGGAAACAGTCAGGTGGGAAGTATCACCGGCATTTACACGGTTCTGGTGGAAGGAGACGACATGGTGGATCCCGTTGCGGACAGTACCCGAGCGCTGCTGGATGGCCATATAATTCTATCGAGAGATTATGCCAACCGGGGCATCTATCCCGCCGTGGATGTACTGGCCAGCAAATCCCGATTGATTACACAGCTGGCCGAAGATCATCACCTGGATGTGGCCAGACAGGCCAGTGGCATGCTGGCGGATTATAAACAGGCAGAAGATTTAATTCGTATTGGCGCGTATCAGAGAGGCAGTGATGAAATGGTGGATCGCGCAATTCAATTTGTGCCTCAGTTTGTGCAGTTTGCTGCCCAGGCGCAACACACGAAATCCAGCTACGCTGAAGCGATAAAAATGCTGGCGGCGATTGTGCAAAGCAATATGGCACAGGGCGCCAGACAGCGGAAACGGAGATAGACATGACTCCGGGAGACCTCGAAAAACTAAAGCGACTCATTGCGTTTCGGGAACGGCAGCGCGACAGGGCTGTGGCCGATATGGAAGAGGCGCATCGGCAGGAGAACGAGGCGCTTGAGCAGCGTAACGAGGCGGAGCAGACCCTTAATGAGGAACTGCAAATATTTCGGGACGCGGTGGGCGAAACGGTGAATCCTCTGGATTTGGAGCTGGCGGTGGAATGCGCCAAATGGGCTCAGATTTCATTGCAGAAAAAGGAAAAAAATCTGATCCAAAAACATCAACAAACAGATATCCAACGCGATAAACTGTTGGAATCGCACAAAAAAGTAAAGCAGATGGAAACGCTGCACAAACAGCGCAAGCAGGAAAAACAACGGGAAGAACAGCACGCCCAGCAGGCGGAACTGGATGATTTGGCGGCCATTCGGGAGGTGCATCAGTGAAACATCTGTATGTATGGAGCGCAGTCCTGTTGGTTCTGGCCGGTTGTGAAACCTTAAAAAAATCGGACAGCCGGGATAAAAAAGCGGACACAGGGAACGACGTTGCTTCAGACAGTCAATCCGCCGACACCGACACCTTGACTGCGATCGAGAAAACACGAAACATTACTGAACTTCAGACCATTCCGCCAATTCAGGTAGAGGGAAATGAACTTGCCGAGTTGGCGTCCGCATTGGAGGCGAAACGGCTGGAACTGGAAAAAAGGGAACGGGACATTATCCAGAGAGAGCAGATGGTTACCCGCCTGGAAACGGAAGCACTCAACCAGAAAGATGAATTAATTCGCCTGCAAAAAGAAACGAAAACCGCAATAAATGACGCTGCCGGCACTATTCAAAACAAGTACAAAGAGGAATACGATAAGTTGTTGCAGCGCTGGGAAAATATTAAAGTAAAACATAAAGAATTCATTGTAAAATACCTGAAATACAGCGAAGCAGCAGACAAAGAAAACCTTGAAGCTGAAATCAGGAGACTAAAAAAAGAGCGTGAACAACGCATTGCCCAGTTGCTGAAAACCATCGAAGGAATGAACCCGCAGTCGTGCGCCATGATGATGACATCAATGGATGCGGCTGATGCGGTGGAAGTATTGAGCGGTCTAAGCAACACCAAATCTGCTGAGATACTGAGTAATATGGCGCCACAAAAGGCGGCAGAGCTTGCGAAGGGACTCATGGGACCCGAGGTGCCCACAGTCCCCTCTCTTGACGATGTGCCGCTTCCGGCGCCTCCCGAGGGTTCGATTAAAGAAACAAAAAAGAAACGAAAGACGAACAAAAAAGCACAAAAAACCAATAAAAACGCAAGTCAGGACAATCCAGAAAACGGAGGAGCGAAATGACGCCGGACGGTATAACTGGGCATCTGTTGACAGTTGCATCCAGTACATCCAACACCAATTCACCTTTATCCGGTACGTTTGAAAACGGCGTCTTTGCGGCGGTTCTTGAGGACTGTAAACACGCGGTCCATACGGACAGCACAGGTCTGTATACGGCCGCAGCATCCGGAGATGACAATCACAGGCGCTATTATCGACATCTATACAATCATCAACATCCGCGGCTGACGGACTCAGATGAGAGTGTCAATTCCATTGGGGGGCCGTCAGAAAATCGTCATGATGCTGGCGCCGCAACCTCCAGGAAAAATGACGCCAGTGAACAACGGCCAGGTGGGAACCCATCCGATTTCCAGCATGATTCACCGCAACATCGGTCCGGCCAACAGAGAATTCACGATATAAACCACCGAAACAATGAGATAATTGGTGTTGGAACCACAGTTGCGGCAGCTCCTTTGAGGATGGTTCAAGTGGCATCTGTATCATCAATGATGCTCCCCAACAAAGAGATGAAGAAGTTGGTACGCGTCTTGCGTGATACCAGTCTGAGCAAAAGAACCAACGTCTTATTGACGCTGGATTTGAATGAATTTGGAGAAGTTAAACTAGATGTCACTCTTAAGGCAAAAAAAGTATTCATCACTGCGCATATCATGGATCGACGCGCCGCAGCAGCACTTTCATATGCCGTTGGAGAGCTTAAAAAACAATTGGATACGATTGACCTTACCCTGGAAAAGTTTGAAATCACCACAGGGAAAAGGTCCATCGCCAGCGCTGCCAGTTCACCGACACCGGACGCGATTATTTTATCACGAGGCAAAGGAAAACGTCGATGAGCGCATCAGTTGCAAGGAATGAATCATGAGCATCGGAACCATTGCGGGGAGTGCCGCCGCCCAGACGCAAAGCAGTCAAAAAGGTGACAACGCCTTTATGGGCAAAGAGGATTTTCTGAAATTGCTGATTAGTCAAATGCAGCATCAGGATCCTTTGGAGCCCATGAAAAACCACGAGTTTGTGGCACAACTGGCAACGTTTTCCAATGTGGAACAGCTCGTTTCCGTGAATGAGGGTATTGCCAGTCTTGGAAATATCCAGTCGGCGGCCTATGAGAGTTCCGCAGCTTCCTACATTGGAAAGGAAGTGGAGGTTATCAGCAGACAGATGACCGTGAATGGAACCGGAGAGCCGATACAAACCGGATTTGTTTTAACCAAACACGCGGACAATGTGGTGGTGGATTTCTCCAACAGTTCAGGAGAAGTGGTACGCAGCATTCATCTTGGCGCCAAAAACATGGGGCCAGTGGATATAGAATGGAACACTTTGAACAACAATGGCGAGCCGGTTGCCAAAGGAGTGTACTCGATGGAAGTACACGCCGCTGACAGCGATGGGAATCCGGTGCAGTATGAAGCGCGAGTTCGCGGCAAAGTGGATGGCGTCAGTTACGATACCGGCACAGCAGTACTTCAATTGGGTGATCTACAGGCGACTGTAGCGAATATAGTGGGAGTGTATCCCAGCAAGACTAACTGATGAGGTGTTAGGAATGCGGCACGCAGCAGTGCCAACAGTTTAAGGAGAGTTCGAATGAGTATCATCAAAACCCTATACACAGGCGTCGCCGGGCTTACATCCCATGGCAAAGCGCTTGGCGTGGTGGGTGACAACATCGCCAATGTCAACACCACAGGGTACAAGGCGGAGTCTGTGGTCTTTGCCGACGTGCTCGGGCATTCCATCCTGGCCACGGATGCGCCCGGAAGCGGTTCCACCGTTTCTGGAATCACGCGCATCTTTTCACAGGGGACATTCATCACCACCGAGTCTCCAACAGATCTGGCCATTAACGGCACCGGATTCTTTGTGGTGAATGGAAACATCGGGGGGTGGAATGACAACTTCTATACCCGAGCGGGCCAGTTCACGCTGGACAATACCGGTGCACTGGTCAATCCGGACGGTTTAACGCTGCAGGGGTATCTGGTAAATTCCAGCGGTCAAATCAGTAATCAGCTAACGGATTTGCGAATTGCCAATACGATTTTGCCTCCGGAGGAAACCAGGAACGTTGATATCACGGCGAATCTGGATTCTGGCGCGAGTATTCCAACCGCCCCCTGGAATCTGGCAGATCCGGCGTTTGACCCCGGGGTGGCATCCAATTTTTCCACTGCGATTACTGTATATGATTCGCTGGGAGAATCTCATCGGATGGACGTCTATTTCACCAAAACCGGCGCCAACGCATGGTCATGGGCTGCGCTGGTGGATGACGGAGATTTGGGGGGCACCCCCGGCGCCTACGCTCAGGTGGGCAATGGGACTCTGAGTTTTACTACCGATGGATTCCTGAATGATGACACCAGTGCACCGTTTGCAGTCACATTCGATGGCGCCAGCCCGCAGGATATCCAGATGGACTTCGGCGACAGTATTGTCGAGGGCGGCACCGGTCTTGACGGCGTGACGCAGTATGCGGCATCCAGCATTATCCGCAGTCAGGAGCAGGATGGATACGGCACTGGCGAACTCAATGGCGTCGGTGTCCAGGGCAACGGTGGCGTAATGGCGATTTACTCCAACGGTGAACAGCGACTGGTTGGTCAGGTGGCATTGGCGACTTTTGAAGCGGAGGGCGAACTGGCACGTGCGGGTGGCAATCTGTGGACGGAAACGCAAGCATCTGGCGCAGCACGCGTGGGCGGCGCAGGCGAAGGGTCTGCCGGTTCCATCACATCTAATGCGCTGGAGCAGTCCAATGTGGATTTGGCTGCAGAATTTGTAGACCTGATTGCGTATCAGCGCGGATTCCAGGCCAACAGCCGAACCATCACTACCGCGGATCAGCTTTATCAGGAGATAGTGAACCTGAAACGGTAAACAGACTCTCCGGTAAGCACCTCATCACCTTAAAGGGGCAGGAAATTCTTCCTGCCTCTTTTTTTGCGTCCTTCAGCGGTGTTGGGAGTAATTAAATATAAAACAATATGGAGTCTACCAACATTCCATCTCGACTGGCCCCGCTGTAACGATGGCCAAAAACTCTCCGGAAGGAATGGAGATGCCAGACTTGCTATAGGTAAAATCATATTCAGTACCATCGACAGTTATAGTTCCTTTGGCTGACGCGGACAGATTGCCCGCATGCCCTGGACAATCTGGAGTTATCAGGTATTCGATTCCTTCTTCCAGTTCAATTTTTCCCGCATTCGCTGCAATATTCATCAACACATAACCGGATGTATCTGATTCCGAATCTGCAGTTTCCGAGTCCGCAGTTTCTGAGTCTGTCGTATCCGAATCTGCGGTATCACTGTCTTCAGAGTCGGAATCATCGCTGCCTGAATCGGATCCGGACTCTGAGTCCGTATCGGTATCGGTATCGGTATCGGTATCGGTATCTGTATCGGTATCGCCGTCGGTGTCCGTGTCCCCATCAGTATCTGCATCGCCGTCCGTATCAGTGTCACCATCCGTATCTGAATCACCATCCGATTGACCTCCGGTATCTTCTATCTTATCGGGATACAGAAATTCTGTCCCAACACACCCATATACACTGATTGCTGCAAATAAAACCCAAAGTAAACACGCTTTTCTCATCATATATCCCTCAAAAAACAAAAATCCCAAGTTAACCAGATTCACGTGGTTAAGTGTATCTGTATTATTTGATACCAGACACGCACTATTTATACGACAAATATTATACTTTTTCCAATATACTTTAACCAATTGGTGGTACAAGGCGGATGTTTTTGCGGCAGTTGATCAGATAAGTCGAATTTACTTCGGTTGCCAATAACACCGTTTGGGCGACACAATTTCGCCACTGGCTTTCAGCTTCTTCATCGCGTTGTCCACGGCCTTGCGATCCATACCGGACAGTTCGGCAATCTTTCCTGCATTCAATGGCTCTGCCGCCTTCTTCATCGTCTCAAGAACCTTTGTTTCATTGTCCATATTCAGCTCTCCATCTGTTGATCGTTTCACCAAAAATAAACCGTTTATTTGTTTAAATCACGTCCGTTTTTCGTGCCTTTCGGGGTCCCTGTTTTGTCTTCCCATTAGGGGATGGAACAATATAGACACGCATCCGACACAAATCAACCATCACCAAATCAGATCTATGCCTTAATCGTCGCGCACCGGTAGGGTTCAAATGAATGTCCGATAGGATATCGACGGGCCAACGCCGGAAATTGTGTTGAAGATCTTACGTGCCGTCGCCACACGACGAGTAGATTGCAAACAGTCTAAAAATTGCATACAGCCTGGAGAATGTGATTTGTCGGTTGAGGGTAAAGGAAAATCACGCATTGGCCGATGCGTTGCCAGCGCAGATGGATGTTCCACATCTGAAGTCTGCGCAGCATACGGCAAATGCACACCGGGTTCAGATGGATTTTGTGTCGTCAGCAACGACGCGGACTGTGCTCAATCCTGAATCTGCATCGATTTGGGACGCTGTTCCGCTCGAAAAGTTCGCCGGGCAGATGGCGGTCGTTCCCGCATTGCCGCCTGCCAGCAATAGGCCGATTTCCATTCGTCAGATGAACCCGCTGCATCCACTGCCATTTCGCTGGGAATAAAAAACCCACTTCGCCGGTATTGACATAAATCATCTTGAACCATACACCTTGGCAAAACTTCTATGCGACTGGAGCAAAAACACTATGAAATACCGATGTAATCACTGCGATATTACTTTTGAATCCGAAAAAAAAGAAAAAGTGCGCTGCCCCGAATGCATGGGCATCCATGATGTGGAGCCGCAAAATCAAAAAAGCGGACCGAACGATAAAGCAAAAACCAAATACTTTGTTCCTTCGTTGATTGTGCTCGTGGCTCTGGCTGGTGCGATTATTTATTATGGTGTCCAGAAAAGCAAACAGCCATCGGACGCACCTTTGCAAATGTCCACCAACGGTGTTAAGGATCAAATGGCGACACTGGGTATTGATATGGCAGATGCGGTGGTCCCGTTCGAGTCCACAGACAGCATTAAGAAATTTGCTGACACGGCCAGTGACGGCAAATCCGGCGTCGATGCGGTAAAAGCAATTTTCAGCAAATTGAACAAATTAAAAGCAAAAGGCCAGTGGAAGTCGTACTCTCAGATGGCCCCCAGAAATGAAGAACCACTCACTGCTGCTGAGCTCCTGAAAAAAATCGAAGGCGGGGATGGCTTCGAGGCGACCAGTTACGAAATAACCAGTCTATTGCTGGCCGCATCCCAGAGTGCGGATGTGGACAGAGTTGAGATGGTGGAAATCCTCAACTATAAAAAGGAAAAAGCCCCTGCCGATCCCTCGGCAATATACTCCCGTTATGCAGTAGTGACCGAAGGAAAACTGTTCGATATTTTTGCTGGACGCGAGGAAAATGAGGCGGACGTCAATCTGGTAAAACTGGACGCTGCTGCGGCAACTGCGCCATTTTACGCCCATCGCGGATTGAGCAAATTTGCCAAACTGGATTTGTCGGAGGCACTTAAGGACAATCAGGTGGCCGTGGAACTGGATCCGGAAAATGCCACGTTCAAAATTCACCGGGGCAAAATTTTTCTGAGCAGTTCTGCAGTACAGGAAGCGCTGGCGGAATTTGAAAAAGCCAAAAAAACACGGGATTGGGCGGTGACTCGAGTGGCTCTCGCGCAAATTTATCTGATGACTCAAAGCAATCTTACAGATGCAGAATCCGCCATTCGGGAAACGCTTACCGAATTTCCGGATTACCATCAGGCCCACGCTTTACTGGCGGCCCTGTTCATGATGCGAGGAGACACGGACGGCGCATTGCAGGAGCTGAAAATTGCGGAGAAAATCGCGCCCGCATCTCCGGAAATTGCCGCTACTTATGCGCAGCTGTACGCCATGCAGTCCGAAACAGATAAAGCCATTGAGTATGGCCAGAAAGCCGTTCGTCTATCGAAGGAAAATTTTCAGTCACTGATGATTCTCGCTCAGATATACCGAGCCACTGCTCGATTCGACGAAATGCGTGACGTCGCCCGCAAGGCAATTGAAAAGGCGCCATCAGAGGCCGTGAAAGACGAATTACGGCAGCTGTTTCAGCTGACTGAGGCCGATAAAGAGGCAAGCGAAGACGCCGATGAAGACATGACCGACAGTGACAAGGCCGACCTTGCGTTGGATCTCCCCGCCACGCCAGCCGCACCAGCCGCAGGAGATCTCAAGTTGAACCTAAAAACGGACAGTACAACACTGGGTGGCGGAAAACTGAGGTTGGGCAGTGGCAACAATCGCCCCGGTCTGGGTGGAGATCTCAAATTGGAAATGAATCAGTAGGCGGCGCGGCGAACCCCACAAAAATATCCATCCCTATTTCTCCTATATCCCATAATACGGATGTGACTGCTGGGGATGTTGTGCAAATTCAGATGTAATCACCATTGTGGTGGAATAGCGTGCAGCAAAGCGATTCCGAACGCCTTTATTGATGCAGATTGACAAATTCCGGTACATCCGAGCATTCCATCCCGCATACGGTGTACAGGCCATCGTTGCAGATTTTAACATCCCCGGCGGCACAACTGGAAATCCAGCATCTTTCGGGAACACCCACATTTCCGTTGGGACAGGCCAGAGCACAGGCGCTGCCAGGATCGCAATTGGTTTTACAGTTATTGTCATTGCAGCGAAACGTGCAGTTGCTGCCTGGCCCGCACTGACAGGTGCCGTTGGCGCACTCGCCTTTGCATTCTCGATTGTTGCCTGCGCAGGTCACATGGCAGGGACCACTGGCGCACTCGAAATAACAGTTGCTGCCACTGCTGCAGCTGCAGTTGCCGTTCCAGCAAATCCCCGCGCAAAAGTCATTGCCCTGGCAATTGACATGACAGGGACCGCTCTTGCAGTCAAACGCGCACTCCGCGCCTGACCCGCATGTACACGCACCGTTGGCACATTGTCCGTTGCATTGAGTGCCGCTTCCACTGCAGAGCACATGACAGGGAGGCGAAACACATTCGATGTCACAATCGTCTCCATGAAGACACTCACATGCACCGTTTAAACAATGTATTTCCCGATGGTCTCTGCAACCCGTCAGAACAACCCCAATACCAACAATATTTATCCAGATTATCGTGAAAATCAACAAACGCATGGCGCCCTCCCTGACAGTTATTCAAAACGTAAACGGACTGCGTTTAACCCGCGATCCGCATCGATTAGTACTCCCTTTCGAGGCGTTTTCAAAGTGTGATTATGATATCAGAGAGATTATCTAAAAAGGTGTGGTTTCGTACACAAACTTAATCCACTGATTGTAAAACTCGTGACAGTGGCCGCGCCAGATGTTGATGGGATTGTTGATATTCACATTGACCGGACGCACCACATCCCGAAGGCCTTTGTCTCTGTCTCGCAGATACTCTTCCACCAGTCGCAGGGCTTCGTATTCTGGATGACCGAGATGCATCATATATCGCATATCCGAACTTTCGAAAATAATATAGCCCGCGTCAACGGAATGCGCCAAAAGTCGCACGAGTCCCGCCCGTTCCGCCTGTTCCATTTCCGCATCCGGAATGCCGGAGTGACGGCTCTGGGGACACCAGAATAAATCATCCATTCGCCCCGTAATGCGATGATGCGTATCGATGTTTCTGTTTTCAAACACGCCAAACAGCTTTTCCCGGTAGGGTGTTTTTTCGATACCCAGAAGTTTGGCCAGCGCCAGTCCTCCCCAGCAAAGTCCCAATGTGGACGCCACATGTTCTCGTGCGTACTTGAGAATTTCCCTTACCTCCTCCCAGTATCGCACCTCTTCGAATGGAATGGTTTCCACCGGCGCCCCTGTGAGAATCAGTCCATCCAGATGACGGTCGGCAATGGCTTCGTGAAACGTTACGTATTGCCGTTCCACATGTTTGGCTTTGGATTCACGGTATCGCTGACTTTCCAGACGAATCCAAACCGGGTGGATATGAATCAGTGTTCGTCCCAGTGGATACAACACCGACACCTCATACTTATCGACCTCCGGCATCACGTTTAAGATGCCGATGCGTAGACCGCGAATGTCCTGATGCAACGCCTTTTCATCGGAAATACAGTAAATACCCAGCTTCTGCAGAGATTCGCGCGCGTGGTAGTCGTCGGATAAAACAATGGTCATCGGTAGCCTTTCCGTTTCAAATCGAACGTGGTCATTGGCGCCATCCCCCGCCGCTTACCCCAGGGCCTGATCAATGTCGGCCAATATATCATCAATATGCTCTATGCCAATGGATAGTCGAATCAGTTCGGGCGTAATGCCGCCTTCCGCCTGCTGGGCCTCGCTTAATTGCGAATGAGTGGTGCTGGCCGGATGAATCGCCAGACTTTTGGCATCTCCCACGTTGGCCAGGTGGGAAATCAGCTGCAGGCTGTTGATGAATTTTTTTCCTGGCTCCAAACCGCCCTTGATGCCAAATACCACCATGCCGCCAAAACCGTTGTCAAACTGGGAAGATGCTTCGCCAAACGCGGGATCTTCCGGCAATCCCGGATATCGCACCCAGTCCACTTTGGGGTGCTGCTGGAGATGTTTGGCCACGGCCATTGCGTTGTCACAGTGACGCTGCATGCGCAGGGCCAGAGTCTCAATACCCTGAAGGGCCAGCCAGGCGTTATCGGGACTGAGACATGCGCCCAGATTGCGCAACGGCACCAGACGCATGCGCAGAATAAACGCCAGGGGGCCAAGATCTCCCAAATCGTGCGCGTACCGCAGCCCGTGGTAGGAATTATCCGGTTCATTGTACAGGGTGAATTTGGGATTGGCCCAATTGAACGTGCCACTGTCCACCACCACGCCGCCAATACCGGCGCCATGTCCGCCCAGCCACTTGGTGAGCGAATGCACCACCACGTGGGCGCCATGCTCAATTGGCCGAACGAGATATGGTGTTGTAAAGGTGGAATCCACCACCAGCGGAATTTCGTGCCGATTGGCAATCGCCGCGAAGGCTTTTAGATTCACCACATCCAATGCCGGATTTCCGATGGTTTCACAGTACAGCATGCGCGTTTTATCGGTAATCGCCGCTTCCACTTTGTCCAAATCCGTGGGCGGCACAAAGTTTACCTTGATGCCCATGCCTGGCAGAATGTCGTTGAACATGGTGTAGGTGCCGCCATACAGATTGTTGGCCGCAACCACTTCGTCACCCAGGGCGCAAATATTAATGACGGAATAAAATATGGCGGATGTTCCCGATGCAATCGCCAGTCCGGCAACGCCACCTTCCAGAGCTGCCATGCGTTTTTCGAGGACATCATGGGTGGGATTCATCAAACGGGTGTAAATGTTACCCAGTTCCTTGAGCGAAAACAGATTGGCCGCGTGTTCGGTATCTCGAAACACATACGATGCCGTTCGATACACGGGGTTCTGTCTCGCACCTGTCTCATCAATCACATTTCCAGCATGGAGTGCCAGTGTTTCCAATTTCATCGTTCTCTACGTCCTTCCTTAAACGTGCGGCGTGAATCAATATGGGCCGACTTTCCCAAATGAGATGAAATGATGATCATCGCATGCCAGGGTTGCAACAATCGGACCCGTTTTTATTAAAGTTATCTGTTGCGACCCAAAATCTGTCCATCTGGAAGGAACTTAACAATATTGTGAATCCCATGTGCTGATTGTTGAGAAATGTCTCACACAAACAGTTGAACACAAAGGGATTGCGCAAAATAGACCAGAAAATTCGGTTCTCAAAGGCGATGGCATGTTGGTTGCTATTCCTGGCGTGGAACCAACTGCAAAGGAGCCAAAAATGAAAAAAGTAAATATCCGTCTCATCACCGTACTGCTTGCCGTGGGGTTTGTCCTTGTTGCCTGTAGAAAATCAGATGCGACTGCCGGCGAACCAACCCCTCAGGATAAGCCGGTAACTGCCGCCGCACCTTTGGCCGCCAGTCCAGCTGCATCAGATGTGAAAAATGGGTTTGACACCAAACCTCCCGTGGGAACGAAGGCCGTTTGCCCGGTGATGAAAAACGAATTCGCCGTGAGCGACAGCACCCAGTTTTCGGAATACAAGGGAAAATTCTATGTGTTCTGCTGCCCTGGCTGTAAACCGCAGTTTGACGCGGACCCCGAAAAATACCTGTAGAGGGCGTTGTGAATGAGAGGGGCATTTCTGTTAACAGAAGTTGCCCGAAACGGTGACCCCTTCAGCTGCCAGGTTGATATTTATCGGAAAAAGGATAAGTTCATCTAATGAGTACACGAATCCTGATTATGGAGGACGATCCGTCGGGGCGGGAGCTGGCTGTCTTCAACCTGAAAAAAGCCGGATACGATGTCCAGTCCGCGGCCGATGGCGATGAAGGCATGGCGACTCTCGCTGCCGACACATTCGATTTGGTGGTAACCGATGTAAAAATGCCGGGCATGAGCGGCATTGATGTGCTGAAACAAATCAAAAAAAACCACCCGGCGTTACCGGTCATCATTATTACCGCCTTTGCCAATGTGGAACTGGCAGTGGAAGCGATGAAGCTGGGCGCCGAGGATTTTCTGGGAAAACCGTTTAGTCGGGATCATCTGTTACTGGTGGTGGAAAAAGCACTGCGGCACAGGGAACTGACCAGCGAAATAACGCGCCTTCGCGCCAGGGCAGGTGGTGTGGAGCGCCCTATTTTGTTTCATTCGGAAAAAATGGCTAAAACAGTGGAAACCACGGACCGTTTTGCCGCTTCGGAAGCATCGGTGCTTATCAGTGGCGAAAGTGGAACGGGAAAGGAGCTGATCGCCAGACGCATTCACGCCCGAAGTCAAAGGGCCAACGGTCCTTTTGTAGCAGTGAACCTTGCGGCCATGCCCGAAAATCTCATCGAATCAGAACTCTTTGGCCATCAGAAAGGCGCCTTCACCGGTGCGACATCCAACCGCCAGGGACGATTTCGCCAGGCCCATGGCGGGACCATCTTCCTGGATGAGATTGCGGAGCTCCCTTTGGCGCTGCAGGGAAAACTGTTGCGCGTGCTACAGGAAAAAACAGTGGATCCCCTTGGCAGCGACGCACCCGAAAAGGTGGATGTCCGAGTGGTGGCGGCCACCAATCGCCATCTAACCCACGAAGTTGCGGAGGGGCGATTTAGAGAAGATTTATATTACCGGATTAACGTGGTGGACATCCCGGTGCCGGCGCTGAGAGAACGGCGGGATGATATTCCGATGCTGGTACGCCATTTTATATCGGTGTTTTCCATGGGCCGAACACTGGAGATTCCCGACCCGGTAATGGACATCATGTGCCGGCACCCCTGGTCCGGGAATATCCGCGAGCTTGAAAATATATGTCAGAGACTGGTGTTGCTGGCGCGGGAGGAGACTGTGCAGATCGACGATCTCCCGCCGGCCATGACGGGCACGAATTGCGAAACCCATGGCGACACACTGGCGGACAAAATTACGTTTCCCGCCGACGGTGTATCATTGCTCGACATCGAAAAAGCCATTATCGAAAAAGCGCTCAGGCTGCAAAGCGGCAATGTGTCCCAAACGGCCGCATTTTTAAAAATTCCAAGGCATGTACTCGCGTATCGCATGGAAAAATTTGGAATACAGAAATGAGCCATCTCCAAAGGCACAGCGGCCCACAAATGTCATCAAAAAAACGATTCTTGGTGACGTTATACTCTCCGACAACGTTGCTGGCCGCCTGGATGCCCCTCTTTTCAGTTACACTGTTTCACTATCTGACAAGTCATGAGTGGATTGAAGCTCACGATGTGTTGCGGCGTCTGTACTATCTCCCGATTGTGGTTGGCGCCGTCCAGGGTGGCCTTCGGGGCGGCATTTTTTTTGCGGCGGTGGTCACTCTCGCCTATATTCCCCATGCGTTTTTCATGCCTCACCACCTGGATCCCGCCAAAGGCATCGAAAAAATTCTGGAAATTGGCATCTACCTGCTGCTGGGCGCCATCGCCGGATACCTCGCCGATAAAGAGCGAAAACAACGCCAACGTCTGGAAGTGGCCCTTGGCGAACGGGAAGCACTGCAAACGCAACTGGTGAGGGCGGGTCGTCTCAGCGCGCTGGGACAGACGGTTGCGGGCATCGCCCACGAAATCAAAAACCCACTGCACTCGCTTCTTGGCACATCGGAAATTGTGGACCCTGTGATCCCCAAAGACTGTGAAGAGCGCAAACTGTGGGAGATTCACGTATCTGAAATAAAGCGTCTTCAAAATGTGGCGGAGCGATTTCTGTCATTTGCCAGACCTTCCGACGCTCAAATGCAACCACTGGATTTAAGGGAAGTGGCCGGCAGGGTTCAGTCGCTATACGGTGCACAGGCCAGACAGACCGATATTGAACTGCAATCCGAGATTTCCTCATCTCCTGTTGCGGTGCGCGGAGACAGAGATCTTCTTGCACAACTGGCGATAAACATATTCATCAATGCTGAGCGCGCGCTGGCGCACACCCAAAATCGTCAGGGTATTATTCGATTCACTGTGGGCGCCACATTGCGAGACGATAGTATTCAGGCTTTTTTACGCATCGAAAACAACGGCCCGCCGGTGGACGTTGGCCATGTGGAAGATATTTTCGACCCGTTTTACAGCGGTACCGACAGCACTGGGCTTGGCCTGTCCATCTCATCGCGCATCGCACAGCAACACGATGGATTCATCGATGTAGCCAATGACGGATTAGGCGTGGCATTCACGTTTTATCTGCCCGCCATTTCGGAAGCCGAGCTTGACACTTCCAATCAGGAATCAGAAGATACGCAATAATTTCAGTCACTTTAATATTTGTCCAAAATTTCGAAAATCAATTTTTTTGGGAAAATTGGAAATAATGATGCACTTAATCCGTAAAGCTGCTAAACAGTCTGTTTCGAACCACCATGCGATTCGGTGTGCGACACAGACACTGAATGCAGGAGGAGTAAGTGATCATTATGGGAAAAACATTAGTACAAAAGATTTTTGATTCACATTTAAAAGCGGAACCGTTCGAAGGCACAAAAGTGTTGAACCTTGACGTTGTGATGTGCCACGAAATTACCACCCCAATCGCCATTGCCGATTTGGAATGGAGAGAAAAGGATCGTGTATTCGATGCCGCTAAAATAAAAGTGGTAATAGATCACGTCACGCCATCCAAGGACACCAAAAGCGCCGTTCAGGCGAAAATATTGCGGGAATGGGCCAGACGCCACAATATTAAGGATTTCTTTGATATTGGGGAAAATGGCGTTTGTCATGCGCTCTTTCCCGAAAAGGGATTTATCCGGCCGGGATACACCATCATCATGGGCGACAGTCACACCTGCACCCATGGCGCGTTTGGCGCATTTGCCGCCGGTGTGGGCACCACGGACCTGGAAGTGGGGATTCTCAAAGGGGTTTGCGCATTCCGTCAGCCCAACACCATTCGCGTAAATCTGACCGGGAAACTGGGCAAAGGCGTATTTGCCAAGGATGTGGCGTTGGAGGTGATCCGCCAGTTAACAGTAAATGGCGCCACCGATCACGTCATCGAGTTTCGCGGTGAGGTGATTGACGCAATGGACATGGAACAGCGCATGACCATTACCAACATGGCCATTGAAGCGGGGGGCACATCTGGTGTATGCATGCCCGATGAAGTGACGCTGGAATACCTCTGGCCATTTATTGCCGAAGAATACGGCAATGACAAAGCCAAAGCGCTGAAAGCATTTAAAGCGTGGTGGTCGGATGACGACGCGACATATGCCAAAATAGTGGACATCAATGTATCCGATTTGGAACCGGTGGCCACAGTGGGATACAAACCCGACCAGGTGAAAAAGCTGAGTGAACTTTGCGACATGAAAATTGACCAGGTCTACATTGGCAGCTGCACCAACGGTCGCATCAGCGACTTGCGCGAAGCCGCCGCCATGGCCAAAGGCCGCAAACTGGCCCCCACAGTAAGGGGTATTGTTTCTCCGGCAACGACTGAGATTTATAAACAGGCGATGCAGGAGGGATTGCTCGAAACGCTGATGGACGCGGGATTCTGTGTGACCAACGCCACCTGCGGCGCCTGTCTGGGAATGTCCAATGGCGTTCTGGCGCCGGATGAAGCCTGTGCTGCCACGACGAACCGCAACTTTAACGGCCGCATGGGCAAAGGGGGCATGGTCCACCTGATGAGCCCGGCAGCGGCGGTGGCATCTGGTATTCAGGGAACCCTGTGCGATCCCAGAACAATGATGGAGTAGAGGTGAGACAATGAAAACATTTGGTGGAAAAGTATTGTTTTTGGACCGTTCTGACATCAACACTGATGAAATCATCCCGGCCAAATATTTAACTGAAGTAAAAAAAGAAGCTCTCGGCCCGCACATGCTGGAAGATTTGAAACTCGATGGTTTTGATCCGCTGGGAGACAAAACCCAAAATGCGTCTGTTATTGTAACACGCGCCAATTTTGGCTGCGGTTCGTCCAGGGAACATGCGCCCTGGGCGCTTGAAGTAAACGGGATCACATTAGTGATTGCCAATAATTACGCCCGCATTTTCAGGCAGAATATGTTTAACTGCGGTATGCTGGCCATTGAACTGGGTGAAGATGAGATAGATACTATCTTCAAGATGGCGGCTTTGGACGTGGAATGCAGCGTGGACATCGACCAGAAAATGCTGACATTCAAATCCTCCGGTCAGACCCAGACGATTCCCTTCACCGTGGCCCCTTTCGACGAAGCCCTGGTCCGCGCCGGCGGCTGGGTGGAATACGCCGACCAGAATCTGTAGCCGGCAGATAGTTCCAGAGTTCCGTCCTACCCTCTGGTTGACGCGCGTTACTGCTCTTTGTCATTCCAACAGCATCCTGCATTGCCGATAACCTCCCGATATCATACTATTCTCAACTTATACTTTACGTTCCGCTTTCCTGTGTTATGTTGCCACCTGAACAATTAGCCCTGAGGAGAGCTGCATGAGTAACAGATCCCCATTTGGAGACGGACCGTTCGGTGATGATGGACCGAGTCCCGACGATATTAAACGCGCATTGAAGAAAAATTCCTTCGTTATCAAGCTGGTGGTGCTGCTTGGGGTGGCCATCGTTTTGGCTGCCATGTCGTACTACACGGTGTCGGCAGAGGAAGTGGCCGTTGTCACCACGTTTGGCAAGTACACCCGGACGGACGAGCCCGGACTGCATTTTAAATTTCCATTTGTACAGGATGTGCAGAAGCTGCAGGCCAAACGACAATTGAAACAGGAGTTTGGCTTTCGAACCACCTCTTCCGGGATTCAGTCCCAATACACTCGTGGAGACAGTACGTTGCGTGAATCCCTGATGCTGACCGGCGATTTGAACGTGGCCATTATTGAATGGATTGTGCATTACCAGATTTCAGACCCCGTACAGTTTTTATTCAAGATTCGAAATGGCGAAGATACGTTGCGCGACCTGTCGGAATCCACCATGCGTGAAGTGGTGGGCGACTATTCGGTAACGGAGGTGCTGACCAGCGGTCGTGAAGACATTTTGCAAAAAGCCAAAAAACGCCTGTCGCAACTGTGTAAAGATTACGAAACGGGTATTTCCGTACAACGGGTGGAATTAAAAGACTCTGCGCCACCTGATCCGGTGAAGCCGTCTTTTAACGAAGTAAACCAGGCGGAACAGGAACGGGATCAGAAAAAGAATGAAGCGCTGGCACAATACAACAAGGAAATACCGCGGGCGGAAGGTCAGGCGGATCAGATGCTGGAAGAGGCTCAGGGATACGCCATTGAGCGTGTCAACCGCGCCAAAGGTGATGTGGCCAAGTTTGTTGCTCTGCAAAAAGAGTATGCGGACTCTCCCAGGGTAACTCGGACGCGACTGTATTTGGAAACCATGGATGAAGTATTGTCGGGCATCGAAAAGAAAATTGTGGTGGACGATGACGCCAAAGGCGTTGTGCCCATGTTGTTTCCCATGGGCCAGGGCGCGCAGCGGCCCGGCGGGTTAACCGGCACGGTAAAAGGAGGCGCCCAATGAGCAGATCATCCAACGTATTGCTGATTGTACTTGTCATTACCGCGTTGTTGGCAGTGGCGGTCTACACGTGTGCGTATACTGTAAAACAACACGAACAGGCGGTAATCCTCGCCTTTGGTGAGGTTCAGGGCAAACCTGTCACAGAGCCTGGACTTCACTTTAAAGTGCCATGGTATGAAGCCCGCAAGTTTGACAAGCGCTGGCTGGCGTGGGACGGCGATCCCAATCAAATTACAACGCTGGACAAACGTTATATTCTTATTGATGTGTTTGCCCGGTGGAAAATCGCAGATCCTCTCATTTTTATTGAAAAGCTGAGGGATGAGGAAAGCGCCCAGGGACGATTGGATGATATTCTCGATTCTGCGACACGAAACGTGATTGCCAACCACAATCTCATTGAGGCGATTCGGAGCACCAACCGTACTTTTGTAATTTCCAACGAAGAGCGGGAAAACCAGATGAGTGCAGCTGGCGATGTGGATGAAGAGCTGGCGCAAATGGCGGCCCCTCAGGCGAAGGCTATTGACGTTCTGGCAACGGTGACAGCCGCAGCGGACAGCTCCGGCGAAGCTGCGCCTGCGGCAACAGAAACGGATTCAGACAATGATGCAGACTCGGACGATGGGGAAAACGCCGATGGTTCGGACGATGCTGTTGCGCAGGACGCTGACGAAACGAACTCACCCGCGGTGGTGAACAATAATACTCCCAAAGCGGAGATACCGGAAATGGACAGCGTGGAAAACGCAGACGGCGTGAGCAATAATTACAGCATCGGTATGGGCCGTCATGAATTGACGGAGCAAATTATTGAGAAGGCATCTCAAAAAGCCATGGAATTGGGCATTGAGCTTAAAGACGTGCGGTTGAAACGTATTGACTACATTCCCAGCGTGCAGGAATCCGTTTTTAAACGAATGATTTCTGAAAGAACCAAAGTGGCGTCACGGCTCAGGTCGCAGGGTGAAGGTCTGTCCGCAAAAATCCTCGGGCGCAAAGACCGTGATTTAAAACGAATCAGCTCCGAGGCATATCGAAAAGCAGAGGAAATCAGAGGTAATGCAGATGCCGCCGCAGCGCGCATCTATGCCGAGGCGTACAAAAGAGATCCGGAGTTGTACCGATTCCTTAAAACACTTGAAAGTTACCGACTGACACTGGGTGAACGAACCTGGCTGCTCATCACCACAAATTCAGATTACGGCACCTACCTTAAATCGGCCAAATAACCTTGCTCACAATTCAACCGTCTCTATATTGGCCCCATGAAATTTAATCCGCACAAAGATTATTACGCCATTTTGGGAATATCCCAAAGCGCTGACGCCAACACCATCCACAGGGGGTATAGGGAAATGGTGTCTCGTTATCATCCGGACCGGCACCAGGGAAATGACCTTGAGGAGCTGGCCAAAGAAAAACTGATTGAAGTGAACGAGGCGTATGAAGTGCTTTCGAAGAGCCAATTGCGAGCGGAATACGATGCCGCCCGCATCGCTGCGAAAATGGGGCCCCACGTTCCACCGTATGGCGGGGGCAACTATTGTGCGCCCCGGCAACCTCAACGGCAGAGCGTTGGCGCCATGCGCAAACTGGTCATTCTCGTCGTCGTGCTGGCGGCCCTGCCCTTTTTACTCCGTTTTATCCGTTCTCCACGGCATGCAATCATCATCGGTCTTGCCGTCCTGCTTGCCTGGCTTGGCCCCAAAATACTGAAAAGATTAAAGAAATAGCGTTTTTCAGCATTTTCTTTGTTTCATGACACAACGATGACACACGGATGACTTCCTGGTGACTCGCGGGTGCTAAATACTATCATCGCGGGCTTGTAGTAAGGCTGTGAATTTTCAACCAAGGTGAGGATTATGACTCAGGCGATTGTAACAGATACCCCCAGAAAAAAAATTCTATTAAGTGGTGTATTCGGCCCCTTTGGTGTTGACGACCAATGGGGACGAAAAGAAAACATAATGGAGTTGTTTCACAATCAGGTGACCAAGGCGCAGGGCGCCGCTTCGTTTCGTTTTCATCACCGCAGTTTCGGCCTCTATTTCATGGCCGCCAATATGAAAACCGACGTGAACGTTCTGGATTTTCCGTCCAGAGAGCGATTTATTGAAGAGATCAAAAAGGGTTATGATGCGGTGGGCATTTCCTTTATCACGCCCAACTTTGTCAAAGCCCGGGAAATGGCCAGTCTGGTTCGGGAGCACTGTCCCAGTGCCGAAATTATCCTTGGCGGTCACGGCGCTGCAATTGAAGGGGTGGAAGAAATCATCGAATGTGACCATGTCGTAAAAGGCGAAGGCATTTACTGGATGCGAAAGTATATTGGTCAAAGCCTCCTCGATCCCATTGTGCACCCTGCTCTGCCATCCACGGAAATGCAGCGCATCTTTGGTGTTCCAGTCCCTGGTCCCACGGCCAGTCTGCTGGTTCCGGGTGTGGGCTGTGTAAATGCCTGCAGTTTTTGCAGTACATCCCATTTCTTTGGAAAGAAATACACATCATATCTGGGCTCCGGCAAAGAGATTTTCAATACGTGCCGTCAAATCGCCGACGCGCGCGGCACCGATGCGTTCTTTGTAATGGATGAAAACTTCCTTAAAGATCGCGAGCGCGCCATGGAGCTCATCGATGAAATGGAGAAACACAGCCGGTTCTTCAATTTCCATGTGTTCTCATCATGCGAAGCCATCACCGCGTTTGGCATTGAAAATATGGTGCGCATGGGGATTACATTCGCCTGGATTGGGTTTGAATCCAAAACAGACCAGGGCGCCTTTGAAAAAAACAACGGAATCAAACCCAAAGAACTGGTGCGCCAGTTGCGTGACGTGGGCATTTCGGTTCTGGGTTCCGGCATTTTGTGCATGGAGCACCACACTCCCGAAAACATCCAGGAAGATATTGATTTTATGATTGATATTGAAGCGGACACCGTTCAGTTCATGTTGTTTACGCCCTTACCCGTCACCGGTCTGTACAGTCGCCTCAAAAAAAAGGGTTTGCTTCGTGAGGATTTGCCCTTTGAGGAATGGCACGGTCAAAAAATGCTCAATTGGGATCACCACGCATTTCCCGGCGATTTGGCGGAACACACGTTAAAAGGGGCCTTTAAAAAAGAGTTCGAAGTGAACTCCAGCACCATTTATCGCATTGTTGAAACTTCTGTTCGCGGATACGAAACCATTCGTAGAAGAGCGTCAGATTCTGAAAACTATAAAGTCCGCGCCCGCCAATTGCGCGCGCGAATGCTCGAGTACGCCACCATGCTGCCTGTAATTAAGGCAAACGCCGTAAACGACCTCGAATATCAGCGGGCATCGGATTTGGATGAACGAATTACCGCACTTATTGGAAAACCCGATGTAAAGGGGCGGCTGCTGAGAGCTGGTGCGATGGCATTGAGTGCCTACTGGAATTTGCGTCTTAAATACAAAGGCGATGTCATCCAGCCCAAAACGATTTTCACAGAATTTAAAGTCGCCGATCGCGAAGCGGGGAAGACCCCCTTGAAGATCTTTGAAGTATCTGAAATTACACCATTATCTCAAGACCTAAACAAAGCTGCGTTCGTTGCTGCCGACTAGCCCCGTCCAGTTGAATCCCCCTCTCTTCTTTCCATGTGCGCAAAAATATTCGTTTATTTATTAAATCGATGTGCATGTTTGAAAATTTCGACGTATATTTATCTCGCAAAGAAAAACAACTGGAGATGAATCAGGTTTAAAACAGAGAAAATAATGAATCACACAAGGAAAATCCACAGGAGGCAACAGTGAAAATCGTAAAAAAAACAAAGCTGTTTACGTTGCGAGTTTATCCGGAATTGGGAATTGTGTCTCATCAGATGAATGGTTTTGTCGAAGGAGCCGATTTCCAGGACATGATGCTGACAGGTGTGGCGGCGTATGAAGAGCACGGCTGTACCAAATACCTCTCCGACGATTCCATGAACCCAATGATGAATCAGGAAGACCTGAAATGGGGACGCGAGGTCTGGGAACCGAAAATACTGAAGGCTGGATGGAAATTCTGGGCCCTTGTGGTTCCGGAAAAAATATTTGCTAAAATGGCCATGCGGGGTGTGATGCAGCGATATGAGGATATGGGGGTATCGGTAAAAGTCTTTAAAGAGTACGACGAGGCATTAGACTGGCTGGAAAAGCAGTAACGGTCATTAAAAATTTCAATACTATTGCCGTTATACCTGAACATATAATTCTTTAAAAGATCGCTGCATTTTGCAGGTCAGGCCAGGAGATACAGAGGATATATGAGGACTGTAGAATCAAACAAAAAGTACACAGTAAAGGTCTTTCCTGAAGACAAAATCGTAACCCATCAAATGCATGGCTTTGTGGAGGGGGACGATTTTAAGGCCATGTTTCGCGCGGGCAGGGATGCCTATATAAAACACAATTGCACAGCATGGCTCTCTGATGACTCGTTAAACCCCATGGTAAATCAGGAAGATCTGATCTGGGCGCAGGCCGAATGGGAGCCACAGATCCTGGAAGCGGGCTGGAAGTATTGGGCCCTTGTGGTTCCGGAAAAAATATTTGGCAAAATGGCTATGCGCGCCATTATTCAGCGATACAAAGAAAAGGGCGTCACTGTTGAGGTGTTTAAATCCTACGAAGACGGGCTGGCCTGGCTTAAGGCACAGAATCAATCATGATGAAACCAGAATAGGGATAACGCAATGACCATTAAAAATATCGAAGAACGTCTCGAACAAATAAAAAAATTGCTGGCGACCATCACCACTGGTGACTTTGATGAGAAATATGCGCTTCAAATCACCGAGAAAGACAGTCTCTCCGTGGTTGAAGAGGGACTGAATCTTATGCTTAGGGATTTGGGAGACGTGTTCGAATACCAGCGCAATACCCAGCGCAAAATGGAAGCGCAGAAACGCGAGCTGGAAGACAAACTGGTCACCATTGAAATGCAGGCCAGTGCGATTCAGGAACTGTCCACACCGGTGATGCAAATCTGGGAAGACATTCTGGTCATGCCGATTATCGGCGTGGTGGATACGCAACGCAGCGCAGACATTATGGAACGGCTTTTGACAGAAGTCAGTCAGAAGCAGGCGCGTTACGTTATAATGGATATTACCGGCGTTGAAATTGTGGATACGAAAACAGCAGACCATTTTATTAAAATTATCAAAGCCGCACAATTGCTGGGAACCAATTGCGTACTCACCGGTATCCGGCCAGCGGTCGCCCAGACGCTTGTGGAAATCGGCGTGGATTTGTCAAGTATCATCACACTGGCGACCCTGAAGGACGGTCTAACCGATTGTCTTCGCCGCATTAGTCTTGGTAAACGGAAAATGGAGAAAATCCAATGACCATTGCCACACGTATCCCCATCATCCGCCTGTATGGAAATTTGATTGTGTCCATCCAGGTGTCGCTTAGCGATGATTTGGTGGTGGCGCTGAAAGAAGATATTACTCAGAATATCGGAGATTATGGTGCCCGGGGATTGATTATCGATCTCTCCGGCATTGACCTCATGGACAGTTACATTTCGAGATCTATCCGGGACATAGCGCTTATTTCCAAGTTAATGGGGGCCCAAACCGTCATCTCTGGCATGGATCCCCTGGTGGCAATGACGCTGGTGGAAATGGGCCTTGAGATGAATGACGTTCGTACAGCGCTTACTCTTGAAGATGCGATTGATCTTTTGGGAATGGAACGCGTTGAAGCGGATGACGCTGCTTTTTCTGAATTCATTTTGGCGGGGGTGAATTCCAGAACAGCCGATTGAAATGCTCATGTCACCACTTGAAACAGAAATAAAAAACATACTTTCAAAATACCTCAGCCCCATTGTTGCTGAAACAGTGCTATCGTCGCGGATTGCAGCTTCTGGAATCAGTCTTCGCCGATTGCGCATCGG
The DNA here is from genome assembly GCA_016935665.1 of Deltaproteobacteria bacterium. GTDB lineage: Bacteria > Myxococcota_A > Polyangia > JAAYKL01 > JAAYKL01 > JAFGXQ01. The sequence continues at coordinate 3,690 of JAFGQN010000063.1, read as the reverse complement.
TGATCGACAAAGGCTCTTATTGTCACTCCAGAAGGGGCTCGGACGCTACCTGAAACCACAACAGGCGAAAGATTGCATGAATCAACTGGAGTCATTGCTGAATTCCAGAAACTCCGTTTCTGCACCGGCAGCAACGGAACATCAGAAAATATCAATTCGCTCTGAAGGGGACATTGTTGTGGCCAGAGGCGCCGGCCGTCAGATGTGCAAGACACTTGGGTTTACATCACTCCTCCAGGTAAAGCTGGCAACCGCCATTTCGGAACTGGCCCGAAATATCGTTCAGTACGCAGGTGAAGGCTCAATCACGCTTCACGCGTCACACGAAAACGGGCGCCCGTATCTGCAGGTCACAGCCGAGGACCATGGACCGGGGATTCCCAATCTGGACTCCATACTATCGGGGCGATACGTATCCAAAAGCGGTATGGGCAAAGGATTGACCGGAACACGCAACATGGTCGATGAGTTTGATATTCGCAGCAGTCCCAATTCCGGGACATTGGTTGTTATTCGCAAGTGGGTCAAATGAAATTTAATATAGCATATGAACAAACAATCTGCAGGGGCGAAACCATTTGCGGCGATGCGGTCGCCGTTTGCGAGGACGAGGCATCGGGCATCACTCATATCGCGGTGATTGACGGACTGGGCCATGGCCCGGCAGCGAATGTGGCGGCAATGGCATTTGTGGACTTTTTCAACAACGAGGTTTCGGCGAATTTGCCATTGCCCGATTTGCTGCAAAAAGCAACAGGAGTGATTGCCAGAACCCGTGGTGTTGCCGCCTCGGTCATGCGACTCTATGCCCACGAGCAGATAATCAAATATGCGGGAGTTGGAAATGTGGAAATGAGTGCTCTGAGTGCAACACCCATTCGCCCCATATCAAAACCCGGTATTGTGGGACGTCGTTTGGGGCGGATAGTTGCATTTGAATATCCGCTTCATTCGGGGGATGTGCTGACGGTATTCACAGATGGGATATCCTCAAGGTTCAAACTGGAATCCTTTCGAGACTTGAACCCAAAACAAATCTGCAGGGAAATCCTCTCTGGATGGGGCAAAAATCACGACGACGCCACTGTTCTCGCGATCCGCTGCGAGTAGGCTTCTGCAATGCCGCCCGAAAAATCGTGGACTATCAAATCTCGCAATGAATTCGCATATGTCCGTAAACAATGCGCCTTGTTCGCCTGCCATTTTGGTTGCCCCCACAAGCGGGAGGTGGAATTATCCATCGCCATTACGGAACTGCTCACCAACGCATTAAAGTTTGGCACAAAGGCGCACCTCACAATCCAGTATCTGGAATCTCCCAGAAGATGCCTGCAAATTACGGTGGCCGATAACGGTCCGGGATTTGACAACGTTGAACTGGCACTTCAGGATGGCTACTCCGAGGGACGGTTTCTGTCAGAAGATGACGCAATACGGGACCGACACGGGCTCGGATATGGTTTAGGGGCGGTGAAACGACTCACCGACCAAATGTCCATTTGCAATGCATCGGAAGGGGGAGCGCGCGCAACCATTTGGAAGTGGCTCCCCGACAGATGAGCCGCATCTTTATGGGCGAGACCCCCGCACCAGGCCGGAATTGGAATTCGCTCTCTGGCGGGTTGCTTTCCCCGAAATGACGATGTAGGCTAAAAAAAATTTTTCGCAAGGTGAGAAAAAAAATGAAATCTGCAGCGGTTTTAGCAGTGGAAAGTGCAAACAGGACACGGCACATTGCGCCACCATCCAATGGGCTTATTATCGGCAGTTCAAAAAATAGCGGTCTATGTCTCCAGGATGACCGAGTACTTCCTGAACACGCTCGGTTATACAAAGATCCGTTTGGTAGATGGGTTATCGAGTCCATTCACAAAACGGTGCCCATAAACGTAAACGGCACTGTCGGAAACACGTTTTCTGTTCAGGCAGGCGACCGCATCCGAATCGGTGAAAGCACAATCCGTATTTTAGACAAACCCGATGCCAGCATTATCCCCAATGCCGTCATCTCCACCCCTGTGAAGCTGGCACAATACAGTGAACCGCAAACGCTCGTTAACGAATCCGACTGCTATGTGGAATTTTCGAGAAATCGTCTTGAGGAACTGGATCGCGTGGCGGAGTGTCTGGCAAAATTAACAGACGCGCAATCACTCTATCCCGACGTGTGCGATCATTTGAGTGAACCGGCAGATACAGTGGCGCTCATTGTAAAAGTGCCAAAGGCAGCAACTGTTTCCGTTGAAAATTCACGGGTTCTATGCCAACGCGGCAAACTGGTACAACCATATCAGGCCGAAACCACGCCCAATCCACACGGGTTGCAAAATATCCACTTATCCAAAACGGTGCTGGAAGCGGTGCGTGAAAAACGGGTCGCGTTCATGGCGACATCTGCGTTGGACAGAGATGCGTCAGAGGATGTCAGATTGTCATTTATTGGCGATATGAGTCCGCGAATGGTACTGGCCGCCCCCATTGCCGAAACGCCCACCGGCATTGACATGTTGTACATTGACCAGCCGACCCTGACGTTTCGTTCCGATGCGTTGGGTTTTTTCGCAGTGGTCGCCCGTATGATCAGTCTCAGTCGCAAAAGCCTGATTATGGCGGAGTACAAGGCCGAGCGGACCGCATTAAATAAGCAGCTCAATACCGCCCTCGAAATCCAATCCAACCTGATGCCCAAAAACCTGAAGCTGTTTGATGAGGTCCAGGTGGCGTTGTACTATAAACCTGCCGGATGGGTGGGCGGAGACTATTGCGATCTGTTCCGTTCAAGCGATGGCAGACTGATGTTTGCGGTGGGTGACGTTTCGGGCAAAGGAATGCCTGCGGCCATGATCATGGCCAATCTGCATTCAATGATTCGCTCAATGCTTCTGTTCAGCACCACCCCCACGCAAATCGTTGAAAAAATGAATACAATGCTGTGCGACACCCTGCTGGACGGTATGTTCATAACACTCATTTTAGGATTTCTCGACCCCCATACAGGAACAGTGGAATACGTAAATGCCGGGCATGAACTTCCGTTAAAAATCAGCTCCGCAGGAAATGTGGATGTGTTGGGATGCCCGGTCAACATGCCATTGGGAATTCTTCCAAACAAATTTATAACTCAAACCGTTGCGTTGGCGCCAGGTGACGGCCTGTTTATTTTTAGCGATGGCATTACCGATACGTTCTCACCGGACAATGAAAAATATGGTTACGACAGGCTCCTGGACGCCGTGACCACCCGGGCCGGCGGAACCTGCCAGAATATTGCCGACAATGTGGTGAGCTCCATGCTGGATTTCCGGGCATATCTGCCTGCGGGTGATGACACCACGTTAATCGCATTAAAGTGGAAAACGCTGCAATAGCCCGGCGGAGGGTTTCAGCCATCAATAATCACGCAGCTTTGCTCTGCAACAGTTGTCTTTGAAAGGTGAACCGCTCCCCCTCCCCCTTATTCCGATTGGGCCGTATGGTGAAAAATCCTTCAAAATTGTTTATGCACCCACATAAAAATGCCTGATGACCCCGGCAAATATGGTAAAGCCCTTTTGAATGCATACAATCATCGTTTTCTTATACCATAATGGCATAACCGATTTCAATTATGCCTGAGGATGCAACAGGGTTATCGCAAGATACTAGATTTTTAGAAAAATATTGTAGGGCGGTAGTTTATCTGCCGCCTTG
>JAFGQN010000062.1 GCA_016935665.1 Deltaproteobacteria bacterium | reverse complement strand
ATTTGGGCGCAGCTGGAGCTACGCGGTCCCGGGGAGGGCGCATGCGACCACAGGAGCCGGACAGTGACAACCAACACCCCGGAGCTGCAAGTAAAGCGCCCGGTCCTTTCAATTAATAGGGCTCGAGGCTGCATATTGGAATGTCGCGTTTTCGCGGTTGGAAAGTCGCGGGCCCCCGGTTGAAAGGAGCGGTTTCCCAAGGGGAATGCGCCTGTTGAGCAGGGGTGCGGTTACAGCAAAAACATCAGCTGATTGTCTTAGTATCCAACATGAAGGGGGTGGTCTTGTCGACTTCACCCACATATTTGTACCCAACGACATTGTAAACTTTCAGAGGCTTGCTTTTGCCTTTAGCGAGAATGTCTTCGAGCTGAATGCATTCAAACTCCTGATTCAGCTTCCCAAAAGTATTCTGACTCACAATCACCTGACCCGCCTTGGCGGCAGAGCATAACCTGGCAGCTGTGTTGACCACATCGCCAATCACGGAGTAACTCATTGTACGCGTCGAACCGATATATCCTGCCACCAGCTCACCGGTATTCAACCCAATGCCTATCTGAATGGGTCGCTGACCTTCCGATTCTCTGACCTGATTGAATTCCACCAGAGCGCGCTGCATATCAACCGCTGCCCGTACCGCGCGCGCGGCGTCATCCTCGTGACTGACTGGGGCTCCCCACAACACCATGATTTCATCTCCCACAAACTTGTCGACAGTGCCTTCATGCTTAAATGCTATTTCAACCATCAACTCAAAATATTCATTCAACATTTGCAGCACGTCCGCAGCCTTCATATTTTCACTCATAGACGTAAAACCGCGAATATCGGCGAACAAGACTGTCGCCACTCGATTTTGCCCCCCTTTTTCAACACTCAGCTTTCCGCTTACCACAAGTTCCGCCAAATCCGGGGACATCAGTTTTGAAAACCGTTCACGCGTCAGGGCATCATCCTTGATTTTCTTTCCCATCGTCACATTTGTAATGAATCGCGCCGTCTGTGTGCCAATGTTTGTGAGCAACTGCAAATCCTTTTCAGAATAGGCGTTCACTGCCACCGATGAGTCGATAACGATGCATCCCAACAGTTCATCCTGATGGAGTATCGGTGCAGCCATGGATGACCGTATTCCCTGCATAATCATGGACTTTGCTTCCTTGAACCGATTGTCTATCTGCGCGTCGGAGGACAACACACCTTTTTTCTCCGCTTTGACGTGATTGACCAGCGTAGATGAAATAACCAGCTTGTCTTCTTTCTTTTTCATTTTGTAGACCTGCGGTTTCATTTCACCATTTTCCTGCTTCATCAGGATGGCGCCACGGTCACAGTTTAAAAATTCAAATGTTCGTTCAAGGATTTTTTGCAGCACTTCTTCCAGTTCCAGATCCGGGCGAAAATCCTTCTGCATTTCGTAAGTCACGCGTAACTTTTCGTAGTCTTCACGCACCTGCTTTTCTTCGGGAATTTCCTTCTCTGGCAAAAAACGGTCTGTGACCTCCACTGCCGAACGAATATGACTCTGCAGCGCGCCCTCACTCACATCCACAACCTGCCCGGCATTGGTCATATCATTATCGCGTAGAAACATACAGCGGGTATTACCAAGCGATATTTCATCTCCATCGCGAAGCACTTGTTTTCCGGCAATCCTGGTCCTGTTCACATACGTTCCATTCAGACTACCCAAATCCGAAATCACAAATCCCTCTGCCTGCGAATGCTCAATCACGGCATGTTCCTTGGAGACAATGCGGTCAAGAATCTGCACGTCATTCTGAGGCAAGCGCCCTACTTTGTTAAAGCTTTTCAGCGCCACTTCACGACGACCTTCGCTATCAAAAATTACCAGTTTGGCCATTTTAATCCTCTATTTTAAAATTTACGTCATTCGCTTTTTTGGGAAAAACATGCGCCAACCGGCGCTCACCACAACCTAAATCTTCACCGTTCCCGTGCATCGGGTTACTTCACCGTCAGACTTCTTTGTATTAAAAATCACAGTTCCGTTGCCATCCGTATCGGCGGGAGACACCATTTTCAGACCACTAAGAATTGACTTCAAACAATCCGCCTGTCCACCGTTTCCGGACTTCTTCACAGACACACCTGACAAGCTGCTGCTGCCACTGGAAATCGAAAATGAGAATGACGACGAATCGCTGCCGTCCACTGCACAGTTTTTAATTGCATTTTGCTTTCTTTTCAATGCGCGTGAGATAGCCTGGCCAATGGCTTTGCCGCTGTAATTGATCATACATTTGCCACCGCCGACGCTACCCAGTTGTTCAGCCAGCTTCTTTTTCACCTCATCAGGGACCTGAATATTGTCAGGAATTTTTACACCATCAGGCACCTGGCCGCTCTCCGCCGCTTTTTTTATTTTTTCCTGTGTCTCTTTGGAAACTTTCACATTTTTCAACTGATCCTTATCTATCTGCCCGCTATTCGCCAATTTCTTCACCTGGCTGATACGACCACCTGTACCACCTTTGGAAGCCGGACCATCATCCGCTTCCATATCCGCCCCACCCGGATTCGCCGCAAGCGATTCTGGCCCTGGCGGCAGTTCAATGTCGTCTGCTCCAGGAGGGGTACTGTCAGCGCTCGCAGCACCGGATGTCGGAACCGCCTGCGCTGTGGCGACAGTACCGGGATTATCCGTTACCACGTTTGTGGCACTGCCGGGTCCCATTAAAAAGTACCATGCACCACCCGCACCAGCCAATAGAAGCACTGCAACTCCCACGGCAACCCCCATCATCGGACTCGATTTTTTTGGCTGCCGCAGCACTGGAGAAGGCGCCGACTGCGCCGGCATGGGCATTGTACCCGAACCGGATGCAGTTGCCGGCATTTTCGCAGTACCCGCGCTGGCGACCACGGACGCAACAGTGGTATTCCCGGAATGTTCCTGGCCAACATAGCGATCCAGTGCCTGACCAAAATCCTTCATGGTCTGCGGTCTGGAATTCGCGTCTTTGGACAGCGATGCCATTACCAATGCTTCAAGCTCTTCCGGGACAGCCACATTGGGGTTGGCAGTGGCAAATGCCGGCGGCGGATCGATGAGATGCTTTGTGAGCAATCCCATAGGCGTATCGGCATTAAACGGCAACTTCCCTGTCAGCATTTCGTAAAGAATTATTCCCACCGAATAAATATCCGATCGCGCGTCCAACTTCTCGCCGCGCACCTGTTCGGGGGACATGTATTGGGGTGTGCCAAACACCATTCCCGTTTTGGTCAAGGCCTTTTGCTGATTTACGTCGCCCTCCTCCATCATTTTGGCGATACCAAAATCCAAAACCTTTACAAAATCGACATCGTCTCCCCGCCTGCAAAGCATTACGTTTTCAGGTTTCATGTCGCGATGAATAATATTTTTGTCATGGGCATTGCGCAACGCACTGCATATCTGGCTGCCTATTTTGCAGGCGCGATCCCATTGCATTGCCCCATTGGCCTGTATGTCATCATCAAGACTTCGTCCGGAAATAAACTCCATGGCGATGTACAGAGAATCGTTTTCCGTCCTGCCAAAGTCATATACGGTGATAATGTTGGGATGTTCCAATTTGCTGCTGGCCGCTGCTTCCCGCTGAAACCGCACATAAAGCTCGTCGTCGTTCAGATGCGGATGGAGAACCTTTAAGGCAACCTTTCGGTCCATTGCCGTCTGCTCTGCTTCGTATACAACGCCCATACCACCTTCACCCAGCTTGCGTTTTACCAGGAATCGTTCACCAACGAAGGTACCAACAAACGGGTCCGCCTTATCTTCAACCGAAGTCGTACCAATGGCTGTTCCACATTTCGAACAAAAAGATGTTCCCACTGGATTCACTGCATTACATTTTGGACACAAAGTTTCCTCAGCCACTTTATTTCCTTTCGTACACTTCCCGAAATCATCCGTTTCGGAAAATCAAAAAGCTTGTCGTAAATTCTAATACGGATTTTCCTCTGGTACAGATGGAGCAGTTTCTTCCGCAGAGGGTGCTTTGGTTTCTTCATTTTCACCGGAAGATGATTCATCTGATGATATATTTTCCGCATCCGGCACCTTTTTGGGCGCCTGCTCTCCCGTATCCGTTGAATCTTCGTCAGATGATTCATCCGGCTCAGCAATATCATCATCTGGAGATTCCTGTTCACTTCTGCGTTTCCGTTTCAGTTTGGTTCGAGTCCATTTTCCCGAACTCTTGTCGCCTGCGTCACTACCTGCTCTCCCGCCATCCGTTTCTTCAGACGTACCGCCATCCTCTGGAGCACTATTTTTGTCACCGGATTCCACATTCTCCGCCTGGGCGTCGTCACCCATGTCAGAATCCATCAGGGCGGCATCCATATCGTCCTCGTCACCTTCATCCCCCATTTCAGACGAATCTGCATCATCTATACCCTCCGTAAGGGCAGATGTGTCAGAAATCTCTGAATCCAAATCGCCATACTCAGAATCTGTTATTTCGGCGGTCATTCCATCGGGCAGCACATTGGCTTTATTTTTAACACCCATATCCGGCGTATCGATTGATTTGTTGCCGCTATCCTCTGTGCCCAGGGAATGGGCGGCTGATGAATTCCCATTGAGTGCCGCAGAGCCATCGTTCTTAGACTTGCTGCCCTTCCACGAGAATCCAATAACCAACCCAACAAGGATGAGTGCGGACAGCAATACCAGAAATGGCAGCCGTCTTGAAGGTTCCTGCGAGGCGAATCCCCCTTCAATGTTCGTTCGCATTCCACTTCCCGGCACGGTGGGCATTCCTCTGGGAATCGTGATACTTTCGTCATCATCCATCCCAGGCATGGTATACTTGTCGTACTGCACGACATCGTCATCGGACGGTTCCGCCAACCCATCCCCATCAAACCTGGCAACAATTACTGTCACATTGTCATCGCCACCATTGTCACAAGCCATTTGAGTAAGCTTCTGACATGCCTCAATGGGGTCGTCAATTGACAGCACCACATCTCGAATATCTTCCGGCTCCACCATGCCGGACAACCCATCGGAACATATTACGAGGATGTCACCTTTTCGAAGCAACGTCGAGGTCACGTCCACATGCACTTCTTCACTGGTCCCCAATGCCTGCAAAATAATATTGCTGCGATCAAAATTTCTGGCTTCTTCGATGGTCAGTTGATTCGCATCAATCAGTTGCTGTACAAGTGACTGATCCTTGGTGGTCTGTGCCAGGCGCCCGTTTCGAACAATATGCGCCCTGGAGTCTCCGACCTGACCAAAAAATATTCGTTCATTCATCAACACTGCAACTGTCGCCGTCGTCCCCATACCCCGTCGCGCGCTATTGGCTTTCGACTCTTCGTAAATGAACCTCCCGGCTTCACAAATTGCCTCATTCAACCTCAGGGCCAACCCTATCTCGTCTTCGGGAGGACTGCCGTTCTGTAAAACATCGTAAATAATATCGACACCGAGTTTGCTGGCCACTTCGCCGGCGGCCGCCCCTCCCATTCCGTCACACACTGCAAACACGGAGCCCAGTTCACCGATTTCATGCTGCTGCACTTCGGGTTGAATACTGCGATTTTTTCGGGATAAATCGGCAATGAGAAAATTATCCTCATTGTGCTCTCGAACCATTCCTACATCCGTGCGTCCAAACACATTGACGCGAATGGTTTTGGCAGCGGCGTCCGCGTTGCTGCTCTCGTTATCTCTGGCTTCTACCATACCGGCTCGTTCCCTTATTTCGTTTCTCACTGCACCAGCTTGTCTTCATGTGTATTTTGTCCTCAAAAAAGCCAGCGGAGGGCGATGTCCTCGAAATCTATAATGATTCACAATTAGGATTGAATTTAAAATACAATCAATTTATGTCAAGAATAAGACAAATTATATATATACAGTGAAAAGCGGAATTTCACACCCGTTAAAATGCAAACCGGTGTCTTTCCCTGTTCGGAATAGTTGACAGACTTCAGTCGCTATCTATAATTTTGCGTCAAGCATAAGTGGTTGCACCCACCAATCACAGGAGGAATAAGGAAGTGCTCGACATTATCATCAATACAAACAGGACCCTCGCATTAAAGGAAGCTATCAGCGATTCGATTGACAATGGGCAATATGGTTCTCTTGCAGATGACATCCGCGATTGTTTTACAGAAGAACAAATTGAGCAAATAGAGGAAATGCTCGATTCCGGCGATTTTGATGAGGTCATCGATAACGTATTGTCCGACTGGAGCGGCGACAGCATGGAAGAACTGCTGGAGGAATTCAAGGAAGTTATGGCTGAATCAAATATTGATATCAGTTTTGACGATGACGGCGCCGAACCGGAGGATGTTGTGGATTATGATGATGATCCGGATGAGTTCGATGATGATGATGAAGGCGGAGAAGAATACGACGACGAAGAGGAAGTTGACGAGGAAGAGTACTGACCACCAGGTCTTCATCCCATTTGCTCAGTCCCCCTTAAGAGCAGTTCCATTCTTTCAATAATTTTTTTGCTTTACGTATACTTCCTGAGCCAGGCATGCGTTGTGTCAAAAGCTTCAGATGCATACATGCACGTTCACCATCGCCAGTGCGTCTTTTCAGCAATGCACATTTTAGCAGGGCATCATCCCTGCGCCGACTGGTTTTCCACGTGGAGAGACGCAAAAACGCATCGTACGCCTGCTGCAGATCGTTTCGTTCCTCGTACAGTTCCCCCAATCGATACAATGCATCATCAAAATAGGGCGAATTATAACTGGCAATCAACGCGCTTTTTTCTTTTGCGCTCAGCAGGCGCAGCAGTAGCTCCTCCTCTTTCGAATCGTCTTCTTTGTCCTGCTGGATGGCAATCATGCGCCAAATCGCATTGTCCCACAACTGACTCCCCCATCGGCCCAAATCCACAATACTCGCCAACACCGCTTCCTCCTCGGCCTTCATTGCGGCATATCTAAAAAGCCTGGCCCTTTCATATTGAATGGAGTCCCAAACATCCCTGCCCTCTACCGACTGGGCCAGTTGATGCAGCATGGCGGCGCCCATTAAATATGCCTCCTGCCCCCGCAAGGTCGTGGATACCATTCGAACAGCGACCGGTGCGAGTCCACTGTCGGGATGATTTTTTACAAATGATGTGGCGCAGGCCAGTGCAGTGTCCACATGACTGGTATCAAAAAGGGCTCGGCACTGATCGTAACAGGCTCTCTCGTATTTTTCAGCCCCCTCGCAAAGAATGGCATATTGCCTGACCGCACCCTCAATATCGCCCTTTTCCTCCATAAGATGCGCCTGCTCCCATTTAATTTCCGCAGGCGTAAGCGCAGCAGGTCGATACTTCGACTGAGAATTCGGTGCACCGCATGAATTCAAACCCACAACACAAAAAAAACAAAGAATAATGACATGCCTCAACATAATTGCGTTCAATTTAGCATTCCCAAACCAAATTCACAAATGCCTGGCCAAACATCCACATGGTAGACAGGCGTCCATCGCCAATACAAACATATTGAAATTTATTAAAAATTTAACCCGTTGCGTGTTTCGGGGAAAGGATTGCCCAGGAGGCGACGACTGTTCAATCAGTTATTGATACGACGCAATATTTTCATCAATCCAGGCCACTCGGGCGGTAATCCACGCGCGAAGATCGGCCACTGCCGCATCAAAATCCGACACCTCCGGAGTGCTGTAGTCTTCTTCAACGATGCTCAAATCCAGGTCCGCCATGGGCCACATGCCGAAATTCGCTTCAATGGCGTCACTGGGCAGCGCCTTGAGATAGTCGTCGATACGTTGTGTCAACGCCGAATCTGACAGCGGACCGCTCCGCAACTGTTTCCAGCGGGGAGCCAATGCGCTTTTAAAGCTACTGTCCACAAGAAGATTTGAAGTCAGGTCATTGTGCGGCACCCAACCTTCGGCTGAGGTGTCTGGCTGCCCAAAAGACATATCCGCATCAAATGGGATAAGATTGGCTTTTTCATCCCCTATTTTAAACAGATACCAACCTTTCTCGTAAGTACGCATATTCTTAGCAAATTCATTCATCAACACCCAATCCAGAACGTTGTCTTTGTTGAGCCAGTCAAAAGGTTCGTTCTCTGCCATCTCCGTTGCCAAATGCGCCAGCCACACCTGAATACCAGTCAGCTGACTATCCGTCGCTTTATCCTCTGACGGATAAACACATTGCCAATCGTCCTGCCCGGCACCGATAGAAATATCCTTGATGAGCCCATCATCATCGAGCTTCACAATGAAATTTTTGCCAACGCCCGAATCCTGCTCCATTTCAACGCGGTCGTCGTCCCGCTTGATTCGTTCAGAAACACGATATATTCCACGTGCCTCCCCATTAAAATTCAAGGTGACGTACCGGCTATCCGCTGCAACGTGTGTAGCGCCTCCCAGCTCTTTGAAAATATCGAACAGAATATCCTGGCGCATGAAGGTGCGATCCGTCCAGGAGCCGTCGAGAATCCAGTCTTCCTCTTTGCCCATTCCCAAAAGAGGCGTGGGGTTTTCGTCAATGCCGTTTTCGATACGCATCTCAAACTCGTAGTTGGGCTTGTTGTACTTGCCCGTACCGCGCCCCCACTGCTCCAAACCCACCAGACCGCTGTACTGTTCGGCGCCCTCACCGTCCTTAATCACCATCGTGCACAGTATTTTTCCAGCCGCAGGTACGCATGGGCTGGGAGAATTCGCACCGCAATCGGCTTTAACGAGGTCGCCCTCGTCACATTCCACCGAAACCGAACCAATACTGCCCTGCCTGGCACCATCGTACTTCCAGGACATGGTATCGCCGTCTGAATCGGAATCGCCATCCGAATCAGAGTCCCCATCCGAATCAGAATCCCCATCTGAATCGGAATCCCCATCCGTGTCGGAATCCCCGTCTGAGTCAGAATCCCCATCCGAACCGGAATCACCCTTATCAGCGGTTGACTGCTGGCAGGAAGTCGTGGTCGTTAATGCAAGTACCATCAGCGTCATTAATAGTAAGTCTCTCATGTCACCTTTTTTCTGTTATGCCATCCTTTCAGGCAGGTTAATTCAGCAATGCTCAGGAGCAACATTATACGGGCCAGCGTCAAATTCAATATTCTACCAGACGGTAGTCTCGACCAACAGCATTCCCTGGCTGCCCTAAGCTCAGATTATTTTCAAAGAGGACTTCATGATTGCATTGGCAGATATCGTGGATTCTGGTATCTCCACTCCGCAATCTACCAGGTCCTGCATACTCTGTGGCGAGTAATGCAACAAAACAGTGAAAAAAAATACGATGAATGACTTTTTACAATATAAAGAAGCTGAATTTAAAATAAATGAAGGATTGATTCGAATGGATATTTCGTCGGCCCGTCCGGAAGGCTACGTGAAAAATCCAAACTCCCGAATGGAGACAATGCGTCAATTTCTGGCAGCATGCGGAGATCCCCAAAAGAGCATCCCCGCAATTCATGTGACGGGAACCTCGGGCAAGGGCTCTGTCTGCGCCGCCATTGCAGGGATTTTACAATCCTGGGGACTGAAGGTTGGATTGCACATTTCACCCTACCTGCAATCTGCAACCGAAAAGATATGGATAGACGGCCAATACATTTCAGGCAAAGAATTTGGAAAACTGGTTGATTGGATTATGCCGCTTGCTTTGCCGTATCGCAACCCGGAAACTCCGGCATCCATCCACGGTATGGCATCCGTGGCAATCGCATTGGAAGCGTTTCGACGAGACAGGGTAGATGTTATGGTATTTGAAGCCGGATGTGGGGGCCGATTTGATCTGACCTCATTTATCGATACGGAGGTGGCAGTGATCACCAACGTGGGGCTGGACCATACTGTGAGCCTTGGCCCGAATATCGAAGATATTGCATGGCATAAAGCAGGCATCATTCGCAAAGGCATCCAGGTCGTTACCGGTACGACCGGTGTTGCGCTGGACGTCATTAAGCGGGAAGCAGAGATGCTCAATGCTCCCGTCGAAATTATACCAAATACAGATGGACCGAGGAAACACAACTTTCATTTAGCGAAAAAAGCGGCAAACGCTTTTGGTCGACGCCACCAAATCCCTATAACCGACAAAATCAGTATGGATGGCATTCATTCGGTAAAGCTGCCAGGCCGATTTGAAAAGATCGCAGATAAAGCGACGGTTTTTCTGGATGGCGCACACAATGCGGACAAACTCACCGCAGCAGTCAACCATGTATTGGATGATGAATCGTCGCAAAATGGTCCGAGAATCGCTGTCGTTGGAATTCTGGGAACCAAAGCCGATGCCGCAACTCTCGCGCCTTTGTCGGCCAAATTTGACCAGATAATCGTTACCGAACCGAATGTATACGGTAAAAAGGCATTTCCCGCGTCTCAAACAGCTGTGTTTTTAAGCGACGAGACGCCAGAGCCGATCATTTGTCCAAATCCCCACGAAGCCGTTGACCTGGCGCTGAATCTGGCCATTGGGGGTACCGTGTTGATATGTGGTTCGTTTTACCTGTGTGGAGATGTGCGAAGCAGGTGGTTCTCCAAAGAAGAAGTGGTTTGCCAGCGTACCAGCTGGCCAGCCCCAACATGATATCAATTTCTATTTCACACGCATTTTTGAAAAACACGCCCGCGTATTCTGTGCAATGTTTTTATCTTCGGTGCCGCTCAGCACCCCGCGATCAATCCAGCTGCCAAGACAGGAAGGACACCTGAAAATGTCGTGTTCCTGTTGCCCGGCATCGCATAGCCGCTGCTTTCTCATGGTTGTCTGTTCGCACCGGGGACAATCCATATGAGTCTGTTCATCTGGTATTTGTGATTCAGTCTCCCGAACCGATTCATCGTCGCCGCTCACCTGGGTTAATTCGCCTGAGTCAAACCACAGTCCACCGCACACGCGACACCTGTCAATCAGAATACCGTCAACTTCCAACTCTTCCAACTTGCCAATTTTGCAACGTGGGCAATCCAGTTCCATAACTTACCTCATTCACCACAATCTGTGTAAGGTATTGATACAATCTACAATCAATTTGTGCAAGTTCTGGTTCGTTCGGCTAATCGTGAAATTGTGCAGCGACCAGGCAAGTCCGTCAGCACGGGAGTGAGCGTTTCCGGTTACAGTCCCTCAAATCGAAGCTGCAGCTTTTTCCCCTGATCGTCGTACTCAACGGGATAGTCGCCATCAAAGCAGGCGGTACAAAAACCGCCCTCTTCCATGACGGCTTTTTTTAAGCCCGGAATGCTCAGATATGCCAGAGAGTCCACGCCAATATGGCTGGCGATTTCATCCAGTGACATTTCATTGGCAATCAACTCTTCGTCTGTGGGGGTATCAATACCGTACTTGCACGAATGTCTAATAGGGGGGGAACTGACTCGAAAATGCACTTCTTTGGCGCCAGATTTACGAATATTTTCAATGATTTTCCTGGAGGTGGTGCCGCGCACGAGGGAATCGTCAATTACAACGACACGTTTTCCTTTCAACACCAGTCTGGAAGGATTCAACTTCAATTTCACGCCGAAGTTTCGGATGGATTGTTTGGGTTCGATAAAAGTTCGCCCCACATAGTGAGACCGAATCAGACCCTGCTCGAAAGGAATTCCTGAACGATGCGAGTATCCCAGCGCTGCAGCCATGCCCGAGTCTGGAACGGGAATCACAATATCGGCTTCCACAGGAGACTCCTCCGCCAGAATTTCCCCCATCCTTTTGCGGGAAAAATAGACAGATACTTCATCAATGATACTGTCCGGGCGCGCGAAATAAACATATTCAAACAGACATCCCCGCCGGTTGGCTGCAGGGAACGGCTTTATGGACTCCATTTTACCATCGGGAGTAAAAATAATCATCTCTCCCGGTTCCACATCTCGAACCAAATCCGCGCCAATCAGCTCAAACGCAACGGATTCACTGGCCACTACCCAACCGTCATTGACTTTCCCAATACAAAGAGGACGGATACCATGGGGATCCCGAACACAAATCATTTTATTCTTGTTCAGGAAGACAATCGAATACGCGCCTTTGGCCCGATACAACGCGTCGCAGATTGCATCGCGCATGCTTCGTCCGGAGCGCGCAACCTGATGCACAAGCACTTCGGTATCTGTCGTTGTCTGAAAAATGGCGCCCTGATTCTCAAGTTCCTCTCGCAGATGCAATGCATTTGTTAAATTACCATTATGGGCGATTGCGATGGAACCTTTGCCGCAATGGACAGCCAACGGCTGAGCATTGGATAGATTACTCTCGCCGGATGTGGAGTAACGAACATGTCCAATAGCCATGCGCCCCGGGAGTTTTTCCAGGTTTTTGGGGGTAAATATTTCCGATACCAGGCCAAGACGTCGATACGCGTACAGTTGCTCCCCATCGGTAGTGACAATTCCGGCACTTTCCTGTCCCCGATGCTGAAGTCCGTGTAATCCCAGATATGTCAGGTTGGCTGCTTCGGGGTGATTCGCGATGGCGAAAACACCGCACTCGTCTCTAAAGTGATCGTGCTCGTCGTGGGATAGACTCATAATTACTGGTCCTTATAAAGGGGTTGCAATATCCGAGAGTGGTTATAATCAAATCCCGCTAATGTTCAATAAAACTTTTCAGATGTTTTGATCGGGACGAATGTCTTAGCTTCCTAAGGGCTTTGGCTTCAATTTGACGTATACGCTCGCGGGTGACCGCGAAATCCTGCCCTACCTCTTCGAGTGTATGATCGGATTTTTCACCAATACCAAACCGCATTCGAAGGACTTTTTCTTCCCTTGGCGTCAATGTTTTCAAAACACGCCGGGTCTGCTCGCTCAAATTCAATCCCACAACCGCATCAGAGGGTGATACCACGCCCTTGTCCTCAATAAAATCGCCAAGATGACTGTCTTCTTCTTCACCGATAGGTGTTTCAAGACTAATCGGCTCCTTGGCAATCTTCAACACCTTGCGGACTTTATCGAGAGGCAACTCCATACGCTCCGCAATTTCTTCGGGCGACGGTTCCCGACCCATCTCCTGGACCAGAAACCGACTGGTGCGAATTAACTTATTGATGGTCTCTATCATATGGACCGGAATTCGAATGGTTCTGGCCTGGTCAGCAATGGCGCGGGTAATTGCCTGCCGAATCCACCAGGTGGCATAGGTGGAAAATTTGTATCCACGGCGATACTCAAACTTATCCACCGCTTTCATCAGGCCGATATTGCCTTCCTGAATCAAATCAAGAAACTGCAATCCACGATTGGTGTATTTTTTTGCAATGGAAACAACCAAACGCAGGTTCGCTTCCACCAAATCCGCCTTGGCCCGCTCACCGCGACGCTCACCCTCGTGAATTCGACGATAAATCTCACGCAGCTCCTCCACGTCCAGATTCACCTCTTCCTCCACAGAACGAATGATACGCTGCGCTTCGCGAATACGCTCCTCCATGTCCTCGAGCTCTTCGGGTTTCAGTCCCAGCGTATTGCAGATGTGCTGCTCCGCACTTTTTCCAAGCTTCATCTCACGAACGGTTCGCCGAATGTCCCTCGCAGACATGCCAACCGCTTTTTCGCAGGACATTACATCCGCTTCCGCCATTTCGACTCGCCCCACACACTCTTTTAACTTGGCAACAACCCGCTGAATCTGATCTTTGTTCTGATTTAAACGAATCACCAGATTTTTGATTTTTAAACGGGAACGTAAAATCTCTGTCTTCAGTTCGTCTCGCTTTTTCTCAGAAAGCTTTTTATTGCCACGCATGGCGTCCGAGCACTGTTGCACGGATTTCTGAAGCTCTTTAATTTCATCAACCGTATCCAGAAACCGCTGATTGGCGTTCACACCACCACCCTCACCGTCTGCCATATCGCCCATCTCACCATCGAACTCATCCATGGAAGACGCATTATCCTCTTCCGCGTCCATGTCGTCGTCGTCATCATCGTCGTCGTCTTCGTCCGAATCGGATTCGTCAAACTGCTCGTCGGTGGGAACTTCCTCCTGTGTCAACATATCCTTAATTAGAATGTTGGACGACAGAATCACATCGAGTACCTGCCGGTCCCCCTGCTCCACACGCTTTGCAATTTCAACTTCGCCTTCACGGGTCAGCAGACACACCGAACCCATTTTCCGAAGATACATTCGAACGGGGTCGCCGGTTTTGGACATCTGCCCCATATCCGACTCACCATCGTCCATGTTCATCCGATCCAGATTTGCACGGTGTTCCGACGCGGTGCCGTAAGATCCAAAATTCTCCTTACGGTCAACCACCTCGATGTTTTCGCCGTTCAGCACATCCAGCAACTCGTCTATCTCGCTTGAAGATACGGTGGCATCGGGAAGAAACCCGTTCACCTCATCGTATGTCAGAAAACCCTTTGATTTTCCAAGCTCAATAAGTTGCTGCATTGTCTTTTTTTGTTTTTCTTTTTTCATAAGGACATCCTCATGTAAAATTAATGCCTGACTGTGTTGTTGTCAAAAGCGCTTCCAGCCCCGTGCATTTCCCGCTCGAGTTCTGTTCGGCGACGCTGTAGTGAAAAAACCATCATGTCATCGCCGGAGGCATGAGCCAGCTGTATCTGCTTTTTAATTTCCGCTATACGGGTCTCAATGCTCCGTTTCTCCATAATCGCTTTTACTTCATGCAGCGCCTCTTTTCCTGCTTCCGCATTTTCATATAATTTTTCCATTCCTCGTTTTGCCAGCCAGTTGGCCACCGGATCCTGCTCGGCGTTTTGCATCAGTGCGGATGCTGCGGACGAGTGATGGTGACTGTTAAAAACCAATTGCTCTGCGATTTCCCGCAATCGCGGCGTCCGAATAAGTGATACAGCGCCAATTTGCACTGCCTCATCACATAGTTCCGGCAAATCCAGCAACAGACCAATTAATTCCCGTTCATCACTATGCCCGGGTATCGGAAAGGACACTTTGGGCGCCTCCGATACCGAATTCATCTTCTCATCCCGCAAATATCGAAACACAATTCCCGGTTCTACAGAAAATGCGGCAGCCACCTTTTGTCTGTACAAATCCCGCTCCATCGCGTCTCTAACAGAATTAATCAACGGTCGCAATTTTGTGACCCTTCTGGAGATGTCCTGGGTAGAGCCATCGCTCGCGGCTGCTGTCATTTTAATTATTTCATCAAGAAGCCCACAGGCCCTCTCAAGTACCACCTCAATGGCTTTGGGCCCTTTTTCCCGAAGCAGAGAATCGGGATCTTCGCCGGTCGGCAAAGGCGCCATGTATCCGGCAAGGCCCACTTTTGCCAAAATGGGAAACGCGCGAACCGCTGCGGCCATGCCCGCACGATCCCCGTCAAACATAATAGTCACACGGTCGACGCGCCGCCTCAGGACTGTCGCCTGATCGTCTGTGAAAGCGGTGCCCAGGGGCGCCAGCACATGTTGAAACCCGGCGGCGTACATGGAAAGCACATCGAAGTTACCCTCCACCAGAATCGCCTGTCGCTGCTTGCTCAACGCCACCCGGGCCTGGTGGAGACCAAACAGCACTTTCCCCTTTGTGTACTCCCGCGTTTCCGGAGAGTTGATATATTTGGCGCCGGTATCATCCCCAGGCAATGCCCGCGCTGAGAATGCGATGGGATGTCCCTGCGAATCCGTGATGGTAAATACAAGCCGATTTCGAAACCGATCGTAATAGCCGTCCCCGCTTTTACGAGGCAATGCCAGACCAACCGATTCCACCTCACGAGGCGAAATTCGTGCGCGGTGCAGATGATCGAGCAATTCCTGCCAGCCGTCCGGAGCAAAGCCCATGCGAAAGAGACGTGCCGTCTCGTCATCAATCCCCCGCTGCTGCAAAACATCTCTGGCCGGCTTTCCCGTGGGAGACCAAAGATGTTTCTCAAAAAAAGATGTCGCGGTTTCGAGTATATACAATCGACGCGCCTTCTCTTCGCGCTGGCGTTCCTGTTGCGTCTTTGCTTCCTTCGACATGGGGCGTTCGGGAAGTTGAATTCCATATTTACCTGCAAGTCGTCTCGCGGCCTCCATGAATTCGATTCCCTCTATCCGCTGGACAAAACTGAAAATATCCCCTGACGCACTACAGCCAAAACAGTGAAAAAAATGACGGGATGGATTGACATTAAAGGAGGGATCACTGTCAGCATGAAAAGGACAAACGCCCTTGAAGTTCGTTCCCGCACGTTTCAAAGAAACGTACTCTCCAACGACCTCTACCAGATCCGCCCGTTCCCTGATTTCAGCAATCTTTTCATCAGGGATCAAAGCAAATCCTCACTACATGTTGAAAATTTTGATGACAAACTGCTACCTTCAATCATTTGTTACCGCTTGTACGAGTAGCCGTCACACCCTGTATTATAATTTGTAATTTAATATATATATTACCAGCCCAAAAAAATGAAAAATATAGTGACTGAAATTTTCTGGTCAAGAAGAACTTTAAAAAAATAAATCGGCAATGCAACTTCAGAATCCGATTGAAAGTTTCAATGCAACGCTGTCCCAGGCCGCTGCACTCGAAACCACATAACGAACATATCCGACAGATGGGGTTACAGTTAACGCATCATTGAGGTGACAATCGACGCCTGTGTCGAATCCGGTTCCCCGTATCAGGTTGGTGTCTGTCTCTCCAAACCGCTCACTCACTATCGCACCAATTCCGAATCTACCCACGATATAAGGTGCGTATCGCCATGGGCGCTGAATGCCAATGGAGATACTTTCAAGAAATATCAACTCGTTCCTGGACACGCTTCGGATTCCAATAAAACTGGACAACCCAACTCTTATATTGGTTCGCAACACATTTAAGTCTATTTCAGCGCCCGTTAAAGGACCTGGCTCTCTGGCTTCCCCCATCCAGCTTAGTCGCAAGCCAATTGACATCACGGGGGCCGCCTGTTCCCAGACATTATACGTCTTTAATGGCTGCCGATGGGGAGGGCTGTTTTTTTCGCGCTTAATCGACCGCTTCGAAGCGAGTTCATCACGTATTTCTTTGTACTGTTTTCGCAGTCGGGCATTCTCTTCCTCTGAAAAACCTGATTCCGTATCGCGCTTTTTGGGGGCAAGCACGCCTGCGCGTTCATCCTGAAGACGACGCAGGCGATCAATGCGTTCATCACCGCCAAAGTCCCCGTCCGCAGGTTGTACCCGACGACGACGCCCCCCTTTGTCCTGGCGGATGTATTTGTGTTCGCCATCGACTGCTTCTTCCGGGGGCGTCACATCGTTCGGAGCTGCCGGCTCCTCCGGACTCCCGGGGGGCTGTTCAGACAGAGTGCCGTCGTCGCTCAGCTCTACCGATTCCCCCACCAGCTTTAAATCGGTACCGTCGTTGGGACAAACATCCACTTTTTCGTCAAACACTTCGTGACACACGGGACAGCGTCTGTCATTAGCCATTGCACCCATGGCCACCAGCGTGAACCACGAAAACACGAAAAAAAACAACACATTTGCCCTGCGTTCACATCTGCGAGTCACTGTGTATCACTCCCCAGGACGAAACCCTTTGAGCAGGAACTCAATATCTTCTCTGGAGCCGCGTTCATTTGTCCAGGCAGATATTGCCACGCAACCGTCTTTGTACGAAAAAAACAATTCTTTCAACCATTGGTCGCCGCGTTCCATCACAAACATAATTCCCTCTTCCCCAAAATAATTTAAATACGTCAATTGCTGTTCAAGTCTGTATCCCTTAGCCTCCCAATATTTTTTTCTATCGTCAAACGCTGTCTGGGCACTATGCTCTTTGTCGCTCCACGCTTCCACATGTATCCGGGCATCCAACTCCCCCTCCACCGGATCGGAAAATCGATCTACCACCAGAATGGGATGCTCATCCTTAAAATCGGCGCCCCGAACAAACAACGGGGTTAAATAATAAAAACTGAAATCACCTTTCGGATGGGAGTACGGTGTCCATAACACATATGGATTTTCACCGTCCTGTCTGCACGCACTTACCAAAGCAGCCAGGGCAGCAAAACCGATGGTGACCCAAATCAACCGCAACATAATCTAAAACTGAAACGCGCCGGGTAAAAGCGCTTCAAGGCTGGTCTCCTGCTGCTCCGCCGTGTCTGCGCTTACCAGCAGCACGGGAAGATTGGGAGAAAATTCCACGAGGGCCTGACGACACATTCCGCACGGGGTCACCAGCGGACCGGCAGCGACCACAATTGCATCTGGCTGCGTTACGCCAGCGGCAACCATTGCCGAAATCGCACTTCGCTCTGCACAAATACCAACGGGATAGGAAACATTTTCAACGTTGCATCCAACAAAAATGTGTCCTGCAGCTGCAATCGCTGCCCCCACCTTGAATTTCGAATAGGGCGCCCACGCGCGCAGTCGAACAGCAAGTGCCGCCGCTTTCAATGCATCCCAGTCCGTATGTTTACTCATTGCACCACTCCGTTCGAACAACTACTCGTCTAGAGTTTGGAGACCACAGATAAAATCAAACGTGCCAGTTCCCGGGTCGCACGGCCGGCAGCCACCTGAACGTCGTCATGTGTCAGTCGGGGGCCACCATAAGAAGCGGCCATATTTGAAATACAGGAGATACCGGCAATTTCAGCCCCCATATGGCGTGCGGCGATTACCTCCAGTACGGTGGACATGCCCACCGCGTCAGCTCCCATCGTCCGCAGCATTTTCACTTCGGCCGGCGTTTCATAGGAAGGCCCCAGCAGTCCCGCATACACTCCCAGCTTGAATTCAATCCCCAACCGGCTGGCTTCCTCCACCAAAAGTGCGCGCAGTCTGCGACTATAGGTATCCGTCATATCGGGAAATCGCTCGCCGCGACTGTCATCGTTGGGACCAATCAGCGGATTTCTCCCGGTTAAATTCAAATGATCATCAATAAACATCAACCCGCCCGGCTTCAGATATTCATTAATTCCTCCGGCGGCATTGGTCATCAGCACTTTTTTGGCCCCCCATTGCACAATACTGCGGATGGGACGAACCACTTCCTCCTCCGAATAGCCCTCGTACAAATGAACGCGACCCAGTTGCAGCAGCACATCCTTGTCCCCCAGTTTGCCGCGACGCAGCTCCCCTGTATGTCCCGACACCGTGGATCTCGGCCAATAGGGGATTTCGTCGAACTGCAACGACTGCTCATCGGTCAACCCGGATGCGACATCGCGGAGACCGGAACCCAGTACCATAACCACTTCTGGCGCCCGTCCCAGGTGCTCTCCCAAAAACTTCGCAACGCTATCTACTTTTTTCCAATCTTCACTCATGTGCACACCCTGGTAAAAGTTTTCATGAATTCTGAACTAATTGGAGATGGAATGCAAGATTACTATCGCACGAAGAACGGTTTTTAAAATGGCAATGCCATCCAGGGTTGACACCGTTCACCTTTCCTGTGGTACAACCGCGCCGCTCGACCGAAAGGAGACGGATTGACTCGGCATCACAGTAACAAATGGCAATTCTGGGTGGACCGCGGCGGCACATTCACCGATGTTATCGGCAAATCCCCAAACGGCGATATTATCTCGCGCAAATACCTCTCGGATAATCCAAATCAATACGCTGATGCCGCCATGTTTGGCATCGACCGGATCCTGGAGTCAACAACGGGAGCGCCATCTGACACCGCAGACATTGAAGCACTGAAAATGGGCACAACAGTGGGCACCAACGCCCTTTTGGAACGAAAGGGTGAGCGCGTGGCACTGTTGGTCACGCGCGGATTTGCCGACTTGCTGCATATTGGATATCAACATCGCAGGGAACTGTTCAGCCTCCAGCAAAGCAGGCCAGACGCTCTTTATGAAACAGTTGGCGAAATCGAAGAACGGCTGGACGCCGACGGCCACATTCATACTCCACTAAACGAAGCGCACGCCCGGCAAACGCTGCGGCAGATTTACAACGATGGCATTCGCACTGTCGCCATCGTTCTGTTGCACGGATACCAATACCCTGTTCACGAAAAGCGGCTGGCCACGTTGGCTTCCAAAGAGGGGTTTTCCCATGTTTCGGTATCCCATCGCATCAGTCCGTCCATCAAAGCGGTGGGACGCGGCGACACCACTGTTGTGGATGCGTATCTCTCGCCATTGCTGTGCCGATACATCGACAGCATCCGCAACCACCTGCGCCCTCGGGACAGCGCGTCCAATCCCTCGTCGACGCTGATGTTCATGCAGTCTCATGGCGGACTCATCGATGCAGACCATTTTCTGGCAAAAGACAGCATCCTGTCCGGCCCGGCCGGAGGCATCGTCGGTGCGGTCACCACCTGCAGAGAGGCGGGATTCGACCACATTATCACGTTTGACATGGGAGGCACTTCCACCGACGTGGCCCACTTCAACGGCGAATATGAGCTGAACTTCGAATCGGAAATCGCAGGTATCCGGCTGCAGTGTCCCATGCTCAATATTCACACCGTGGCCGCCGGGGGTGGTTCGATTTTAAAATTCGAAGACAATCGCTGCCAGGTGGGACCGGAGTCCGCGGGCGCCCATCCGGGTCCGGCATCGTACCGCAACGGCGGACCTCTTGCGGTAACCGACTGCAATGTGGCGCTGGGCAAAATCATTCCGGCGCACTTTCCCAAAGTCTTTGGCAAAAAGGCCGACGCCCCCCTCGACAAAGAGACGACGCTGCAGCGATTTAAAGAAATCACCACCCAAATCAACGCTGCGTTCGGCACCCAAAAAAGTGTTGCGGAAATCGCCGAAGGTTTTTTGGATATTGCGGTTGAAAACATGGCACAGGCCATTAAGCGCATTTCGGTCCAGCGCGGCTACAACGTGCAAAAATACACGCTGTGCTGCTTTGGCGGTGCGGGGGGTCAGCATGCATGCAAAACCGCCGACGTTCTGGGTATGACCCAGGTGTTTATCCATGCGGCAGCCGGTGTCCTTTCCGCTCTGGGCATGGGGCTGGCAGACAATGTGGTGGTGCGGGAAAAATCGGTACTGCTCACGCTTGTGGAGTCCGCGATGCCCGACCTGCACAGCGCACTGGATAACTTGACCAATGAAGCAAAACGCCACATCTCCCCGCATTTCCAGCCGCCCACCATTCACCACAAAGCCCTGCTGCGATACGACGGCAGCGACAGCACAATTCCCGTGCCGTTTGATACCTGCCCACAAATGCACCAGCGATTCGAAACGCTGCATCTCAATCGATTTGGTTTTACGTTCCCCGACAAGTCCATTCAGGTGGCCAGGTTGGTTTGCGAAGTCCGACAGGAGGGGACCCCAAAGGCTTTGGCAAAGCCGCAGGTGGAGCGCTTCCACACGCCGTCAATAAAGGAAACCACCTCTTTTTTCTCCGGTGGTCGCTGGCATACAGCAGCGGTGTACAACCGGGACCGACTTTTGGCAGGCGCCATTCTCAACGGCCCGTGCATCGTGACAGAACCCAATTCCACCATTATCGTGGAGCCCGGATGGCAGGCGACGCTGCAATCAGGCGGGCATCTGATACTGCAGCGCATTGTTCCCATAGAATCCCGTGTGGCACTTGGAACCAATGTGGACCCGGTGTTGCTGGAATTGTTTAATAATCGGTTTATGAATGTGGCGGAGCAGATGGGATACACGCTGCAAAACACGGCCGCATCGGTGAACATCCGGGAACGCCTCGATTTTTCGTGTGCCGTATTCGATGCCAACGGCGATTTGATTGCCAATGCCCCCCACATCCCGGTCCATTTGGGGTCCATGGCAAAAAGCGTGAAAGCGATTATCGAAAAAGAGAAGAGAATCCACAAAGGGGATGTGTTTCTGCTCAACTCACCCTACCACGGCGGCACCCATCTGCCCGACCTCACCGTCATCACCCCGGTGTTCATCCAGCCAGACACTCCGCCGGATTTCTTTGTCGCGTCGAGGGGACATCACGCCGACATCGGTGGAATTACCCCCGGTTCCATTCCGCCCGGCAGCACTCATATCGACGAAGAAGGCGTGCTTTTCGACGGGATACGGATTGCGCAAAATGGCGTATTTCAGGAACACGATATCCTCGCGCGACTGACGAACGCCACACACCCGGCACGGGATCCCGCCTGCAATCTGGCGGACATTAAAGCCCAAATGGCGGCCAATGCCAAAGGAGCAGCAGAACTGGCAACCATGGTGTCTCAATTGGGTGACGACGTGGTCCGCGCCTACATGACACATGTGAAAAACAATGCGGAAGCATCGGTTAGAGCGCTGCTTTGCACTCTTCACAATGGCGAGGCCGCCATTCAGATGGATACCGGCGATACCATTGCGGTACGCGTTCAAATTGACCCGGACCGCCAATGTGCGCGTATCGACTTTAGCGGAACGTCGCCACAGAATCCCACTCACAACTTCAATGCCCCGCTCTCCATCACCCATGCGGCGGTCCTGTATGTGTTTCGTACCCTGACCAGAGATATTCCCCTCAACAGCGGTTGTCTTGTGCCGCTTGAGATTATTGTTCCGGATGATTCCATTTTGAATCCAACCTGGCCCGCCGCGGTGGTGGCGGGAAATGTGGAAACGTCGCAATATGTGGTGGATGTCCTGTTGCAGGCCCTTGGCAAACTGGCGGGTTCACAGGGGACAATGAACAATGTCACGTTCGGTAACGCCCAGCACCAGTATTACGAAACCATCTGTGGCGGCAGCGGCGCCGGGGCGTTTTTCGACGGCACAGATGCCATTCAGTGCCACATGACCAATTCCCGCATCACGGACCCCGAAATTCTGGAAACGCGTTTTCCAGTTACGGTGGAACAATTCGCGGTCCGTCAAAACAGCGGCGGCAACGGCCTATTCCGCGGCGGCAACGGCGCCATTCGCGCCATTCGCTTCAATACCCCCATGACGGTCAGCATCGTCTCCAGTCATCGCACCTGCGCCCCCAAAGGTTTGCAGGGCGGTCAGGACGGCGCCTGCGGCAAAAACACGTTGCGAAAGGTCAACGGGGCCGTTCATCCCCTTGGCGCCTGCGACAGTATTGCGGTGTCCCCTGGGGACACTCTAATCATTGAGACTCCTGGCGGGGGCGGATTCGGTGAACCGGAATGCCATAATATCGTTCCACGCAGTTAAAAATTCCGCTCATTCGCCCTGTTTGAGTACATCTCTGACCTCAGATGCCGATATTAAATAAAGGAGAAGACGTATCCGCGTCCATCACGGGGGGGCAATCATGAAACGCGCAAACAGACATATTGAAATCCATTTTAGTAAAACGATTAAATGGCTTGTGATAAACGGTTTTGCCATATTACTGGTATCCGCGATTTCGAGCCCCGCATGTGACGGAGATTTTTCCAAAATACGGGAATCCGCATTTCCTCACGACGACGATTCCGGGGCAACCGATGGCAACTCCTCATCAACGGACACCAACGGCTTGCCCACCAAATGCAAGATAGGTGATAGTGCTTGCCGTGAGGAAAGTGTACTGACATGCCTTCCTGGCAATGCATGGTTTCCGATATTCAATTGTGCCTCGATAGATTTTGAATGCCAGATGAAAGACGACGCTGCAATGTGCGTTCTGGCCTTCCAGGACGCCGACTCATCAATGGACACCAGCACCCTCCCCAGCGCATGCAAGACAAGTGACAGCATTTGCCGGGAGGAAACCATACTGACATGCCTTCCTGGCAATACATGGTATACGATATTCGATTGTGCCTCGATAGATTTTAAATGCGAGATGAATGACAGCACCGCAAAGTGCACTCCGGCCTTCCCGGACAGCGAACCCTGACACGGCTCTACACCATATCGATTATCGCGCAATACCACCCAGATGGTCACAGGCATCCCCGAGTTATTCGCCTTGAACGCTGCTGTTTGGGGATTATCGTTGTTTCGTTCGCTGGTCTCGTATGTGGCATTCATCGAAAACCGCATAAAAAAAGGCGTTCCCTTTGAGGGCAGCATCCTCACATGGGCAATCAGCGGATATTTGAACAATTTTTCATTTTCGCCCACATCTTTTTTTAGCCGTTTACCTGCATCATATATTCCTTTTACCGGCATAGTTTCCATGGCACAACACCGCTGGTCATCGGGCGACATTGGCCCGTGCCACCAGCACCTCATCACCGCTTTGAACAAGACGCACGCGATACACCAGCGCCTTCACCCCGGAGGGCAGCACCTGAGGCGTTGCGAGCGTTTCAACAATACGCGCTTCCTCTCCAGCGAAAGGGCCGCGCACTATTTTAAATTCAGTATTGGCCTGGTCATCGTCCATTTTGTCATCCTCTCTTTGAATGACCGGTCCAATCAGTTCCGGCCGAATAACCCCGGCGCGCACCTGTGTGATGCCGCACATGGATATGTGCTTGCCCACACAGTCCAGTAACACCTGTCTGGTGCGCCGTGCCATGGGAATTTGACCAAAACCTTCGGTGATCATCAGAGTTAAACCCACATCTTCATCCCCGGTGGCCGCAAGGTTCAAATGCGCCCCACAAAACCCATACAGGTCACTGCCTGAAATGGATGGCGCCACCACCCCTTTGGCCCCTGCTTCCTTAAATCGGTTCAAGGCGCCGACCGTCAACGTGTCCTTTGTGCACACAATCTTCCCTTGAACATCCGTATCATCAAAAAGGCACAGAGTGCCCATCACTTCCCCTCCCACACCAAACACCCCTTGCACCAGCGACACCTCTGCCTCAATGGTCACACCGTTTTTTTCATCCACGCCCGTAATCTGCCCGCTCACAAACGCCCGCACATTTTCCACATGTGGGTTTTCACGAATCATCACATGTCCCGACACCCGTGACACCGTCTCCACAATGCCATCCACCGGAGACACCACCTGACTTTTCACCAGTCCCAGCAGCGCTGTGTGTTCTCCCAGCGCCTGCCCTGCTGTCACCGGGTCCCCCTCTTTTAACAGCAGATAATCCACCACTTTCGATTTGGCCACGCCCAGCATGTCCGATGCCGCTACCGAATGCACCTGTCCAGGGACAGACGCTGTGGCCACCACATCGGCCGCACGCGCCACTTGCCCCGGCGTCACTTGTACGGCAGCATCGGGCGGCAATTTACGAACTCTTATAATTCGCGTCTTTTCCAATACCAACGTTGCCGGCGAAAACACCTTATCCATTTTGGCACTCCTCGTAAATGCGCTGCCACTCCCCTGTACCCATCGATGCCAGTGGTCTGCCACGGCCATCCAGAATCAATCCCAAAAGAGTGTCATCGATTTGAAGCGTTCCATTGCAACCTGCACCAAACCCCACATCCACATGCCGCTGTGGCGCCAGCGTTAGCCGGCCATCCCCCTTGAGAGGCTCATGAATCAACTCCCCAAAAATTACCGTTCCAGATGAAACCGTTCCATCTGCACCATCAAAACGCCACGAAAACGCCCGACGTCCCGGTATCGCTTTTCCGAGAGGCGCCACACACGTGGCCAAAGGCACAATGCAATCATTAAAAAACACTTCCAGCGCAGCTGTATCATCAATGTCGCCAAGGATGCCAAGATGAGGCATCATAAAAATAGAATCCTTTGCAATGGCAGTCACCCCTTCGGGCAAAAAGGCATCCACCAGCATGGCCACGGTCTGCATCTGCAGCGGCGCATGGGAAAGCACGCCGCCGGAACCTACAATCAAGTCCACATCCCGTATCTGAAAATCACTCTTTGGGCCCGTTGAAAAACCGCCGTCAATATTGCGTTCCCCCACTGTGCCCTTCAAGCCAGTGGCAAACGTCGCATGATGGGCCAGCGACAGGCGCAACGCCTCCCGGGCCAGCGCCTGTTCCACCGCCAACTCTTCCAGAGTCTCCGGTATGGTGGTGGGGCGAATGGTTTTATTCATGAGCTGGTTGAGGAGAGTGTCTTCATCTCCCCCCTTCGGCAACCAGCGCAGGATATTGGCAATGCCGCTTTCCTTCAGCACAAATGCCGCCGAGTAGCTCATGCCCAGATTGGCGCTCACGGTTCTGTTGAACTTGCCGTTCACAAATGAGAATACATCGGTAGTCGCCCCACCAATATCCGCACACAACGCATCGACACTCTTTTTTTCACCCAGAAGCTGCAGCATTTTCCCCACTGCAGCAGGGGTAGGCACCACATCCGCATCGCACAAATCCATCAACGCCCCAAATCCCGGCGCCTGTTGCATCACATGTTCCAAAAACAGAGTATGTATCCGGTCGCGCGCGTGGGAAATTGTCTCGGTTTCCACCAATGGCCGCACATTTTTTTCCACTATCACCCGCGCCGTATGGGACAACACCTTCGATACCGCCGCCGCCGCATCAGAATTGCCCGCATATACCACCGGCAATTCGTAGCGTTCACCAAATCGGGGCACAGGTTCCGCCAGCGCCAGCAGTTCTGCCAGCTCCACTACGCCCACCTGTTGTCCACCATCGGTGCCTCCGGCCAGCAGTACCATGTCCGGCCGCTGACGGCGCAGGCGCTCCACCTGCTCCAGCATACTGCGCGTATCATCGCAGGCAATGCAGTCCGTCACAATGGCCCCGGCCCCAAGAGCTGCCTTCTCGGCGGATGCCGCACTGATGGTTTTCACCAACCCCAGCACCACCATCTGCAAGCCCCCACCGGCCGACGACGTGGTCATATACATGTCACACCCATCGCTCCCGCTCACGGGCCGAATAATATCACCCGATTCATCAATCAGCCGTCGCCCACTCACCGCCGACAAATCCAAAAGCGCGCGCCGCACCCCCACCGTCACATCCGCCACGGGCGCCTCCACCGTGGTGGCCGCTTCGCTGCGATATGTCTGTCGGTACACGCCGTCAATCTGTTCAATCAATATGGCTTTGGTGGTGGTGGAACCACAGTCGGTGATCACAAACACGCGCCCGGTATCGTTTTGAGACATGGCTTCCATCACCGCTGTTGAGCCAGCTGCTCAATCCGCTCAATCACACAGCCAATGGCGCCGCGATGCTCCAGCGCCCGCGCCACCTCTTCCATCTCCCGCGCACTGCCAAACACTCCCGCCACCGGCGACAATCCATACGCCAGCTGACTCCCAATATAATTCAGCGGTTTCACCATCTCCAAAAACAAAATCGCCGGCGTCTCCATCCCCCTCGCCACCACCCCATTGGCAAACCGCTCCAACACCTCAGGCAACCCGTCCACCTGTGGTTCATCATCCGGCGCCAGCCCAAAGGCATGCTGCCATTTTTCCTTAAACGACATCTGCAAATAGGTGCCTCATTTCCCACCCCAAATCAACTATTTGGCGGTTTTGGGGCGCTGTGCAACCCGGCTGGGTTTCTTATCCAATGGTGGCATCATCTGGCCAACCCAGCTGGCAAAATCGGTTCATGGCCAGTCGAACCGATTCCGGCAGCACACGTAACATGAATAAATTTGAACAGTTGCATGATTGCCCGTATCTGGCACACGATTCGCCAGTGCATTGCGGCATGAAACGCATATCCCCAATCAATGATTTTTTCTTCCGCTTTCTCTTTGGCAAAGAGGGGCATGAACATCTAACCCTCGATTTCATCAATGCGGGTCGATATTCACGAACAGGTCGCTGTATTACTGGGCCAAAACCTACATTTCGCAAATGGGTACAGGAGACGGGTATCATCGTCTAAATCCGGTAATTTGCATTAATGTGTTGGATTTTGTCCTGTTTCCTTTGGTGGAACCTTCCCCAGTTCTGTTTTTTCTTCTGGGAACGCGGAGCTCCCGCTCCGCAAATTGTCTGAATAGCGCTAGGCAAAGCAGGAGCTTAGCTCTCCCAGATTGGCAGAACTCGATTGCCCTGATACCTTCCCCAGGCTATGTTAAAAATACAAATCAACAAAAGAAAGGAACCACAATATTTCCACCTCTAATCAACCAATTTGAAGACCATGTCTGATAAAACAGTTAGGCAAACAAAGGAATTATAATGAAGAAGGGACGGCATCTAAACGCCGGAAAACATGAGGCGCAGAGTTGCTGGAGGTGAGCTTTGCCAGCCAACATGAATTTCCCCAAATCGAGTCCTTTTATTTGGGCTGCGGGTATTCGTGCGCATTGAGCGGGTCAGACAGGGTCCTTCGATCTATGGAAAACGGCGGAATAGTTGGTGCAGTCCGACTTTGTTTTGAACAGGGCTATTCGGTGCTTCGCGGAATGTATGTCCTAAAAGAGAAACAAGGCATGGGGGTTGGCTCAGCTCTTTTGGTGGCTGCGGTTGAGGAATTAGGAAATCGCGAGTGCTGGTGTATACCGTATACTCACCTGATTGGGTTTTACGGCCAGGCTGGTTTTGTTAAGGTCACTCGTCGTTCTGCCCCGGAGTTTCTTCAAGACCGGTTGGCAAATTACAAAGCAACAGGGAAATCGGTTGTAGCCATGGTTCGGAACCAAAAATGAGCATTGTTGCCTAACAATGAAAGATAGGTCGTGAGCGCAGCGACCTTTTCGCATGGTTGAATAAGCCCTCCTTTGTATTGGGAAATATATTGCAGAATGTGTGTTGGTGTTTTGAAAGAAGCTGGTGTTGTTCGTCATTTTATACTGCTGGAGATGGTAACATTGAATATCAATTAAGGATGATTTCGTCGATTTTTTCCGGTTCGCTAATGATGGCCGCGAACCGTTGGGGTCTGTATTGCCGAAGCGGGCCGTATCCACTGTATACGGTGGGCACCATTCCAATAAGCGATGGGTGCTCTCAGATTGAGTTTTTGATGCATTTCGTCGCCTGAACGGTGTTGATTTGGGTGTCGTTGCATTCATCACCCCAAAGGCGGTGTGTATCGGAGGGATGCTTCGAAACGGATTTCTAAATGTTCAAATATTGAATGACTAATTTTGACAGTGTCTTGTTTCGTGTTACGATTTCCAGTACTGAAACTGTCTCCTGAAAAATTGGTAAAAAGGCCCATGGGCCAGGAAAGAGGTACGACTGTATGAACCCTATTCAGAATTCATTTGATGCGTTAAAAGGCCATGCGCGCAGGATGTCGAGCGTGCGTTTTTTGGTTGTGGCGATTCTGGTATTGTGCGTTGGCCATGCGGCTTTCGCACAGCAGAAAAACGCCGGTCGGGCACGTGTAAAAACAGCCGCTGCGGCACAGGTGAAACCCGATGCCGACAGCATTCAGGCATCGCAGCTGCGTGTGTCGCCTTCTTTAAAAAGAGGGAACTTGAAACAAATGGGGCAAAAGGTGATTTTGCTTGGCAGCGGAAAAAAAATGACGCTGAACGCTGTATCGAAAATTGTTTTTGACAAACAAAATCAGTTTGCCAGGGAAGTTGGTCGCGTCGAGGGGAAAGCGGTCTTGAAAAAAGCCGAAGTGGAAACAGTGGTGGATGAACAGGAAGATACGTTTGTGCTGACGCAAACCACTCGCGTTGTGGTGACCGACCCGGCGACGCTGAAGGCGGTATCCCCAATGTATCAATCAATGATGGAACGCCCGCCGGTGAAAGCGGATTTAAATGCGTTGAACGCCGATGAGCGGAAATTTATACGCGAACTCATCACAAGCGCGGAGACACGCGACGTGGACGACCCTGTCCGATTAGCGGCCCAGAATGGCGAAGCGGCGGTGTTACAGGCCATTTCAGATGGAAAGGGCGAATTTGAGGTGATCGATCGCGTTGTTATTCCCAAAGCGCCGGTGAAGGTGGTGAACGGGAAAGTGTTTTTGCCTCGCATTGAAAATGGCGCGCTCAATTTTAAGCAGCCGTTACCGGTGCAGATGCCAACGGCAACGGTTGTGGAGCAAGGCCGTTCATCACAGGTGCAACGAAACGTCGGACAGTCGAAGGCCGTTGCGAAAGTGGATGCGAAAGGCAACATTCCAGACGCGGTGCGCGATAAAGATGCTGTTGTTGCCGCCACGGCCAAAATGGGAGATGAACCGAAATACGAGGTGGATGGAACGTTTGAGGTGACAAAAGAGTTTTTGGCGGGATTTACGTTTGGTCAGTCTTTTTTGTGGGAGAGAAAATGGACGTTTGGCGTGGGATTTTTCAGACTCACGTTTGGTGCGGGATACGGCATTGGTATTCGTGTGCCCATCGAAGTGGACGCAAAAATGACTCCCACCAACGTGTTGGTTTATGATCGCAGAGACAAACCGCTGAGGGTGGATACGGAGTTGCGCGTCAAAACACTGGATGCGGACAGCGCTTTCTACCAGAGAGTGGGATTGCCCAGCGACAAACTGTTTGATGGCAATGAGTTTGTTTTGGAATTTCAGACGGGATTTGGATATAAATTTCGCGCATTTGGGACCGATGTCGTCAAAAAGAGTTACACCGCCACAAACGGGTTGCGGTTCACGCAAAATACCCGTCCTCCCTTTGGGCCCAAATGCCCGTCGTGTGGCGTGGATATAGAGATCCCGGCCAGGTTGACGAATACAGAGTTGACGTTTGAAGCATTGAAAGGCAGCCTGATTACAGGTGTAATGCTCAACGGCAACGCAAAAATCAGACTGGAAAAAAGTGATATCGTTGATGAGCAAAGCAAAAACACACGCGACCTTTTGTTTGCCAATCAAGAGCCTTTGACCCTTCAAGCCAATCTTGGTCGGCTCTCGCTGCAAAACGATCAGTCAGCGGTGAATCAATCATATGGCTTTGAGCTGCGGGACCTTCGATATGAAATTGAGTTGTTTTTAATTCCGCAAATTCGATTTGGATTCACTGTGGGATACAAATCGTTTAGTCGAACCTTTAAGTCGGACTGGATTCGGTTTGACATGCTCAGTGTAGGCGTGGGTACGTATACGTTACGCGCCCACGAGGGGACCCCTCGAATGTACCGTACAACTCCAGGAAAGCGACGCTTTGTGAAGCTGACGCCATCGGGAAACGGAAAAGATAAAACGAAAACCAGTAATGGATCTCCGGTTCGAACCACCCGAAGTAATTCCAAACAAACGAACCCGATCGTTCCTCGCCGTTCACGCTGAAAAAGGGAGAAAGAGGGGAATTGCCATTTTGTACAGGCGTTAACCGTTAGGAAGTATAAAAGCCATTTCGCATCTACCTTCCGGATGGCATAATTGCCTTTTTTTCGTTCACATTTGAGTTCATATCCAAAAAAAAAGCATTCATTTCATCTGAAGTGCATCAAAAATGGTGATTTATATTTGGTATTACGGGAATCTTTCACTTCGTTTCCAACAAAGGACGCCGCAATACATCAATTTGAGATTTTGTAATCTCAAAAAACTGACAAAAATCAGGCGCCTTCAAAGTAATGGTCAAATTCCTTTTGTGGAGGACGCCTGGCGGGCATCGGGACCTGCGGCTCGGAAGGAAGACCGACGCCATCGAGATATTTCTTTATGGATGCTCCGTCGGTAATGGCTGCGACCATTCAGTTCATCTTTTGCAACGCAAAAGTGAACACCGGTGTAGCAACTTTGTCCATTCGTTGTTGTTCGCAGTCAATAGTCATCATCCGAAATCCGTTGCAGACTTCCAGTCATAAAGCTTTCTTTCGACAAAGTTCCTGGTGAGCGGGGTGAAAATCCCCATTCGACTGATCGTGTCGAAATTTCCCCTGCCCCCTATCCATGGGGAGGGACGTATCACCAGGATGCTGGGGATTTGTATGAATGGATGCAGAACGATCTGCCCGAGCTGCAACAGGCGGGGCTTGATATGACGCGGGTGGACGGATTTCTGGTGCGACTGGCGGCATCGCGTCATGCGCAGTCCAGGTGGCGAGCGTTGCGATTTACCAAATTGGTTGGCTACGCCAGCGAATACCAGCGACGCCACCGCACCGCCAAACCCACCGCCGGCACATCCGCTGACGCATCCCCAAACGAGACAGCCGCCGCCAGTTCAGCGATAGGCCCCAGGGCTCCTGCAGGAACACCCTTGCACTCTGCGAGAAGTCCCAATTCCCCTGCAAGAACAACCCAGGGGCATGTGAGAAGACCGCCGCCCCCTTGCGAGAACTGCCCAGGGGCATGCGAGAAGACCGCCGCCCCCCTGCGAGAACAACCCAGGGGCATGTGAGAAGACCGCCACCCCCTGCGAGAACAGCCGTCGTTCCCTGTGAGAAGACCGCCGCCCCCTGCGAGAACAGCCGTCGTTCCCTGTGAGAAGCATGAAACCTGATGCGAGAACGTTCCAGATCTTTGCGAGAAATGTTCAACAGCGTGGGAGAACCTTCCGGAGACGCAGCACTGCAGATTCCTCACAGTTTATCAATTGAAAATTTCCGATGCCCCGGAAAGACAATTGCAATTTCTGACAAAAAACCTGTCCCCGGTTATTTTTTTTAATTTTTTTGCAAAATCTCAAAACGGCCGACAGGGGATTATGACACTACCCAGACAATTTCTACCCAATACAACCTACTTCATTACGCGGCGAACAACTCAGCGGGAATTCTGGTTGAAGCCGACAAAGAAAAACACGCAAATCTTTTTGTATTGCATTGCTATTGCTGCACAGAAAACCGGTGTACGGTTGAATGCCGCCTGTGTAATGAGCAACCACTGGCATGCGGTGATATCCGACCCTGAAGAAAGGATCGCGCAGTTTTACGCATGGGTGCACAAGTATGTGGCCAAAGCGATGAACTGTTCCCGCGGTCGATGGGAGAATCTCTGGTCATCGGAAAAAACCAGTGTTATTCCGCTGGAATCGGCGGAGGACATCCAGAGCAAGATTGTTTATTGTCTTATCAATCCAGTCAACGCCCATCTAACGGCCAAAGCATCGCGTTGGCAGGGCGTATGGCTTTGCAAACAAAGTCACTCACGAACAGTAAAGCGTCCAGACAAATATTTTCAACGTGATGGCACCATGCCTGAAACGGCAGAGCTGCGGATTCATGTACCGATGTCGCGTGAGAACATGCGTGTCGCCGCCTATGAAAAGCTGATTGAAGAACAATTGTCCGCGCAGGAAAACGAAATTGCGGAAGCAATGAGAAAAAGCCGTCAGACATTCATGGGAATGGGAGCGGTTTTAAAGCAATCATACACAGCCAGACCACAATCCACAGAAGAGCGCCGAGGCATGAATCCGAGATTCTTCTCGCTGGAAAAAAAGCTGCGAATCAATGCCATACGTCGGTACAAATTTTTTGTCTCACAGTACTGTGGGGAACAAGGGGGACGGGGAACAAGGGGGACGTAGTCAGGACGGTAAAGTTATCACGCGGAATCGTCATGCGTTCGTCTCATCGTCTTTTTTTT